>NZ_CP048117.1:2366720-3066330 GCF_000469135.2 Bacillus sp. SB49
TAATGAATGATTCATCTTCCCATTCTCATCTTCGAAAATCCGGAGATAAGGAATTTTCTTCGCCAAATACCTGGCATCTTCCTCTGTATCCTCCTGAGTAACGCCCAAGAGGACGACAATTCCCTGTCCTACTTGTCCGATCGTCTCTCCAGCCACTTCCACAGAAGCTCCGGAGGTACGTTGTATAACTGCCCGCACTCCATTCACCTCATCTTCTTTTACTGCATAACACGACGCACTGTATATACTTCCTGTATCTGCTTAATCCGTTCAACAATTTTTCTTAAGTGATTCGTATTTTGTATCAAGATGGTGATATGGATCGTAGCCATCTTGTTGCGGTCCGATTTCCCGGAAACGGCTGTTATGTTCGTTTTCGTTTCGTTGACAGCCTGAAGCACTTCATTTAGAAGCCCTCTGCGATCATAGCCCCAAATTTCAAGGTCAACGTGATACTGTTTCGAATCGGTAACCGACATTTCCCATTTGACAGGAAGCAGCCTAGGCTGTGCTTCTTCCGTCTGCACATTCGGACAATCCGTCCGGTGCACAGATACACCACGGCCTTTCGTTATATATCCGATAATTTCATCACCGGGTACCGGGTTACAGCACTTGGATAATCGAACAAGGAGGTTGTCCACACCTTCCACACGTACGCCTGAATCACGCTTTCCGACTTTCGGTGGTGTTTTAATCTCCGTGGTACTAACGTCCGCAAGGGTCTGTTCCAGGTCCTGTTCCTTCTGCTGACGTTTTCTGATTTTCTCCGTCAGGCGTGTCGCTATTTGAGCTGCTGTGATTCCCTGATAACCGACAGCGGCGAACATGTCTTCCTCGTTTGCAAAGTTAAACTTCTCAGAGACACGCATCAGGTTCTCCTGTGTGTAGACGTCTTTTGGCTGGATACCGAAATTACGGATTTCTTTATCGACAAGCTCTTTCCCTTTCGCTATATTTTCATCCTTCTGCTGTTTCTTGAAGAATTGTTTAATCTTATTTTTAGCTTGGGAGGTCTGTGCTAGCTTAATCCAGTCTTTAGACGGGCCGTAGGCATGCTTGGATGTCATGACATCGACAATATCTCCTGTTTTCAATTCATAGTCAAGCGGCTCCATTTTACCGTTAACCTTCGCCCCTATTGTCTGATTGCCGACTTCCGTGTGGATGCGATAGGCAAAATCAACAGGTACAGAACCCGACGGGAGTTCAATAACATCTCCCTTCGGTGTGAACACATAAACCATATCCGAAAATAGATCGACTTTCAGAGATTCCATAAATTCTTCTGCATCATGCGTTTCATTCTGCCATTCCAGAATCTCACGGAACCAAGTCAACTTCTCTTCAAATGACTGTTCTGCCGCACTTTGTTTGCCTTCTTTGTATGCCCAGTGAGCCGCAATTCCGTATTCGGCTATCTCATGCATGTCATGTGTGCGGATCTGCACTTCCAAAGGATCACCTTTTGGACCAATTACCGTCGTATGCAGAGACTGGTACAAGTTCGGTTTAGGCATAGCGATATAATCTTTGAACCTTCCCGGCATCGGTTTCCAACACGTATGGATGATACCTAAGACGGCATAGCAATCCTTAATGCTTTCTACGGTAATTCTAACGGCTAACAAGTCATAGATTTCGTTGAACTGCTTATTCTGCAGAACCATTTTCCTATAGATGCTGTACAAATGCTTCGGTCTTCCGTTTAAATCCGCTTGGATGTTCACATCATCCAACTGCGTCTGTATTTCGTTAATTACTTCCTCAATATAATGTTCGCGTTCATTACGCTTTTGCTTCATCAAGTGAACGATTCGATAATACTGCTGCGGGTTCAAATAACGGAGGGCCGTGTCTTCCAGCTCCCACTTAATTGTAGAAATTCCTAAACGATGCGCAAGCGGTGCAAAAATCTCCAATGTCTCATTCGAGATCCTGCGCTGCTTCTCCGCAGGGAGATGCTTCAATGTCCGCATATTATGAAGGCGGTCGGCTAGTTTGATCAGAATAACACGGATGTCCTTCGCCATCGCAACGAACATCTTCCTGTGATTCTCTGCCTGCTGCGCTTCCTTGGACTTATATTTGATTTTACCAAGCTTTGTGACTCCGTCCACCAGCATAGCCACTTCAGTGTTAAATGCATCGCCGATTTCTTCCAAGGTAATATCCGTATCCTCCACCACGTCGTGAAGAAACCCACCAGCAACAGTTTCCGGATCCATTTCCAGATTAACTAATATCCCTGCTACCTGAATCGGGTGGATAATATAAGGTTCTCCGGATTTCCTGAATTGATTGCTGTGGGCTTTCTCGGCGAATTCGTACGCACGACGAATAAATGCCAGATCTGACTCATTCAAATACTGACTTGCTTGCTCTATGACTTCTTCTGCAGTTAGAACTGTATCTTTGGCCATTCCATCACCCTAGTTTCTTTAAAACTTTCTTTATTTTCTATTTGGTATCATTATCAAAAAAAGCGCGGCTTTTGTAAAGGAAAAGCTTACTTAATTGTAAAACAAAGAGCGCCCCAACAAGGGCACTCTTTCTTTTTATTAGTATTGCATTAGCGTACAGACATCATGGCCTTTCAGCTTGCTGCGGCCGTTCAGGTAAGTAAGTTCAATTAAGAACGCACATCCCGCAACTTCTCCACCGAGCTGCTCAACAAGGTTAATCGTTGCTTCGATTGTTCCTCCTGTAGCAAGAAGGTCATCGATAATCAAGACACGCTGACCCGGTTTGATCGCATCTTTATGAATAGTCAATACGTCCTTACCATACTCGAGGCCGTAATCGACTTTGATTGTTTCACGAGGCAGTTTTCCTTCTTTACGTACCGGTGCAAAACCGATTTCGAGTGCATAAGACACAGGACAGCCTACGATAAACCCGCGTGCTTCCGGTCCTACGACGATGTCGATGTCCTTGTCTTTGGCATATTCCACGATTTCGTCAACCGCTTGTTTGAATGCAGGACCATTATCCATAAGTGGGGTGATGTCCTTAAACTGCACTCCCTCTTTCGGCCAGTCCTGTACGATTGCGATATGTTCTTTAAAATCCATTAAATACTTCCTCCTTGACGTGCTTAGACCCTTGGTTCATATATTGGTCAAACCAATCTTTCAACTCATGATAAGTGGAATAGTAGAGCGTTTGTTCCATCTGAAGTTGTTCTTCGCGTCTGCGATAGAACTGTGACTCTTTCAAGTCCTTCTGTGAAGGTTGTGATTCAACCGTAATAATCCCATTCTCTATTCTAACAAAGTCCAGTTCAAAAAACACCTCTGAAATAAATTCCACCATGGAACGGTCCCAGCCTTTACGGTTGGCAAGCAATTCCGTTTCTTTACGAAGATCAAAACGCCCGCGTTTTAAAAGCATACCATAAAACCATTTGAAATGATCCCTCGTCGGCCATCTCTTAAGAAAAGCGCCATCTTCAAGCTGATAACAGACATACACTTTACGCGCATCCACTATTTCTAAAACCTTTTTCAACTGATCGATTTCAGAAGGAAGATCGAGGAGCAGGAGCCCGTCCAGATGAAGCTCTTCGGTAAGATCGTTTGAACCGTATACAGGTATGTCAAACGGGGCCTTCGTCTTCTCTAGAAAACGGATAGCCGCATATGTTTCCCCTTCCGGTATATCGATGCTCTTTTCCAAATGTTTCGAGCCGCGCAGGTCAAAAAGCTGCTGCTCCTTTACAGCCAGATCCTTGACCATGACCTGCACATTTTTCCGACCGTTCCATTCATTTATCCCGAGCTCACCAACGATGTCCAACGGGGTATGTGGAGCAATCTGCGGATACAAATCCCCCATATGAAAAGCGATCCCGTCCACCTTGGCTTTATTTTGTAGAAACTGGAACTTCAGATGATTTTTCTTGCTTCCAATCAAACGTATTTCCTTCGGCGTATGCTTCAGGTGAAACAGCGGCTTCGGGTTGCCCATACCAAAAGGACGCAGCCTGTTCACTTCTTCAATCTGCTTTAATGAGATTTCTTCGATTTCCACCGTAGATTCAATATCAAGTACCTGGTGGTAGTCTTCTTCGGTCAGCTTTTCTTCTGCCTTTTGGATCAGGTCTTCCCGCAGGTTATTCACTTCTCCTGTTTCAAGAGTCATACCCGCTGCCTGCGCATGTCCACCGAAGTGAATAAATCGATCCCTGACTTCCATGCAGTTCGTAAATAAATCAAAAGCAGCGATGCTTCTTGCCGAACCTTTCGCTTGCTGCTTTTCCGGATCAATGGCAAGAACGATGGCAGGACGGTCAAATTGACGCACGAGTTTCGATGCTACAATTCCCAGGACTCCGGGGTTCCAGCCTTCCTTGGCGACGACAATAACCTTGTCTGCTTCACCTTTTTCATTCTTGACCATCGCTTCCGCTTCTTTCGCGATGGAGGCGACGATTTTCTGCCGTTCTATATTCAACTGGTTGATAAAAGCGGCGATCTCCTGCGCCTCATCCAGACTGTCTGATATCAATAAGTCCACGGCCGGTGTCGCATCTTGAAGTCGACCGACCGCATTCAAACGCGGCCCAATCGTAAAACCAATGGTTTCTTCCTCCATATCCCCCTCGATTCCACAAACCTGTCTAAGTGCCTGAATACCTGGACGAGTAGAACGGGAAATCGCTTCTAGACCGGCGGAGGCCAGAACACGATTTTCCCCTTTCAGAGGGACGAGATCGGCGATCGTACCTATGACCACCAAATCAAGGAATTCCGTCGGAAAATGCCCCAGGAGCGCTTCGGCAAATTTAAATGCGACGCCGACACCTGCCAGCTCCTGAAACGGATAGTCCGCCGAAGTTTTCGGGTGAATGATGCTGTAGGCGTCGGGCAGGCGTTCCTGCACTTCGTGGTGATCGGTAATGATCAAGTCAATGCCGAGCTCTTTTGCAAAGGCGGCCTCTTCGATAGCGGCAATGCCGGTGTCAACCGTAATGATTACCTTGAAGCCGGAATCACTCGCGAACTGGAAGGCTTCTTTATTCGGACCATATCCTTCCGTAAAACGGTTGGGAATGTAGAAATCACAGTCAGCACCCGTTTTGCGGATTGCTTCTACCATAAGAGTTGTCGACGTGACACCGTCTGCATCATAATCTCCGAAAACAAGAATCGGCTCCCCTTTTTCAACCGCTTCTTTTACACGGTTGACCGCCTTCTCCATCCCATCCATGAGGAAAGGGTCGTGAAGTTGTGTGACAGATGGGTTCAAAAATGTCCGCACATCTTCCGGTGAGACGATTCCGCGCTTCTCCAGCAGCTGTTGTGTAAGGGGGGTAATCCCCTGTACATCTTCAATGGTTGCCGCGGCTTCTCTATATGTAAAATTCCATTTCATCTTACTTTGTATCATAAGTTCACCCCTGACCCGTCTATTATACTAGAGCGGACCAGGGGTAGCAAACCGGATTATGTGAGTTTGGAGTTTTCCTCCTGCTCATCATTTACAGCAGGATCATGGACAGGTTCATCTGTATGAGTATGGACATCAGCAGGCGCATCCAGTTGAGCGCGCAGCGACTTGTTTTCCCGTTTGAGCCTGTAATAGCGAATGGCTCCTACAGAAGCTGTTGCCAGTCCACCCAGCAGTACAGATATCAGAATAACAAGAATCAATGGCGCTTCTCCGGTGCCGAATAAATAATTGACCTGCACGGCATCCACGTTGATCACGGCGAAGATCGCAATGAGTAAAGCGAATATAAGTGCAAGGATAATGTAAGTTTGCCCTTTCACATTCCCACTCCTTTCTTTTTGTCTTTATTGATATACCCCGAACACTATAATAATAATCAAAAATGCCCGTTATCACCAGAAAGCTGCAGCTATCCTATCACAACAAGCTGAAAAAATCCCCGCCTTCAGGGCGGGGATTTTTTCTTTCTCTATTCTTAGACTTGTGGTCCATCCACTTTTTTCTTTTTCACGTAGTTAATTGGCTTTTCTTTGATGTTGCGTCCACGCCATATCAGCCACAGCTGAGAAGCAATGAACAGGGACGAATACGTACCTGCGAGCAAACCAATTACCAGCGCAAAGGAAAAATTCGTGATGGAAGAAGCACCGAAGAACAAGAGCATAACAGCCGCAAAAATAACGGTAAGTACCGTATTAATACTCCTCGTCAATGTCTGCATCAAGCTGTCGTTGACGATTTTAGCAAGTTCTTTAAAGGACTTGACCTTTTTCTTCTGCTTCAGGTTCTCTCTGATTCGGTCAAACGTAACGATTGTATCGTTGACGGAATACCCGACAATTGTCAGGATTGCCGCAATGATAGTGACGTCAAATTCAAGCCTTGTGATACTGAACAAAGCGATGATGAAGAATGCATCATGCAGCAAAGCAATGATTGCTGTGAGGGCGAAGAAAATTTCAAATCGGATAGTCACGTAAATGATAATCCCGATGGATGCATATAACACAGCAAGTGCCGCATTCTTCGCAAGCTCCTGTCCGACAACAGGAGACACCGTGCTGACGTTCGGTGTGTTCCCGTATTCTTCTTCATAGTAGGCCTGAATCTCAGACACCTTGTCTTTGCTTAGTTCCTTATCGAAACGAGCTACAGCTATTTCGTTATTATCTCCGGAAATAACGACTTTTTTCGGTGACAGATCGAATTCATCTTCCATTGTCTGTTCGATCTGTTCTGAAGAGACATTCTCGTCAGCAAGGATGGAAACCCGCGAACCGCTCGTGAAGTCAATCCCCAGATTCAAGCGGAAGATCGCGATGGCTATGATTCCCGCTACTACCAGGGCAATAGAAACTGCAAAGAACCGTTTTCTTAGACCCACGAAGTCAAATTGACGTTTGGCGAACGTTGCTTCAACTTCCTGTCCATCCTCAATATTTTGAATATCCTCAGGCTTTACCCCAAACCATTTCGGTCGCTTGTTCAGGAATCTGCTCTTCACCCAGAGCCCCATGAACAGGCGTGTACCGTAAACTGCAGTGATGAAGCTGACAAGGATACTTACAATCAGCATCGTCGCAAACCCTTTGACGGAACTTGTACCGAAAATGAACAATACTGCTGCAGCAATCAAGGTAGTGATGTTGGCATCCAATATTGTGGAAAGCGATCGTTTATTTCCTGCTTTGTAGGCAGACATGAGTGATTTACCTGATTTCAATTCTTCTTTAATCCGTTCATATGTGATGATATTGGCATCGACAGCCATTCCCACCCCGAGAATCAGGGCAGCGATACCCGGTAAGGTCAGGACACCATTCATCCATTCGAACACAAGCAGAATTAAATAAATGTAAGTCGTCAATGTAATCGTAGCGATGACACCCGGGAACCGGTAATAAGCGATCATGAACAAGAAGATAACAGCTACTCCTATAAATCCGGCAAGGATCGTTTTGTTCATGGCTTGTTCCCCGAATTGAGCACCTACAGAAGTCGAGTACGTCTCTTCCAAGTTAACCGGAAGGGATCCCGCATTGAGAACATCCGCCAGCTGTTTAGCCGACTCAACAGTGAAATCACCGCTGATCATGATGGAGTTACTTCGGATCGGACCATTCCGTCTGAACGACGGAGCAGAAATATAACCAGGATCCTCTTTCCCATACTCCTCTGCAAAGGATGTATCCTCATTGTAATCAAGCCAGATGACTAATAAATCATCCGGATAAGGCGTTTCCGGATCGTCCGGTGTTTCATAAATCTCCTTGGATACATCATAGAATTTAGAAGCATCTTTCACTTTCAACGTGACAACCGGCTCGTTTGTATCCGGATTGAAGGTCTGCTGAGCGCTTCCTTCCACCAAGTCCGAACCGTTTAAGTATTCTTTCCCGTCCGTGCCTCTCATAGAGAGCTGCGCGGATGTCGATAAAAGCTCCCGAGCCGTTTGTTGGTCTTCTACACCTGCAAGTTGAACACGAATCCTTCCTCCGTCTTCAATGGAGATATTCGTCTCACTGATACCTAGTGTATTGACACGCTGGTTCAATGACTCAGCAGTCGCTTCCAACACTTGATCATTGACTTCCTGGTCTTCGTTCAACGGTTCGACATCGTATAAGATTTCGAATCCTCCTTGAAGATCCAGTCCGAGTTTTATGTCTTTTGTAATTCCCGTGATGGTCGTCCCGATTGCAGCCGCTATCAACAAGACCACAAGGAAAAAGGCGACGATCCGCCCTCTTTTCACCATATATACCGCTCCTTCTATTCTGTTTCACACAGGCGGTTGTTGAACCACTTGTTATGTATTATGTATCAAAATCTGACAAATTAGAATCACTCGTTCTCCATTCTACTACTTTTTTTAAAAATGGCAACTGTACCGGAGAGCGTTTCAGGAACCTTCCAAGGCTTCGATCGAAGCAAGCAGGTCGTCGCTTTCGTATGCTTCAGCCGTCAAATAACCGGTGTATGTATGACTCGAGAGGCGAAAGATGTCCTGAACGATTTCATGAAGCCTCTTCTCCGGTTCTCCGTTCCAGACCTTCTTAATCAAGCAGTTCCAAACTTCTTCCTTTGTCGCTTGTTCATAGCCTAACAAATGCAGTTCTTCCACTTTGCTCTGCAACACCGGAGACACGCGCCTTCTCCATTCTCCGACCGTTTTCATTTGATCCATATCCATTCGCCTCTCTCCGCTATTTAATCTATTGTCATGGCTTGTCCAACCATACGCATATACTTCATTGTAGCGGAAATTCAATACTTTGAGAAGGCGGATCAATGTTATGTCTAAACAAACTTTTCTTCATGGAGCTCTCATTCTCGTAGCTGCAGGACTAATCACGAGATTGCTTGGCTTCATTAACCGGATCGTTGTAGCCAGGGTAATGGGGGCGGAAGGGGTGGGCCTTTACATGATGGCACTGCCTACACTCATTCTCGCCATTACGATCACTCAGTTCGGACTCCCCGTTGCTATCTCAAAGAGGGTGTCAGAAGCGGAAGCAGGCGGAGATGAACGGAAAATCAAGCGGATTCTGGCCGTATCTCTCTCCGTAACAGGTACACTCAGTATCTTATTCACAGCGCTGCTGTTCATCATGGCTCCCGTCATTGCCAATCACTTTCTGACGGATTCCAGAGCCCTCTATCCACTGCTTGTCGTTACACCAATCATTCCAATCATCGCTGTTTCCTCTGTAATAAGAGGCTACTTCCAAGGCCGTCAGAATATGAAACCTCAGGCGATGTCTCAAGTGATCGAACAGGTCGTGCGAATAGGTGCTGTCGTCCTTCTTACAAAACTGCTCTATCCTTACGGTGTCCAATTTGCAGCCGCAGGGGCCATGGCATCAGCTGTCCTCGGAGAACTTGCTTCTCTTTTCTATATGCTAAGACAATTCAACGTACACAAGCGGTTCCGTTTGAGGAAGACATGGAAAAGTCATATCGGTGAGGGACGAAAAACGTTGAATGAGTTGATGACCATTGCCCTTCCGACAACCGGCAGCCGATTTATTGGATCGCTGACGTATTTCTTTGAACCCATTCTCGTCGCACAAAGTCTGGCCATTGCGGGAATCGCAGCCGTTGAATCAACGAAACAGTATGGAGAGCTTACCGGGTATGTGCTGCCGTTATTGTTCCTGCCCACCTTTTTGACGCATGCTTTGTCTATATCTCTCGTTCCGTCCATCAGTGAAGCTCAAGCTCAAGGAAAAACAGAGACGATTCAGTACCGCATCATGCAGTCCATCAGACTCTCCATAGCTTCCGGTGGTGTCATCACCATTATTTTTATGATCTTCCCCGCCGTCATTCTCATGACTATTTACGGGACAAGCAGCGCCGCTTTTATGCTGCAGTTCATGGCACCATTCTTTCTGCTGCACTATATACAAACACCCCTTCAGGCGACTCTCCAGGCACTTGATTTAGCCAAGCCGGCTATGTGGAACACACTCATAGGCTCGGTCGTAAAATTTGTCGTCCTTGTCGGTTTAAGTTCACGACCTGAATTCGGTATACACGGAGTCGCGCTGGCAATCGTTGTAGGGGTGGTCGTCGTAACCCTGCTGCACATGGCTGTATTAATCAAGTACAAAATTATCACCTTCCCTGTTTCCATGTTCCTTAAGTTTGCTGCTGTAATCGGCATCACAGGATATGCAGGAATGACCTGGAAACATGCATGGCTGGATGCCAGCAAGCCGGTCTCTCAACTCTTGACGATGGGCGTAACGCTTACTGTCTTCTACCTTTTCTTATTATTCTTCTTCCAGCTTCTCCGCGTGGAAGAGTGGAAGATGATCCCATGGAAGCGATTATTCCATAAAAAATAACCGCAGCAATCGCGGTTATTTTTTTATAAACAAATTCCTATTGAAAGGCATCGTTGCTGTCAAATAAAAGCTCCCCCTGATCGTTGATCGTACATAAGGATACTTCCTCGACGGATGAAAAACCGTTCTTCTTAACCTCGTTCAAAAGCCAGCTCTTATTCTTGCGGACCGTCCTCAGTCCACTATACTGTATCAAGCCGTCAGCAATGAGAACAACAGCGTAATCGGAAGTACCATCTTTCTTCTTTTCAAAGACGGAAAGTTTTCCGGACGGTTCCAAAATAGCATAGGAAACATCCTGCACCTGCTGAATACCATGTTCTCTTAACTGCAGTAGTAAATCATTGAAATTATAACGTTGCCGCCTCATTTCATGTTCATCCACGTGCCCATGCTTAATGATGATGGAGGGTTTCCCATCGAACCAGTTTCGGAAGCGTTGGTTTTTCAAAGAAAGCCAGGCACTTGCCAGTTGAATTAACAGCAGCACTCCCATTGGAACGAGGGCGTGCCATAATCCGGAATCCGGCTTTTCGATTAAAAAGACAGCGATTTCCGCAAGCATGATATAGACGACGAGGTCCATGATACTCAACTCTCCAATCTCCCGTTTACCCATGAAACGGAAGACAAGCAGAATAAGGAAATAGGTGAGCAGTGTTCGACCTATAACGGAAACGACGACGAAATCCATCGATCCACGCCCTTTCTTGTAGGTTCTCCTCTACTTAACATCACCTATTTCCCCGAATTTATGAGAGAAATGGAAGCAAATATCGCACCCATATATAAATGGATGAGATGATAAGCGACAAGAACAATACCGGCACCCCGTAAAAAGAAAACTTCAGAAAAGGAATCGGTTGATTATGACTGGCAGCAAGCCCTGCCACCACTACATTGGCAGAAGCACCCACCAAGGTCCCATTACCTCCGAGGCAGGCTCCAAGCGCCAGGGACCACCAAACAGGGTCAACATCCATCATCCCGTATCCCTGCAGCTCCTGAACGACAGGGATCATGGCAGCGACAAAAGGAATATTATCGACAACGCCGGAGAGCAGTCCGGCACTCCACAACATGACGGTCGCCGTGATCGGCATGTCTCCACCGGATATCCATACCATCCCTCTTGCCAGTTCATCGATAATTCCTACCGTCTCAAGACCTCCGACAAGCATAAAAAGTCCAATGAAGAAAAATAAAGTCACCCATTCCACCTCTTGAAAGACATGCTCCACCTCGACTTCTTTTTCAGACAGGAAGAGGAGAAGCAGGGCACCGGAAACAGCAATGGTTGTTATATCCATATGAATGAATGGATGAAGCATAAAACCCGCAATGGTAAGAACCATCACGGAGATGGATTGGATAAGCAACCGGGAAATCGTCAAGTGTTCCTTTGCATCCATCTGCATCAATTCTTCTGCCAGCGCTTTATTATAAACAAGCCCTTTCCGGAAGAGGAGAAGTATGCCGGAGATGACCACGGTGAATATGATCAATACTACTGGACCCAGATGATACAGAAACGATACGAAGCTGAAATGATCGACCGCTTGTCCGATCATGATATTCGGCGGATCTCCGATCAAGGTTGCCGTCCCCCCGATATTGGAGCTGAAGATGGTCGTAATTAAATATGGAAAAGCCGGCAGCTTTAAACGGTCCACTAATGACAATAATACCGGAACAAATAAAAGTACCGTCGTAACATTATCCAGAAAAGCGGACCCGACAGCTGTGAACAGAGCCGTCATGAATAACAGCGGGACAGGACGGCCACGGACCACCTGTGCAAGCCGAATAGCCATGTACGTAAAAATTCCAGTTTTTTTCGTGATGGAAACAAGGACCATCATCGAAAACAACAGAGCAACTGTCTCCCAATCAATGAATCCGAAAGCCTGTTCCCACTCATACACATTTGCCATCAGCAGCAAAACCCCTCCGGCAATGGCCACAAGAGCACGGTTCAATTTCTCCGTCATGATCAATACATAACTAGCCACGAATATAAGCAATGCAAGTACAGTTGTCATAGACCTTCCCCTTTACGTGGACTTTTACTTATACCTATTCATATGGAAGGGGAAATATCTACTTCTATCCCTGTATAAAACATGCATATAGATAGAAAAGACAGGCGTTATAGAGAGGAGGGATGGGATGAAGAAATTACTACAGGGAGTACTTGGGTATGGTGTCGGTTCTATCTTCCTTTTGATGATTACAGCGGCTGGTGTACTGGCTCTGCTCCTTCGCTTTACATCCATGGAATACGGCACGTTGAACCAGATTGCTCTGGTGACAGGTTTAACGATCCTCGCCGTGGGTGGAATGCTTGCCGCTTATAAAGGCGAACAAAAAGGATGGCTGTCAGGCGGGATGACGGGAGTAATATTTGTTAGTGCCATGATACTGTTTCAAATCATCTTTGAAAACACGTTAATCTCCCTGCCACAGCTTAGTTATTTCGGCGGCCTTGTCCTGGCTGCATGGCTGGGAGGCATGATCGGAGTAAACCTGCCGAGAAAAGCGGCCAGGTGAAAGAATGCATAAAAAATCCCGCTACACGGTGTGTAACGGGATTTTTTGTCTCATCAGCTGAGTTTTTCACGAACAGAAGAACGATCAAACTTAAGCTGTGTACCATCTTGAACAGTGACAACCAGCGTACCTTCATCTATAGCATGAATCGTACCGTGTAGTCCTCCAATTGTTATGATTCTATCACCCTTTTGTAAGTCCGACTGCATCTGCTGCACTTGTTTCTGTTTCTTTTGCTGCGGTCGGATCAATAGGAAATAGAAAATGACAAACATTAGAATAATCGGCAATAATCCTACTAATGTCTCCATTTATTTCCCCCCTTTCTAAAAGTTCTTTGCGTTTGGTTTGTTGAAACCATACATTTCAAAGAATTCTTCTCTAAAGTCACCGAGTCGATCTTCTCGAATGGCTTCACGCACTTGCCCCATTAAGTTTAACAGAAAATAAAGGTTATGATAAGTCGTAAGTCTGAATCCGAATGTTTCATTCGCTTTAACCAGGTGACGGATGTATGCACGGCTGTAATTCCGGCACGTATGGCAATCGCAATTCTCATCAATTGGTCGGAAATCGCGCGCATATTTAGCATTTCTCACGACCAATCGGCCTTCCGATGTCATCAATGTACCGTTCCTCGCAATCCTTGTTGGAAGGACACAGTCGAACATGTCGATTCCACGGATGGAACCGTCAATGAGCGAGTCGGGGGAGCCGACTCCCATTAAATAGCGGGGCTTCTCGGAAGGAAGCAGAGGAGTCGTAAATTCAAGTACGCGGTTCATGACGTCCTTCGGTTCCCCAACAGACAAACCTCCTACAGCGTACCCCGGGAAGTCCATAGACGTTAGATCCATCGCACTCTGCCGGCGCAGGTCTTCGTACTCTCCACCTTGGATGATTCCGAACAGCCCTTGGTCGTTAGGTCGCTTATGTGCCTCCAAACAGCGTTCCGCCCAGCGGCTTGTCCGTTCGACGGACTTTTTCATATACTCATGTTCTGCGGGATAAGGAGGGCATTCGTCGAAGGCCATCATAATATCCGCTCCCAGTGAGTTCTGAATACGCATGGCTTTCTCTGGAGAAAGGAAAAGTTTTTCTCCGCTGATATGATTGCGGAAATGGACGCCCTCTTCTTCAATTCTTCTTAAGTCACTCAGGCTGAATACCTGGAACCCGCCGGAATCTGTCAGGATAGAGCCGTCCCAGTTCATAAATTTGTGGAGGCCGCCTGCTTCTTCGACGATATCCTCCCCCGGGCGGAGCCACAGATGATACGTATTGGAAAGGATGATTTGTGCGCCCATTCTTTCCAGTTCTTCCGGACTCATCGTTTTAACGGTAGCAAGCGTCCCTACCGGCATAAACATCGGAGTTTCAAAAGAACCGTGAGGCGTGTGTACTTTCCCAAGCCGCGCCCCAGTCTGTTTACAAGTTTTTATTAATTCATAAGTGATTGCCATGTTTTCTTCCCTTTCTTACTCTTAAGATACAAAATCATGTAAGGAACATCGCGTCTCCGAAGCTGAAGAAACGATAGCGCTCTTCGACGGCTTTATGATAGGCTTCCATAACGAACTCCGTACCGGCAAATGCACTGACGAGCATAATCAATGTCGATTTAGGCAGGTGAAAATTCGTTATTAACCCGTCGATCGCCTGCAACTTCTGTGGCGGGTAAATGAAGATATCCGTCCATCCACTTGCTGCTTTGAAGTCCCCGTGGTCTCTAACTATCGTTTCAAGTGTTCGTGTCGAGGTCGTACCGACAGAAATGATACGGCCTCCCTTCGCTCTTACATTACGAAGATGCGCAGCTGTTTCTTCATTTAAACGATAAAATTCTGCATGCATATCGTGTTCTTCTATATTATCAACACTGACCGGGCGGAATGTGCCTAGTCCTACATGAAGAGTCAGATAAGCAATCTCGACTCCTTTTTCCTGAAGCTCTGTCAACAGCTCCTCTGTGAAATGGAGGCCTG
Source organism: Bacillus sp. SB49 (assembly GCF_000469135.2). Lineage (NCBI taxonomy): Bacteria > Bacillati > Bacillota > Bacilli > Caryophanales > Bacillaceae > Bacillus > Bacillus sp. SB49. The sequence goes on from NZ_CP048117.1 coordinate 2,381,563, forward strand.
CCGTCGGTGCGGCCGCAGATCCTTCTTCTTTCGCATAGACGGTTTGGTAACGTTCACGGTCGGATAACTGTTCCTTGATATAAGGAGGCAGAGGCATTTCCCCCAACGATTCCAAAACCTCAAGGAAGATCCCTTCATAATGAAACTTGACTTTACGACCGCCATGCTCCTGTATCTCCGTACATTCCGCGGCGAGCTGACCGTCGCCGAAGACGATTCGTGTCCCCAGCTTGATTTTCTTGGCAGGCTTCACAAGCACTTCCCATTCATCCGCCTCTGTCTGATGAAGAAGAAGAACTTCCACCTTGCCGCCTGTGTCCTCCCTGGCCCCATACAACCGCGCAGGAAGCACACGTGTATTGTTCAATACAAGGCAGTCTCCTTCGTTAAGATGGTCGGTAATTTTGGAAAAGCGCGTATGTTCAATAGATTGGTCCTCGCGGTTGCAAACCATCAAACGGGACGAAGAACGATCCTCCAAAGGCACTTGGGCAATCAGTTCTTCCGGCAGTTCAAAATCATATTGCTTAATATCCATGCTAATCCCCTATTCTTGCTATGTTTTTAATTCACCATTTGTTTATCAAATAGAAAAGGAAGGAAAGGACGATACTCACGACAATCGAGGTCACAATAGGAAAATAGAAGGTCATGTTTCCTTTCCTGAAGCTGATGTCTCCTGGAAGCTTGCCAAAGATACTCCACAGTAGACCGATGACGATAAACACAATCCCTATAACAATAAAGATTTTACCGAACCCAGTCAAGAGCCGGGCACCTCCCTGTTGAAGTGAGCATAAGCTTTCGGTGTCACAACCCGGCCCCTCGGCGTACGTTGGATATAACCGATTTGAAGGAGATAAGGTTCGTACACGTCTTCGATCGTCTGTGGTTCTTCCCCGATCGTAGCAGCGATTGTATCCAGCCCGACCGGACCTCCTTGAAAACCGTCCATAATTCCTTCCAAAAGCTTATGATCGATGAAATCCAGTCCTTCCGCATCCACTTGCAGCATTCGAAGAGCTTCTTTCGTCGTTTGCTTGGAAATGACGGATTCTCCCTTCACTTGCGCAATATCACGCACCCGCTTCAAGAGCCGGTTGGCGATACGCGGTGTTCCACGAGAACGCCGTGCCACTTCAGATGCCGCTTCTTTATCGATGTCCACGTGGAAAATTTCAGCCGTCCTTTCCACAATGGAGCATAACGCCTGGGTATCATAATATTCCAAGCGGCTGTGGACCCCGAAACGATCTCTCAGCGGTGCGGAAAGCAGCCCGGCCCGAGTCGTTGCTCCTACAAGCGTGAAAGGCGGGAGGTCAAGACGGACAGAACGGGCGCTCGGACCTGTACCAACGACGATATCGAGGCAAAAGTCCTCCATGGCAGGATACAGTACTTCTTCCACCGATCTCGGGAGTCGGTGAATCTCATCAATAAATAAAACATCCCCGGGTTCCAGCGAAGATAAGATAGCTGCCAAATCTCCAGCCCTTTCAATGGCAGGACCAGCAGTTGTACGGAATTGAACACCCATTTCATTGGCTATGATAGAAGCGAGCGTCGTTTTCCCCAATCCCGGCGGCCCGTACAAAAGAGCATGGTCCAGCGGTTCGTTTCTCATTCGCGCTGCCTCAATGAATATTTTCAAATTACCCTTCACCTGGTCCTGGCCGATATACTGCCTAAGCGTTTCAGGACGGAGACTCAGCTCTATATCCTGATCTACCTCCTGCTGTTCTCCAGATATCATACGATCTTCCACCAGTCATCCTCCTTCAAGCTTTCATCAATAGCTGCAGACCCTGGCGGACATAATCGTCCACACTCCCCTGCTTCGTCTTCTCCAGTTCTTTACGAACAAACTTCACTTCTTTCTCTGTATAACCGAGCGCCTTGAGTGCCTCAATAGCATCATCCAGACGTTCTCTGCGTTCTACGGAGGTCAAATCTTCTTTGTAGAACAGCGTATTTTCGTTCTCTTCATCCGGAAGCCAGACGATAAGTTTGCCTTTAAGATCAAGAATCATTTGGCGGGCTGTCTTCTTCCCGACACCGGGAAACTTAGTCAAGTACTTCTCATCTTCCTGCTCAATCGCGGATACGAATTCCGGCACACTTACCGTCCCCAGAATGGCGAGTGCGCCCTTCGGTCCAATTCCTGACACGTTCAGCAGCTGGGCAAACAACTGTTTATCCTCTTTCTTGCGGAAACCGAACAGCGATTGGTTATCTTCCCTGATGTAATGATACGTATGTACTTTCACTTCCTGATTCATTTCATCTTGAAAATGAAAGGGGTTGGCACATAAAATCTCATACCCTATCCCGTTCGTTTCTATAGTCATCGACCCTTCATCAAGCGTCGTAACGATTCCTCTGACATAACTGATCATGTAACTAATCCTCTCCAACCTTTAATAACTAATACTGTTATTGTAACATAGAAGCACATGTTCGCCCATCCTTCAAGCCTTGCAACACGGATCCTTTTCTCCGAAAAAAAAGAGGAGACAACTTTTCACAAAAAAACGAATGCTTCCTTAATTAACAAAGGGTCGGCATTCGTTTTTTCTATAATTTCTTATGCATGGATCAGGCATGCTCTTCCTCCGTCACCCTCTGCACCACTTGTTCAAAATGGCGGAAATCTTTTATTTTTATCCCCGTCTTCAATTTATTTTTATACTTGGATTCCAGCGGCTTCACAGGTACGGGCTTGAATGATTCTATCACTTCCCCATGATCCGGAAGCCCTTGAAAGACCGCAAGCTCCCCATCCTTATTTAAACCGAAATATCCTTGGCTCTTCGTCAATGGGGAGATATCTTCCACTTGTCGTTGAAACACGATTTTCCCGACTTCCTGCTCTTCTACTGTCCAACCAGCGTATTCCGCCCAAAAATCCGGCATGGACCAGATTGTTTCTTCTTCCTGAGTCGTTTCTGTGACTCCATCCCTGTAATGCTTCTTCAACACGACTATAAGTGTCAGAGGTTCCGCCTGCACACGCGTCTCTTCTGTGCTGCTTTCTGACACCTTCCCGTCAATGTTTCGTTGGAAAGGATGGTCTTCTGCCTTCAAAGGTCGGTCGTTACTGTTTTCCATCCCCTGCCAGCCAACAAGAAGGAGACTGATGCCGATAGCCCACCACAAGCGTTTCATACTCGGTTCCCCCCATAAACTAAAATAACTTCCATTCCTAGTGTGTCCGGGAATGAAAGTTATTATGATAGAAAAGGGTCAGGACAATTTCGCCAGAACAGATTCATCTGCATCCAGGTTATGATAAACTTCCTGGACATCATCATTATCCTCGAGCATATCAATCAGTTTGAGCATTTTCTCTACTCCTGATTCATCAAGGTCTGTGTATGTTTCCGGTATCATCGTCACTTCATTGGTAAGAAATTGGTATCCGCTGTCCTTAAGGGCATCTTTGACAGTTGAGAACGACTCCGGCGCAGTATATATTTCAAACCGGTCTTCATATGTTTCCATTTCTTCCGCTCCGGCTTCGATCGCTTCCAACATCATGTCTTCTTCATCTGCATCTGTCAAAGAACGATCAATCACTAAATAACCAGAACGTTGAAACATAAAGGAAACACATCCATTTTCACCGAGGTTCCCATCATTTTTGTTGAACGCATGTCGTACATCCGCCGCCGTGCGATTCTTATTATCTGTCAATACTTTCACCATAACCGCCACACCACCAGGGCCGTAGCCTTCATACGTATATTCTTCATAATGGACGCCGTCCAGGTCCCCTGTAGCTTTCTTGATGGCACGATCAACGTTATCTTTGGGCATGTTGTTGGCACGTGCTTTATCCATAGCTAAGCGTAGAGGCGGGTTCGTCTCCGGATCTCCGCCTCCCTGCTTGGCAGCCATAAATATTTCCCGGGCCAGTTTCATGAACAGTTTGCCGCGTTTTGCGTCCTGCGCCCCTTTGCGATGCTTAATGTTACTCCATTTTGAATGACCAGCCATGGACATTCTCCTCTCCCATGCAAATCTTTTCCTTTATAAATATATCATAATCCCCAAAATGCTTGAAAGTCTGCCGAATTAGTTCTGATTAAAGAAACTTTGGAAGCGGTTTTTCCACTTATCCGGCATGTCAGACGCTTTTAATCTGGAATTTAAATCTTTCATGTGATCCCAGTTATTGTTGTTCGTATATATCGTGACTTTCTTATCTGAAACCTCTGCTACTTTCTCTTCAATTTTGTCCGGTATCGATTGATTTCTCCGGTCATAAGGGTTAATCATGACAGCGACGTACATACGGTCATCGGTTGAAAACGCCTGGGCCATGGTCACTTCATCCAGCTCATTGACCTTTTCGACGACACGCATCGCATCTTCGTTATTGAAGTCGTTATCGTGGGAACGATTTGTTTCTTGATATTTGGACTGCCGGAACTCTTCGTCTGCCGTCCGCTTGAAGTAGCTGTCTTTCCCTGTAGGGATCTTTCCTCTTCGCTCGGTTCCTTCGTCTGCTTGATATTCCATCGGTTCATAAATGGACTCTTTCGGTTCGGGAACCGTTTCTTCCTTTCCTGTCTGGCAGGCTGCGAGCACCCCCGGTATGAGGATGAAGACGATGAATAATTTCCACATAAAAACATTCTCCTTTTTCCCTTACTATGGGTCCAAGAAGAATGTTTTAATCTGACAATATTCGCCAAGCTTATTGAGGGGGTGCAGGCGGCAGCTGACGCTTATGAGCGGAACGTTTGTGTAAAGCTTCAATGATTTGACGGTCTTTCTCAGGGATTTCTTCCCCCTTCAAGTGACGATCGATCATCTCATAGCTGGTTCCCATTTCATTTTCGTCTGTCTGTCCTTCCCAAAGGCCGGCACTCGGCTGTTTATGGATGACTTCTTTCGGAACTCCAAGGTATTCTGCCATTTCCCGGACTTCTCCTTTTGTCAAGTTCACAAGTGGAACGAGGTCTACCCCGCCGTCCCCGAACTTAGTGAAGTAACCTGTGTACCATTCGGCAGCATTGTCTGTTCCTACGACAAGGTATTTGTGATTTGTAGCAACTGTGTAAAGCGTACTCATTCTCAAACGGGCACGAAGGTTGGCATCTGCGAGCTGGGATTGCTCTTCATTCCACTGCCCCGCGCTCTCCAGCTGTTCTTTAATGGTGGAGAACATGACCTTATGCGTTTCGGTCAAGTCTACGACGATGGAAGACAGGTCGCATGCATCAATTACGCTCTGGGCATGCGTTTGATCGTCCGATTGGCTCTTACAAGGCATAATTACGCCTAAAGAGCGTTCAGGAAAGGCTTTCTTGATTAGGTTGGCAACAACTGCAGAGTCGATTCCTCCACTTACCCCGACAAGCAAACCTTCTACATTTGCTTTTTCTACTTGTTCCTGCAACCATGCTACGATTTGATTTACTTTTTGTTCCACCGGATTGTTCATCCTTTCACACATATGATATACAATCATAGCATATGTTCTGCATATCGGACAAACATCTTTCTACTTTCCCAGGCTTTTTCCAGCTTCCGCATCGGCCGCTGCATCGTCGATCCTTCCCTCACACCGCTTCTGTACCCATAAAGCCATTCGCGCAGCAGGTCAGCAGGAACGAGGACCCCTTTCCACCAGATTTCCTTCTCCTTCACATGCGGGAAGTAAGAAATCAATGCTGTACGGTCTTTTTCTAAACAGGGGAGAAAGCGTTGGGCTAATTGAATGTGGTCGTATAAATGGGGGCCGGTATGAAGAAGATCGAAATCGATCAATTTGATCTGCTTATCCTTTGTCACCATGAAATTATGGTGGGCGACATCTCCATGCAGCCATTCATGATGATTCCACGCCCGTTCTTCGATTTCCCCCCATGGATGTTCAGAAAAATCCTCCAGGCGCTGCAGCATGGAAGAACGAATTTCTTCATACATATGTTTCTTTCCTAAATCAAGGAAGGTGTCTCTCGTCTCTTCAAATTGTTCCAGACGCCGCTCCCATTTGACGTAAAGCGGGTCTTTGGGAACCGAAAGCACCCCGATCCCTTTCGTAGTTCGGTGGAAATGGTGAAGGATGCGTACTGCCTGCTTACGGTCATGGTGCTTGTTGAAATCTGCGTGGTGTCCGTTCACATGTTCAAAAAGCGCCCACTCACATCCAAGCCTTCCTTTCGTTTCTTTTCTATCGGGAAACGGCACCGGACGCGCTGCTATTCTGTAAGCGTAATTCCAATGCTTAAAAAATTCCAGCTGCTGGTCAATGACACGGGGCCTGCGATACCCTTTCAAGATGAACGATTGATCCTTGTAGTTGACCTGGTACACTTTTGGTTTAATATGCCGCTCGAAAGTGATCGGCAAACCTTCCTCTGCCTGGAGCCAATGAAAAAGGCGATCCGTATATGAATCGCCCTTCCTCTTGTCAGCTCTCATCTAAATCATCTTCCCGCCAAGGTTGCTGATAACCCGGCCACATCGGCTGCCCCCAGCCCTGCTGTCCCTGCGGCATATATGGTCCTTGTTGACCCCAACCAGGATAACCCTGCTGCCAGCCCCCGTGATGGTACGGCATCGGTGCGCCATAGCCCATCTGTCCTTGCGGCAGTGTCTGGCCGCCCCCACAGCCACAGCCACCGGACTGTGTGCCGGGACTCATCATGTTATTGGACTCTTCTTCCCACATCGGCTGCTGCATTGGCATGTGCATCGGCATCGGCTGCTGCATCGGCATTGGCTGCTGCATCGGCATGTGCATCGGCATCATGACCGGATGCGGAGGACAGCAATAGAAGTCGGTATGAACGAGTTGGGGACCCTGTGGAGGGCAATACGGCTGCTGCGGCATAGGTGCCGGTACGAACTGTTCCCCTTTCACTTCCGGAGCCTTCACTTCTTCCGGAGACTCTTCCTCTTTCGGCTGCGGCGCGGGCATCTGCGGCAGGTGGAAGGTCGTATAATAATTTTGCATCTGCTGATCGATGCTCGGCATGGTGATCGGCATATTCATGTTAATTGGCTGCATCGGCATCATCGGTTTTTCCATGACACCCTTGACCGGTTTTTTCTCATCTTCCTTCATTGCCGGCGGAGGAGAAGGCATCGGCATTTCCTTCTTCGGTGCAGGCGCTGGAGCCATTTGCTGCTTGGGTGCTTCCTTTTTCACCTGCTTCGTACCTTGAGGGACTTTGATCTTCATACCCGGCATGATCATATCAGGATTGGATAGCTGGGTATTTACGGATTTCAACTCTTCAAAGTTAACCCCATATTTCTTGGCAATGTTCCAGAGTGTATCTCCTTTTTGTACAATGTGAATTCTCACATCTGCAACTCCCTTCCTGTCAATCTAAAAAACGATAAGACAATAATAGCTCAATAACACTCTATGCAAGACAACCCGAAAGATTGATGAAAAAGCCTACAATAAATTCGAAAAAAATATAAACAAACCCCCGGAACCCTATGTTTATAGGATTCCGGGGGTTTGTGTTTTTTTATGCTTTTTGTACCGGAGTAGGAATGTCCAACTGATAGGTCGGATAGGTCCCAAGAACGCGAAGCTGACAGCCTAACGCTTCCAACTCTGCCTGCACACCTGGAAACAGCACCTGATCGTAAGGCTGATCCACATCTATCAGGAAGAAATAGTTGCCGAGCCCGGTCTTCATCGGACGGGATTCGATCTTGGATAAGTTCATCTTCCTCCAAGCAAAGGCAGCAAGCACCTGATGGAGCGCCCCTACATAATCTTTCGGCAGTGTTACCATCACTGTCGTCTTATGGCTTGACACCGGATGGTCCTTCACTTTCAGCGTATGCGGCGTCTTCTGGACGACGGCAAAACGGGTATGGTTATTATCATAATCATGGATATCCGAAGCCAGCATCCGCAGACCATTCTGTTCAGCTGCCAGATGATTGGCAATCGCTGCAACCCCGGGACCGATTTCAGAAACCATTTCAGCCGCTCTGCCCGTGGAAGTTGTCGATTCCAATTGCGCATCCGGATAATGACTGTGCAGATATTGGTGACACTGGGCAATGGCATGACTGTGTGAATACACTTTTTCAATTTCCTGCCCGTGATGATCGGGATGGACAAGCAGGTGTTGTTTGATCGGCACCGTAAGCTCTGCAATAATCGATTGATCCACTTGGTGGACCAGGTAATCGATCGTCAAATGCACCGATCCCTCAATAGCATTTTCCAACGGTACGACTGCTGTCGCTATCTCTCCCTTTTCAACGGCATCCAGACAGGAGGGAATGGTTTCAAAACTTACATACGTCCCTCCATCAAACATAGCGTCCACGGCCATTTTCGTAAATGTTCCTTTAGGTCCTAAGTATCCGATCCGTTGTTCCGACATGATTTCCCCTCCAAATTATGCTCCCGAACTGAGAATCTCTACACGATCCACAAAGTCCAGCTTATGCAGTTGCTGCAGTAATTTCTCAATTGATCCTGTCATTCCTGACGTATTCAGGGACAACGTGACGTTTGCTTTCCCCTGTAACGGAATCGTCTGATGGATCGTCAAAACGTTACAACCTGACCTCGCTACGATCATCAGCAGATCAGAAAGTGTCCCTTTCCTGTCTTCTAAATGGAAGAACAACGTGATCATCTGTTCTTTGACCATTGCCTGAAAAGGGAACACGGCATCTCTATATTTGTAAAAAGCGCTTCTGGAAAGTCCCACCTTCTGGACGGCATCGAAAATCGATTCCACTTTCCCCCGCTCCAGCAGGGCTTTCGCATCAATCGTTTTCTTCATCGCTTCCGGGAGGATGTCACTACGGACTAAATAAAACTTCTCATTATAATCCGCCATCGGATCTGCCTCCCTTAATCGACGAATTCAAATTCGTAGTCAAGCAGACGGACAGTATCTCCGTTCTCCGCACCACGTTTACGCAATTCTTCATCTACCCCCATGCTCCGCATTTGGCGCGCGAATCGGTTGATCGACTGATCACGCGAGAAGTCGGTCCTGCGGAACAGGGATTCAATTTTATCGCCATACAATACGTATGCTCCGTCATCATCACGACGGACTTTGAACGCTGCTTCTTCTTTCTCGTACTTATAGATCACACGCTCGTCGACTTCTTCAATCTCTTCTTCCTGCTTAGGAATCTGATCTAATTTGTCGGCGACTGCATAAAGAAGCTCCTCTAACCCTTCTCTCGTTACCGTAGATATGGAATAAATGTCTGCTTCCGTATCACCCAGCTGCTCTTTAAAAGCCTCTAGGTTCTCCGCAGATTCCGGCATATCCATCTTGTTTGCCACGATGATTTGCGGGCGGTTTTCCAATCGTTTATCGTACGACGACAATTCATTGTTAATCGTCACATAATCGTCATATGGGTCCCGTCCTTCCACGCCGGACATGTCAATGACATGCAGAAGCAGACGAGTCCGTTCGACATGACGAAGGAACTGATGGCCAAGACCTACTCCCTCGTGCGCCCCTTCAATCAGACCAGGAAGATCGGCAAGAACGAAACTACGATGATCCTGACTCTCCACGACACCTAAGTTTGGAGACAGCGTCGTAAAGTGATAATCGGCAATTTTCGGTTTTGCTGCCGTCACTACGGAAAGGAAGGTGGATTTCCCGACACTTGGGAACCCGACAAGACCGACGTCAGCAAGAAGCTTCAGCTCAACGATGACATCTAATTCCTGGCCCTGCTCTCCATTTTCAGCGATTTCCGGTGCAGGGTTGCGTGCCGTAGCGAATCGGGCATTCCCACGCCCTCCCCGGCCTCCTTTAGCGATGACTGAGCGCTGCTTATGTTCCGTTAAATCGGCGATCACCTTGCCTGTTTCTGCTACTTTAACCGTTGTTCCAGGAGGCACACTCACGACGAGCGGCTCCGCATTCTTGCCGTGCTGTTTCTGGTTCATACCGTTTTGTCCGCGGGTCGCCTTGAAATGGTGCTGATACCGGAAGTCCATTAATGTATTGAGTCCTTCATCCACTTCAAATACGACATCTCCACCGTTTCCGCCGTCACCGCCGGCAGGACCGCCCATTGGAACGTACTTTTCACGTCTGTATGCGACGAGACCGTTCCCTCCGTCGCCACCTTTAACGAATACTTTGACCTGATCGACAAACATTCTATTCACCTCTTCATTCTATCGTCATTTCGATAGAAAGTTCTTTGTTATCAAATAATGTTACGATGAACCCTTCATGATTCAGCTTCTGCTTTAAATCGTCCCCGTTAATGAAAGGTCCTTCCCATTCCCAACTCAATCCTAAAGCATTCTGGCCGCCCACATAAATCGTAAGCACCCCTTCATACAACTCACCCGGTACTGTATGCTCGTCCATGAGCTGTATCATCCGTATCCCATAAGCGGTCAACCTCTGATCATGACGGGATAAATCAACATCGTCCACAAAGGAGAATTTCACTCGATAGGAATCGTGCGTCCAATTGAACGTCAACAGCCAGATGGAGAATGCTCCTGCATGACTATTTAACAACTTCCGCTCCTCTTCCGCCTCTTCCTTCACTTCTTCAATCTGTTCCATAAGTTTGTCCTGCTTTCCGAGAGACGCATACCCATGGATCAATTGAATTTGATTCATCCAGTCATGACGCTTATGCCTCAACACGGTAATGATATCCTGTTCTCCCATCCTGTCAGCTCCTCGTTCACCCATAATAATAAAAAGTATAGCAAAAATCCAAGGAAACCTAAACAGCCCTCGAAGCGCATGGCAAACAATATAGAAAAAGCCGCGCTTATGCGAAAAGCAAAGCGCGGCTTTTGTGCTGCAGGATCGTATTCAGTTACGCTTCCTGTTGTACAGGATAGACGCTGACTTTCTTACGGTCACGTCCGTAACGTTCGAATTTAACAACACCGTCCACTTTCGCGAACAACGTGTCGTCACCACCGCGGCCGACGTTTGCACCAGGGTAGATCTTCGTACCGCGTTGACGGTAAAGGATAGAACCACCTGTTACAGTTTGTCCGTCTGCACGTTTAGCTCCAAGACGTTTAGACTCGGAATCACGGCCGTTCTTTGTACTACCTACACCCTTCTTCTGGGCGAAAAACTGCAAATCAAGACGTAGCATGAGTCTTCACCTCCTTATCGATGGGATATTTTAATATATTGAGCGTACTCATTTTCAATGGTTTCCAATGAAACCAACATGCCTTCCAAAAGCGTTTGGGCTTTAGAATGAACGGATTCATCCATATTCCCGGGAAGGGTGATCTTTAAGTATCCACCTTCTCCGCCTTGTTCGACAGCAGGTTCGAATTCACACAGACTGATGACTGCATTCACTGCACCAAAGGTAACAGCAGAAACAGCTGCACATACGAGATCATGGCCATAAGGACCACTCTCTGCATGACCGGATACTTCAAATCCGGTAATCGAGCCGTGCGAGCGAAACATCGATACATGTATCATCAGGACGATCCTTACGCGTTGATGTCTTCAACGATAAGTTTCGTGTATGGCTGACGATGACCTTGTTTGCGCTTGTAGTTCTTCTTCGGCTTGTATTTGAATACAGTGATTTTCTTTTGACGACCTTGTTTTTCAACTTTAGCCGTTACAGAAGCACCGTCAACGTAAGGAGCTCCCACTTTCGTGTCATCTCCGCCTACGAAAAGAACTTTGTCAAAAGTAACAGATTCACCAGCTTCTACGTCCATTTTCTCAACGAAGATCTCCTGGCCTTTCTCCACTTTCACTTGCTTGCCACCAGTTTCAATAATTGCGTACATACTTGCACCTCCTCGATTTACTCAGACTCGCCATTCAGGTACCGGAAATCGGTTTAAAACCTGTTCTGCGCGGTTGTAGCATCGAAGTGCTACTTGAATAACAAAACAATGTTACCACAGATCAAAACAAGTTGTCAACATGATATCCGCGGCGCTGAACAGCATCCCGGATCATGTTTAAAGACCCTTCAAGCTCTATTTGATAGTGAAGAATTTGGGAATCCTCCCTAACAAACAGCTCCTGTGGAATTTTACTAGAAATCGCCCCGGAAAGCAATCGTTTTTTTTCATTATGGAAAAGAGGATTCACTACAAGGAGCTTCGCCTCCGTGCCGTCTCCCTTGGAATCGATTAGCTCCCGCTCCAGACGATAGACGGCAGTCTCCATCGTGAACGATGGTGATTGCTGTTCAGCAAGAAGGTCCGGCAGTCTCGCACCTTCTCTCTTCCTTGTCATTTCCAAGAGTCCGAGCTTCGTCAACCCGAGCACCGTTGTATGGACCGGGTCGTACCGAAGCGCCTTTTTCATTTCCGCGATCAGTCGTGCGTTGGATTTCTGATCTTTCATAGAAAGGAAGTCGACGATGATGATCCCGGACAGATTACGGAGACGGATCTGCCGTTGAATTTCCGGGACCGCTTCAAGATTGACCTGAAGCGCCTGGGAATTGGAGAAAGCGCGACCTTTGAATGTAGAGCTGTTTACATCAATAATCACCATTGCTTCCGTCTGATTAATATTAAGACGGGTCCCGTTTCCGATTTCCACCTTATCTGATAGCATTTGCTGCTGCAGAAGATCCAACGAAACAGGCAGCTCTTCGGATAAATTTCTGCTCCAGCGGATGAGAGGAGATAAAGATGGATACCGTTCCCTTGCCTCTTTGGCAGGCGTTCCGCTGTCGAAGACGATCTCCTTGATAGAAGTGACGGGGAATTTTCGCAGCAGTTGATCCGGAATCAGACTTTCCTGAAACAGTTTTCCCGATTTGTCCGTCTTCCCATTTAAAACGGACTCCCATTTCCTGCGCAGGTGACAAAGCTCCTCACAAACGTCATTCACTGCCGCCTCGGCCGCTCCAGTACGGACAATCACCCCTTCTCCATCTTCTATTTGATGAAGGACAGGGCCTTCCAGCCTTGCCCGATCTTCCTCTTTCAGTTTGCGTGAGAACACCACTTTTCCACCGAAAGGCTGATAAATGAGGTTCAGGCCCGGGATGGTTACATCCGCTGTTACCTGCGGCCCTTTCTCGCCAAGGGGCTCTTTTATCACTTGGACAATCAGGGATTCCCCTTCCCTAAGAACCGATTGAATGTTCTCTCCAGACCTCGGAATGGATTCCCTTCTTAGAAATCCACTCTTTTCTTCGCCGATATCAAGAAAGGCGGCCTGTAACCCTTGATCAACCTTTCTAACTTTAGCTGCATATAAAGAACCCGCGAGCGCTTCCGCTCCGGGCCGGTCCAGGACATATTCCTGAATAACGCCGTTTTCTATGACAACGGCGGACTTTTCCGTCGTTTCTGTATGTAGCACGAGCTTTCTCATGATTGTTCCATCCCTTTTCATAATGCAATTTTGCGAACGTCCCCCAATCGCAGGTCGGTTTTCTTTTCGTCAAAAAAGACCCGGAAACACTCTTGTTCATCTACTATATATAATTGGGATGGCTGTTTCAAGACGTATTTGTAGCGACGGTTAGCCCGGACATTCTTCAACACATCCCGTACAAGCGTATCAGAATCCGCCTTCCTGTATGTTGTCTTCAAGTACGTTCTGTTTTGAGATGCGCAGTACAACAAATACCGCATCTGGGTGTAGGAGCGGCGTTTCCACTCCAAGCCGTTCTCAACAATGAGAAAAGAGGCAAGCAGAATGGCAGAGAGAGTCCAGCGCCCTTCCATAAACAGCCAAAGAAAGGCCAGAATCAAAACCGTACAGGAGAGTAGAATCGTAAAGGCAAGGCTTTGCCGGAACGACCAAACCTGGGTTGCTGCATAGAAGCAGATTTTCCCCCCGTCCAGCGGCCAGACAGGAAGAAGATTAAAAAGCAGGATCACTCCGTTATACAGGAGAGCTTTTTCCAGAAGCGGATGAGGGCCGACCAAATTTCCCAGACCAAATAAGAGTCCCGCGATCCATACATGCTGTATAGGACCAGACAGTATCACGAGCATCTGCTCGCGAAAAGGCCTCGTATTATGTTCTTCACTTACTACAGCTCCGCCGAAAAGCCAAATCTCCATTTTCGTCACCCTCCAGCCACAGCGGCGGGCGGCGGTGAAGTGTCCGAGTTCATGAATAAACACAATGGTGAAAAGAACGACAAATTCATAAATCGCACCGGTCAAAAGTGCCGATCCAGCCAGGAGAAAAAACAGGGGGTGCACGTGGATCGTGTCTTTCAAATTAAGACCCTTCATTCACTTGGATCACCTCAGCCGGATCGAGGAACTGATCGTCTTTCTCCACCGCAAAAAAGAATTCAGCTGCTGATTCTCCCGCATCTGCCTCGACTGACCCCAAACCTTTCTGCGCCTTAACATTTTCATAGAGATGAACGTCAATGCTTGATAAATAGCCGTATGTTGTTTTCGTACCATCCTCATGCTGCAAGGTCACTGTATTTCCTGTATCCTCGTCTTTCCCTGCAAAAATGACCGTACCCGCACGAACCGCTTTCACCTGGGAATCATTCTCTGTCCTCATAATAATCCCCTTTCCATCATTTTGAAAAGACGTGGTTACCGTCCCGCTTACAGGCATAGCCAGTGGTTCTTTCCCACCATCCTCCACAGGCTGAATAACCTGCAGCGGATCACCGAAACGCTCACTATACCACGCACTGACGCTTGCAAATGGGAACTCTTCCTGCATCTGACTGACAGCCCATTCTCCGGGGCCGCTTAACACTGGTAATTCCGTGTTCTTACCAAGAGCGACAACACCGAATAACAGAACGGCGAACAGCATTTGCAGACCGAGCCGGCTTGTCCCCTTCGACCCAGAGGGTTCTTCCCTTCCATACGTACTGCTTGTTACAAGTGGTGGATATCCATGCACCTCTTCATCTCCAGGCGGGGCCACCCACTTTTTCGGTGGCACAGACCCGCTGCTGTACAGTTTCTTTTTCTTTCTTCCCGCTATGTCCCTTCGTATATCACGAATGTCTCTTTTCACAAAACAAACCCCTCTCCAAGGACCCTTTTTACCATTCTATGGGACAAGGAGTGGTAATATTTATTTTTCCAAAAAAAAGCTGCCACACATGGTGTGTGGCAGCTTTTGCAGTTAAGCGCGTATTCCAAAGAACCGCTTCACTTTGGCGAATACGCCCTGCGTTTCTTCCAGATTCATCAGGGGAACCGTTTCCCCAAGGATGCGCCGGGCGATATTGCGATAAGCGAGAGAAGCTTTGGAATTCGGCTTCATTGCAACAGGCTCTCCGCTGTTGGAGGCTTTGATGACCGCATCATCATCGATCACGATACCGACAAGATCAATGGACAGGACATTGACGATTTCATCGACGTCCAGCATTTCTCCATTTTTCATCATGTGGTTACGAATCCGGTTAATGATCAATCGGGGTGATTCCATGTCTTCCTGTTCCAACAACCCGATGATTCGGTCGGCGTCACGGACACTCGCTTTTTCCGGAGTCGTTACGACGATCGCTTTATCCGCACCGGCCACAGCGTTCTTGTATCCCTGTTCGATTCCTGCCGGGCAGTCGATGACAACATAGTCATAATCCTGCTTTAATTCATCGACGATCGCTTTGATCCCCTCAGGAGTGACCTCCGATTTGTCGGAGGTCTGCGCTGCAGGCAGCAGATGCAGACAATCGAACCGTTTGTCCGTTATCAACGCCTGTTTTGTTTTGCAACGCTCATTAACAACATCGACAATGTCGTAGATGATACGGTTCTCAAGTCCCATGACAACATCCAAGTTTCTTAGACCAATATCCGTATCCACCAGACAGACCTTCTTATTCTGCAAGGCGAGTGCAGTACCAAGATTAGCTGTCGTCGTTGTCTTTCCGACTCCTCCCTTGCCAGAGGTTATGACTATCGCTTCACCCATCAATCATTCTCCTTTCAAAACTAACGAGATCCGGCCGCCGCTTCAAGACTTCCTGAAGGCGGTCGATCCGAATCTTACCGAGCGCTTCGTCAATGAAGCCGCATTCCATATAGACCCCTTCCGACTCATAATCCGGTGAACGGCTGACCTGATCCGCTATCCGGAGCTGGTTGGGCTGCATATAGGAAGCAGCGATCACCGCGCCCGTATTTCCTTCAAACCCTGCGTGGGCGATTCCTCGCAGCCGCCCCAGGACGAAAATGTTACCTGTCGCATTGATTTGTCCACCAGGGTTAACATCCCCCACCAACAGCAAGTCTCCCCGGACTTCAATGACTTGTCCGGATCTTACCGTTCTTGCCATTGGTGTCATGTCGGTATTTTCTTTCCATTCTAATGCTTCCTGCTTGGTCAAGATGTCCGATTCAATCCGTTCGACTACAAGGTTCTGTTTCTCTCTGACCACTTCAGCCAAAAGTTTTTTCTGCTCCTCATCCAAATACCGCTTCCCTAACTGGATGGTGACACGAATCATTGGCTGGTCTTCGGTAATACCGTTCATAGAGAGCTTTTCTTTTAATTCAGAGAGGATGGTATCAAACGTACACTGATCATCTAAGCGCAGTGTTAATCCATCTCTCGTCCCTTTTATCATGATTATCTGACCATTCGCCGTCATGGCTTTCACCTCAAACCTTAGACATATCCGACACTTCAAGCATTATTTATTTCTTCTCCCCACGTATAGACACGCTCTTTCAAAAGCGGATACAGAAGGATGAAGAAGATCATATTCGCCGCCAGGGTAGGCAGAAGACGCAGAAGTAGATAATCTCCCCAGCCCATGGATGTGATCTGGACGAAAGAATACACGACGTACAGAATCGTATCGCAAAGAGCTACTCCGACAACTGCCAAAATAGAAGCGGCGAAAAAATTCGCATGCACCAGTTTATTTAATCCGTGGACGATATAAATGACAAGCGTATAAGTAATCATATATACACCGAGCACACCCGTATATACGACGTCCATCAAAAGGCCGAAAACCAGGCCGTACCATACCGCATGATACGTGTCATCCTTGTCATAGAAAATGGTGACAAGAAAAAGGAATATCAGAATCCAGTGAGGTGTCATCAATAAATCCGAATAGACGAGCTTAGCCGGAAGCAGACTCATCGCCATTCCCTGCATCACCAGCAGAAACAAACAAATAAGCGGGATGTAGTAACGGCTCATGATTCCTCTTCCTCACTCTGGCTCTGTGTATTGATCGTCTCTGCCGTACGATCCACGATCATTACGTGACTGATATCGAATAAATCTGCGAAAGGCTCCACGTAGGCTGTTTTCGTAAGGCCGTACTGGTCGTTGACCACCTTCTCCACCGTACCGATGCGCAGATTACTCGGGAACACTCCACCGAGACCGGAGGAAATTACTGTATCGCCTTCCTCCAGCTTCTCATCCATCTTAATCCCCTCCAGCAGCAGCTGTCCGGTTTCATCATCGAAGCCTTCAATAAGGCCGAATGCCTCATCTTCTCCTTCGCGGACGACCCATGCGGAAATCTTATTTGACCGATCGAACCCGCTTAAAAGCTGGACAGTGGAATGGAAAGCTCCTGCAGACTTCACTTTTCCGACCAATCCATCACTCGTCATTACGGCCATATCTTTCTTAATTCCGTCCTCTTCTCCTTTATTGATTGTCATCTGCTCGAACCACCGGTCCGAACTTCTTGCGATGACCGTTGCCTGAATCGGAGAATAATCGCTCAGACTCTCCGTTTTATCCAGTGTTTCCCGGAGGTCGGTAATTTCACTTTCCAGACGCTGGTTCTCCTGGATGACTCCTTTGTACTCATCCAGCCTTGCTTTTAACACCTGGTTTTGTTCGTAGACACCGAACATATCTTTAACGTTCTCGACCGTATTATCAACGAGGCTTACCGGTTTATGGAAGACCGTCTGCACCCACCCAATGGTATCCTGGAGAAATTTCTCCGGCGTACTTAAAGAATCGCGATCACGGATGGAGAATCCGATCAGCGCCACGAGAACGATAAATCCTACTAAAACAATCATCAGTCTTTTTCTACGGAATAACGAAGGCATTGGATATCAACTACTCCATCTTAGCCCGGCTGGCCACGTTCGGCTGAGAACGGAAATGCTGGATGTATTCCAATGATTTACCGGTTCCGATTGCTACGCAATCCAGCGGTTCATCCGCTATGAATACCGGCATGTTCGTTTCTTCACTGATGACTGTATCGATTTGTTTAAGCAGGGCGCCGCCTCCCGTAAGGACAATTCCCCGTTCCATAATATCCGCTGCAAGTTCCGGCGGCGTCTTCTCGAGCGTATTCTTCACCGTTTCGATGATCGCATCGACGGTATCCTTCATGGCAGCAACAACCTCGGCATTCTGGATCGTAATCGTTTTAGGAAGACCAGTCAGAAGATCACGGCCCCGGATATCCATTTCGTCGACTTCTTTGACTTCTCCTGCGCCGCCCAGCTCCATCTTTACTTCTTCCGCCGTACGTTCCCCGATCATGAGGTTGTACTTCTTGCGGACATGTTGGATGATGCTGTCGTCCATTTCATCCCCGGCAACCCGGATCGACTGGCTGGTCACGATTCCACCAAGTGAAATGATCGCCACTTCCGTCGTTCCACCACCGATATCGACGACCATGCTTCCCGTCGGTTCCCAAACAGGGAGTCCGGCACCGATGGCTGCAGCAAACGGCTCAGCAATCGGATAAGCTTCTTTCGCTCCGGCCTGTTTCGTAGCGTCGATAACTGCCCGTTCTTCGACCATCGTTATACCGGACGGGACACAAACCATAATGTTCGGTTTACTGGCAAAAGAAGAGCGCGTCTTTAGAGCCTTCTTAATATAATATTTCATCATTTGAGCTGTCGTATCATAATCAGCAATGACTCCGTCCTTCATTGGACGAATGACATTTATGTAACCGGGAGTCCGACCAATCATGTTCCTTGCATCGTTACCGACCGCTTCGATATCGCCTGTTTGAGCATTTTTTGCTACCACAGACGGCTCCCTCACTATGACGCCTTTGTTCTTCATAAAAACCAGCGTATTAGCGGTTCCTAAATCAATACCTAAATCTTGAGAGAAGCCAAAAATCCCCAATAATATCTTCCTTTCTAAAATCCCGCTTTTTGATCAGGCGGGGTTAAGCAATCCCGAATTTTTCGATTAGAAGAAGCGCCAATTGCGTAGGAATGCTCCTATGAATTGGCGCCTTACGTTTCCATCTATTCAATTATACGAAAAATCAACAAAAATAGATAGTGTTAGAGATAGCCTTTTTCTTTCAAACTAATAAATTTGCGATCCCCTATAACCAAATGATCCAGCAATTCTATTCCGATCATTTTTCCGCATTCTTTCAGTCTTCTTGTCACCTGAATATCTTCCTGTGAAGGGGTGGGATCTCCGGAGGGATGATTGTGGGCACAGATGATGGAGGCGGCAGAGCGCTTGACCGCTTCCTTATAGACTTCCCTCGGGTGCACAATGGAGGCATTCAAACTTCCGATGAAGACTGTTTGTCTGTGGATCACCTGATTCTTCGTGTTCAGAAAAAGGCAGATAAAATGTTCCTGCTTTAAATCTCTCATTTCTTCCATGATAAAGTCTGCCCCGTCTTCAGGACTGCGAATCATGTAACGCTCCACAGGCTTCATTTGATGAAGACGTCTTCCTAATTCAATGGCAGACATCAACATCACCGCTTTTGCCGAACCTATCCCCCGGATCGCTGTCAGCTCCTCGATGGTTGCATCTTTCAGGAGCAGGATCCCTTCGAAATGAACAAGGAGGCGGCCGGCAAGTTCCATAACAGACTCCTGCTTCGTACCGCTCCCGAGCATGATCGCAAGCAGCTCCTGATTAGACAGACGTCCAGCACCGAGCTGCATCAACCTCTCCCTCGGCCTCTCCTCTTTGGGGACATCCTTGATTAAAATACTTGTACGGGTCAATGTCACCGCTCCTTCTTCTCCTCATTCCCCATGAAAGAGAGTCAGGGCCTTCTGATTCCCAGCTGCTCCAATGCACGTACAACCCTTGCTATTGGCAGACCGACGACGTTGTAAAAATCCCCTTCGAGCTTTTCGACAAGCAGCGAGCCTTTCCCCTGAATACCGTATCCTCCCGCTTTATCCAGCCATTCTCCGGTTCGGATATACCATTCCACATCCTCTGGACTCAGCTTCAGGAAAGTGACGCTTGTCGAAATAAAGAAGCTTCTGCATCCATCTTCCCCTCTCAAGCAAACACCGGTGTAAACCTGATGAGTTCCGCCGCTCAGCTGTCTCAGATAACGGCGTGCTTCTTCTTCATTCCGGGGCTTGCCGAGAATCTCTCCCTGATCGGCAACGACCGTATCTGCGGTAAGCAGCACTTCTCCATGCTTCCGCTCTAATGCTTCCCCTTTCTTTTCCGCCAGATAGACGACTGCTTCTTCGGGCCGCATCCCCGGCTCCAACGACTCATCCACCTCAGATGTCCGGATAGAGAAATCATAGCCGGCGAGTTCCAAGAGCTGCTTCCGCCTCGGAGAGCCTGAACCTAATACCAAAGAAGGCACATCTGTCACAACCTTTCTCCACATGGGGTTATGTATCATTCTACAAAATTTCCTTCCTGCTCCGTGCTTCGTAAACACGAGGATTTCCCTTTTCCACCGTAAGAAAAAAGAAGTATCCCCTTAAAGAATACCTCTTTCTCTCCACTTGTCAGTGAGCATAACACTTATTCTAATGCACGTGCTACTTTCAACCAATTCACATCCGCGTCGTCCTGGGATTCCCAGCCCTGTAACGCCTCCGTTAAGGGGCTCCCTTTCTCTGAATTATCCAACAAGCCGCTGCGCTCGGACTCTGTCAGCTCGTTCAATGTGTGATTCCGCAGATCGGCTTCTAATTCTTCAGGGACAGGCTTGTCCGTTTGGACGACAAACGGTTTCACATACGTATCCACGCTCTTCTCTGAAAGTTTGGCAGCGATCGCATCGGCATCCGCTTTGGTTGCAGCAGAACCGACGAATAAAAAGAACTGTCCGTCCCGCTCCCAAATGACAGAAGGAACATGGATGGCATTCAATCGGCTCTTCCACTCTTCTGCTTTGCCTTCGGTTGAGAAGGCGCCTGCTTGGACGATGTATGCCTCAAACGTCCCTCCTCCTCCTGATGCAGCATCCGGCTGTTTGTCCCCAGCGACTTCTACGGCCGGACCAGGGCCATTCGCAGCCTGACCGGCTCCTGCTTCCGAGGGACCACTTTCCGTAAGAGACACAAACACCCTTAAAAGGACAAAACCGATGCCGAGACTGACAACCAAAGCAACAAGCAGCGTCGCTGCTATATGGCGGACAGGGAAGGAGAAAAGCTTTTTCTTTGCAGGCAGATGATAAACCGTTGTCCTTTCCCCGCTGTTGTCCTCTTCCTCTTTTACTGCGGCCGCCTGTTCCACCTGGGTTCGGACGACTTCCTTCTTCCATTCATTATTCTCATCATTGCGAAAGGAAATGGAGATTTTCTTTTTCGAGTCCATGGATTTGATCACTCCTGCAAGGTTTGTCCCAACCCTACCACAGGAAAAATGAAAAGATAGCTGAAATTTGTCAACCGACCATCGACAAATTTATCACTGGGCTTCCCCGGTTTCATCCAATAATTCAATTTCTTCCATCGCTGCTTCCCCTTCTTCCCCATGCTCTATGGAAAAAGGTACGCTTTTGCCGGAACGTGCTTCGTATTGATAGCGGGGCGCTTCATTAACAAGCTCCTCATAGAGCGGTTGGTAATAACTCTCTATAACCATGGAATAAGACAAAGGACCGCCCGGATCCGGTCTTTCATATTTAATGGCTTCTATCTGGATCACGCGCTTCGCCTCGCGCAGGGATTCCAAGAAATCCATCATATCCGGATAGGAAAGAGAAGTAACGTCGACAGAAAATCGGATCGTGCGCAGCCCCTCTATGGCTTTGACTGCGGTATTGTCTGACTGGTCTTCTGGTTCTAAAGAGACCGCCTCTTCCTCCACATCCGTTTCAACACCTTCTTCCTCCTCACCCGGTTCCTCTTCTTCTTTCTCTAAGGTTTCCAATTTCGTGATCATGCTGCCGCTCGCTGCTTCCGCTTTTTCCAATTCTAACAAAAGCTGATCGATCAACGGGATGACGGGGAGCTGCTGTTGGATCGTTCTTGAGGAGCGCAGAGACTCTGATTCCAATTTTTCCTTCTTTGATTTCATTGCGTCCAACACAGCTGTCTCTTCCGCTAATAAAGTTGCCGCTGCTTTCGCTTCCGTCTTAGCGGGACTTACGAGGAGACGGTAGCCTGTAACCAGGACGGCAGAAGTAAGCAAACAGCAGACGATGACTAGATAAAGAACCGATCGTGACCATTCGACCTTCACTGCTCATTCCCTCCTTGTTTCCTCACTTCTTCCACATCCAGTTTGATTATGTAGGTCGCTGTGTAACTGCTGTACACTCCGGAAAGCGTGGTTTCCCCTTCCGGTGTCACCATTTCGACAAGATCCACTTGCAGAACAAGATCCGATCGCTTGAGCTCATCCAAATACTGTGCCGCTTCCTGGATTGTATCGAACACAGCTTCTATCTGGATTTCTGAAGAACCTTCCATGGTGAACGACTGGAATGTACCACGCTCTGGAAGGGCGGCCGACAACTCTTGCAAAACAAGTATGGCCGGTACAACGGCCTCGTTGAGCTGTTGAAGGGATTTTTGCAGCTGTTCCCGTTCCTGTCCTTCCCCGTCTAAAAAATCTTGAAAGGGCTGCTGCTCTTCCTGAGTAAACGTACTTTTTCCTGCCAACGCATCCGCTTCCTCCATCAGCTTGTTTTTTTGAATAAAGAAAGCACCCAAAACAACACTGATCAGGAGGAATGTGCTGATGCAGACCATCCACGGAAGCATGTTACGCCGTTCTTTTTCCTCCAACAGGTTAATGTTTATCGACATTCAATCCCTCTCCCGCTTTACTGTCTCCATGACAAACCGAGTACATCCGCTTCCACGCCAGGGTACGCTTCATCGCCGCACCAGCGCTCTGCTTTCACATTCCGCTCTGTCAATAAATCTACAGCGCGATCCTTATCCGGCCAATCTCCCGTGATCATGACTTTTGTTACGCCGGCCTCATCATTCATGACGGAATAACGATAAAACGCCATCACTCTCTCTATTTCATTGACCTGATCCATCGTGTGCCTGGAGGGCTCCGCAGGATCCTCCCCGGACCACGTATAACACCCGTCCGTCCGCTTCCATTGTTCGAAAGACAGGGGACAGGTGGTATGGTTATGTACGACTGGTGCACCATCGCGAAAGACGGTCAGCACACAGCCGTCGATATTCCAATCCGCCAGAAGGAGATGTTCCCCTTCTTCATTGGACATCGATTGAAGGTAGGCGCGGTGAATCGCCAGTGCGCTGATATCCGCCACCACCGGTTTTAAACCGGTCCGTTCGAATAAACGGCTCATCTCTTCCATCTGAATTTCTGGGTAGGCGAAGATGACTATTGTCTTTTTCCCATCCTCATCTTCTCTAATCATAGCGAAATCGAAGCTCGGGTTATCAAAGGGCAGGTGCAGCGTGTCCCCGACCTGCATATATAAATAGCCTTTTATTTCTTCTTCTTTTACTTCTGCCGGGATATCCAACATACGGATCACGACAGAATGATCCGGCACAGTGAAGTAGAGCTGTTTCTTCTTCCATTCTCTCTCCTCCACCAAACTTCCCACGATCCGGAAGAGCTCTTCCGGATCCTGCAGCCTTCCATCAGCCCATACCCCTTTAGGAATGGGAATTTCCCCGGCTTCCACTAGATCCTCTTTTCCTCCTGCCGACTTACTATGAAGAAAACGGATGACGTGGGTTTTAATAATAAAATGAATCCGTCCGGACTGTTTTATTAGTGAGAACATACATAACGACTCCTATCCTTACAACATTTTGAAATAAGCATCCATCATCTGCTGCCCGTAAAAGTAGACAATCAAAGCCGCAGCCATGATCGAAGGCCCGAATGGAACCGGCTGTTTCCGGTTAACGACGCCGATCCCTATGAGGGAGAGGCTTTCGACGGTTCCGATCAAGGAAGCAAGAAAAAGCGTCAAAACCATCGCTTTCATACCGAGAAAAAGACCTAAAACACCGAGAAGCTTCATGTCTCCCGCCCCCATGCCGCCCTTGCTGACTACAATAATGACGAACACAATACCGCTTCCAGTCAAAGCACCAAGAAGCGAGTCATACCAGGGATCGAGCGGAAAGGCGATTCGATACAGGAAGAAGACACCTGTAAAGAAGAGCAGCAGACGGTTCGGGATAAGCATATATTTGAAATCCCCGATGCTGACAATAACAGCAAGCGAAATCAACAAGAGAGCACCTGTGAATTCAACCGTTAATCCATAGTGAACATAGGCAATAAAAAACAACGCTCCCGTTATAAGCTCGACTGCGGGATAAAGGAAGGAAACAGGACGGCCGCAGTGCCTGCATCTGCCCTTAGCGATTACGTAGGATAAGACAGGGATCAAATCCCGGGGTTCGAGCTGCGTGCCGCAATCGGGGCAGGCGGAGCGTCCTTGTACGAAGGGAATGTGTTTGGGGAGGCGGATTCCCACGACGTTGTAAAACGAGCCGAGAATCGTACCGGTTAAGAATATATAGAGGGGTAGAATGACATGCATGGTTTGGTCTCCTCGATTAATATAATTAAGGAGGGTCCCGAATTTAGGGACCCTTAACATTAAATTTTAAAATTATTCGTTAGATAAGTCAGATTTTGTTTTACCTTCTACATATTTGTCCAAGGTAACCTCGAATACACCATCTGAATTTTTCTCAACTTTAGTCGTTACGTATGGCTTTCCTGTAACAGGATCTTGAGGGACAGAATCTAAATAACCGGCCTCATACAATTTACTTGCATCCGTTGGAAATGTAAACTCTCCATTCACTTCCGCAATACGAGAAGCCTCCAAAAGCGCAAGGGCATTCGAGTCATGTGCATCGTCCTTCGTATCAGCCAGCAGATTCCCAATAGCCGGTACGGCAATCAGTGCAATAATTCCTAAAATGACGATGACGGCCAGCAGTTCAATTAACGTGAAACCTTTCTCATTCTTCAACAAACGTTTCCACTTTTTCATCTTCTCTCTCCTTCAAATGATAGTAAGGTAGTTACTAATACAAGATAGTTCTTTTTTCATTAGCAAAATGACCTATGTTCATTATAAAGGATAAAAGGATTTACGACTAGCACTTTTTTACCGATCCAACATACTCAGCGAATGTTCTCGAACGCGGAGAACATCGGGATGGCGATTGATGCGACGATACTTCCTACCACAATGGATAAAAACAGAATCATCACAGGTTCAATCAGCGTCTTCAATCGTTCTGTCGCGTATTCCAGTTCCGAGTCGTAGAACTCTGCTACTTTGGCGAGCATATAGTCAAGCGACCCCGTTTCCTCCCCGATGGCGATCATTTGAGCAACAAGAGGCGGAAACACAGGAGACTCCTTCAAGGGACGGGACAAGGTTTCCCCCTGCTCCAGAGATTGGAAGCTGTCCTCGATCGCCTTTTCAATGACTTTATTTTCCACAACCTTCCGGGTAATCTCGAGCGACTTCAGGATGGGAACGGAACTGTTCATCAAAGAACTGAGCGTACTCGTCATCCGCACGAGAGCAGCCTTTTTTAGTAACGGACCGAAAACCGGCACGCGAAGTTTCCACGCGTCTAATGTATAGCTTACTTTCGGGCTTCGCCGGATAAGTGCCTGATAAAGAACGACGGCAAGTGCAGGGACAAGGATCAAGATATACCAAAATCTCTCCACCATTCCACTTGCTTGAAGTGTAAACTTCGTCATGGCAGGGAGATCTCCACCAATACTTAAAAACATATCCGCAAACCGTGGAACGACGAATGTCAGCAGAAAGAGGATGATCAAGAAGGAAACACCACCGACGATGGAAGGATATAACAAGGCGGAAATGATTTTCTGGCGTGTATCGAACTGCTTCTCATAGTAAACAGCCAATCTCTCCAAAATCTCCTCCAGGTTTCCACCCGCTTCTCCCGCACGGATCAATTGGACGAACAAGTTCGGAAATACTTTTGGATGAAGAGCAGAAGCTTCCGAGAAGGCCCTTCCACTCTCCAAATGACCTGAAACGTCCCGAAGCGCCTCTCCAAGCTTCCGGCTGTTCGTTTGCTGGGCCAGTATTCTCGTCGATTCCAAAAGGGAGATCCCTGCTTTGATCAAAGTGGCGAACTGCCGGAGGAAAATCACGAAGTCTTTCTGCTTCACAGCCCTCCCTATATGGATGTCGTAAAGCAGTGGGTTGGTGGATGCCTTGATGTCTTTGATGACGACCCCGTCCGTTTTCAATCTCGACACCGCTTCGTTTTTTGTTTCTGCTCGTATTTTCCCTCTGATTTTCCCGGCGATCGTTCGGCCTTCATACGAATAGTAGGGCATGAATTAAACGCCCCCTTCTTTCAGGAATGGAGCCGCATCCCTCTCATCAATCACTTTCTTACCAAGAAGCTCCAAAATAGACATTTCCAGCGTCTGCATCCGGTTCGCTCTGGACGTCTGCAGTACATTCTTAATTTGATGAATCTTTGCGTTTCTAATTAAATTCTTAACGGCAGGTGTATTGATCAACACTTCTGCGGCTGCACGGCGCCCTTTCCTGTCCATTGTTTGGAACAGCCGCTGCGAAACGATTGCCTGCAGGACGTTCGCAAGCTGGACCCTTACCTGCCCCTGCTGTGCCGGTGGAAAAACATCGATGATCCTGTCAATCGTATCCGGTGCGTTTGTAGTATGCAGCGTACCCAAAACGAGGTGACCGGTTTCTGCTGCGGTCAGAGCTGTCGAAATGGTTTCGTAATCCCGGAGTTCCCCAACTAAGATGACGTCCGGATCCTGCCTTAAACACGCGCGGAGACCATTCGCGAAATTTCGTGTATCGAAACCAATTTCCCGCTGATCAACGATCGAGTTCTTGTGATTATGCGTGTACTCGATCGGATCCTCCAGTGTAATGATATGCTTTTTACCGGTTTGATTAATATGGTCGACCATCGATGCAAGTGTGGTCGACTTCCCCGACCCGGTCGGCCCGGTCACGAGCACGAGCCCCTGAGGAAACATGCTGATATCTTTCAACACGTCGGGCATGTGCAGTTCGCTGATGGTCGGAATGTTACGGGGCACGATTCGGACGGCAAGGGACAGACAATTGCGCTGATAGAAAATATTGATCCGGAACCGGGACACACCGGCAATGCCGTAAGAAACGTCCACTTCTCTCACTTTCCTCAACTGCTCCAAAAGAACGTCGGACAGGATCGCTTCTGCCATCGCTTCTGTATCTTCCGGCCTCACCTTCTCTTCTCCGAACCGCTGCAGTTCTCCATGGATCCGGAAAATCGGAGGGACTCCCACCGTCATGTGAATATCAGATGCACCATAGCTGTTCGCAAGTGTCAATAACTCATCCAATTGTTCCTTCATTTCCCATCCCTCCCTCCATATGCTTTTGCGACTCGGAGGACCTCTTCCAGTGTCGTCAACCCCTGCTGCGCCTTCAAAAGTCCGTCATCCAAAAGAAACATCATGCCTGCGTCCCTCACATAGCGCTGAACATCCTCCATACTCTTGTGCTGCATCATTAAACTTCGAATTTCATCATCAATGACAAGCACCTCCTGGATGGCCATCCGCCCTCTGTAGCCGGAATTCTGGCAACTGTTACAGCCGGCGCCTTTGTATATTTGATCCACCTGAATCCCGCGTTTCCGAAAATGATTTCTCTCCATCTCACTTGGCGTATACGCCTGTCTGCAATCCCGGCATATCCTTCTTACAAGCCTTTGAGCCACAACCCCTGATAAAGAGGATACGACTAAATACGGTTCGATTCCCATATCAAACAGGCGGGGAATGGTCGATATGGAGCTGTTCGTATGAAGCGTGCTAAGAACGAGATGACCGGTTAACGATGCGCGCACGGCAATTTCTGCTGTTTCGGAATCGCGGATCTCTCCGACCATGACGATGTTCGGATCCTGGCGAAGAATCGAACGCAGGCCTTCCGAAAACGTCAACCCGACCTTGGTATGGACCTGCACCTGATTGAGCCCCTCAATCTGGTACTCTACCGGATCTTCCACCGTTATAATATTGACATTCTCCGTATTAAGACGGTTTAAAGAAGCATAGAGGGTAGAGGATTTTCCAGAACCAGTAGGGCCGGTGATCAACAGCAGACCCGAGGGTTGTTGAATTAAGTCGAGGTACTTATCTCTATTGACGGGATGGAAACCGAGTTCATCGATTCCGCCGAGCGTATTCGCCAAATCCAAAATTCGAATGACGACCTTCTCCCCAAACACTGTCGGGAGAATCGAGATTCGCAAATCTACCGTTCCGTGGTCGACCTTCGTCTTGATCCGTCCGTCCTGGGGCAGACGTGTTTCTGTAATATTCATGTCCGCCATGATTTTCACACGGGCAGTCAAACTGTTTTGATGACTTTTCGGCAGCGTACGCTCCGTCCTCAATACGCCGTCAATCCGGTACCGGATCAACACCTTTGATTCCTGTGGATCGATATGTATATCGCTCGCTTTCATCTGCACTCCTGCCTGGAGCAGCTGATCCACCAGTCGGATGGCAGGAGCTTCCCCGTCCTTTTCTTCCTCAAGGTCGGAATCGCTCAAATTATAATGACGGTTCACCGCCTGAATGATTTCATACTTCGTGGCAATGACCGGCGAAATCTGAAACCCTGTCGATATTTTCATGTCATCGATGGAGTAGTAGTCCATGGGATCCGCCATTGCAACCGTTAATTCTCTACCCCTACGCTGAATGGGAACAAGCAGATTACGAAGGGCGAAGTCCTTATCCACGATAGAGATAACTTGGGAATCAACAGGAAAGTGAAAAAGGGAAACCTTCGGAATGCCCAGTTGGAATTCCAATACTTCGATCAACTGTTGTTCCGTCACATACCCTTTCTCCACCAATACGTCTCCGAGCTTTTGGTCTGCTTGCTTTTCTTTCAGGGCTTCTTCTATTTGAGCTTCCTCAATGACACCTGCTTCTTTCAACAGATCACCAAGCCGCTTCCTTCTTGTCATCTTATCCTCCCACCTTCACTTTACGTTCCATCATTTCTTCTCCCACTCCTGCACATTTTCCCACACATCCACTTCTCCTGGTCCGACAGGATTGGAAGCTTTCGTACCATCCAGGGACGGGTGCTTCACGACTTCGGAATCCACTTGTGCTTCCTCTTCCAACTCGTTCAGCACGACAAAACTGGAATGCACCTCCACCCCAGGGACAGGAGGATAATAATCTTCCGTTAAGAGCTCCTCATCACCGTTAAGGGACGCACGGTCTTCCCGCCATGTCTCTGCGCTTTCCCCGTCCTGTCCCTGCTGCACCACTTCCACCTGCCCGGGTTCCAACAAGGTGGAATACTCGACAATCGCTTTCGGCGGTACGGTGCCTGCCGATCGGACATAAATCTGATAATCTGAGCCTGTCGGGTAGCCGGTCCAGGACACCTCGAATCCAGAAGACGTCTCCTCCCAGTTCAATATGTAGTCATGAGAATAAGGGTTATACAGCTTCAGGTCCCGCTTGTCCTTTAGATTCACACCTGCCTCCATGCCAATTTCAGCAAATGCCGGTCTCCTTTGGCTGATGTGTCTTTCCTCCACATCAAACCCAGCTTTCAGACTCGCACCGTAGATGGCTGTTGCCGCTATATTCAGCGCTTGTTCATCATATACACCTTCCTCAAACAACAAATCAAGCATGGAGAATGTCTCCCCATTTTCCATTTCTGCATGATCGAACAGCTTTCTCATTCGCTCCATATCCACCTCTGCCGGTACGTTCATCGTCTGGCTTCCAATCGATTCATATAGTTCTTCATTCTCCTGATCAAGAAAATGATAGGCGTCGTATTCCAAAGAATCTTCCGGGAGGGAAGCAGCATCCTCTTTTACAACGTCACGCAGCATCTTTTCTGAGAGTGAATCTCTTAATTCGCGGTCCATCTCTTCTTCCAACGGATCAAAAAAACGGTCGGAGAGTACAACGATCAGACCGTTATCAGACCCTTGGACCGCATCCTCCAACGTTTCCTCCACATCAAACGTCACTTCTTCCGTATCCAGAACAATACGTTTTCCTGATGCTGATAACGTAACGGCTGTTTCATCCCGCCATTCCTCTATGTTGTCTGCTAAGATTTTTTCCGCTTCTTTCCTGTTCTTGCCGGCCAGAGATATAGAAGCGACCGTCGTATTTTCCGCGTAGTTGCCTCCCCCGGTTACAAAAGTGAAAGCCTTTGCCGCCTCCTGGGTGGTGAGGAAGAGCAGAAATATACCGATCGTTAAAACAAGCACCAGTTTCCAAGCGGTTTTCTTATGCACCATATCTATTCAACGCTCCTTGTCAGCCACTTATCAAATGAATCTTTTTTACCACCAAATTATATCTTATAAACCGACATTTGTCGCACTGTAACCTTAACAAATGAGCATAAAGCATCACAAAAACCAGAAAAGCTGGACTCCCTCATAGAGGAAGCCCAGACGTTTTCAGTCACTTCTTCATTTTTGATTTAAAGTATGCTCTAACGTCCGAGATAAAGTATAAGGATCCCGTTATTAACAACACACTCTTATCATCCAACTGCTGCTCGGCGAGCCTCAACGCTTCCTGTAAGTTTTCCGCAGGTAGCGTCGGTTTAATTGGGGAGAGAGAAGCAAGGTCTTCTTCCTGCAAGGCTCTCGGAAAGTCAAAGCTGGTCACGACTGCGAAATCGACTACTTCTTTCAATTGATTCATCATCTTTATAACCGGCTTGTCTTCCAAAGCTGCATAAACGAGAACAACCGACCGTCCCCTGTAATGTTCTTTCACTGTATCCACGAGAGCCTTGGTCCCTTCTTCGTTATGAGCCCCGTCAATAATAGTAAGCGGCTGATTACGGACCGTTTCAAAGCGTGCCGGCCATGTCGTTTGTTCCAATCCGCTACTATAATGCCTGCGGTCGATGGCATCTCCCGCCTGCTTTAAACTCTCCATTGTCTGGAGGGCGACCGATGCGTTCTCCACCTGATGGTGCCCTTTCATTCTACTGAGAAGAAGTTCCGATTCATACGCACCCGACCGGAATATAAATGTTTCCCCTTCTGGTGTACTTGCTTCATGTGTGACGTGAAAATGCGTAGTTAAAGAGAATAACGGTGCTTTTTGACTCGTTGCTTCTTCAAGGATGACTTCCATTGCCTCGGGCTGTTTAACGGCCGTCACGACCGGGACCTTCTGCTTGATGATCCCCGCCTTTTCACCAGCTATCTCCCTTACTGTCGAACCGAGGATATTCATATGGTCATGTCCGATATTTGTGATGACAGAAACGATGGGATGAAGAATATTCGTCGAATCATACCGTCCACCAAGTCCCGTTTCCACGACGGCATAATCGATCGGCTGCTCGTCAAAGTAGATCATCGCCATAGCAGTTATGATCTCAAACTCTGTCGGTTCTCCTAAAGGGGTTTCCTTCAAAGACTCAGCAAGCGGACGTATCCGACCCACAAGGCGTGCAATCACCGCATCAGAAACCGGCTCCCCGTTCAGGCTGATACGCTCATTGAATCTTTCGATATAAGGAGAAGTGAAGGTTCCCACCGTGTATCCTTGTGCTTGGAGGAGATTCCTCAGAAAGGAAACGGTCGAGCCTTTGCCGTTTGTACCGGCGACGTGAATCGCTTTAAAGCCCTTCTCCGGATGGCCGAGGCGTTCCATCATCCAATCCATGCGCTTCAAACCCGGCTTCACTTTGAACTTCTCTCTCGAATGAATCCAATCCAAAGCTTCTTGATAATTCATAGCTGTCTTCCCTACCTTCAAAAAGGGGAGCGTATTCCTAAAGAATACACTCCCTTTCCATTGTTTATGCTTTCAATTCCTTAATTCTCGCTTCGACTTTTGCACGTTTATCCAAATAGTCGGTTTCTTTCTTCCGTTCTTCTTCGACAACCTGTTCCGGCGCTTTTTTGACAAAACCTTCATTGGACAATTTCTTCTGGACGCGGGTGACTTCCTGATCCCACTTCTTCCATTCATTCTCCAAACGCTTGATCTCGTCCTCGATATTGATTAAACCTGCAAGCGGCAGATAAAGTTCCGCTCCGGTAACAACCGCTGACATGGCTTTTTCAGGTGCCTGAAGATCTGTCGAAATTTCAAGCTCGCTTGGATTACAGAAACGTTCCAGGTAGGCACGGTTCTTCTCAAGCTCATCAACGACAGCTTGATCTTTCGCCTGAATCATCAACTGAATTTCTTTAGACATCGGCGTATCCACTTCGGAGCGGATATTCCGCACGGATCGGATAATGGAAACGAGACGCTCCATTTCCGCCACTGCTTCTTCGTTATGGAAGTCATCCCGGACTACCGGCCAGGACGCCTGCGTGATGGACTCTCCTTGGTGCGGAAGATGCTGCCAAATTTCCTCTGTAATGAAAGGCATGAACGGATGAAGCATACGCATCGTCTGATCAAGCGTGTAAGCCAGGATCGAACGGGTCGTATGAATTCTCGCCTCGTCTTCTCCGTATAACGGCAGCTTCGCCATTTCAATGTACCAGTCACAGAAGTCATCCCAGATGAAGTTATACAGGTGACGTCCTGCTTCCCCGAACTCATACTTATCGATGTTCGTCGTCACCTGCTCAATCGTCTGATTCAAACGAGTCAGAATCCACTGATCGGCAACGGATTTCTTCCCGGACAAATCAATGTCCTCAAACGTTAAATCTCCCATATTCATGAGCGCAAAGCGGGAGGCGTTCCAAATCTTGTTGGCGAAGTTCCACGTTGATTCCACCTTCTCCCAGTGGAAGCGCAGATCCTGCCCCGGAGAAGAGCCGGTAGATAGGAAGTAACGCAGCGAATCCGCGCCATACTTCTCAATGACATCCATCGGATCGACACCGTTTCCGAGGGACTTACTCATTTTCCGTCCATCAGCATCACGGACAAGACCGTGGATAAGAACGTCGTCAAACGGACGCTTCCCTGTGAATTCAAGCGACTGGAAGATCATCCGGCTTACCCAGAATCCGATGATGTCATAACCGGTAACAAGAACGTTCGTCGGGAAGTAGCGCTTATAATCTTCACTGTCCTCATCCGGCCAGCCCATTGTGGAAAACGGCCACAGAGCGGAAGAGAACCATGTATCGAGGACATCTTCTTCCTGCTTCCAATTTTCCTCATCTGCCGGTGCTTCTTTGCCGACATACACTTCCCCGGTTTCTTTATGGTACCAGGCTGGAATGCGGTGTCCCCACCACAATTGACGGGAAATACACCAATCACGCGTATTTTCCATCCA
This sequence comes from Bacillus sp. SB49, assembly GCF_000469135.2. NCBI lineage: Bacteria > Bacillati > Bacillota > Bacilli > Caryophanales > Bacillaceae > Bacillus > Bacillus sp. SB49. The sequence continues at coordinate 2,414,971 of NZ_CP048117.1, forward strand.
GTGCAGGTACGGCTTCTCGAATCGTTCCGGCACGAATGCTACTCGATCGTCTCCTTTTTGAAGATCGACGGAAGCTTCTGCGAGAGGCTTCATGTCAACGAACCACTGGGTGGAAAGATACGGTTCAACTACTGCTCCGCTCCGTTCCGAATGGCCGACAGAATGCATGTGCTCTTCAATCTCGAAGAGAACGCCGGATTCCTGAAGGTCCTTGACAATCTGCTTCCGGCACTCGAAACGATCCATCCCTTGATACTTACCGGCGTTGTGATTCATTGTTCCGTCTTCATTCATGACAAGAATGCGTTCAAGGTTATGGCGGTTGCCGATTTCAAAATCATTTGGATCGTGGGCCGGTGTGATTTTCACCGCTCCTGATCCGAATTCCATATCGACATAATCGTCTCCGACAATTTCAATTTCCCTTCCAACGATAGGAAGGATCGCTTTTTTGCCGATCAAATGTTTGTAACGATCATCTTCCGGATGAACGGCAATGGCTGTGTCTCCAAGCATGGTTTCCGGGCGTGTCGTTGCGATTTCAATCGAACCTTCTTCGCCCTTCAGCGGATAACGCATATGATAGAACGCGCCCTGGACATCTTTATATTCCACTTCAATATCGGAAAGAGCTGTCTGTGTCGCAGGGTCCCAGTTGATGATGTACTCCCCGCGGTAAATGAGACCTTTCTCATAAAGCTTGACGAATACTTCCTTAACCGCTTTTGAAAGACCTTCATCCAAAGTGAAACGCTCTCTTGAATAGTCCAAACCGAGGCCGAGTTTCTCCCACTGGGCGCGGATGAATTTTGCATATTCATGCTTCCACTCCCAGGACTTTTCCAGGAACTTCTCACGTCCTAAATCATGACGATTGATTCCTTCTTCCCGAAGTTTGGCATCGACTTTCGCCTGTGTCGCAATGCCCGCGTGATCCATTCCCGGCAGCCAAAGGACGTCATATCCCTGCATCCGCTTCACACGGCTTAAAATATCCTGCAATGTCGTATCCCACGCATGGCCAAGGTGCAGTTTCCCTGTGACGTTCGGCGGCGGGATGACAATAGTATAAGGCTCCTTCTCTTTATCTCCTGTTGCTTCAAAAAACTTGCCGTCCACCCAGTACTGATACCGGTCTTTTTCAATTGCTGCCGGATCGTACTTTGTCGGCATCGAAAGATCTTGTTGATCCATTCCGATCTTCCTCCTTCTATTCTCTTTGTATAAAATAAAAACCCCTCCGTCCAAAAAAGGACGGAGGGGATTCATTCCGTGGTACCACCTTCATTTACAGGAAAACAACATACTCTTCCTGTACACTCGACTGACATAACGGCTTCTAACCGGCTTCTCCTACTCTTTGGTTCAAAGAAGCTGCATCAAGGGCGACCTTCCATCAACAGGGTTCCTGGAAAACTCTCACCGAATGTTTTCCTCTCTTTAGGAATTGTTCATGTACTCTTCCCTATCTAAGCATTTCACGTATAAAGGTTATATAACATATTGTATATAGAAAACAATGCTTTAGTCAACCTGTAACAAAAAAAATGAGCGTCCGCCCATTCCATGATGGGAAAACGCTCAAAAAAGTATGGAGGTGTTCCTCTTCAGCCGCTTATATAGGTACCGTCTGCCGATCTGGTGCAGAAACTGGCTGTATGTTCTCGAGAAATGCTTACTGCCGATCGTCATCTTTCAAACCATCCGAATGATCATTTTCCCGACGACGTTCGATATTTTCCTGTTCGGTTTTCTATTGGGGCTTTTTCTTGCTTTCAAATACAAATGGATTTAGCTCGGAATATATACAATTTGACCCGGAGACACATCCTCTGTATGTTCATTCACCCGCTCCAGCTGTTTCACCGTTACACCATACTTCTCAGCGATTGACGAAAGTGTCTCCTCTTCTTGTGCAATATACATCTTCATTTGTGTGTACGTATCTTCCCTATTCGGAAATAGGTGTTTGAAAATCTGTTTAATTCCGTCCATTCCGCCCGGCGCTTTTTGTTCCTGTTCTTCCGAAGAAGACGTCTGCGATTCTTCCACACTGACCTCTACTTCCTCCCAATCGACGATCGTCTCCATCGAAGGCTCGGCCTCGTCACCTGCAGGTGGTGTTTCCGATGCCGGAGCTGTATGACCGAAAAATTCCGGGAAGCTCTGTGACTTTTTGTACGTCCACCGTCCATCACTGGATGAACTCGGTTTATCATCCACCGATTCCTGTTGCTGGTCGAACTGAAAAACAGGAGCTTCGCGTTCCGGGAAAATCGGAATATCCTGGGCTTTATCTTCAGGGAAATTGACCGGCCCAACCCTTGCAGATTCGTCAAAGGATTCTTCATTCGCAGCCCCTTTATCCTTTTCTTCGATGCCGTTGATATTAATGTGGGCATGAAGGCGAAGCTGACGTGTGGCTGGTAGTTCATAATCGAAACTTTCAATATCGATGAGAACATCCTCTAAATTCGATACTCTCTCTAATGGTACCGTTATTTCTACCGGGAATTGGTGACGGAATTCATACGCATCCCCTTCGACCGGCGCGACATGATCCATAATCCTCACCGAGTTCGTGAATGCTGCATCCTCGGGATCCCCCGTGTTTCCTGTCGGGATATATTCTCCCGCAAGTTCCACCGTCCCCTTCAACCGGACGACATCTCCCAGCTCTTCAATGGATATCTCAGGTTCTAAGGAGATACCAATCAGCTCTCGTACTCCCTGTCCCTCCTTGAACCAAATCGATTCATCTAAATAAAAGGAAAATACATTTTGTTTGTTCTGCAATGTCAGGTCCCCTCCCTAAGGTAATAAACACGATTCTCTTTTATCACCATATGCGACAGGAGCAGATATATACATAAGAGCTGAAAAGCAGAAAAAGGCCCAACAGCTGAAAAACTCCAGCCTCCAACGAATGCGGTTAATCAGGAGACTCCCAGTACGCTCCTCTTGACCAGCACTTTTTCCACAAAAACAAAAGCGTACGGGAAGGACCCGTACGCTTTTGTATAATAGTCACTTAAGACCGGCGAATACTTTTTCTGCGGCCTGTATCGTTTTCTCGATATCCTCATCCGTATGCTTCGTCGATAAGAACATTCCTTCAAACTGCGAAGGCGGGAGATAAATTCCTTCTTGGACCATTCCCTGAAAATATTTCTTAAACAATGCTAAATCCGACCGGTTGGCCGTTTCGAAATTAGTGACCGGCTCGTTCGTAAAGAAGAATCCAACCATGGATCCCGCTCGATTAACCGTCAATGGAACGCCGTGCGTTTCCGCTGCATGAAGAAAACCTTCCACCAATCGGTCTACTTTGTGGTTAATAGACGTATAGGATTCTTCCGTCAGAGCGGAAAGCGTCTCAAATCCGGCCGTCATAGCAAGTGGGTTCCCGGAAAGTGTTCCGGCCTGATAAATATCACCAACTGGAGCGACACGCTCCATGATTTCCCGCTTTCCACCGTAAGCCCCCACAGGAAGGCCTCCTCCGATCACTTTACCGAGGGTGGTCATGTCAGGAGTGACGTCGAAGTGCCCTTGGGCGCTGTGATAACCAACACGGAACCCTGTCATCACTTCGTCAAAGATAAGAACCGTGCCGTTGGCTTCTGTCAACTGACGCAGAGATTTAAGGAATGCTTCCGTCGGCGGTACGACACCCATATTCCCGGATACCGGTTCGATGATGACGGCAGCGAGATCTTCTCCGTATTGTTCGAAAACGTAACGAACGCTTTCCAAATCGTTATAGGGGACTGTAATCGTATTCTGAGCAATCGACTCCGGAACTCCCGGGGAATCAGGCAGACCGAGCGTAGCAACACCGGAACCTGCTTTGATAAGCAGGGAATCCCCGTGTCCGTGATAATTCCCTTCAAATTTAAGAATTTTATCACGGCCGGTATAGCCTCTGGCTACACGCAGCGCGCTCATCGTCGCTTCTGTACCGGAGTTCACCATCCGAAGCATTTCAATGGATGGTACACGTTCAATGACAAGCTCCGCAAGCTTGTTCTCCATTCTGGTAGGTGCCCCGAAGCTTGTCCCGTGTGCCGTCACCTTCGTTAAGGCTTCCGTCACTTTAGGGTCTGCATGGCCAAGAATGAGCGGACCGAAACTAAGTACGTAATCGATATATTCATTTCCATCGATATCCACAAGTTTCGACCCTTCCCCTCTTTCCATAAAAATCGGGTCCATATCTACGGATTTGAACGCACGGACAGGGGAGTTGACCCCGCCGGGCATCAAATCTACTGCTTTATCGTACGCCTGCTTTGATTGATCAAAATTCCTCATAATCTGCACCCTTTCTTCTATTCTTTTATTGGTTCAGCCACTTCGCTGCATCTTTGGCAAAATAGGTGATGATCAGATCCGCACCTGCGCGTTTCATGGACAACAGCTTCTCCATAACGATCTCCTGCTCATTAACCCAGCCGTTCTGGGCAGCTGCTTTGATCATGGAATATTCCCCGCTGACATTGTAGGCGACCAGCGGAAGACGGAAACGATCTTTCACTTCTCTCATAATATCCAAGTAAGCAAGAGCCGGCTTGACGATGAGGAAGTCTGCTCCCTCTTCTACATCAGATTCCGCTTCACGCAGCGCTTCCAAACGGTTGGCAGGATCCATCTGATACGCCCGACGGTCGCCGAATTGTGGTGTGCTGTGAGCGGCGTCACGGAAAGGACCATAGAAGGCAGATGCATATTTAACAGCATAGGACATCACAGGAATGTGATGGAAACCAGCTTCATCCAGACCCGCACGGATGGCAGCGACAAACCCGTCCATCATATTGGAAGGTGCGATAATATCCGCTCCGGCTTCCGCCTGTGTCACTGCGGTTTGCGTAAGGTACTTCAACGATTCGTCATTGATTATTTCCCCGTCGCGAACAACGCCGCAGTGGCCGTGGTCGGTATATTGACAGAGACAGGTATCCGCGATGACCGTGAGCTCCGGCACCTCTTCCTTGATCTGACGGATTGCCTGCTGGACGATTCCATGCTCATGGAAAGCCTGTGTTCCGACCTCATCTTTCTCCTTCGGTACGCCGAACACGATGACCGACCGGATACCCAGATTCACGAGTTCCTGCATCTCTTCCGTAAGGTAATCTAGAGAGACCTGGTGGACACCAGGCATGGAAGCCACTGGATTTTTGATGTTTTCTCCTTCCACAACGAAAATCGGATAGATCAGATCATCCGTACTGAGCTTCGTTTCACGCACGAGCGCTCTCATAGAGTCTGTGCGGCGCAGACGACGGTGTCGTTTAAATGTTGTTTCTTTCATAATTATCGTTTCCCTTCGCTAGAAAAGTACTGAACGATGCGTTCAATCATGGATTCAATGGTGTAATTCTCTGGTATACAGATATTTGTAAAACCGAAGCGCGCTGCCGCATCTGCTGTTGTTGGGCCGATGCAGAAACAGGGAAGCTTCCGTCCTTTATTTTCCGAATCACTGACAGCAGTATGATAGGCCTTGACGGTAGAGGGGCTGGTAAAAGTCAAAGCATCAAGGCGCCCCTCCTCAAGCCAAGCCGCTATATGCCGCTTGTGATCGTCCACTAGTAGCGTATCATACACGGTCATCGAATGAAAAAACACCTGCTCAGCTTTGAAATATGCAGGGAGAACATCTCTCGATAAATTACCTCTTATGTACAAAATTTTTCCCGGTTCCGGAAAAGCTTCGAGAAATTCTCCTCCCATTACTTCCGCACGGTATTCCGTTGGAACGAAATCGGCCTTGTACCCGAATTGTTTCAGCTGCTGCTCCGTCTTCTTCCCGACGATTGCAAACCTGAGTTCCGGAGGGACCGTCCTTCCGTGTTTTCTCAAAAGCTCGAAAAAAAACTTCACGCCATTAGAGCTCGTCATAAAAACCCAAGAATAGTCGTGAAGTTCATGCAGAAGGTGGGAACTGCTTTTTGTATCTTTCAATTGGAAGGTAAGAAGAGGGGCATGATAAGCCACTCCCCCCTGCTTTTCAATGTGCTTGATGAAACGCTGCGCCTGGGATTTTCCTCTTGTAACGAGGATGCCTTTCCCTTCCAGCGGTTTCATTACTGCTCATACTCCTCTTTCGCTTTATCAACGATTTCCTGAGCACCCCTGTCCTTCAAGCGCGCAGCAGCTTCCGCTCCTACAGACACGGGATCAGTTCCCGAAACCGTTTCATGAAGGATCGTCGTGCCGTCAGGGCTTCCCACGAGAGCAGTCAGTACGATTTCGTCTGCTTTTCTATAAGCATAACCCCCAATAGGTACTTGACAGCCCCCGTTTAAATCATGAAGAAATTTACGTTCCGCTGTGACGGTGGACGAGGTATATTCATGATTCAGCTTCATCAAATAGTCTCTCAGCTCCTTGTCATCCTCCCGGCATTGGATGGCAAGCGCCCCCTGACCGACGGCAGGTACACAAACATCCGGCTCTAAGTATTCGGTGACCACATCGTCATCCCACCCCATCCGCTTTAAGCCTGCGGCTGCGAGAATGATGGCATCGTAATCCTCTTCGTGAAGTTTTTTTAAGCGGGTATCGATATTTCCCCGGATCCATTTGATTTCCAAATCAGGACGGACGGCTTTGATTTGGGAACCGCGTCGCAGACTGCTCGTCCCAACGATCGCTCCTGTCGGCAGGTCCTTCAGAGCAACATTTCCGACAGAAACGAAGGCGTCGCGGTGGTCTTCCCTAATCGGAACGGACGCTACGACAAGCCCTTCCGCGACAACAGCCGGCATGTCTTTCATACTGTGGACGGCCATATCGATGTCTCCGTCATACATGGCCTGTTCGATTTCTTTAATGAACAGCCCTTTTCCTCCCACTTTGGAAAGCGTAACATCCAGGACTCGATCCCCTTTAGTTGAAATCCTTTTGATTTCAAACTCATAACCCGGATCGATTTGTTTCAATTGTTCAATCACCCATTCCGTCTGGGTGATCGCTAATTTACTTTTACGTGAACCAATGACGATTTTTCGCACAAGACAGCCTCCTCATAACTAGAAATGAAAATTAGATAAAGAACCGAACAGAAAGAAATTAATTAAAAGAAATAGAAAAGCGGCGGTATTGAAGATCGAAATCACTCGTCCCTGATACCCCTTTACGACTCTTAAGAACAAATAGACGATATAGACACTCAGCACGAGGAAAGATCCGAGCGTCTTCGAATCATACCAGTAGAAGACATCAGGGGAGACATACCCCCAAACCACCCCGAGAATAATGGCGATCAAAAGGAGCGGTACTCCGAGTATAACAGCCACATAAGAGAACTGATCCAATTTCGTCAAATCACCGAGTCGGAAAAGCTTCGCATTCCATTTCTTTCTTTTCAGCAGACGGTATTGAAGTAAATACATCATGGAAAAAATAAAGGATAATGTGAAGAACCCATAGGATATGATGGCAAGACTGATGTGAATGACGAGCAGTTCATTGACAAGCCCGACCCCGTTGTTTCCAAGAACACTCTGTGCCCGTGTGGAAAGGTGAATGATCATAATGAGAAATCCTACTACATTCGTGAAAAACACGAGAAAGTCCATCCGGAACAGCCGGTTGATTATCAAAGAGAACGTCACAAGAATCCAGGTGTAGAAATACAGTCCATCGTACACTGTCATAATAGGGAAGTTGTCCTTGATCAGAATCTGTGCCAACAGGAAAAAGGTTTGCAAACCCCAGACCATACTAAGTAACCAGAAGGCGATGCGGTTCGCCCTCCGGTTCGTCTGTACAAAATCGATGAAATATCCGATGAGACTAAGCCCGTACAAGAAAAGGATGAGTTCATAAACCCATTTGAATTCTAGCATTGGATGTCCACCTTAAGATTTAACCATGGAGCTTAAAAATGCGATCGGGTTTGCCGTTTCCGGATGATGCTTCACCGTTGTGTTATTCTTTTTTTCCTGTTTTTCTACCTCTTTTTCCACTTGTTCTTCTATACCGAATATCTGCGTGAACAAGCGTAGAGAATCCTCTGCATCAGGCTTGGCGGCAATCTCCTTGGCCTGAGAAATCGGTTCTTTCAGCATTTGGTTGATAATGCTCTTCGTATGCTTGTTCAACACTTTCCGTTCCCGATCTGTCAATTCCGGCATCTTCCGTTCTATACTCTTCATCGTTTCTGCCTGAATATCCAGAGCCTTCGTCCGTAGTGCTGAAATGACCGGTACAACTCCGATCGTTTGCAGCCATTCTTTGAACTCGACGATTTCTGCTTCCACCATCAGTTCGATCTCTTCAGCCGCCTGTTTCCTTAATGCAAGGTTGGCGTCAACGATTCCCTGCAGGTCATCAATATCATACAGGAACACACTCTCCAACGACTCCATAGCAGGATCAAGATCCCGTGGTACAGCGATATCCACGAAAAACAACGGCTTCCCTTTCCTCTGCTTGTGGATCGGCTCCATCTGACTCCTGGTGATGACGTATTCTGTTGCACCAGTAGAGCTGATAACGATATCCGCATCTGTCAGTACTTCCTCCAACTGATCCATCGTCTTCGCTTCCCCGTTAAACTGGTCGGCGACCGCCTCTGCTTTGGATAGTGTTCTGTTCAACACAGACACCTTACGAGCACCGGAACCGTGAAGATTCTTAGCAGCCAGTTCCCCCATCTTGCCGGCACCAAGAATAACGATATGTTTATGAACAAGGTCCCCGAAAATCTTTCTAGCCAGCTCTACGGCCGCATAGCTGACTGAGACAGCGTTTTCACCGATCTCTGTCTCTTTATGCGCCTTCTTCGCCATTGTAACGGCCTGTTTAAATAATTGATTAAAGATCGTCCCTGTTGAACCTGCCTCTTGAGCACGCAGGAAAGCCTGCTTCATTTGACCGAGAATCTGTGTTTCACCGAGCACCATCGAATCCAGTCCTGCGGTAACCCTGAGCAGATGCTCGACCGCCCCGTCCGTTTCGTAAATGGAAAGAAACGGTGAAAATTCGTCTTTATCGATTCGGAACCAATCAGCAAGGAATTGCTTAATATAATAACGCCCTGTATGGAGCTGATCCACCACGGCATAGATTTCCGTCCGGTTACACGTTGAAATAATAACATTCTCCAACACACTTTTTTGTGTGTTGAGCTGTGTCATCGCTTCTTCCAGCCGATCCTCCGAAAAAGTAAGCTTCTCTCGAATTTCCACAGGGGCTGTTCTATAATTAAGACCGATAGCTAAAATATGCATTTCATCTACCCCCATTAGCGTTCAAAACTTCTCACATATCCTGTATTATAGCACAAAACCTCGACGATTTTCCGCATCAAATATGAACAGATTTTGAATCTGCTGTGATACGATAAAAAAGTAGTCCATTTATAAAGTATGAGTATTACTTTAGAAATATTATAATTTATAACCCATTTGTAATATAGCAAAATAATATAGACAGTGCAAAGATCTTCGCTTATATTTTCAGCAAGGATGTGATTAATTTTGACGAAACAAAATTCTTTAATCGGGTTTCTATTCATCGGCTTTGGTGTTTATTTTTTACTACGCCACCTCAATATTCCCGAACTGATCCCTTTTTACTCATGGTCATCCCTGCTTGTCATCATCGGTATCGCCCTGCTCTTACATAGTTATGTGGCAAAAGACTATTCCAACCTGTTCACAGGAGCATTAGTGACAGGACTTGGGGTTCACTTCACCCTTCAGGCGCATACCAGCTTCTGGATCGATCACTGGGCGGTGTACCTATGGATCATCGGGATTTCCTTTCTCCTTTATTACTCTAAAACGAAGCGCGGATTGATCCCGGCAATCGTCTGCATCACCATTGGTCTCTTTGCTGTTTTCACACCGGGAACTCCTGCCTGGTCTCTCTGGGTCCAAAGGATTGTTAATGTTCTGGAAAGATTCTGGCCGGTAGTGCTGATTGCATACGGAATGTACGTCATCAGAAAAAAATAAATGAAAGGCGCGGGATCACAGCCCCGCGCCTTTGTTCATAGTATGGAACTTAAAAATGCCTGCGTACGTTCCTCTTTAGGCGATTCAAAAATCTCTGCAGGTGTTCCTGATTCTACGATTTTCCCGTCATGCATATAGACGACCCGATCGGCCACTTCCCGGGCAAATCCCATTTCATGCGTCACAACCACCATGGTCATTCCTTCCTGTGCCAATGCCTTCATAGTCTGCAGCACTTCACCGACAAGCTCCGGATCCAGCGCGGAGGTAGGTTCATCAAAAAGCATGATCTCCGGCTTCATAGCGAGTGCCCGTGCTATAGCCACCCGCTGCTTCTGCCCTCCGGACAAACGGGACGGATAATCCTCCGCTTTCTCAGAAAGGCCGACCTTCTCCAAAAGCTCCAATCCTACCTGCTTGGCTTCTGCTTTCGGCATCCCTTTCACTTGAATCGGTGCTTCTATAACGTTACCGAGTACTGTCTTATGGGGAAACAGATTAAAGTGTTGAAATACCATCCCCACCTGCTGCCTGACTTTGTTCAAATCTTCTTTCTTCGGATCAATCTGCTTTCCTTTAATGAATAATTCCCCATCATTTTTCATCTCCAGGAAGTTTAAACATCGGAGCAGTGTACTCTTTCCTGATCCGCTCGCCCCGATCAGCACGACTACTTCCCTTTCCTTCACATGAAAATCTATATCCTTCAGAACATGATTGTCCCCGAATGATTTATTTAATTTCTCCACTTGAATCATATGTTCCGTCATTCAACATCCTCCTCTATCAATCACTGACCGCCAATTTTTTCTCAATCAAACTGACCAGCATCGTCAGAATGAAGACGAGAATTAAGTACCATACCGCACTTACGAGCAGCCACGTCATATAGTCAAACGTGTTCGCCCCTTCTGTCGTGGCAACGGCGAATATTTCCGAAACCCCGATGAATGCGGCCAATGATGAGTCTTTCAACCCAATGATAAACTGATTTCCAAGCGGAGGCAATGCACGACGGAGGGCTTGCGGCAAAATAATTCGTCTCATCGTTAACACGCCGCTCATTCCAAGGGAACGTCCAGCTTCCGTCTGCCCTTTCCCGATCGATTGGATAGCACCCCGGAATATTTCTGCTATGTATGCACCATTATGGAAAGCGAGACCGAGCGCAACCGACCAGAAACCGCTGATCATCCATATTTCCGTCAACCCATAGTAGAATACAAAGATTTGTACGATAAGCGGAGTACCGCGAACAATATAAATATAGATGTTTGCGATCCACTCAAGTACTTTAACGCCTGAAATTTTCATAAATGCAAACAATAATCCGATAAAGACCGCAATGAAGATGGAGACAGCCGTCAAAGCAAGCGTCATCTGCGCTGCTTCAAAGAACATACCTCTGCTTTCCAACAATGATTCCCAAAAATTCACGTCATCCACTCCTATTCACGAGGTAAAAAAGAGTACGCTTACGCGCACTCTTTTGCCCCTTCGCTCTTTAACCGGGACCTCACTCAGGGGCTGTTGTAATATCTTCCCCGAAGTATTCCTCACTGATTTCCGTAAGGGTTCCATTTTCTCGAAGCGTCTCCAGTGCTGCATTGATTTCTTCCAACAACGCCTCGTTCTCTTTCGAAACGGCGACGGCTTGCTCACTACGTTCAATCAACTCTTTCGCTTCAATATCGAGTCCTTCACCCTGGGCCTCTTTTCCCGTAAGGAAATCGGTGATGACCGCATCATGTCTGCCTTTAGCTAAGGATTGAAGAGCAACGACATCACTGTCATACGTTTTGATATTATCGGTTACTTCCTCTGCGAAAGGAGCATAAGTAGATCCTTTGGAAACAGCGACCTCCATCCCCTCCAGGTCTTGAAGCGTCTCTACATCACTATCCGGTCGTGTGAACACTTGAGCTCCGGAGTAATAGTAAGGAGTGGAGAAGCTGACTTCCTGCTGCCGTTCCTCCGTAATGGTGTGACTGGCGACAGCTGCGTCGAAACGTCCGGTTTTCACACCTTCCACAATGCTTGCAAACTTTTGCTTCTGTGGGCTTGGTTCTAAGCCCAGCTCCTCTGCGATTGCATTGGCGACGTCAATATCAAATCCTGATAATTCCCCGCCCTCCGTCATACTGAACGGACGGAATTCACCGGAGGCTGCAAAGGTGAACTTCCCATCCTCAACTAATTCAAATTCGCTGCCTGCTTCAGAATCTCCCCCGGAATCCCCGGATGATTCTTCCTCTTCTTCTCCGCCTCCGCAAGCGGTTAGTACTAAAACAAGCAGGACACTGAATAAAAGCAATCCCCAACGTTTCTGCATTTACCTGACTCCCCTTCCGACTCGAACATAGTATAAATCATTGCGGTAAATTAAAGTATATAGAAAAAACAGACTTTTCCCAAAATTTATAAAACGGGAAAGAATGGCAATTTCTAGTCCCTGCACCTATATAAGGACCAAATACCTAATCACACCTAGGAATACGCTCATATCCTTCCCTATCCTGTTAAATACACAAAAAAGCCCGCTCCATAAGATGGAGCGGGCTACTTCCCTTAACTGTTTAAGTGAGAAAGCATAATCCTCCAAGCGACGTCTTTTCCTTCGCCTGTTTCCGAAGAGAATGGAATAAGAGCGTCCTCTTCTTTCATTCCAAGCACTTCACGGATAAGCTTGAACTGCTTCGTTCTTTGACCTTTTTTAATTTTGTCCAACTTCGTCGCGACCACCATGACCGGCAGGCCGAAATGTTTCAAGTAGTCGTACATCAGTTGATCATCTTCCGTAGGCTTGTGACGGACGTCGATCACGAGCGCGGTCGCTTTCAATTGCTCCCGCTCTGCAAAGTATTCCTCCATCATTTCTCCCCATTTGGCGCGCTCCTTCTTGGATACCTTTGCATATCCGTATCCAGGCACATCGACAAAATGAAATTGATCATTGATGATGTAGAAATTCAACGTCTGCGTTTTCCCAGGCTTGGAGGAAGTCCTCGCAAGGTTCTTCCTTTGGATCATCCGGTTGATGAAAGAAGATTTCCCTACATTGGACCTGCCTGCAAGTGCGATTTCAGGAATGAAATCTTTCGGGTACTGTTTCTTGCTCGCTGCACTGATGACAATATCTGCGGTATTAACCTTCATGTATATCCTCCACTAACGCTTGTTCTAGGACTTGATCTAAATGCTTGACCGGTACAAAAGTCAATCCTTCCCGGATACTTGCCGGGATATCTTCCAAGTCTTTTTTATTTTCATCCGGAATGATGATCTTTGTCAAGCCGGCTCTGTGTGCACTCAGTGATTTTTCTTTCAGGCCACCGATCGGCAGCACACGGCCGCGGAGGGTGATTTCTCCGGTCATTCCTACTTCTTTACGGACGGGCCTTCCCGTCAAAGCAGAAACAAGGGCGGTTGCCATCGTGATGCCGGCAGAAGGGCCGTCTTTCGGGGTTGCGCCTTCCGGAACGTGGATGTGAATATCGTTTTTCTCAACGAATTCTGGATCGATCTTCAGCTCCTCAGCACGTGAACGAATATAGCTGAAAGCTGCCTGAGCAGATTCTTTCATGACATCCCCGAGCTTTCCTGTCAAAGTGAGGTTGCCCTTTCCAGGATACAGGGAAACTTCGATCGACAACGTGTCTCCTCCTGCTGTCGTATACGCAAGACCTGTAGCTGCACCGATCTGATCTTCCAACTCTGCCCGTCCATAACGGAATTTCGGGCGCCCAAGCAGTTCTTCCAGCTGCTTCTCGGTCACGACGACCCGTTGCTTTTCACCGGAAACTATGATCTTCGCTGCCTTTCTGCACAAGCTTGCAAGCTCTCTTTCCAATCCTCGCACGCCAGCTTCTCTAGTGTAACGGCGAATTAACTTAAGCAGGGCGTCGTCCCGTACCTGCATCTGTCCTTTCTTCAAACCGTTCTCCTTCACCTGCTTCGGCAGTAAGTGATCCTTTGCAATGTGAAGCTTTTCCACCTCTGTATAGCCTGCAATCGTAATGATTTCCATACGGTCGCGCAGCGGACCAGGGATATTGGAAATGTTGTTGGCTGTTGCGATAAACATAACTTTCGACAGGTCATAATTTTCTTCAATGAAATGATCACTGAAAGTCCCGTTTTGTTCCGGATCCAGTACTTCCAGCATGGCAGATGAAGGGTCCCCACGAAAATCACTGGCCATTTTATCAATTTCATCAAGCAGAAATACTGGATTGACCGTTTCTGCACGTTTCATACCTTGAATGATTCGTCCGGGCATAGCACCGATATACGTTCTCCGGTGGCCTCTGATTTCTGCTTCGTCCCGGACGCCTCCGAGAGAGATGCGGACGAATTTCCGGTTGATGGAGCGTGCTATTGATTTTGCGAGAGACGTTTTCCCTACACCGGGTGGTCCGGCAAGACACAAAATCGGCCCTTTGATCGTCTGTGTCAATTTCTGGACAGCTAAATACTCGAGCACCCGCTCCTTCACTTTCTCCAGCCCATAGTGGTCCTCATCCAGTACCTCTTCGGCATGATTGACATCTAAGTTATCTTCCGTCTCCTCCGACCAGGGTAGAGAAACGAGCCATTCGATATAATTCCGGATGACAGAGCTTTCTGCAGAGCTTTGAGGTATTTTCTCATAACGCCCAAGCTCCTTATAAGCGACCTCTTCCACCCGCTCCGGCATAGCAGCCTTCTCGATTTTTTCTTTGAGCTGGGCAACCTCTCCGGTTTTCCCATCCTTATCGCCAAGCTCACTTTGGATCGCCTTCATCTGCTCACGGAGATAATACTCTTTCTGCGTTTTCTCCATCGACTTCTTCACACGTTGACCGATCTTCTTCTCTATTTGAAGAACTTCCCGTTCATTCCCGATAATTTCAATCAACTTCTTCAGACGTTCCTTAACATTCCGCGTTTCCAGAACGGCTTGTTTATCTTTCAGCTTGATTGGAAGATGAGAAGAAACCATGTCAGCGAGATGACTCGGATCATCGATGTCAGAAACGGTGTTGAACGTCTCCTGGCTCACTTTCTTCGACACTTTGACGTACTTTTCAAATTGATCCATCAGCGTACGCATCAATGCTTCTTCCTCATTGCGATCCGCATGCTCATCATCAATAACGGTGATCTCCGCCTGATAAAACGAATCGTCATCCCGAATTTCTTCTATACCTGCCCGGTAGAGCCCTTCTACAAGAACACGATTCGTACCGTTTGGCAGCTTGACCATCTGCTTCACACGCGCTACCGTTCCGATCGTATAAAGGTCACTTTCTGCCGGTTCATCTATATTCACTTCTTTTTGGGAAACGAGAAATATTTCATTATCATCCATCATCGATTGTTCCAATGCCTGAACAGACTTCTCCCGACCTACGTCAAGATGAAGAACCATGGATGGGTAGACAAGCAACCCTCTCAATGGAAGAAGAGGGATCTGTTTTCTTTGTTTGTCAGTCATTACTTGCACCTCCAGTTAATGCAAATAGGTAGTTTAATCATATATAAATGTATGTGGAAAGTAAATGAAACGGAACCGTTCAAACCAACACGGAAACCCCCTGTCATGGAGTGGCGAGGGGTTTCTTATATGGTATCCATATTATAAGCAGTAACAAAGCTTTCATGCTTGGAAGAAAAGGCCCGCTTGCAAAAGAGGAACCCACAAAAGAGAAGCCGTGCTACAACGTTAAGTAGCACGGCTCTCATCCATTAAAGAATGTCAAAAGAAGGCGGATCAAGCGCTCTCTTTCGGGGATTCTTTATTCTCATCTTCGACAGTTCCATCCGTCAAAACAAGCTTAGGACGACCGTTCTTCGCTGTCACCGTTTCTTTCGTGATGATACATTTCTCAATATCGTCACGGGAAGGCAGCTCATACATCACGTCCAGCATAATTCCTTCAATGATGGAGCGCAGCCCACGGGCACCCGTTTTACGTTCGATGGCAAGACGAGCAATTTCACGAAGCGCGTCTTCTTCCATCTCCAGCTCTACATGGTCGATTTGGAACAGTTTCTGGTACTGTTTGACCAGCGCATTTTTCGGTTTTGTTAAGATTTCTACAAGCGCCTCTTCATCCAAATGCTCGAGACTTCCAATTACCGGAAGACGACCGATGAATTCCGGAATCAAGCCATAGCTTAACAGATCTTCAGGCAGAACTTTTGTAAGCAGTTCTTTCTTCTCTGATTCATCTGTCGCCTGCTCCGATCCGAATCCGATGACTTTACGTCCAAGGCGACGCTTTATGATCTGATCGATTCCATCGAAAGCTCCACCTACGATGAACAATACGTTCGTCGTATCGATCTGAATAAATTCTTGATGAGGGTGCTTACGTCCTCCTTGAGGCGGTACACTGGCCTGTGTTCCTTCAAGGATTTTCAGCAGTGCCTGCTGGACACCTTCCCCGGAGACATCTCTCGTAATCGAAGGGTTTTCGGATTTACGGGCTACTTTATCGATCTCATCAATATAAATGATGCCCTTCTCCGCTTTTTCCACATCATAGTCTGCAGCCTGAATCAGTTTAAGAAGAATGTTTTCTACATCTTCCCCTACGTAACCAGCTTCTGTCAGTGATGTAGCATCCGCAATCGCGAATGGCACGTTCAGAATGCGGGCAAGCGTCTGTGCCAGCAATGTTTTACCGCTACCTGTCGGCCCGAGCATGAGAATGTTACTCTTCGCAAGCTCTACTTCATCATTCTTAACACCTGCATTGATCCGCTTGTAGTGGTTATAAACGGCAACGGACAGGTTTTTCTTAGCCTGATCCTGACCAATAACATAGTCATTAAGGATCTCACGAATTTCCTGTGGTTTCGGAACTTCTTTGAATTCTACTTCTTCTTCGTTGCCCAGTTCCTCTTCCACGATTTCCGTGCAAAGTTCGATACATTCGTCACATATATATACACCAGGCCCAGCGACTAGTTTACGAACCTGCTCCTGACTCTTACCGCAGAAAGAACATTTCAATTGTCCTTTTTCATCGTTAAATTTAAACATACGTTTCACCCCTTCATAAAATGACGCAATCGCGACTGAAGTTCATTAGTACGACGTCTACGTTTCCGCTCTTTTGCTCATCATACCAAATTAACTCCAAACAAAAAAGCAATACCTTTCAGAGGTGTGCGATCCACTCATAGCACCACCCTCATTATGTAGATATGGGACAGATAAGTCAAACGATAGAGTACATTTACTATTGTATGTAAAAACAGAGAGAAGTATCAATCATCTTCTCCACAATGTGATACGCCTATACCTGTTTCCCAGATATATATGAGAAGACAAGGCACTTACGATGCACCTTGTCTTCTCGGTTTATTATTCTGCTTTGCTATTTGCAACTAGAACGTCGATCGCTTTACGGACTTTCAAGTCTTCTTTAATCATATCTGTGCTGCCGCCGAGCATTTGAGTAAGCTGAGCAACATCTGTCTGATACATAGAAGCCATGTTTTCCAATTCAGCGTTAACGTCTTCTTCTGTCGGTTCAACGTTTTCTGCATTAGCAATCGCTTCAAGCGTCAAGTTCGTTTTCACTCGTTTCGCAGCATCCTCTTTCATCTGCTCACGAAGTGCATCTTCGTCCTGACCAGTGAACTGGAAGTACATGTCTTTCGTCATGCCCTGCATTTGAAGACGCTGTTCGAATTCCTGAACCATGCGGTCAAGTTCTGTATCAACCATTGCATCAGGGATTTCAACTTCTGCATTTTCAGATGCTTTGTTCACAAGTGTTTCACGCTTATTATTTTCTGCTTCTGTTTTCTTCTGCTCTTCCAGACGCTCGCGTGTTTTTGTTTTTAGTTCTTCTAGAGATTCGACATCTTCATCGACATCTTTAGCGAACTCGTCATCAAGCTCAGGAAGTTCCTTCGCTTTGATTTCGTGAATTTTAACTTTGAAAGTAGCCGCTTTACCAGCAAGATCCTCTGCATGGTATTCTTCAGGGAATGTAACTTCCACTTCTGCTTCTTCGCCGGCTTTCTTACCTTCCAACTGCTCTTCGAAGCCTGGGATGAAGGAACCAGAACCGATTTCAAGAGAATAGTTCTCTGCTTGGCCGCCTTCGAAAGCTTCTCCGTCAACGAATCCTTCGAAGTCCATAACGACTGTATCGCCGTTTGCTACTTCGCCTTCTTCTTTAACGACAAGCTCAGCCTGACGCTCCTGCAGTTGAGTCAATTCGTTCTGAACATCCTCATCTGTTACTTCTGTATTCACTTCTTCCACTTCAAGGCCTTTGTAGTCGCCAAGCTTCACTTCAGGCTTCACAGTAACTTCCGCTGTGAAAATAACGTCCTGGCCTTTTTCCAGCTGCTTCACATCTACTTCCGGACGATCGACAGGCTCGATACCCGCTTCATCTACAGCTTCTGCGTATGCTTTTGGAAGAACGATATCAAGAGCATCTTGATAAAGGGACTCCACACCGAAGCGTTGTTCAAACAGCTTACGTGGTACTTTACCTTTACGGAATCCAGGTACCTGTACCTGTTTAACTACTTTTTTGAAGGCTTGGTCAAGTGCTTGATCGAACTCACTTGCCGGTACTTCTACTGTTAGTGTACCTTGGTTGCCTTCTTGCTTTTCCCATTTTACTGACATAAAAAATTCCCTCCAACATCTATTCATTCATTTTCGTCCAGAGGACGATGGTTTAATGATTCTATGACTCTGAATACATACGAATCTCGTTTGCAACCACTACATTATAACATAATCCCCCTGGCTTTCAAGGAGGGACTGTTCGGTTAGCGGGTGTTTTTCATTCCCCTGCAATCATCATATAGTGCTGTTCGCAAATCTCCACTTCTTCCTTGTACTTGGCAACGTCCTCCGAAGAGTATTGCGGTTCGTAAGGAAGCTGCAGGTACTCGTGTCCAAGCTGCTTCAGCGCCTCCACCAACAGAACCACTTCCTCCTCATCCGGGAAAAACGGATAACGGACATAGCAGTAATGAAAAAGCAGTTTATTGATCATCTCATACATAGATGGATTATTCTGCTCTACCTGACCAAGACGCATCTGGATCTGTTTAATGATGTAATCCGAGTGCAGTTGTGTCAATTCAGCCGGAACTATCTTCATTTCCTGACCGAACTTCACCACTGTCATTTCCTTGTCCACTTCTTCATCACGGAACCATTCAATAACCGCTGACTTTATGACAGGATGGACAGAATCATTCTGCAATACCGGCTCAACTTCTTCTATATAAGGAGCAGACGGCTGGTTCTTCATTTGCTCCATGACTTGCCATTGCTTATGTATATCCTCATTTTCCATTGCGGATCGAAAATCTTCCATAAGACTGCTGCCTATTTCCTTCTGTTGATCTTCCAACAGTTTACCACTCACTTCATACATCTGCCAGAGCTGTGTGCGGCTTTGATGCGGAATGTCTTCTGCTTCAAATACTTCATCCAGTAGATCCACGATCTCCTGATACCTGCTGCTCTGGAACAGGACTGTTATATAAATATGTAGATAGTGGTAGTACTGGTCATGTTCTTCTTTCATTAACTGATGACATAACGATTCGGCATCATCGAACTTTCCGAGTTCGATCCAGCTCATTAACAACCCTGTATTAATGTCATGAGAAGCTACGCCATATTCCGCAAGCGGTTCAAAGGCTTCCGCCGCTTCCTCGTAACGCTTGTCTTTCAGAGCTTCCATACCAACTCGTTCCAACGCTGTTTTCCATTTGGGAAACATTACTAGATTCCCGTTCTTATTGTCCATAAGGCACCCTTCCCTGGAATTCATACTTCCCCTCAGTCTTTCCTTAATCCGTATGTTTCAAACCTGTTTTTCATACCATCCATGAACCTGTTTAGTAATACTATCGGATAAAGAAGAGAAACTCAAAGAAACCGATCGAAAAATGTGACTGACTTTCCTTTATCATACGGCTTATGAGAAGACATGACAAAAGCAGACACTCCTCTCCATGCGTCCACAATTTTATTTCAAGATAATATCTCAATATGTATAAACCTTTTCGAAAATAAGACTAAAGACTCATGATGATTCCGTTTTTTTTGTTAGAATAAGTAAATGTGAATAAAAAAACACCGAATTAAATCATTTAAGGAGCTGTATGGTTTTGTCACTGCTAGATGATCAAACATTATTAGAGACGTATTTGGAGTCCGTGAAACTTCAATTAGATGATGAATTCCTGCACCTCGTCACACAGGAAATTGACAAGCGTTCTATCGAATTGCCCGTACATGCAAATTAACATACACGAATACACACCAAACGTCATTCCTCCCCGGCAGGAAATGGCGTTTTTTAGATGAAAAATCAGGCAGGTATTAATACCTGCCTGATTCTTTTACTGATAAGAGTTGGAACCGTTCTGCATTTGTCCGGACATTTTGCTGAGCGTCGGTATGACCTTCTGCAGCTGTCCCGCCTGACCTGTCATCATGCTGTACGTAGCTGCTCCGATACCGATTGATGCAATAACCGGAAGCCACTGGACATTTTTCTTCTCCATTACGATCACTCCTCTAATCATTCGGCCTGAGGCCACTCTTAATATCCCTCGTCCTTCAGGATAAACACGAGTAAAAATCCGAGCAATCTGCCGTTATTTCCCTTTGAACAACTTCCATATCAGTAAGAACGGCCAGAATATAAGCCATGCCAGCATGTAGAACATATATACGGTCTGCTCTTCTTTACCGGCATGAACAGGCTCCCGTTGAAAGAAGCAGAAAAACGTACCAATAAGAACATAGGCTAATGCCATCACCGCAAATCACTCCTCTCATGCATAAGGTATGAGGAACAGACAGCGAGTGACTCCACTCCAAAAGCAAGGTAAGAATTTTTTGCGCATGGCATATGGGTTCCGTGTTACACTGATCATAGAAGGAGGGATTGTTATGATCGTTCTATTTGACGGGGACTGTAACTTCTGTGACCAAAGCGTCCAATTCATTATTAAACGGGATACTAAAGCTCACTTTCGATTCGCATCCCAGCAGAGTGATACCGGCCGTCGATTGATGGCTGAGCATAACGTAAGCGAAGATTTGGACAGTCTGATCTTGATCGACGGCAGTAAAGCATTCGATCAATCGGGAGCGGCGCTGCGTATCGCTGGTAAATTGAATGGCGGGTGGAAGTTAGCCTATGGCCTGCTTCTCATTCCGAAGCCGCTGCGGGATCTCGTTTACAAGTATATCGCCAAAAATCGTTACCGCTGGTTCGGAAAGAAAGAAGCATGCACCATCCCTTCTCCGGAAATTCGACAGCGTTTTCTATGACATCCAATCGTCCAGAGCCATCCACTATTCCCAACAGGTACGTTGCTATATAAAAATAATTACAGGACGTATGGGATAACCATTTTCATAGGGCTATTGTCCGCCAATCATAGCCGCAAAAAATAAAAAAACGAACGATGCTTCCTTAAAAAGGAAAGCATTGTTCGTTTTTTATGTATTACGCTTCACTGATCATCATCAACAAGTAACTTCCCGCCCACAGAAGATAAGCAAGTTGGACGGTCACATACATGATTCGCTCGTAAAACGTAAACCCTCTTTTCTTCTTGATCCGACGGAGATGTAAATAGAAAGCAAAGCCGCAGAGGAGAAATAATAATACCCCCAGCTGATTGATACTCTCGAGCATTTCAACACACCCTTTCTTATCTCGGCAGCTCCTCAAATCATTGTATAGACAGGGATGTTGCGCGGTTTCCCATAAAATCCACCCACACCTTTATGCTAATGTCCATAAAAGGGAAATGAAAAAAATTTGCCGGTGATGCTCATGTAGATCATTCCCCACCATTTCCTGCCATAACGTAAGTAATACCTGTAACCAAAGGAAAAGACGGCGGCCATAGAGAGCATGCCGTAAAAGGCCGGATGGAAACGGAAGGGTTCACTCGTCCTCTCAACTATCTAGGCAGACATATACCCGACAAAAGCCAGGACACCTAACCAATCCATCATTTTGTTCAACAAATTACCTCATCTTTCTTTCGCATGGTGTTCAAAAAAAGAACAGGAAAGTCTGTCCTGCCGCAATGGCGTTCGCCCCTCGCGATTCAGCCAAATATTACCTACTCATTAAAAGAATAACATGAAAACTTTTGGGTTTAAATGGATGAAAGAAGGCAAGCTGCTGGTCGTTCAGAGATTATTGAACGATGACGAGCAGGAACGCTCGGGTCTCAATCCTTGAGTATTTCATATCCATATACCACTTTACATTTCATCCATAGACTAAACACTTAGATAAAAGGGGGTGCTGTTAAGTCAAACATGTGAGCAATAATTTTCCAGAAAGGCATTTAAAATGGTAAAGGAGAGCTCCGCCCCTTTACCTCTCTTATTAGGAAACGTTATTGTTTCTTTTTTGATGATTATATTTCGTCCCAAATACTGACAACATTAAAAAACGCTGAATCCCTTGTCCAGCAAAGGTTTCAGCGTTTTTTCGTTAGCGTCCCAGGAGAGATTCGAACTCCCGACCCACAGCTTAGAAGGCTGTTGAAGTAGGTATGATTATATACAATGGGCTGCTGTTAAACCCTGTTAAATCAACGTTTTTAAGGATTAAGAATGGTGGAAAGTAATATGATTGGGGCAATAATAAAGAAATACTGCCCCAATTTCAGCCCCAACTACCCCAGTCTTTTCTGGTTTGCCAAGTTTCTTCTATAATAATGAAAATTGTACGTCAATAAAAATTCCTCAGTAGAAAAGTTTTCACGGGTTTTAGCATTGGAGGATTGGGTGCGTTATCCGTTCCTATACTTATTGGCTTTATTAATGTATCTGCTACTCTTCCCTTTCTTATTGCCATTTTGATCGGGACGATAAATATTTTAGTTAATAAAAAAGTCCTTTGGAATCAGGAAATGAAAAAATACTTTAAAAAGACAATAAGATATTCTACTTTTGGATATCTTGCTTTAGGATTTGGGTTCTTTGCAGTTAGATTAATTATTTCTGGGGAACTCAATAATTTCATGTTGTATTGCACTTTATTTTATTTAGCTATTGGGGCTCTCTATATTCTCGCATTAAACAAAATATATCAAAAGAAAACAGTACAACTGTGATTAAGTAGAAGCGCTCCTTCCTCTGTAGAAGAATTTGAATTAATAAAAGTAGCCATTTTTATTAATCATTGAAGCTTATTACTTATACGCCGAGAATGTTCTAAATTAAAAATTAAAGTACAACGGTCTTCAAATCTCATCTTATGAAATTCCTTGTTTTCGTTTAATTCCACAATCTTTCGATAATTAACCACAAAAAAATACACCTTTTCCTTTCTATAAAAAGGTACATCGACCGAACCCTTCTTTTTGAATAACCTTACTTTCCAATGATTTTAGCTATAAACAAGAACATAGAAAGAAAAACAACCGTTCATCTTATTGAATGAACGGTTATTTTTCTTTCTTTTTTATTAAGCTCCTCCACATCCAAGACACTTATAATAATAAGTATTATCAGTACCTAGATAGATATCATCACCATTATAAACAGCATATGCATTAGCATACACGCGTTTATCAGCTGTTGGATAAGGACTATTCTTATAAGATGCTAGATACATTTTCCCTGCATTAGTAGGGTAATCATCGGAACTAATAAAATCATAAGCAATACCTATAGCTATCCCTCCAGCAACTCCGGCAAAGAAACCAGACCATGAGAAAGCCAAGCCTACTGCGCCACCAATAATACTGCTCATAGCCGCAGCAGAATATTTTGAGAAATTCCGTTCGGCATTAACATCTATCCAATGTGAAGACTCGTGAGTCCATGGACCTGACCTATATGAAACTTCAATCCAGTTGTCGGCCGCTTGGGTTGATACAACACCTGAAGTTTTCTCTTTAAATCCCGGACTCTCTTTTACAGTTTCTACTGTTACTTCAACATGGTTTTTTTCACCATTGATTAAAAAGTCATTTTTACCTACTTTTTCTACTACTTCTACGATATTATCTGTAATAGCGACCGTTGTGTCCGCTTTAGATGCTGGTGCTGTAATTATCATTTCATTTTTCTCGGAAATTTGAGCTAAGGTATCTGGACTATCTATATCTAAATCCTTTATAGTATCATTTATAATTTTTCGATTTTCAGTCGATATTTCATCAATATTGTCAGCGTATTTTTCCACTTTAAAATTCTGCAACTTACCTTCTATGGATTCCTTTTCTCCTTTACTTAAACCGTCCGTTTCTTTTGAACCATCCCCATCTAACGATTGAGTTGCGAAAGCTGGTGAAACTAAACTAAAAGTTAAAACAAACATAAGCATTATCATTAGTGATTTCTTCAAATTCAACACCCCTATTAATATTATCTTTAGACTGTAGACAACGTCGGTCGTGAGACTTTAGCGCTACATAAACCACCACCTTTTCATTAAATACCTTTTTTTCCATTATTTTGTTTGAAATAACGTATTACATATCGTAACATAATGTATAAATATTTCAAATTTTTCATCAATTATTAAGGTAGTATACCTTCCTTCGAAGAATTTTCCTGTAAGTAGTTAAAAAATACCTCAAGAAAGGAAGTATGAGATTGAAAAAGAAAAAAAAATTACAAGATTCCGATTGGAAATTAAGCATTATGGCTCTCGGCATATTTCTAGGAGTCAGTATATCAGGCCAACTAACAAGCCTTTCAGATCTACCTAATTTACCTTCTATCTACGGTGCATTGACTGGCTCTTTATTGTTAGTAATTGCCAATCTGATTTATGTCCTTTATAAAAAATATAAGACTGTCAATAATAAAAAAAAGAATGATATTTATGAATAGCTTTTGAAAATCAATGAACCCACGAATATTCGTGGGTTCATTAATTTTGGATCAAGCCCCATTTTATTTTCAAATTGCATTAATAAACTCGCTTTGTAAATTTTTAATCGATTATGAAGATCTGTTTTTCTTGGTTTCTATAAAATTCAAATTAAGTCAAACCATTTATATACAGTCACAGCTGTCGCCTCAGATGTTGCCCCACTAAGATCTACCACCCCTCCTTTCCCAACTTTCAAACCGGACTTCCCGCCACCTACGATATATACATTTTCTTCCGCGTATACTTCTTCTCTCTCCGCATTGCTCCGGCCCCATTATTGCGAATCACTGCCTTTGCTACCGTCACCGCGTCCACCGCACTGTTGACGACAAATACGTTCTTTTCCATGTTATCTTCCTCCTTCAATTTGTTTTCTTCCCTTGCTACTGCCTCCGCCAATACTTCTTGGGTACCTGGACCATAATAACCATCCACCGTCAGCTCGTAGGCTTCTTGAAAACTCCGAACGGCTTTCTCCGTTGAGGGACCAAAGGAACCGTCAATTCTCAGAGAGTACCCGATCTGATTCAATAAGCGCTGCAGATTCTTCACGGAATCCCCCTCACCCCCTGACATCAGATACCCTATACTCATGGGATCAGTATCCACTTTAATCCCCTTGTAAGTTATTCCATAGTATTCACAGATGCCCTGGGCATGTTCAGTAGCGACTTCCCGTTGAAAGCTTTTCTCCAACATCAATAAAGCTTCCCTTTGATCATCCATAAAACCGTTCTCCGTAAGGATGGCTGGACCGTGAAACTCGCGAAGTACATGGAAGTTATTCCGCTTAATGCCCCGGTACACTTGCTGGGTTCCTCTGCGCAAATACTTTCCAACGCATTCCGCAAGACGTTTCGTCGTGTCCGTGATCCACCCGTCGTAAATATGGACAGAAATTCCGCTGGCGTTCGAGTAATTGAAGCTAGTGCCCATCGCGCTATAGTGAATCGATACATAAATATTTGCGCCATAGTCATTGGCAGCTTTCGTCCGGTAAATGAGAGGAGTGTCGGTGTCCGTCGGGGCGATTAACAGCACCCGAAAACCATTCGCAAGCAACAAATCCGCAAGAATAGCCACCACGGCACGGTTGAACTCATTCTCTTTGATTTGCCTTCCCAACTCCAGCACATAAGGGGTTCGTTTTCCTGGTGTCTCCATGCCGTGCCCATCATCCAAAGCAACTAACTTTCCGTTCCATCTCACACTTGGTTTCAGCAGTTTCGCCATGATTAGTCCTCCTTAATTTTTGTGGTGTGCCCGAACCTTCGCTGCACCCATTCAAACAGACCGGTCGCAGCTAGACCTGAACCTGCTCCGGACCAAAGACGAAGCGACAATCCCATATCCGTGAATGGATATGCTGCTGCCATACTTTTCATCCATGATCTCCCCCCTAAAATTGGTCATAAAAAAGACGCCTACTCGGCGTTCGAATTTTCTGCTCTAATTCATTTATCCTTCTTTCTAGTGCGTTCTTTTCTGCCTGCAGGATAGCTTTTTCGTGCTCCAACATGGCAAGTCGACCACTTAAATATCCCGCAACCTCTAGGGAATTAAACTGTACTACCTCCACTTATAATCATCTCCTCTAATTGATTTATTTTGGACACTAGCTCTTGAATAGCTTTGGTTTGAAATGCAGATAAAGCATATAAATCTATTACGTCTCCTCTCTGGAGGAGCGTTGGAACCTCGTCAAACATGTGCCCTAAGCGATAACAATTGTCATCCCCATTCCGCACTTGTACTTGGGATCCACTGCTAAGGAACTTCAAACCTACCTCACCCATATCAAGGAATAGGTGATCGTTATCGGAAGTTTGTTTGACCAAACGTCCGGACAAGCTTCCATCCAAGTACCATTGATACTGATTTATTAACTGTCGGGTATAGTTCGCCGAGTCACGGTTCATCCGTAACGCTCCACCGGAAGGATCAATAAAGGGGCCCGATGTAAAGTGTAACTTCTCCCTTAAACGTCAGTAGAACCTGTATTTCCTTTTGGCTCCTGCGGACCGGTCGGACCCAAAGTTCGCTGCCATTGATAATCAGATGGGTTGGTGCTTTCTGTAGCAGTATTTTTATTGTAAGCAAACCCTACGTACTCTTTTCCGCTTGGACTGTCGGACATTCCAGACCCACTTGATGTATCTGCATACTTAATCCAAGTGTATTTAGGTAGGCCATCATTTCCTTGAGGCCCTCTGCTACCAGTACCCCCTTTTGGCCCAGATGGTCCCCTACTCCCAGTGTCGCCTTTTGGACCTTCAGGACCGATTAATCCACGTAACCCCTCTGGACCTTGTGGGCCTTGGGGTCCGGTTGGCCCTCTACTTCCCGTTTCTCCCTTAGGTCCCTGTGAACCAGTATCTCCTTTAGGTCCTTCTGGTCCGGATTCCCCGGTACTCCCTTTGTCTCCTTTATCCCCTTTGGGCCCTTCATACTTACTCCAGGTATAATCGGAAGGATTGGTGCCTTCTGTCTGAATGGTCTGGTTAGGAGATATTCCAATGTAGCTTTTACCATCAGGAAAGTTACTCATACCATTACCATCAGAGTCATCCGCATATCCAACCGATCTCCAGGTCCTGCGATATAAGGAATACCCGAAGGCTGCTGATTGATTTTCTCTACCCTGAGAGAATCAACCCCTTGGTTCGGTGCTTGGTAGGTAGCGTTCTGTGCGGTATGAACAACAACCTGCGCAAGGTCTGCAGTAAACTTCCCTTGATGATCAGTCCACAATTTGAGCAATATAGGCTTTCCACTGCTGTCCCTCTCGTTCAATTCTCATTGCACCTTCAAAGTTATTCCATTCCCAGCCTTTGTCACCAGATTCAGCTATTAAGAAGTGATTTGTATCCCCGCCGCCTACTCTTGCCTCCCCAAAGGATTGGACTTTTCCGCCGAGAATGTCTTTCATAGCCAATTTAAAGAGTTGATTTCCATGGACGTCTAATCCATATACCTCAACTCGACCGATGTCTTCCGCCTCTGTATTCCGGAAAGTGACTTTAGCTTCTACACGAAAATCAGTTATAGGACTGCTTAACCCTTGTTTAATTGCCGGTCCGTGCCAAGAGGAGCCTACACCATAGTCCACCGTTTGAAAGCGATAGTCATTGGTTTTCATTTCACCCGCGATGGTACCGTTGATTTCTCCAGGATTAGCACTTGTCCAACCTGTCTGATCTGGAAGGCAAAGGATATTCCGTAGAACGAGTAAGTGGGAAAAACCGTTTTGAAACGGCTGCTGCCATTAATAAAGAAGCAGGAACGGCCAGTAAGACAGAAGCTATATTAGTAAATGGTCTTACTGTTGCAGATGCTCTTTCAGCATCCAGCTACTCCGCTATAAATGAGGTTCCCATTTATCTTTCGACGGATGATAAAATACCAGCTAGCTTACCGAGCAATATCAAAGAAGTTACAATCTACGGTGGTACTGGTGTTGTAAGTCCAAGTATCGAATCCTCTCTAAAGCAAAAAGGAATCAAAGTTAAACGTATCTCTGGAAAGAACCGTTACATTACTAACATCAACGCTGCTAAAGAACTGAGCACCTCAAATAAAAACTTCTTGCTTGTTAGAGGTACTTCTACAAGTAAGACAACAGAAGATTATCCGGACGCCGTTGCCGCTTCTGGTTTAGCTAACAAACTGGACATGCAAATCGTTCTCTCACACCCTACTTCTACGATTCTAGAAACACGCGAATACCTTTCTACTATCGATGGTAAAGCTCTTATTCTAGGTGGCACCAACGCAATCTCTAACAAAATAGCTTCAAACTTGTTGACCGTTGGTGATATGAAGGTTCACTTTATTTATGTCGGACAGGGAGACAGTACTTTGATACAAACTCCTAACGGCAAGAATATTCTCATTGATGCAGGTAAACGTGGTGCCGGCGATGATGTGGTTTGCTACTTAAAGGATAATGGAGTTAAAACTTTGGACTTTGTAGTAGCGACACATCCAGACGCTGATCACATTGGCGGTCTAATTGATGTACTGAACGAGTTTCCTGTTAAACAAGTTGTAGACAGTGGTAAAGCACACACGTCTCAAACTTATCTAGATTACCTTAACCTTGTTGATAAGAAGGACATTCCTTTTAAGGTTCCTAAGGTTGGTTCCTATTTGAATGTAGATCCACTTATCGATATTCAAGTTCTAAATAACGGCGAAGGTTATTCTGATAACAACAATGCTTCTGTTGCACTCAAACTAACCTATGGCGATATGGATTATCTTTTGACTGGTGATGCGGAAGCAGAAGCTGAATCTAATATGGTAGAACGCTTCAACGTTTCATCGGAAATTTATAAAGTAGGTCATCACGGATCAAGTTCAAGCTCTACACCTAAGTTCTTGAATGAAGTGGCCCCTGAATTTGCAGTTATCTCTGCAGGTATTGATAATCCTTATGGACACCCTGACAGTGAAGTAATTAACAGACTTAGAGGACTTGGATTAGATTATTCAACTATTTGGGAACTGAATGGTGAAGATGTAGTTGTTTCAACAAACGGTAACAATATGTCAGCAAGCTCCTCTCCATCAGCTTGCGGGTCAGAGGAGCCAGCTCCTGAACCAGACCCTGATCCAATTCCAGATCCGGAACCAACCACAGGAAAGCTTGATATTACTAACTTAGATCTAGATGCTGAAACGGTTAAGATTAAGAACATTGATAGCCGCGACATTTCTATGGATGGCTGGAAGTTAGTCAGTGTAGACGGCAACCAAACCTACTACTTTCCAAGCAACTACACGCTTAAGAAAGGCGCTACAGTCACAGTAACTTCAGGTAGGAATTCATATGAAAGTCGCCCAAGTGTTTTACAGTGGTCTAAAGCGTACCTCTGGGATAATAACGGAGATACTGCAAGACTCTATGACCCTCAAGGGGGATTAATTGATGAGCTCAGACGGTAAGTATACGGTTGACCAATTTGAAGGCGACTATGCCGTTCTCCTCTTTCGTTCCGACGAAAGCATTGTCGTGAACGTGAAGAAAGGTGAATTACCCCCTACCGTTAAGGAGGGTGACATTCTTCATGTCGCTTTTAATAGTCAAAGTGGAGTTACATCCGCAGTAATACTAGAAGATGAAACTAAATCAGCCAGGAAAACTGCAGAAGATTTTTTGAAAAAACTTCGCAATAAATAGGTGTCAGCTTTGGTATCTGGGCATTTCCGAGGTACCTTCTAAAAAACACAAGGGATATCTATATATCCCTTGTGTTTTTTTCTACTTATTCAAATTTTTATATCTACTCGGGATTCATTAACTGTAGACACTTTATAATCATTTAGCTGACCCACATTGTTTATAAAGTCGTTCCAATCCTCCCTAAGCAGCTTAATACTTTCGGATACCTTCTTTTCAGCTCTATTATTCCATGCCCCGCCTAACTGCTCTTTCTGTATTTCTTTGTAACCGTTCATAACCTCTTCATATTTACCCTGAAAAATGCTTGACGATTGTAATTCAGCAAACAACCCTTCATATTGCTTTTGTTCAACTTGAGTTATGTGACTTCCTTCTCGTATTGAATGTATAGCACTATTTAATCGGCTCGCTATTTCTCCTAACGGTCCACTTTTGTCTTTGTCTCGGTTATAAATTATTTCATAGGTTTGCAACGACTTTTCCACCGTTTGCTCCAATTGATCATCTGTAAATTGCTTAGCCAAATCTTTTAGCGCTTCAGATTGTGAAGCAGGAATAACTTTTTCCGCTAATAAATTTAATTTTTCTTGAGTTTGAAGATGGTACATGCTTTCTTTTGAGCTGGACCAACCGCTGGAAAAAAAATCTTCACTTCTGGTCATAGCCTCCTTTATGAATCCTGAAAGCTCACTCTTTTCTTCCTTAGAAATCCCCTGTAATTCTTCCACAAATCCAGAAAAATACTTATCATAATCAGAATCTAACTTTACTGGATTTTCATCTTTGATTTCATGAACTTCTATGCTTACTTCTTTATTTACTTCTGAACCTACGGCATCAGAAAGGGTAAGCTTATCTAATTTTATATTTGAGGAATTATTGATAATTTCTTTATTTAGCATATTCATAGGAGAATGTGCTTTTTGATTCACATTAATTTTCTGATTATTAAAGGTGGTTGTTATACCAATCAACGTTTATCCTCTCCTTATATTATCAATTAACCACTTATTGGAAAATAAACAACTATACCTCTTATATCGATTTGTTTTCAGAAAGTTGAAGCACTCCCATTAACATTAGAAAAAAATTTGGTTGTTTTTAATTGCAAAATAAGAACGTTTGTTCGTATAATGTCACCAAGGATGGTGACTGGTATGAATTTCCCTAATTACACGACAACAGACTTAGAAGACTGGGTATCCAACTGGTACATAAAATACCGAATTACCCACCCAAATGAAATTGATATCAAAAAACTAGCTATGAGGTATGAGATTTTTATTCATTACAAAGACATGGATAGTAAATATGTCCGGTTTGGTCGGTATCGTGAAATTGTGCTCGATACAAAGCTCGATACAACAACACAAAGAGAACAGTTTTTTCATGAGCTCTGTCATGCCATTCGGCATGTTGGCAAGCAGACAATGATGCCAGAGGCTTTCAGAGAGCTTCAAGAGCGTGACGCGAGGCACTTCACCCTCTACGCTGCTCTTCCCTATCACATGGTCAAAAATTACGATCTGGAGGACCCTGATCTACTTGACCGGTGGGCATATGACTTTAAAGTGTCATATGAGTTGTGTGAAGAACGTTTGGAACAGATTAAAAGACGTGTATGTTGTACCAACCATTTTTAGGTCAGCAAGTAAACTGGAAGGAAGAGGTGATTCTATGGGTAACATTGAGAAGCGAGGTAAGAATTCATTTAGACTTTCTGTAATAACCGGCTATGACGCCAAAGGAAAACCTATCCGTGAAAGGAAAAACGTAAAAGTAAGGACCAAAACGTTGGCACGTCAAGAATTAGCTAAATTTGAATCAGAAGTATTGAGTGGAGATTACTCCAAACCTAATTACACAAGGTTGGAAGACTTTTATCAGGAGTGGATTAAGAAGTACGCGGGAGACAGACTTTCCCCAAGAACACTCAGAGAATACATGAGCATTATCGAGAAGAGAATACTCCCTGATTATGGTCATCTAAAGTTGTCGGATATAAAAGCTATGCATGTCGTTAACTTTCTGGATGATTTAAAGGACACGACCAAGAGATTAGATGGTAAGGAAGAGCCTTTATCCTCTTCCACCATTAGAAACTGCTACAAGGCATTTAAGAGCCTTCTCACCGCTGCAGATGAATTTGAGCTAATAAAGGATAATCCTGCTCGAAATATTAAGCCACCAACCGTTAAGCAAAACAAGCCCCTCTCTTATTCCAGAGAGAAAATTGATCACCTCATTAGTTGTATAGGCCAGGAACCTTTCGAAAAACAGGTTATGTTTTGGATTGCATTTGTAACTGGCTGTCGTGAAGGTGAACTTGTTGCATTAGAAGAAAAGCACATACTTAGTGAAAAGAGTGCTATTCGCTTTGAGCAATCACTCTCTCAGCAACCAGGAGGAGAGTTACTTATAAAGGGTATTAAGAATGGTATGGAGGGTACTGCTTCCATTCCCCAAGAACTGCTGGATATGGTTAACCAAATAAAGAACCGGAGAAAAAAAGAGTTCATTCGAACCAGAGATATACAGTACGATCCAAATCGAGTTTTCCTTTTTGCTGACGAATTAGGTAAACCCATGAGGCCGGATAGTGTCAGTCAATGGTGGGCGCGATTTAGAAAGCGTCATAATATCGAGGGGATTAGGTTCCATGATTTGAGGCACTACTCCGTGACTTATTTAATTCAACAAAATGTCCCTACCAAGTCCATTAGCCAAAGGGTAAGGCACCGCAAGATTGGAACTACTATGGACATCTATGGACATCACATTGAAGAAGTCGATCAAGTGGCGGCTGAGCACTTTAGTAAGTTTTTTAGTAAAACACTAGGTTAATGAACAATAAAATAATTAAGCCAGAAATAAAATATTAAATTTCTGGCTTAATTATTGTGGAGTTAACATTCTAGAAAGATTAATTTCTATTTAAGATTTCATAAATACGATTAACCTCATCTCTGGCTTCATAATCATATTCTCCAACTAAATTACTTTTAGACACTAGCTCATAACTATAACCGGGAGCATTTACTGTGCCATCGAAGTTATACTCTTCGTGTTGATAAACTCCATGAGAACCTTTTCTGTACCTTCCTAATGCTAATAAAATTACCCTTTTAGCACCAGCTTGAAGCAATAAATTTCTAGCTGATTCAAAGGAGATACCATTTGTCATATAATCATCAATAATACATACCACTTTACCTCGAATCCTTCGAGAATTGTAATATGGGTTCAAATGTAAAGAGTTAAAATGTTTTTTACACCCTTCTCTAAGACGAGTCACGTGAGGGGTATGGTGACTTTTTTCTACTTTTGTATGCCTAATAAATAGTGGTTCGCTCATTCTTCCACCTGTCAAATAACGGCATCTTTCCTTTAGTTCTTCTAACTCTTCGTTTTCGAAACCACTTGATGATGGAAATGTACCCCATATATTAACATTACGTAACTCAGAGTCTTTCATAACACCAGAAATTAAATGAAAATATAAAGTATTGAAATATTTCCTATCTCCTGCTTTTAATAACCCTTCAAAACCATCTAAAATTTCACGCTCCGTATATTCTACATCTCGATTCATCGTATTGGCGGAGGTTAAAGAGAGAACATTAGCACTATCAGAAACTTGCAACTTAAAATACCACCTATTTTGGTTTGCAATGAGTCTTATAGCTCTGAGTAACTGGGACGGTCTATTAAGTTTAATGCCATACCTTTCTGGCTTCTCATCTTGCTTAATACTCCAACCGGGGTTGATGATTAAAGTTTTCTTATTTGCAGCAAGTATTAAATCCTCATCACTGCTACCTACAATAATTACGTCTTGTGCATTAGTTTCATCAACATTATCTCGTATAAGACTCCGGTATGCGCACAAAACGTCAAATTCAAAAATTTCTTGGAAAACTTTTCTCATTCTTTCAATACTTATTCGATCATGTGAAATTACAACTAATTCATGCCCATCAGCATTTAGCTCTCTAAACAGACCTTCAATTCCATCATATATTTGAAAATCATAATCAAATATTGTAAGTCTAGGAAAAACAACAATCTTCCTCAATTAAATTCCTCCTCATACCAAAAGCTATTAAATTAAATCTTCTAAGTTCTTATAGACTGTTGCCAATTTACTATTTAAAATTTTTTGCACACCAGTAGACGCATTATTAAAACAATACAGTGGCCTTCCCTGCTTATAAGCAAATCTTGCAGTATGCATGGTACCACTCTTTTCAGAACACTCTGCTATCAAAACAGCATTACTTATTCCTGAAACGATTCTGTTCCTTTCTACATAATTTGCTTTTCTGAAGAACGATTGATTTTTATAATATTCACTTATTAATAAGCCATCTTTTTCAATGATTTCTTTTGCATATGAACTATGACTTTTAGGTGTAACACTATCAATTGGAGAAGGAAGCACCGCTATCGTCTTCCCACTATATTTCATTGTACTACGATGTGCATGAATATCCGTTCCTAAAGCCAAGCCGCTAGAAATAACAATACCTTGTAATACCATCTCTTTAACAGTCTTTTCAATTTGACTTAAAGTGATTTTTGTTGGATTTCTAGTTCCTACAATTGAACAAATAAATTGATGTTTGTCTAACAACTTTAAATTTCCCTTTGTAAAAATCAAAAAAGGAGGCGAAGGAATATCCTTCAAGGATTCAGGGTACTCCTTGTCGTAATAAAAATAGTAATTAATCTCTTGGTTCGAGAACTTCTCTAATATTTTCGAAATATTTTCCTTGCTTCTAGCAATAGATTCTTGGGAAGAAAGCAATTCAATGTCTTTATCATTAAAAACTCCTAATGAAAACTGCACCCCTAGAAAATCTCCTTTAAGAACCTCTTCCATTTGCACCTCATCAATTTCTCTATATAACTTACTTAGTGCAGACAGTGAAATTCCCATATCGTATAATACAAAGACCGCTTTCTTAAAATTCATCGTACCTTCCCCCCTAAACCGAAAAGACAAGTAATAGCTCTTATTTTATACTAAAAATTAACAAATTTGAAACCAACTAAATAATTCATGCTGAGATTAGACAACTTTGTGATTTTTTTCTTCCTAATTAGCTCTTAAAACAAATTATTTTAAAAATTTCTGCCCCAATTCTGCCCCAAATGAGGTTCAGTGAACAAACTCCACAAATTTCTGCTAAATAAGAAAACGCTGAATCCCTTGTCCAGCAAAGGTTTCAGCGTTTTTTCGTTAGCGTCCCAGGAGAGATTCGAACTCCCGACCCACAGCTTAGAAGGCTGTTGCTCTATCCAGCTGAGCTACTGGGACACAAGATTAAAATATGTATGGAGCGGGTGAAGGGAATCGAACCCTCATCATCAGCTTGGAAGGCTGAGGTTTTACCACTAAACTACACCCGCAGGTTATGTATTTTTTCGCCTCCATCAGAAGCGGACAAGAATTATTATATAAGGAATTTGGCTGAAAGTCAACAGGTTACAGCAAAGAAATTAATTCTTTGCTGTAAGGTCTGTTGAAAGAACCAATCCGTCCATTTTCTCCCCGTTCACATGATAGAACTGAAGGGTAGCTTCGGCCGGGTCATCCCATTCAAGGAGAGCATATGTCGGCTCTTCCCGATCTCTTGGAAGCCTTGCGCTTCCCGGGTTGATCAGGAGGACACCATCGACGACTTCCGCTCCCGCTATATGGGAGTGCCCGAAACAGGCGACCTGCGCTTCGTTTTCCTGCGCCTTGTACTTAAGAGGCATCAACGTCGTTTTAACTTGATGCAGATGGCCGTGCGTCACATAAAAAGTAACGTCTCCGACTGTTAACACTTGTTCATTTTCCATTTCCGGTTCAAAATCACAGTTTCCTTTAGCATAATAGAAGCCGTTCAACGTTTCTGATCCATAAGCGAGCTCTGAGTCGCCGCAATGGATCATCGCATCTGCGTCTTTATGCCTTGCTTTGATGACCTGAACTTCCTGTTCCAGTCCGTGGCTGTCGCTCATGATTAACACTTTAGGCACGCTGATCTCTCCCTTTTATGCCTCTTTCTCAAGCCATGCTTCCAACTGTTTGATAGCGTGGTGTCTGTGGCTGATTGCATTTTTTTCATCCGCGGTATGCTGTGCCATCGTTCGATCGGCGTTTTCCGGAATGAAAACCGGATCGTATCCGAATCCATTGGTCCCTTGTGGCGATTCCGCTATTCTACCTTCACAAGTGCCGCGCTTCGTAAACGTATCTTGTCCCGGACGGGCGACTGCTACGGCACAGACGAAACGGGCTGTACGCTGATGGGATGGCGTATCGCCGAGCTCCCGGAGCAGCTTCTCCATGTTTTTTTTATCATCTTTCTCTAATCCAGCATATCTCGCTGAGTAAACCCCAGGCTCTCCGTCGAGTGCATCGACCTCAAGACCGGAGTCATCGGAGACGACGGGAATATTCCACTCTTTCATCATAGCTTCTGCCTTGATTATTGCGTTCTCTTCGAATGTCGTACCGGTCTCTTCAATATCAGGAGCATAATCAAAGTCAAGCAGAGACTTTACTGAAATGCCGTATTTCGAAAACATCTGCCTGAACTCCTGGGCTTTCCCTTCGTTCTTTGTCGCTATCAACAATTCTTTCATTATTTTGCCGCTCCGGATTTGTTACTGATAGTTTCCGCCCATTCTCCTATCGCTTCTTCCTGAAGGACGATTAAGTCAGAAACGCCTTTTTCGGCAAGAGAAAGCATCTTCTGCAGCTGCTGCATGGAGAAAGTAGCTTCTTCTCCCGTACCTTGAAGCTCCACAAATTCGCCTTTCCCTGTCATGATGACGTTCATATCGACTTGGGCTTTACTATCCTCTTCATAGCACAAATCAAGAATTTCCTTCCCGTCAGGCAGGACACCTACAGAAATCGCGGTCAGAAAGTCCGTAATCGGAAGCTCTTTCAGCGTCCCCTTCTTCACAAGTTTGCCTAAAGCAAGGACAACCGCTACAAAGGCTCCTGTGATGGAAGCTGTTCTAGTCCCGCCGTCCGCCTGGATGACATCACAGTCCACCCAAATGGTCCGCTCCCCAATCTTGTCCAAGTCGACAACGGCACGCAGGGAACGACCGATCAAACGCTGAATCTCCATCGTACGGCCAGAGACTTTACCTTTAGAAGATTCGCGGATGTTACGCTGCTCGGTAGCTCTTGGCAGCATGGCATATTCCGCTGTAATCCAGCCCTTTCCTTGACCACGTAAAAAAGGAGGTACACGATCCTCAACGCTGGCATTACAAATGACTTTCGTATCTCCAAAACTGATCAGCACCGAACCCTCCGGATGCTTCACATAGTCTGTCTCAATTGTTACGGTTCTCAATTCATTCACTTCTCGATGATCACTTCTCATCGATATCGACCTCCTTTTTCTTCACCATTATCCTTGCCCATCTTAACACATATTACCGCCGCCCGATAGTTCTAGCTAAATGTAAAAAGCGCACCAAAAGTTCGAACTTTCGGAACGCTTCTTATCTTGTCGGCTTTCTACAATTCCTCTGCCCCGCTGATATCAGAACGGGAGACCGGCTCGGCAAGTGGCTGCCCGGATTCGGTCATCACCTGCTCTGCTCCATCCACGTGAACCTCAACCGATTCTACATCCTTAAGCTCTGTCAGACTCATGACGAGACTTGCCAAAGCTTCGTCGGATAAAGATGGGTTGTCCTCGCCGCTCAGCAGTTTTTCATTAAAGGACACGGCGAGCACCCCGTTACTTAATTTCGAACTGACCATCTCCGCACCGTCATTAAACGGGTTCATGAGGGAAGTTCCCAGCTCAGGACCGTTCAGAAGCGCTTGTACCATTGCGGCATAATCATCATCGTTCTTCTCGATGCGCGTCGTGACCGGAACGTGGTAGACCTGATCTCCGTTTTGTGCCGGGAAGTAAACGGTGACTGCTTCGGAATTCATGATATCTGTGTTGACACCGATATGATTATTGATCCCGTCGGAACGGGAGACTCCTTCCGAAATCGGAGTCCCGTTGACAGGCATTTCTGTAAGCTCATGGCCGTTAACCCACAGCTTGATCCGATCGACACCTTCGAACTGAGTCAACGTGTACGTCATGGCTTGAAGGATCTTCTCTTCATCCTGTGCTTCATAATTCTTAAAGTCCTCGGATACGTCAACGACCAAGGTACCATCCTCCTGAGCATTTACTCCAAGTATCTCCGTCCCTGCAGGCAGGACAGCTTGGAATCCATTCGGAAGCAGGTTTGTAACCGGTCCGTCTTTAACCATATATTCCAAAGCCTGCGTCGCCACTTCCTTCGAGGCAGGAAGCTCTAACGTCTGTGGGGCGACCATGCCATTGGCATCCATCAAGTACAATTCCCTTTCTACCGTAGAAGCTGATTCCTCCTCTGTACTTTCCCCTTCTTCGGCTCCTTCTTCTTCGCCTTCTGCTGCCGGTTCTTCACTCTCAGCAGACGGGGTTGTCGTAACCGCCTCTTCCGGAGCATCCATCTTCTCCATTGATTGTTCCCCTTCAAAAAGGCAGCCGGAGAGCAGCCCTGTACACATTAATAATAGAAGCGTGATCCATAATGGTTTGTATCTGTATTTCTTCATAGCTTTCCCTCCCGAGATAGTTTGTACTACCATATATACGAGCACCTGGAGGGTTTAGACCAGATAAATTTTCATCCGAATATAAAAAAACCCTGCCCTCAATAGGCAGAGTTTTGAACATGTTCCAATTCTACAGTTTTCAGCACCTGTACCGGCTCATCAAACCAGCTGTTCGCCACTACACGGAATTTCTCGATGTCACCGGTAGAGTAGAATTCGTGGACCGGCTGATGGTCCTCCGTCTCCAGCGCTTTTTGATAAGACAGGATCAGGCTTGCCTCCCGGGCGGTTTCCTCCCCAGAACTGATTACCTGGATATGGTTGCCCATCTCCCGTTGAACCAGATCCTTGATCAAAGGATAATGGGTGCAGCCGAGAATGAGCGTATCTATATGATTCATCTCCTTCAACGGCTTGAGGGTGTTGGAAACGATCCCTTCCGCTTCAGGACCGGACAAGATACCATCTTCCACCATGGGTACAAACGGAGGGCAGGCGAGGTCATTCACTCGGATCGAGCGATCAATCGCCTTAAGAGCGTTCGGGTATGCACGGCTTTGAATGGTTCCTTCTGTCCCGATGACGCCGATCCGTTTATTCTGACTGACTTTGATAGCTGCCCGGGCGCCCGGCTCAATGACACCAAGCACAGGTATAGACAATTCTTCTTGCAGCTCCTTGAGCGTATACGCAGTCGCCGTGTTACAGGCGATCACAAGCATTTTAATGTTTTTGCTCAAAAGATAGTTGACCATCTGCCATGTGAACGCACGCACCTCTTCTTCTGAACGCGGTCCGTACGGGCAGCGCTTCGTATCCCCTAGATAGACAAACGTTTCTCTGGGCAGCTGTCTCATCAATTCCCGCGCCACCGTCAACCCGCCTACGCCGGAATCGATCACCCCTATCGGTCGTTTCATTGTTTCATCCCTCTTTTTCTCATTGTTGTCCCTCGTGCTCTGTCTCTTTCATTTCGGCATGCAGAACATGCAGCAGCCGATTCAGCGTCTCTACATCTTCTACCGGTACGTCTTTCAGTACATCTTCCAGATAGTTTTGACGTTTGGCAATTACTTCATGAATAATTTCCTCACCTTTGGACTGCACGTGAATGCGGACTACCCTGCGGTCCTTCGTGTCCCGCACCCGCTCGACAAGCCCGTTCTTCTCCATCCTGTCCACTAAATCCGTCGTCGTACTACACGCCAGATGAATATAGTTGGAGAGCTCACCGATCGTCATATCCCCCTTCTCCAGCAGCCACTGCAGTGCAACAAACTGCGGGGCTGTGATCGGGTAATGATTCAGGATTTCCCGTCCTCTTTGCTTGATGATTCCGGATATGTATCTTAACTCTTTCTCTATATCCGCCACTATAGACGTCTGTTGTCTGTTAGACACAATCAGCACCCCTAACGAAAATACTTAATAAACTCCATTTTCACTCGTATTGGAGAAAAATTCAACATAAATGTTCCTTTTAAACAAAAAACCCTTTCAGGTATCAGTATAGTGACTATACCTGAAAGGACTCCGTACACCTCAAATAATCCCGCCACAACTTTCTATTATGGAGATTATAATTCCAGTTCACCCATCCGCAACAGCTCTACGACTGCCTGCGAGCGACCTTTGACCCCCAATTTCTGCATGGCATTTGAAATGTGATTCCGCACAGTCTTCTCTGAAATGAAGAGCTCTTTTGCGATCTCCCTAGTCGTTTTATCCTGCACCAGAAGCTCGAAAACTTCTCGCTCCCGCTTGGTAAGAATTTGTGTTGGCCGATAGCCGTCCTCCTTCACAAGCGTACCCCTCCTTGTTGTCTCTGAGCTGAACGAGGGGAATTATTTAGTCAATGTTATCGTATGAGGCATAAGGTTGCCCTGTGCTTCGCTTTCAAGATTTAGTCACAAGCCCGAGTTCCTGCGCTTTGAAGAGGGCTTCTGTACGGGATCTTACATTCAGCTTATTGAAAATCCCGGTAAGCGTGTATTCCACACTCCGCTGTGACATATGCAGCAGCTGGGCAATCTCACGGTTCGTTAAGCCGGATGCCACTTCCTTAAGAATCGACTGTTCTTTCTCATTTAAGGAGAGGCCGTTATTCTTCTCTTTCTCCTCCGCATTTCCACTGACGCTTGCTTCTGAGCGGCGCAGCTGTTTAAAGAGATGAAGGGGAATAACGACTTCATCTCTTGCGGCGCATCGAATAGCGGTCAACAGCTGCTCACTTGTCGCGGTTTTGCTTACAAAACCGTTAATGTCTGCTTCGACCAGCATATTGAAGTGTGTGCTCAAGTCGAACCCTGTATAGATGAGAAGCTTGATGTCCGGATAGTTATTGCGTATTTTTTTCGCGAGTTCAATACCATTTATGCCGGGCATGTATAAATCCAGCAAAGCGATATCATAATCGTTTTCTTCCATAATGGAAAGAACCATTTCATTATCGTGGGTGACATCCACGACAAGATCTCCTTCTTGTTCCAGCATTGCTTTCGTCCCGGCTCCAACAGCCGGGTGGTCATCTACAATTAATACTTGCTTCATACATGGACCTCCTTGCTCGCCGTACAAGGAAAAGTAACAATTGTTTTAAATCCTTCCCCAGGCGATGTTTCTATCGATAAGTTTCCGTTTAAACCATTTACCCGCTGTTCAATTCCCGATAGGCCGATATGGGAAAATAAATCCCGTTGAACCGAGTAGTCCATCCCTCTACCGTTATCAGAATATAAAAGCATTACATGATCCTCGTTACTGGACAGCGACAGTTTTACGATCTTCGCATCGGAATGTTTCATCGCATTTGTCAACAGTTCCTGTACAATTCGGAAGATTGCCAGAATCCGCTCCTGATCCAATTCAGCGTCGAAACGCTCATGCGCAAAATACACCGTAAAATTAGAGCGGAGCTGATATTGCTGAATCAGATTTTTCAAGGATTGTACAAGTCCAAGCTCTTCTATGAAAGCAGGACGGAGCTCGTTGCATGTTTCTCTAATTAAATGAATGCTGTCAAGGAGTGACTCCTTATACATCAGCAGTTCTGAATGAAGACTCTTTGGAAGGTCTTTTCGCTGACTGATCAAATCGTCCATGCGCCGATATAAGTACAGCTGCTCCTGAAGAACCGTATCGTGCAGGTCAATGGAAAGCTGCTTCCTCTGATTCTCTGCGATCGTGAAAAGAAGTCGGGAAAGCCACGTTGGATACTTCTGTGTCTGATCGCTTCTCAGTTTGCGTAACTCCTTTACAAGATCCTCAATCAGGCTCATGTTCTGAATAGCGATGTTCGCATTATAGGAAATCGTCTGAAGGTACGTCTTCTCATCTCTGTTCAAAGATGTGTAGTCCTTCTTCCCTTTACACCACATCATCGTGACCTTATCCATGGTGTAACCTACGACGAACCCGAAGCCCTTATCCGTCTCGATAATGGAACCGATATCGTAAGAATAGTCTTGGTAATGGTTATCAAAATGATCAATGATATCCTGCGGAATGGGGTCATACACACAATAGACTTTTCTTCTATTATGTTTGGAATAGAAGTACATTTCCCGGACGTTCAGGACATTCTTTACCTCTTCGCGCATCACCCTCATCAGATCGACCGCGTTGGACTGTTCCTTCATATCCTGCGCCATCCGGTGCATACTTTCCTGGTAACTGTATCGTGCTGAGAACATATAGGGCTGCAGCCGGAAATCCAGAACTTCTTTGATGGATAAGAAAATGATAAGCACGATGTGATAAGAAAGATAAATTTGAACGTTCGTTACAATGGACATTTCCGCCTGTACAAAGAAGTTTGTTGCTGTTGTCAACAGAAGACTGGGAAGGGCCGATAACAGGGAATAGTACCGCACCCTGCTTATGACGAAATTGATATCAATCAGCCGCTCCCTCGTCACTAAGTATAGAAACGTTACAGGAAGTGCAAGCAGAAACATCGCCGCCAATTCCAACGAAATAACTTTGACACCGAATACCAGCGCTGGAAGGAGATAAAGAGCTATATATGGACCGAAAGCGATGGTGATACCGATGGCCATGTACTTGAATATTGGTGCTTCCGGGAAGTCTCTGTGAATATAGAGCCCCCTGAAAACGATCAGGAACAGAACAATATATAGACCAAGCAGAAGATACGGCGGGACAGGATCAAACCATCCCGGGTAATCACGACGCATTAAAAAGAAACTTTCCGCAAGAGATACTGCTAAGACAAGCACGTATAAGCAGTAAACTACCTTCTTGGAAAACCAGGTTATTTTTAATTCTTTAAAGTAGTTATAAATAAATTGCATCAACATAACGGGAGCCGCCAGAAACAGGCTCGTGTTGAGAAAAAGACTGTACAAGTCATCCCGGACTGCCCCGCTGTTGCTGATGTATCCAGTGGCGATGGCCAAAAAGAACAAAATCAACTGCTTGGCTGAAAAGCGTTCCGGCACCCGTTTATGAACTAAATAAGAGATTCCTAATATAAATACAAAGAAAACAGCGGGAAGAATAATATATAAAGCCCAGTGCCACGGACTCGAGTGATCAATATGGTCGTATTGAATCTCCTCGCCTTGATATTGAACGGTGAAAGAAGAGGCCATCTCCACTTCATGGAACATGTTGACCGACCGGTGCTCTCCCGGATCCTTACCGTCAACAGAAAGCAGCTCTGCCCCTTCAGGAACCTGATGCTTGTCCCCCCAGCTGCCGCTCTGCACATCTGTCGTCACCCAGGTCCCGTCTTTAAATTCAACATCGATCCCGAGAAACGGCTGCGTGATGGATAATAAGATTAAGTAACAGGCAGATATAAGGAAGAACGCTAAGATTATCCACTGCTGCCATTTGAATTTCTGCAAGAAGACTCACCCTTTAACTAAAGTCAATCATTCCTATTATACTATCGATCTATCGACCATCAACCCCACGAACCCTCTTAGAGTCAAAAACCCCCTCCAGCCTGAGAAGACCGAAGGGGGTTTTTCCACTTATATGCGTTTGTCACTTCCAAAGAAGCTCTTAAAGGATTCGATTGCTGTATCGCGGTTAAGTGCTGCGATGGATGTCGTCAAAGGGATCCCTTTCGGACAAGCCTGCACACAGTTCTGCGCATTACCGCAGCCCATTAAGCCTTCTTCATCCATGATCGTCTGCAGTCGCTCGCTTTTATTCAACTCTCCAGTTGGGTGGGAGTTA
Source organism: Bacillus sp. SB49 (assembly GCF_000469135.2). Lineage (NCBI taxonomy): Bacteria > Bacillati > Bacillota > Bacilli > Caryophanales > Bacillaceae > Bacillus > Bacillus sp. SB49. Next base: position 2,458,864 of record NZ_CP048117.1, read on the forward strand.
AATAGACGCACCTGCGATAGAGGAGCAGGACCAATGAAATCTGATTTGCTGTTAACGTTCGGACAAGCCTCCAAGCAGACACCACATGTCATACACTTGGATAGTTCGTAAGCCCATTGGCGTTTGCTTTCCGGCATCCTCGGTCCCGGACCAAGGTCGTACGTTCCATCAATCGGGATCCAGGCTTTCACTTTTTTCAGCGAGTCGAACATACGGGAACGATCGACAGCAAGGTCTCTATTGATCGGGAACGTGGACATCGGCTGCAGGCGGATCGGCTGTTCCAGCTGATCGACAAGCGCCGTACACGATTGACGCGGCGTGCCGTTGATGACCATGGAGCAGGCGCCACAGACTTCTTCCAGGCAGCCCATATCCCAATAGACAGGCGTCGTCTTTTCGCCATCCGCATTTACGGGGTTACGACGAATTTCCATGAGAGCAGAGATGACGTTCATATTCTGACGGTATGGCACCTCAAACTTCTCTTCGTATGACGGCTCATCCGGATGATCCTGGCGGGTAATAATCAACGTAATCGTTTTATTTTCACTCATCATCCATGACCTCCTTTATTATTTACTCTTCGAATAGTCTCGTTTACGAGGTTCAATCAGGGATGTATCTACTTTGTCATAACGGAAGACCGGTTTATTGTTTTCCTTATCGTAGCTGGCGACGGTCGTCTTCAACCATTCTTCATCATTACGTTCCGGGTAATCAGGCTTGTAATGGGCGCCGCGGCTTTCGTTACGGTTATAAGCTCCCTGGGTAATAACACGGGCCAACTGCAGCATATTCCACAGCTGACGGGTAAACATAGCTCCCTGGTTACTCCACCTGGAAGTATCATTGATGTTAATCCGCTTGTATCGTTCCATCAATTCGACAATCTTCTCATCTGTTTTCAGAAGCTTGTCATTTTGACGAACCACAGTCACGTTATCCGTCATCCATTCCCCTAGTTCTTTATGAAGCTGGTAGGCGTTCTCATCGCCGTCCATCTTCAGAATTTCATCGAATTTCTCCTGTTCTTCCTTCACTTTCGCGTCAAAGAGCGTGGAAGACATATCATCAGCAAGCTTCTCCAGCCCGTCCAAATATTTCACTGCGTTCGGTCCTGCGACCATGCCGCCATAAATAGAAGAAAGCAGAGAGTTTGCCCCAAGTCGGTTTCCACCGTGCTGCGTGTAATCACATTCTCCAGCAGCAAAAATACCAGGAATGTTTGTCATTTGGTCATAGTCGACCCACATACCACCCATGGAATAGTGAACGGCAGGGAAGATCTTCATCGGTACTTTACGAGGATCTTCGCCTACGAACTTCTCATAAATTTCGATGATCCCTCCCAATTTGACATCCAATTCTTTTGGATCTTTATGGGATAGGTCCAGGTACACCATGTTTTCACCGTTAATACCAAGCTTCTGGTTGACACATACATCGAAAATTTCACGGGTTGCAATATCACGCGGCACCAAGTTTCCATAGGCCGGGTATTTCTCTTCAAGGAAATACCAAGGTTCGCCATCCTTATACGTCCAAACACGGCCGCCTTCCCCGCGGGCAGACTCACTCATCAGTCGGAGTTTATCATCGCCGGGGATCGCTGTCGGGTGAATCTGAATGAACTCACCGTTTGCATAATCGACACCCTGCTGGTAAAGAGCTGCTGCAGCTGAACCAGTATTAATGACAGAGTTCGTCGATTTACCGAAAATGATTCCAGGACCTCCGGTAGCCATGATGACAGCATCAGAAGGAAACGCCTTTATTTCATGGGAGCTGAGGTTTTGACCGATGACACCTCTGCCGACACCCGAATCATCGATAATGGCGGAAAGAAATTCCCAATTCTCATATTTTGTTACAAGGCCGTTTACTTCGTGTCTACGGACTTGTTCATCCAACGCATATAACAGCTGCTGCCCCGTTGTTGCACCGGCGAACGCTGTACGGTGGTGCTGTGTTCCCCCGAAGCGGCGGAAATCAAGCAGTCCTTCCGGTGTACGGTTGAACATGACACCCATACGATCGAGCAGGTGGATGATCCCAGGCGCCGCTTCACACATAGCCTTAACAGGCGGTTGGTTGGCAAGGAAGTCCCCTCCGTAAACCGTATCGTCAAAGTGTTCCCAAGGAGAGTCCCCTTCTCCTTTTGTGTTAACCGCCCCGTTGATACCGCCCTGGGCACAGACAGAGTGAGAACGTTTAACAGGAACGATCGAGAGCAAATCCACGTGAACCCCTTGTTCAGCTGCTTTAATTGTTGCCATTAGGCCGGCAAGTCCTCCACCGACAACAACAATATTTTTATTAGTCATGATTGAAGCTCACTCCCTTGAATACTATAAATCGATCAAAGTTATGTTTCTATAAATCTATTATATTCCGTATGCGAATTGAATCAGTGTACGTACACCTACGTAAGAAATCGCCAGGAAGACGATGATGCTTACATAAGTCATGATCTTTTGAGAGCGTGGAGAAACAGTGATTCCCCAGCTGACAAAGAAGGACCATAGACCGTTAGAGAAGTGGAAAGTAGTTGAAACCACCCCTACTATGTAGAACCAGAAGAAGAACGGTTCAGTAAGGATACTCTCCATCAGTTGATAGTTCAGATCCGCCCAGCCAAAGCCGATGGCAATTCTTGTTTCCCATACGTGCCACGCAATGAAAATGAGCGTAATAATTCCTGTAATCCGCTGAAAGATGAACATCCAGTTTCTGAAATAACCGAAATTGGAGATGTTACTCGTAGCTGTGAATGCAATATACACCCCATAAATAGAGTGGAAAAGTAGTGGTAAAAAGATAATGAAAATCTCCAGTACATAACGATATGGCAGACTCTCCATAAAGTGAGCCGCCGCGTTGAATGCTTCTGGACCACGTGTTGCAAAATAGTTCACAGTCAAGTGTTGGATCAAAAAGATCCCGATCGGTACTACTCCTAGCAGTGAATGCAGTCTTCGATTGACGTATCCGCGTGTTCCCGCCATATTTACCCCCCTCAGATGATAACTGATTGAAAATGAACATTATTCAGACAGTTAAGCGCTTTAATAACGCTTAAAAAAATAATAGGAAAAGCCCCAAATTCCCAAGTTGTCTGACCAATGTGCAATTTGTGACAAGTTCATTGTACTTCTATCCTTTATTAGCGTCAAGAAAGCTAATCCATATATTGCTCAAAAAAACACATTTATTTCCTATTCCCTTCATATCCCTTCTTTTTGTTCACTTTTTTGCCATCGCCCCCGTAAAAATACAGAAAGGATATTGCGGACTTTTTCGTTTCGAGTGATAATGAGGGTAGAAAGGAATGAGCGTTTTGAAAGAATCTACGAAGTTAACAACGAGCAACATTTCATCGCTTGTAGGCACAGGGGCCGGATTCGACCTGATGCGGTACTACACCTTACCGGATTTCTTAGGGAAAGACGCCCCTTACCTTCTCTACTACATGGGTAAAAACATGGCAAGACAAACAGAAATGGAAACCTTTGATGAACTTTATGAATTTTTCCAGTACATGGGATGGGGAGAACTTGTTCTCATTCACGATAAGAAGAAAGAAATGCTGTTTCATTTGAAGGGCCACATCATTGAGAAGCGCCTTCATCAAAAGCTGTTCCCCGTCGACTTTCGTTTGGAGTGCGGCTTCTTATCAGAAATGATCCAAGCGATCGCAGGCGATACATACGAGTGTTTTGAAGAATTGGATAAAAAACAAAATTTGGTGGAAATAAAGGCGCTGAAAGGCTGAAGGTGCTTAACTCCGACCATAAAAAGAAGAACCAGCTGTCATTCAGCTGGTTCTTCTTCATTTAAATGGTCAAGAATCGTCTGCGCGACCGGTTCGGGTACACCGAGCTTCGTAATTTCAGTCGGGTCCGCTTCTTTAATGGCCTGTATAGATTTAAAATGACGGAGCAGAAGCCGTCTGCGTTTTTCCCCTACGCCGGGGATGCTGTCCAATTCCGACTGGATCGCTCCTTTTCCGCGCAGCTGGCGGTGAAAAGAAATAGCAAAACGGTGCACTTCATCCTGAATTCTTTGGACAAGGTAAAACTCCTGCGATTTCCGGTCAAGATCTATCGGGACAGGCGGTTCTCCATAAAGAAGTTCACTCGTCTTGTGTTTATCGTCCTTCGCCAACCCGCAGAGCGGGACGTCAAGACCCAGCTCATTCTCCAGGACGTCAAGAGCCGCTGTCATCTGCCCTTTCCCGCCGTCCACAACAATAAGATCCGGAAGAGGGAGATTCTCTTTAAGAACCCGCGTATATCTTCTTCGAATGACCTCCCGCATGGTCTCATAATCATCCGGCCCTTTTACGTCTCTTACCTTATACTTTCTGTATTCCTTCTTATTCGGCTTTCCATCAATAAATACGACCATCGCAGACACCGGATCCGCTCCTTGGATGTTCGAGTTATCGAAAGCTTCTATCCGGTGCGGCGTTTCGATATGCAGATGGCTGCCCAACGACTCCACGGCTTTAATTGTCCGCTCTTCATCACGCTCAATTAAGGCGAACTTCTCCTCTAAAGAAATCTGGGCGTTCTTCCTGGCGAGTTCCACCAGTTCCTTCTTACGCCCCCGCATCGGAATATGGACTTTCGTATCCAACGCTCCTTCCAGAACATTCACATCCGTAGCCACAGGGACCAACACCTGCTTCGGATACGGATGATTTTGATGGAGATAAAATCGTCCGATATAGCTGAGGAACGTCTCTTCCGGGTCGTCAAAAAATGGAAAAAGAGCGACGTCTCTTTCAATAAGCTTCCCTTGACGTACGAAGAATACCTGAACACACATCCATCCTTTATCCACAGCATAACCAAAAATGTCTCTGTCTACTTGATCGTTCATCGTCATTTTCTGCTGTTCCATGACCGATTCAATATGTTCGATTTGATCCCTTAACTCCTTCGCACGCTCAAAGTCCAGCGCTTCCGAAGCCTGAAGCATCTTGTTCTTCAGGTCTTTCTTGATCTCTTTATGTCCTCCGCTCAGGAAAGAGGTGATGCTCTGTACGATGTCTTCATTTGTTTCCTTGGAAACAGGAAATTCACAGGGGCCGAGACACTGATGCATGTGGTAATACAAACAAACACGGTCCGGCATCGTATTGCACTTCCTAAGAGGATACAGTCGATCAAGAAGCTTCTTCGTTTCACGAGCGGCAATAACGTTCGGGTACGGTCCGAAATACTTCCCTTTATCCTTCTTCACGTTTCTCGTGACAATGAGGCGAGGATGACGTTCTCCTGTTACTTTCAAGTATGGATATGTTTTATCATCCTTCAACAGGACATTGTACTTGGGGTCGTACTTCTTAATTAAGTTCATCTCGAGAATTAGGGCTTCAATTTCAGAAGTCGTTACAATATACTCAAAGTTTACAATTTCCCGCACCAGCCTCTGGGTCTTCCCGTCATGAGCGCCGGTAAAATAAGAGCGTACGCGGTTTTTTAAAACTTTGGATTTCCCCACATAAATAACGGTATCGTTCTTATCTTTCATCAAATAGCAGCCGGGTTGGTCGGGCAGAACGGCCAGTTTCTCTTTAATAATTGAATTCATACACGTTCACCCCATCCCTTCAAGAAGTTATATATTGAAAATACCACAATGGCAGGAAATTATGCATGTTAAAAGCCGCGCTGCTGAGCAGCGCGGCTTGAAAGGAATGGTATCCCCTTATGCGTGTTTCGAAACCAATTCAGCTAGAGCTTCCTTAGGTTGGAATCCGATTACTTGATCAACGACTTGACCGTCTTTGAACAGAAGCAGTGTCGGAATACTCATAACACCGAATTTGCCGGCTGTTTCTTGGTTTTCATCCACGTCAAGTTTGACGATTTTCACTTTGTCGCTCATTTCAGCGTCCAATTCTTCAAGGACAGGAGCGATCATTTTACATGGACCGCACCATGGTGCCCAGAAGTCTGCAAGAACAAGTCCTTGACTTGTTTCTTCGGTGAAGTTTTGGTCAGTTGCTTTTACAATTGCCATACAATAATTCCTCCTCGACCTTTTAAGTCTGTTTAGAGTATATCACTATCTATTTTTAGTGACTAACAATTTGTTTATACCTTATTTAAACATGTATGAAAGCCGAAGCCAAATATTTGGCTTCGGCTTCTAAGTTCAGCTTATGCATTCACTTTTATTTGTTTCACTTCTTCAATCAATTTTGGTACGACATCAAAAAGATCTCCGACAATCCCGTAATCCGCGACGTTGAAAATATTCGCTTCCGGATCTTTGTTGATGGCGACAATGATTTTAGAGTTCGACATACCGGCAAGGTGCTGGATCGCTCCTGAAATTCCGCAGGCAATGTACAAATCAGGCGTAACGACTTTTCCGGTCTGACCGATTTGGAGGGAGTAATCACAGTATCCTGCATCACACGCTCCACGGGAAGCTCCCACTGTCCCGCCAAGGACTTCTGCAAGCTTCTCTAATGGTTCAAATCCTTCCGCACTCTTCACGCCTCTGCCTCCGGCCACAATCACTTTCGCCTCTGATAGATCGACACCGTCTGAAGATTTGCGAATGACATCCTTAATGATTGTACGAATGTTAGAGATCTCTACATCTTTCGTGGAGACGTCCCCGGTCAGAGAATCGTCACGGGTCAGAGCTGGTATGTTGTTAGGACGGATCGTTGCAAAAATGAGGCCCTCCGTGATTTTTTTCTTTTCAAAAGCTTTTCCGGAATAGATGGGACGGGTGAAAATCGTTTCTCCACCTTCCACGACGACCTCCGTCGCATCAGATACAAGACCGGAACCCAGTTTGCTTGCCAGTTTCGGCGCAAGGTCTTTTCCTACTGCCGTATGACCAAGGACGATCCCGTCTGGCGATTCATCCTGAATGACTTGATGGACTGCCTGACCGTGCCCGTCAGATGTATACGTTCTCAATTCTGGGTTTGAAATAGTGATGACCCTCGCTGCACCATGATAAACCATTTCCTGTCCCATCGCTTCGAGGTTACCATCACCGCACAAAACTCCGACGACTTCTCCACCGTCGCTGATCAAATGAGCAGCCGCGATCGCTTCGAACGTGACATTACGCAGGCTTCCTTCTCTTGCTTCTCCGATTACCAGTACCTTCTTACTCATAACCATTCTCCTCTCCCTTCTCTATTTACAGTACTTTCGCTTCTGTTTTCAGTAAGGAAACAAGTTCTTTCACCTGTTCATCCACTTCACCTTCAAGAACTTTACCTGCTTCTTTCTCAGGAGGAAGGTATATTTCCACCGTCTTTGTTTTCGCCTCTACATCGTCTTCTTCCAGATCCAAGTCATCCAACTCCAGTTCCTCGAGTGGTTTCTTCTTGGCCTTCATAATACCCGGTAGAGAGGGATAACGAGGTTCGTTAAGCCCTTGCTGACAGGTGACAAGAAGTGGCAGAGACGTTTCGACTTTTTCCACATCTCCCTCAACATCGCGTTCGATTTGGACCGTCGTGCCATCGATTTCTATATTTGTAATCGTCGTTACACAAGGGATATCCAGTCTTTCCGCTAAGCGGGGACCGACTTGCCCACTGGCTTCATCGATCGCAACATTTCCACCTAAGATGATATCCACGTCTTTATCTTCAAAGAAGGCTTCTAATATCTTCACGGTCGTAAAAGCATCCCCGTCTTCCAGATCATCCTCCGTATTGATCAATACAGCTTTATCCGCTCCCATTGCAAGTGCTGTACGAAGCTGTTTCTCGGACTCTTCTTCCCCGATCGTCACGACCGTCACTTCTCCCCCGTGAGCGTCGCGGAGGGTGATCGCTTCCTCAACGGCATACTCATCATAGGGGTTGATGATAAATTCCGCACCGTCCTCCTGGATGGCTCCGTTTTTAACTGCTATTTTCTCTTCCGTATCAAACGTTCTCTTCAACAACACGTAAATATTCATCCTTCATACCCTCCAGTACTATTGATCTCGGAACGCAGGGTTCCGTTTTTCGATAAACGCTTGAATTCCCTCTTTGGCGTCCTCATTGCCGAACACGGCACCGAATGCCTCTGCTTCTGCCTTTACGCCTTCTTCCAAACGGGAGGTGTGGGCATAAGGAATCAACTTCATGACCTGATGGATGCCGGGGCCGCTCTTAGCAGCTATCTTCGCAGCAAGCTTTTCAGCCTGTGCGTGCAGCTCTTCTACAGGATAGCTGTGGTTGGCGAGACCAAGCCGGACAGCATCCTCCCCCGAAATCGGGGTCCCTGTAAGTATCATTTCATAAGCCTTTGCCACTCCTACATAACGCGGAAGACGCTGCGTCCCTGCGAAACCGGGCAGAATCCCGAGATTCATTTCAGGAAGACCAAGCTTGGCATCCGAAGAAACGATCCGGATGTGACAAGCCATGGCAAGTTCAAGCCCGCCTCCCAAGGCAGCCCCGTGAATGACGGCGATGACTGGAATGTGGAACTTCTCAATCCGGTCGAAGAGCTGCTGTCCTCTGCCGGCAAGCGCCTCATAGTCGGACGCCCCCTGTAAAGAGGTGAATTCTTTAATATCCGCGCCCGCTGAGAAGAACTTCCCTTCCCCTTTCAAGAGGATTGCTTTTACGGATTTGTCTGCTTCTATTTCGTTCAACTGTTGTTCTAAATCCTTTAAAATTGCGGATGATAAGGCGTTCGCAGGGGGACTTTCTATAGTGACCTCCGCAACATTACCTTTGACTTTACATGCCAGTGTGGACAAAGCGATTCGCTCCTTTATGATGAATGATTACGGGTCAACCCACGAATGATCAAGCTATGGACTTCTTCCGCCTGGTCTGCTATGTTATAGCGCTGCTCGTTCATTACCCAATTTGTCACCGTCTCATCCATCGTTCCGAAAATCATCTGACGAACGAGACGGCGGTCCAAATCGCTCCGGAACAGCTTTTCCTCTACACCTTCTTCCACGATCTGATCGATGACATCCAAATATCTTTTCAATACCTGGTTGATCTTCAACCGCAGGTCTTTGTTGGATTGTCTCAACTCCAATTGTGTGACGACCGCAAGATGGTGGTCCGCTGCCAGCTGCTCATAATGTGTTTCGATCAACGTTAAGAGCTTCTCTTCCGCTGACTGCTTCGAGGTTGTTTCCTGCTCGATCCTTTCGATGAATTGCCCCATCTTTTCCTGGAACAAAGAAACGAGAATATCCTCTTTGTTTTTGAAATAAAGATAGATGGTTCCATCTGCCACTCCTGCTTTTTTGGCTATCTTTGATACCTGTGAGGAATGGTAGCCATTTTCAGCAATGACTTCGACTGCTGCATCTATAATTTGTTTGAACTTTGGTTTGTCTTTCTTCATGAATATCTCCTGCCCATCTTCACTGAAAATGAATGAATCATCATTCATCTATTATTCTACATACAGGAGAATATTCTGTCAACTTTCTTCGAGAAATTTACTGGATGCTCTCTGCATCCTCATATTTCTGCCGCTCCTCTTCCACTAACGACCGCCTCAGTATTTTACCTACAGCCGTCTTGGGAAGTTCCTCCCGGAATTCATAGAGCCTCGGTACTTTATAAGCGGCAATATTTTTTCTGCAGTATTCATTTAATTCTTCTTCCGTGATGTCGCTTCCTTGTTTTTTCACGATAAAAGCTTTGACGGTCTCTCCTCTGTAAGGGTCCGGCACACCGACGACGACTGCCTCCTGAATCTCCGAATGCTCATAAAGTACCTCTTCGACTTCTCTTGGATAGATGTTATAACCTCCGGCAATGATCATATCCTTTTTCCGATCAACAATGTAGAAATATCCGTCCTCGTTCATGTACCCCATGTCACCTGTCCGGAACCAACCGTCCTCGCTCAACACCTGAGCTGTTTCCTCCGGCTTATTCCAGTACCCTTTCATCACCTGCGGTCCTTTGACGGCGATTTCTCCTATTTCACCAAAAGGAGCTTCCACATCAGACTCCATTTGAATAATTTTGGCATCTGTATCCGGCCAAGGGATTCCTACACTTCCACTCACCCGTTTGCCCCAAATCAAGTTGGAGTGTGTCGTCGGTGACGTTTCCGTCAAACCATACCCTTCGACAAGCTTACCTCCGGTAACCGCCTCGAAACGTTCCTGTACTTCCACTGGAAGCGGCGCAGACCCGCTGATACACGCTTCAATAGAAGAAAGATCATATTTCTGCAGATTCGGATGATTGAGAAGAGCGATATAGATAGTAGGCGCTCCGGGGAATAAAGTAGGCTTTCTTTTTTCAATCACTTTCAGCACGTCTTCTGCTTCAAACTTCGGCATCAGAATGATTTCATTAGCCATCATGACAGAAAGGTTCATGACAGAGGTCATCCCGTACACATGAAAAAAAGGAAGTATTGCAAGAACAGACTCTTTCCCTTCTTCACATTTATACAGCCATTTCTGTGCCATTTGAGTATTAACTACCAAATTGTAATGGGTGAGCATGACACCTTTCGGAAACCCTGTCGTTCCTCCTGTGTACTGCAGCAGCGCCAAATCTTCCACGGCATCCACGTCCACCGCTTTGAAGGAATGGTTCTTCTTCAGCACGCCGGGCCACAAATGAGTATCCATCGACTGCTCCGGCTTTACCAATACTTGATACTGCCGCTTTTGGATGAACGGATAGATTTTATTTTTCGGGAAGGGGAGATAATCCTTTATACCGGTCACAAGGATATGTTCCAGCGAAGTCTCCGCTTTTACATTTGCGGCTTTAGGGTACAGAATATCGAGGCAGATGATCATTTTCGCCCCGGAATCCTTCAATTGATATTCCAGCTCTCTTTCCATATACAGCGGGTTTGTCTGTACTACAATTCCTCCTGCCATCAGTACCGCATAGTAAGAGATGACCGACTGTGGACAGTTGGGGAGCATGATCGAAACCCTATCCCCCTTCTCCAAACCAAGATATTGGAGATACCCGGCCACGGTGACAGCCTGTTCGTAGACTTCCTGATACGTCATTTCCTTCCCCATAAAATAAAGCGCTTTCTTTTCTCCGTGACGTTCGGCGCTTTCTTTCAAATAATCGTGGATCGGACGCTTATCGTAATCGATTTGGACAGGGACCTCCGGCGGATAATATTGATGCCAAGGACGCTGAAAGGTTGTCATACGTAAATGCCTCCCTTATTTAGGTCTTCTACTCCATTATAACTATTCAACCGGGACATTTGAAATATAATTTCTAATTTTTAAAATATTTCAAACGACATTTTTCGCACAAAACTGTAAAAAAAGCTCTTCTGTTAAGAAGAGCTTTCATAAGATGAAGAAAAGGACACCAATAAGTAAAAATAATGCAGCTACGACCAACAATATTTTCGCCAGCGTTTCCATGGCTTCCCCCTTAAATGATATTCGCACCAATGACGTAGGAAAGTCCGACAGAAATGACAAGGGAGATAAATCCTACCGCACGGTTATCTTCTTCAATTTCCCGATCGATTTTAAAAGAGGGAGTGAGAAACTCAAAGATGAAGTAGCCGAATAACAGAAGAACGAAGCCGTAAAGGCCCCACCCCATCGTCATCAGCAAGGAGTCATTATGCTGGATGGAGAAGCGGAAGATATTCGCCACTCCGAATATCTTACCCCCTGTAGCCATTGCCACGGCCATATTCCCCTTTTTTATCTCTTTCCAATTATTATAGGATGTGACTGCTTCGAATACCGCCATGGAAACGACCAGACAGAGAACGACGACGCTGTATCTGGCTGCGGTTTCCACAAGCGTAATTTCCCAAAAACCATCCATTCTTCCTGCTCCTTTCTCTACTGAAGTTTAACGGAGCTCCAAGACGGTGACCCCGCTGCCTCCTTCGTTCATGCCTCCGGCACGGTGTCCGGAAATACTACGATGGTTCTTTGCGAAATTCTGAACACCGGTACGCAGCGCCCCTGTTCCTTTTCCGTGAATAATGGACACCGTCGGATATCCGGCGAGAAGCGCGTCGTCGATATACTTCTCCAGACGATTAAGAGCATCTTCATACCTTTCCCCGCGCAAATCGAGTTCCGCTTTCACATGGAAGCTCTTCCCTTTGACCGTAGCCATCGGTTTTTCTTTATACGGTTCTTTGGCTTTGACGAATTCCAAGTCTTTTTGTTTTGCTTTTACCTTCATAACGCCTACTTGTACCTGATACTCATTCTTGCCTGTCTTTTCAACGATGGTACCTTGTTGGTTGAGGGTAAGAAGTTTGACTTCATCCCCAGGCTGTAATTCCTTCTGCGTCTGCTTAGGCTTGGCAGGCTGTGCCTTAGGTTTCTTGCTTGTAAGTTCCGGTTGTGCCTCTTCGAACATCTTGCGGGCTTCAATCCATTCATGTTCTTTCATATCTGCCTGGGACTTCATGTTGCGGATTACACTAACGATTTCCTCGGCTTCTTCTTTCGCCTTCCTAATCGCCTTCTCCGCCTTCGCTTCTGCTTTCTCATAAAGCTTCTCCCGTTGTTGTTCAAACTGGTTCCACTTAACCTGAAGCTCGTTACGAAGATTCTCTGCTTCCTCCAGCATCTGCTCTGCTTCTTCGTAATCTTTTTCTGCTCCCCGTTTGGATTCTTCCAAGGAGGCAATCATGTTCTCGACGCTCTGAGAATCGACACCGACATGCCCCTTGGCATCATCGATGATGGATTCATCCAGTCCGAGTCTTCTGGAGATCTCAAATGCATTACTGCGCCCCGGGACGCCGATCAAAAGACGGTACGTCGGTTTCAATGTTTGAATGTCAAATTCTACGGATGCATTGATGACACCAGGGCGATTATAACCATATGCTTTCAATTCCGGGTAGTGGGTCGTTGCAATAACCCGGGCATCTCTTCTTACGACTTCATCCAAAATGGACATGGCAAGAGCGGCACCTTCCTGAGGGTCCGTCCCCGCACCTAGCTCGTCAAAAAGAACGAGCGAACGGTGGTCGACACGATTCAGGATGTCAACAATATTCGTCATGTGGGAAGAAAAGGTGGATAGACTTTGTTCTATGGACTGTTCATCCCCAATGTCAGCGAACACTTCATCAAACACAGCCAGCTCACAGCCATCTAAAGCCGGCACCTGTAAACCGGATTGAGCCATCAAGGTAAATAATCCGACCAGTTTAAGCGTTACGGTTTTACCACCGGTGTTTGGTCCTGTGATGACGATGGACGTATAATCCTCTCCAAGTTCTACATCGTTCGGAACGACTTCTTCGGCTGGAATGAGCGGGTGTCGGGCCTGTTTCATCTTAATGATGCCCTTATCGTTCATTTTTGGCATGGACGCTTTCATACTTGCACCGAGTTTAGCCCGGGCGAACATAAAGTCGATATTCCCCAGGATTGTCACGTTTTCATAGAGTGGACTATTGTACTCCGCGATGGTCTGGGACAACTCTTTCAAGATGCGTTCCACTTCATTCTTTTCCTGCACCCGTGCTTCCTGGAGCTGATTGTTCAAATCGACTACCGTCTGGGGTTCAATGAACAAGGTGGCTCCTGATGAAGACTGGTCGTGTACAATACCACCTATCGATCCTCTATATTCCTGCTTTACGGGCAGGACATAGCGTTCATTTCGGATGGTAATGATGGAATCGGACAACATTTTGGACTTAGATCTGGTGAAAGACTCCATTCTCTCCCGTACGCGGCTTTCATTTGTACGGATTTTAGAACGAATGGTACGGAGTTTATCCGAAGCTCCGTCCATCACCTTTCCATTTTCATCAATGCAGTGTCTGATCTCATCTTCCAATTCTTTCATCGGGTCAATACCTAGGACCATTTCCCGAAGGATCGGCATTTCCGGTTCTTCCATTTCTTCTACGAAGCGTTTGAGCTGACGGCCGCCGTAAATGGTACTGGCAATATCCAAGCACTCGGTGGCGCTGAGTATCCCACCGATCGTGGTCCGTTTCAAACTCGGTTTAATATCAAAAATTCCCCCTAAAGGAATATGTCCTTTCAAGCGCAGGACCTGTGCCGCTTCATCTGTTTCCTTCTGCTTCACCAGCACCTCTCCCAAATCGGAAGAGGGTTTAAGAGCGGCAGTCTTCTCTTTTCCAAGCGAGGAAGCCGCTTTACCGCTCAATTGATCAATAATTTTTTTGAATTCCAGTGTACGGAGAATTCGTTCATTCATGCATTACCGTCTCCTTTATTGCTACTGATGGATGTTCCATTTATCCATCAACTGTTGTTTCGTCCATGTATTCATTACTGTATCCTTCCTGAGCCAGCCCTTACGCACCGCACCTACCCCGATCCTCATATGATCCAGCATCGGATAGCTGTGGGCATCCGTGTTGATGGCAATACTCGCACCTGCTTCCTGCGCTTTCATCAACCACTCCCAGCTTAAATCAAGCCGGTTCGGATTAGCATTTAACTCAAGAATGGTTCCGGTCTCCACCGCGCCTTTAATCAATGCATCCAAATCTACAGCATACCCATCCCGCCGACCGATCAGCCTGCCTGTCGGGTGGGCAATCATATGAACGTTAGGGTTCTCAAGCGCTGCCCACATCCGTTTCATAATGTCATCTGCCGATTGAGAAAAGCTGGAGTGAATGGAAGCGATGACGAAATCCATTTCCTGCAAAAACTCATCCGGGAAATCCAGGCTACCATCGGGAAGGATATCCATCTCTACTCCTGCAAAAATATGAAAGTCTTCCATTTCGGCATTGATCTTATTTATTTCTTCCCTCTGCAGCCTCAGTCTTTCCTCATCAAGGCCGTTGGCTACTTTCAAATACTTGGAGTGATCGGTGATGGAAATATACTCGTATCCTTTGGAACGGGCCTTTTCGGCCATCTCTTTGATCGATTGAGCACCATCGCTCCAAGTCGAGTGCATATGGAGATCCCCACGGATATCGGATAACTCAATAAGATCAACGGGCTCTTTAAAGCGCTCTACTTCTCCGTAATTCTCTCTGACTTCCGGCGGTATGAAATGAAGACCAAAGTGACGGAAGAACTCTTCTTCGCTTTCGAACGTTTGGATTTCCCCGCTTTCAGCATTCTCTATGCCATATTCACTGATCTTTTCGTTCCTTGTTTTGGCGAGCTGTCTCATGGCCACATTATGATCCTTCGACCCTGTAAAATGATGCAGGGTCGTAACGAATTCATCAGGAGCAACAATGCGGAAATCGATGCCGATGTCATATCCTTCATGGACGACAATCGATACTTTCGTTTCGCCGGAAGCGATAACTTCTTTGATGTCCGGATAAGCGAGAAGCTCGTCTCTCGTAGCTGCAGGGTCTTCAGAAGCGATGATAAAATCAAGATCCTTAATCGTCTCTCTCATCCTCCTGAGGCTCCCTGCTCTGGAATAACGATGGAAAGTATTTGCACTCGCAAGAAATGCTTCAATTTTCTCAGCCAGCGGCAGCATGACGGCAACAGGGAGACGCTCAGGTCGGGAATGAGCGTCTTCTAATGCCTTCAGCATCTTCTCGGCAGATTTCTTACCGAAGCCTTCCAATGCCTCCACTTTTCCGCTTTCCAACGCTTCCTTCAGAGATTCTGCATCCGTTACGCCCAATTGTTGATAGAGCTTGGCCAGTTTCTTTCCACCGAGTCCCTGTAGGTTTAAAAGAGGGACAAGGCCTGCCGGCACTTCCGCCTGAAGCTGCTGCAGCGTTTCCGAGGTTTCAGCCGCCACATACTCATCAATAACGGCAGCTGTGCCTTTCCCGATCCCTTTCATTTTCGTAAAATCATCTATTTCACTTAAAGAGCGATCATCGCGCTCTAATGCCTGAGCGGCTTTACGGTAAGCGGAAATCTTGAAAGGGTTCTCCCCTTTCAGTTCCAGATAGACGGCAATCGTCTCCAGTAATTTGATGACTTGCTTCTTATCGACGGCCATTCCAACCACTCCTTGTTCCTATAATCTTTATTTCTGAATAAAAAAACCGCCATGATCGAAATCATAGCGGCTCCACCTGCATCTCCTCTAAACACGTCTCATCAGCCGGCTACACGGTCGATCCACAGTGTTTTCAACTGATCGGAAAACACTGGTGTATGTTCTATAATCAGCTGCCCAAGTATCGAGCTGTCCAACGCGTTCTGGACACCTGCTGCGGGAACGAGTGCGGCTATATACAATACAATGAAAAGAATCACGTAGTTCTCGACAAAACCGAGGATTCCGCCTAATAACGTATTAATGGAACTCAATATCGGAAGTTCGGAGACGAAGTCCAGCATGGAAGCGATAATATGAAGAATAATCTTTGCTCCGAAGAATAGGATGGCAAAGGCTATCGCATTGTAAAATGCCTGTTCAAGGGGAAGATCGTTCAAAAACACGGCCCATGAAGAGTCCGCCGGCAGTTCCGGATAAGGAACCCATAGCGTCAGCTTAGGCGCAAGGTCATCATAGTAAATGACAGCAACAACGAAAGCTACCACAAAACCGATTAAATGAAATAATTGCAATATGAAGCCTCTCTTGAGCCCGGTTATGACTCCGATCAGCAATAGAAATAGTATAAGTAAATCAATCATTGTCCTTCTCTTCCTCTATCTTATCAATATAGTTCATGAGTTCTGTACACTCATCTTTCAGCTTTATATACTCATTCATTGTGTTGACAGCGGTCAAAACGGCCAGCTTTGCTGTATCTAGACTAGGGTTTGCTTCATGGATTTCACGCATTTTCTGGTCCACAAGACTAGATACCATACGGATATGATGGGGCTCTTCATGACCAACTATAGTGTAAGATCTCCTGTTGATCTCCACTGTAATTCTTTTTTTCTCTTGGTCTGACTGCGACACATTCATACCCCCTAGTTTCTCTCAATCCTAAACTTTATATTAACATGAAGGCTGACAATTAGGAAACCAATATACATGTTTTTCACAAATGTTCTCTTTTTCCAATCCCTTTGCTATACTGTTCCTATCCTAGAAGTAACAGAAAGGAATGCCTTATGCCCCAAGTCGTACTAAAAGTAACCTCTACCAAAATAGAAGAGATGAAAGCTCATTATAGAAGCCAGAAGAAAGCGACACCTGCCAATGCCGTTTTTGCTGCTAAAACAAGCGCATGCACCATCACCGCTTATCGATCAGGAAAAGTATTATTCCAGGGAAGCAGACCTGAGGAGGAAGCTTCCAAGTGGGGATCTCCCATTACCTCAAGTGCACCTTCCAAAAAAGCCGGGGCAGGCAGACATGCGTATCACCCGGAAGAAAGCCTCTTCACCAGTTCCCATATCGGATCGGACGAAGCGGGTACCGGCGATTATTTCGGACCGATCACCGTAGCAGCTGCCTATGTCACAGCAGAGCAGGTTCCACAACTGAAGGCGATTGGAGTAAAGGACTCCAAACACTTATCCGATCCACAGATTACTGAACTGGCCAAAGACATTGTCCAGATGAAGATTCCCTACAGTCTTCTGCGACTACCAAACAAACGGTATAATCAATGGCAGCGAAGAGGTTGGAGTCAGGGCAAAATGAAAACCATGCTTCACCACCAGGCTCTGGACAAGCTCCTGAAAAAAATAGCACCGGTAAGGCCGCATGGAATTCTTATCGACCAGTTTTCTGAGCCGCATGTGTACCAAAAGCATTTGAAGAGTGAGAACTTTACGCTTCAGGATAATGTTTATTTCATGACGAAAGCAGAAAGCTATTCCATCGCCGTTGCAGCGGCATCGATCCTTGCAAGGTCCGCATTCGTTAAAGCAATGAACACTTTAGAATTCGATACCGGTCTACCGATACCGAAAGGAGCTTCTTCCAAAGTCGATCAGGCCGCCGCGGCCGTTATCGAGGCTTATGGAGAAGAAAAGCTGGAAGAATTAGCGAAGGTGCACTTCGCCAACACGCAGAAAGCGAAAAAACTAGTCCGTCCATAAATTAAAAGAGGAACCTCCGGAAAGGAGGTTCCTCTTTTCTTCTATTATATTATCCACGCAGTTCAGCCTGATGCTGATCTTTTACAGCAGCAAGGATCTTCTCGTGTGCTGTTTCTACTTCCTCGTCCTTCAACGTACGGACTGGATCAAGGTAAAGCAGATTGAAGGCAAGTGATTTCTTCCCTTCTTCCAGGTGTTCTCCCTGATATACGTCAAATACTTGAACATTCTGAACGAGAGGATATCCCGCCTGCTCAATGGTAGCTTGTATGTCACCGGCAAACACTTCTTCGTCCACGACGAGAGCAATATCCCTTGATACTGACGGATGTCTTGGAATAGCACGGAACGTCTCTTCTTTTTCATACTGCTCAAACAGTGCCTCTAAGTTAATATCGAAGACGAACGTCTCTTTTAATCCAAGCTCTTTTTGGAGCTTCGGATGAATTTGTCCTATGAAACCGACAGTATTCCCACCACAGCGGATGACAGCGGTTCTCCCTGGGTGGAGATCCTCAAGTTTTGCTTTTTCATAAGTGAAAGATATACCCAGCAGATTGCTCAACCCTTCCACCATTCCTTTTGCAACAAAGAAGTCGGCCGCTTTCTTTTCCTGCTGCCATGGATGAACCAGCCATTGGCCTGTCAAAGCTCCGGAAGCGCGGAGCACTTCATCCGGCTGTTTCGTCACTTTCTCTTCCTCAGTAACAAACACTGTCCCGACTTCATAGTAAGCAATATTTTCCTGTTTTCTCGCTACGTTGTAGGAAAGAGACTCCAGTAATTCCGGAAGCAGACTTAAACGCAGGGAGCCATGATCTTCACTCATCGGCATAGCCAGGTCTACGGAACCCTTCGCCTTTGCCTTAATCTCCGGACTTACCAATTGATGCACTTTATTCTTATGTGTCAGGGAGTACGTGATCGTCTCATGCAGACCGGCACCTTGCAGGTACGCTTTCACTTTACGTTTAAGCGCTTGACGAGTTGTCAATCCGCCTGCCTGAGATGCGCCTTGCGGCAACGTGTACGGAAGGTTGTCATAACCGTAAATACGAGCAACTTCCTCAAGAATATCCTCGAAGGACGTGATGTCTCCTCGTCTTGTAGGAACAGAGATTGTAAATACTTCCTCTTTCTGCTCGTAGCCGAATTGAAGACGGCGAAGAATGTCTGCGATTTCCCCGGCGGATATTTCCGTACCTAAACGGGCGTTGATACGATCTGTTTCTATGGTTACTTGTTTCTCGGATTTGTCGAGTTCATCAAAACGGACCACTCCGTCCAGTACCGTCCCCCCAGCATATTCGGCAAGAAGTTCACATGCACGTTTCCCTGCACGTTCCACGCGGTTGGGATCGACACCTTTCTCGAAACGGCTGCTGGACTCGCTTCTTAAGCCGTGATCTTTGGATGCCTGACGCACAACAGCTGGAGCGAAGTAGGCGGCCTCCAAAAGGATCGTCGTTGTATCATCCTGGACCTCGGAATGCGCACCACCCATGACTCCTGCGATGGCATGCGGCTTGGATCCATTCGTAATGACAAGGTGGCCGGCACTCAGTTCGCGCTCCTGGCCATCCAGCGTTTCTATCGTTTCTCCTTCTTCTGCACGACGAGTCACGATTTCTTTCGATCCGAAACGATCATAATCGAAGGCGTGAAGGGGCTGCCCGTATTCCATCAAGACATAGTTCGTGATATCGACAACGTTATTAATAGGACGTATGCCTGCCGCAGTCAAACGATTACGCATCCAGAGCGGGGAAGGTCCCACTGTCACATCCTTAATTACAAACGCACCGTAATACGGGTTTGCTTCCTGATCCTCTACCTTTACAGAAATGTAGTCGGATGCTTTCTCATCCGATGTCTCCACGTGCTCTTCTGCTAATTGGTATTCACCGTCAATGGCTGCTGCTACCTCGTAGGCAACACCGGCCATGCTCATTGCATCCGCCCGGTTCGGAGTCAAACCGAGTTCGATGATCAGATCGTCGAGATTTAAAAGGGAAACAGCGTCCGCTCCCACTTCTGCATCTTCTGGAAACACAAATATTCCGTCCACATACTCCTTCGGTACGTCTTTCTCATCCACACCAAGTTCCTGAAGCGAACAGATCATACCATTGGAGACTTCTCCGCGCAGTTTAGTTTTTTTGATTTTAAAATTACCCGGCAGAACAGCTCCCGGAGCAGCCACCGCTACTTTCTGACCTTCTCCAATGTTTGGAGCTCCGCAGACAATTTGAAGCGTTTCTTCTCCTACATCCACCTGACAAAGGTTAAGTTTATCCGCATTCGGATGCTGTAGGCAGGATTGCACGTGTCCGACAACCACACCGGTGACATTTTCGGCTACCGGCTCCACGCTTTCCACTTCAATTCCTGTTTTCGTTATAATTTCAGCCAGCTCTTCAGGCTTATACGCGCTGACATCAATATATTCTTGTAACCAATTTAGTGATACGAGCATGATTCAGTTCCTCCCCTTATGCTTTATGATACTGCTCAATAAATCGAATATCGTTTGTGTAGAAGTGACGGATATCGTCTACTCCGTATTTCAGCATGGCAATTCGCTCCGGTCCCATACCGAATGCAAATCCGGAATATTCTTTCGGATCGTATCCAGCCATCTCCAGAACGTTCGGGTGAACCATTCCACCTCCGAGAATTTCGATCCAGCCGGTTCCTTTACAAACGGAACAACCATTACCCCCGCACACTTTACAGGAAATATCCATTTCCACAGAGGGTTCTGTGAATGGGAAGAAGCTTGGACGTAGGCGGATTTCACGGTCGGAACCGAACATCTGCTTGGCAAATGCGTTCAGGACACCTTTCAAGTCACTCATGCGCACATCTTTATCGACAAGAAGTCCTTCAATCTGAGTAAATTGGTGAGAGTGTGTCGCATCGTCCGTATCACGACGGTACACTTTCCCCGGACAGATCATTTTGACCGGTTCGTTACCGTTTTTTGCCCCCATTGTACGAGCCTGTACAGGAGAAGTGTGGGTTCGCATCAGCAGCTCTTCCGTCACATAGAAGGAATCCTGCATATCGCGTGCCGGGTGCCCCTTCGGAAGATTCAAGGCTTCGAAATTGTAGTAATCCGTCTCCACTTCCGGACCTTCTTTAATTTCAAATCCCATCCCAATAAATAAATCCTCGATTTCTTCAACGATGCTTGTAAGCAGATGAGGACCTCCGACTTGGACAGGTCGTCCCGGAAGCGTCACATCAATACTCTCTTCTTCCAGCTGTTTCTCAAGCGCTTCGTCCTCCAGTTTCGTTTGTTTCGTTTCAATTGCCGCAGCAATGTTCTCACGGACATCATTCGCTAGCTGTCCGATGACCGGACGTTCTTCTTTGCATAGTTTCCCCATTCCCCGCAGCACTTCTGTGATCGGGCCTTTCTTACCTAAGTACTCGACACGGATATCTTTCAACCCTTGGACAGCTTCTGCAGCATCTACTTTCTGCAAAGCTTCCTGCTTCAACTGTTCTAAACGTTCCTTCATGACTCCAACTCCTCCTTATGAATAAAAATAAAAAAGCCTCCTCCCTGTAAAAAGGGACGAGACTTGTATGGTTGTTTCGCGGTACCACCCTTGTTGACACATTCTATGTGCCCACTTCGATTACAATAACGGACTTGGCATCCGGACCATTAAAGGTCAAGCTCCAGAGTGAAATTTCAATGAATGACACGTTGGGAACACTTACAGTCCAGGGCGTTCCCTCCCTCTTAACGATTTACATTCACCTACTAGGCTCTTTCTACGCTTATTAAACATATTTCATTCAACTGAATATATTATAGTCAAAGATGAGCGTTCATGCAAGTTCAGCTTTGCAGGTGATACATCAAAACAGCACCGGCTACGGCTACATTTAATGACTCAGCCCGGCCGTAAATTGGAATGTAGACTTTCTTCTCGGACTGCTCCAATAAGTGCTCTGCAATTCCCTGGCCCTCGTTTCCGACCAGCAGCGCCACTCGATCCGGGGTCTTCATATCCTTATAGGGCTTTGCTTCCTGCAGAGCCGCTGCCCAGATCTCGACACCTCCCGCTTTTAATTCATCCATAAACTCTGTAAGTTCACCAGTCAGGATGGGAAGATGAAAAATAGATCCCTGCGTTGCACGGATGACCTTATCGTTGAACGGATCCACTGATCCTGTTCCTAACAAAACCTGATCAAACCCGGCCGCGTCTGCCGTTCGAATCAACGTTCCGATATTACCCGGGTCCTGGACTGCATCAATCATGAGGGTCCTTTTCGCTGGAAGGAATTCGTACGTTTTTTGTTCGACAACCGCCGCAATGCCTTGTGGTGTTTCCGTTTCCGCAACCGCAGCAAATACCTGTGCGTCTACTTCTGTCACCTTGATTTCGGGCGGTGCTGTAAAGTCTGTTCCTTCACGTCTTATGAGTTCAAGGACTGTCCAATCACTTGCAAGGACTTCCTCCACCAGATGATGTCCTTCCACCAGGAATTGACCTGTCTGTTTTCTATATTTACGCTTATGCAGCTTTTTCCATTCTTTCACTTTGGTGTTTTGTACCGAAGTCAGCATGTTATTCCCTCATTTACATGTTATTTCTCAACTATCATACATAGCAAAGGCCGGGTTGGTCAAACTAAGGTGGAATATTACGCATAAGCAAGGAGGATGTTACGATGAATTTGGATTTGAGAAGAGCTATTCTGTCCAATGTGACCGGCCACAGTGCAGAGCAGCTGGAAGCGACGATCGATGATGCCATGCAAAAAGGCGAAGAGAAGACGTTACCAGGCCTTGGCGTTTTCTTCGAGACGCTTTGGAGAGAGTCTGATGAACAGGAAAGACAGGAAATTCTGGACACGCTTGAGCAAGGGTTAAGACAGACGAATTAATAAGAAAGCCAACCTGAAAATCAGGTTGGCTTTCTTCCCTTTACTGGAAGGTAATTTCTTTTACTTTATCTGCATCTAATCCTTTGATCACTTCCACGATTAAACGCACAGCATTCTCGAAGTCATCTCTATGGAGCATAGCAGCATGAGAATGGATATAACGTGTCGCAATCGTGATGGACAACGCAGGTACACCGTTGTGGCTCAAGTGAATGGAACCGGAATCCGTCCCCCCGCCGGGCATAGAGTCAAATTGATACGGGATGTTGTGTGCGTCTGCAGTATCTGTCACGAAGTCACGCAAACCTTTATGAGAAACCATGGACGCATCATAAAGAATGATCTGTGGGCCGTCTCCCATTTTACTTGCAGCTTCTTTATCTGATACACCTGGTGTATCGCCGGCAATACCGACATCGACACCGAAAGCAATATCAGGATTGATCATATTGGCAGAAGTACGGGCGCCTCGAAGACCTACTTCCTCCTGAACTGTCCCGACACCATAGACGATGTTCGGATGCTTTTGCCCTTTCAACTGCTTAAGTACGTCAATCGCTATGGCACATCCGATACGGTTGTCCCATGCTTTAGCAAGGAGCATCTTCTCGTTCTTCATTTGGGTGAATTCAAAATATGGAACAACAGAATCCCCCGGCTTGACACCGAACTCTTCTGCTTCCTCCCTGCTGGATGCACCGATATCAATGAACATATCCTTCAAATCAACAGCTTTCTTACGCTGTTCTGCAGGAAGAATATGAGGCGGCTTGGAGCCGATGATCCCCGTCAGATCGCCTTTACGAGTCATGATTGTCACACGTTGTGCGAGCATAACCTGACTCCACCAGCCTCCCACAGTCTGAAAATAGATATATCCATGATCGTCAATCCGGGTGACCATAAAGCCCACTTCATCCAAGTGACCAGCCACCATGATACTCGGGCCTTTTTTATTTCCGACTTTCTTGGCAACGAGGCTGCCAAGATTGTCCGTGAATACTTCGTCTGCGTATGGTGTGATATAACGTTTCATCACATCGCGAGCTTCACGTTCGTTTCCGGGCACACCTTTGGCATCTGTCAAATCCTTAAGCATATTCAACGTTTCATCTCTTTTAGACATATGTACTGCATCCTCCTTTACTCATTCCAACCATATTATAACCTCTTTAAAGCGATTTCACAAAAAATTGCGTCTATTATTCCTTTAATATCCTTCATCCTGACGTTGGTAATTCACTTCATTTTTTGATAGATAGGCGTGAAACCATTCTTCCTCCGTCAAGCCGATGGTCGCTGCCAACTGTAAATACCCAAGGAACAGTGCGTGATAGGATTGTTTGTCCTTCTGTTCCCGAAACGCTTCCACCGCTTTATATACATTAAGAAACGCCTCGGTTTCCGTTTCCCGGCAAACATAGGCGCCCGGCTCAAAATGAAAGCCTGAATCGAGGCCGAGCGACAGCAGAAAATGTATTCCGTCTACATACTCTTCCAAAATGACCTCTTTTTCACTAGGTCCTTTACTACTCCAGAATTTGAAGCACCTGGTTTCATTCGCGAGTTCCCCGATTTCCACTAGCAGGGCAAGGATTTTTTCCTCTGTTTTTGTCCCTTGTTTAATGTCGTGCTGGTCTTCAATATATTGATCCAACGCTCGCTGCATGTCATACAATCGATTCCATTCCATTAAAATTCTCCTCTACTCAAAAATTGTCTTCAATAAATGTATCATTTTTTGAAACAAAAGGACATGCACAATCGTATGGTAGCTATGATGCTATATATAGGGAGTCGATACACATGATTATCATCCTGTTCCGCTTGTTATTATTGGTCGCTATCGCCTTCATCCTTTATACAGCCTACAAGTTCCTCATCAACCCACGAAGGAAACTAGACACCGCTAAAGATAAAAAACAGTTCTACTTCCATGACAATAAAGAAAATTCCAAGGAAAATTTTCTACTTACATGGAAAGGGTTGGTTTTCGAAGGTGAAAAGTACCTGGGGGCAACCGAAGATGCATTTGAAGTCGTCAACATCAGCGTCAGCGCACATCATCCGGAACGGCTGCAAGGACTCGACCGGGAGGATATCTATTTCATGGAGAAGGAAATCCTCATACGGTACCCGTACGCCACTATTGAATGGAAGTATCCGATGAACCGCCTTATTCTAAGCCGTTGGAACGATGACGAACAGCTCTAAGAGCTCGATACAGCGTCTCCAACCAAAAGAATCCGACCAGGAATGGTCGGATTTTTCACATGGGAGAGAAAGAACTTCCTGCATGCTGATATTCCATGAATTCTTAAGGTGCCGGCTGAAAAAAGTCACGCCAGAGCACCACTTCGTATTTCTTCCTGATCAAGAAAGTGAGGCCGATCAGGGCGCCGGAAAAAATAATCATCATTGGAAGAGACAACAAAGTGATCCATTGACCTACCGATGTATAAACCACTGCCAGCGGAAAATTTGCAAACAGCGAGGATTTCGTATATTCCTTGAAATCCGAACTGATTTCCAAGAGACAGTAGGATAGTAGATGAAAATGAATAAACGGGACAAGTCGAAGAACCGCCACCTGCTTTACCGAAAGGTTGGTTTGTTTCTTCAGCCATTTCTCCTTCACACGTTTAAGTTTCTTCAATCCTGATGGTAAGATGCGGATCATCTTGTAAAAAACCAGACTGGATAACATTGTCCCGATCACGGAATAAGCGGTGCCGGCAATTGGTCCGAATAGTACCCCGCCTGTGATGCATACAAGCATAACAGGCAGAAATAAGAATGGACGCAGTAAATGAATACCGATGAATAAGAGCGGTGCCCAAGCTTCCTGCTGCTCCAACCATGCCAATACGGATGTTGTTATCTCGCCCATTTCATCCCCCCTGTCTACATATTATGACAGGAGAATCAAAGGTAGAACTTACCGATGAGATAGCCCGCTCCCGCAATGTGAAGAAGGGACAGGAAAGGAAGGCCGAACGCGAATGCCCGGTGTTTCGTCTTATGTCTGAACACGTTCATTCCTGCCCAGCCGCCAAGTGCACCGCCAAGGACTGCTAGTAACCAAATGGTACGCTCCCGGGTCCTCCATGCCTGCTTCACTGCTCTCTTCTTATCCGACCCCATTAAAAGAAACAGCCAGATACTCATGCTCCCCCAAACGATAAATAAAGCACCCAGAAAACCCATAGAATGTACCCCCTTTATCTTTTTATATAAAAAAAGTCATTTCCTACCGAACGGAAATGACTCTTCTGCAATCTTTTTTATTTAAGTGCTGCTTTTGCCTGCTCTGCAAGTGCAGAGAAAGCTTGAGCATCGTTGATAGCTAGATCAGCAAGCATCTTACGGTTCATTTCGATACCCGCAAGTTTCAAACCGTGCATTAGACGGCTGTAAGAAATATCGTTCAAGCGAGCCGCAGCGTTAATACGTGCGATCCAAAGCTTACGGAAGTCGCGTTTCTTCTGACGACGGTCACGGTAAGCGTACTGACCGGATTTCATTACTTGTTGCTTAGCTGTTTTGAATAGTGCGTGTTTAGAACCATAATAACCTTTTGCTAGTTTAAGGACACGGTTACGACGTTGACGTGTCACTGTTCCACCTTTAACTCGTGGCATAATAATCCCTCCTGATTAAATCGATATCGTTATTAGTCTTTTGGAAGCATGTGCTTGATGCGGCGATAATCTCCAGCAGAAACCAATGCATCTTTACGTAGCTTACGCTTTTGTTTCGTAGATTTGTTTGCGAACAAGTGGCTAGTGTAAGCGTGAGAACGTTTCACCTTACCTGTTCCGGTTTTTTTGAAGCGTTTTTGAGAACCTTTATGGGTTTTCATTTTTGGCATGTGAATTTCCTCCTTTTACTTGATACACATACTTACTTCTCGCCTAGAGGAGCAAGCATTAAGAACATACTGCGACCTTCCATTTTAGGCTTGGTCTCAACTTGGGCAATATCTTTGCACTCTTCGGCAAGGCGTTCGAGTACTTTCTGTCCAAGTTCTTTGTGTGTGATTGCACGACCGCGGAAACGGACAGATGCTTTCACTTTGTCACCTTTTTCGAGGAACTTGCGTGCGTTACGCAGTTTCGTGTTAAAGTCATGGTCTTCGATCCCAGGGCTGAGACGAACTTCCTTGACTTTGATGACGGTTTGTTTCTTACGAGCTTCTTTTTCTTTCTTCTGCTGCTCGAAGCGATACTTTCCGTAGTCCATCACTCGGCAAACCGGAGGCTTCGCATTTGGCGCCACCATAACGAGATCAAGATTTGCATTTGCAGCAATATCCAGGGCTTCGTTACGGGATTTAACTCCAAGCTGCTCCCCATTTACATCGATCAGACGAACTTCACGGGCACGGATTTTTTCATTAACGTTCATGTTATCCTTGCTAATATCGAGCCACCTCCAACATATTTTAGAAAACTTGTATGAGATCTGTCATCGACAAGAGATTTCCTGTTGCAAATAAAAAAAGTGTCGGCACATACTGCACCCACACGTCTCCTAATAAATCAAAGGAATAGTGACCTGCCAACTGCTTACGCGTCGATCAGGTGAGAAGCGGGTGCTTCTACTTGTCTCTAGATCCGTTCATTCAGTTACCTAAATAATAATAGCATGCCTGATGGTACATGTCAACACCTAACGAGGTGTCTTCATGACTACCTTTCCTAGGATAAGGGAAAGACGAGGAAAAATCAAGAGCTTTTTCCCATCTGGAAAGGAAGAAGAGACCGGAAGCAGACACTTCCGATCTCTTTGGCATTACTTACGGAGCAGTTTTTGATCGATTTCGTTACGAATTTCAGATTTGAACTGCTCCAGTGGTTTCGTTTCTGAATTCTGTTGGCCGTATCGGCGGACGTTCACTGCATTCTCTTCCATCTCACGGTCTCCGACAACAAGCTGGAACGGAATTTTCTGCATTTGTGCTTCTCTTATCTTATATCCGATCTTCTCATTGCGCTCATCCACCTCGACACGAATGCCGGCTTCACGGAGTTCATCCTCAAGCTTCTTAGAATATTCCAGATGCGCATCTGCAGAAACCGGAATGATTTTCGCCTGAACAGGAGCAAGCCAGGTTGGGAAGACACCTTTGTATTCCTCAATAAGGAAAGCAACGAAGCGCTCCATCGTGGATACGACTCCACGGTGAATAACGACAGGACGGTGATCCGCTCCATCTTCCCCTACATACGTAAGGTCAAAGCGCTCAGGGAGGTGGAAGTCCAGCTGAACCGTTGACAGCGTCTCATCCTTGCCGAGAGCTGTTTTCACTTGAACATCAAGCTTCGGACCATAGAAAGCAGCTTCTCCTTCTGCTTCCACATACTCAAGTTCCATGTCTTCCATTGTTTCTTTCAGCATCGCCTGTGCTTTTTCCCACATAGCGTCGTTGTCAACATACTTCTCTTTGTCTTCTGGATCTCTATAGGACAAGCGGAAGTAATAATCTTCAATACCGAAATCGCGGTACACTTCCTGGACGAGTCGAACGACACGCATGAATTCATCTTTCAACTGGTCAGGTCTTGCAAAGATAT
The DNA here is from genome assembly GCF_000469135.2 of Bacillus sp. SB49. Taxonomy (NCBI): domain Bacteria; kingdom Bacillati; phylum Bacillota; class Bacilli; order Caryophanales; family Bacillaceae; genus Bacillus; species Bacillus sp. SB49. The sequence continues at coordinate 2,487,267 of NZ_CP048117.1, forward strand.
GGGCATCATTCAACGTCATCGCACGAACACGTTGAAGGCCGGCAAGAGCTCCAGACATCTCATAGCGGTGCATCGTACCAAGCTCCGCAATACGTACCGGCAGATTCCGGTAACTATGAAGCTGATTCTTGTAAACCATCATATGGTGCGGACAGTTCATCGGGCGGAGAACGAGGTCTTCATTGTCCATTTCCATTGTCGGGAACATATCGTCCTGATAGTGGTCCCAGTGACCGCTCGTTTTATACAAATCTACACTTCCAAGCACCGGCGTATAGACGTGATCGTAACCGAGTCGTTCTTCAGTATCCACGATATAACGTTCGATTGTGCGACGAATGGTGGAACCTTTAGGCAGCCACATCGGCAAACCTTGTCCGACTTTCTGATTGATTGTGAAAATCTCCAGCTCTTTCCCCAACTTACGGTGGTCACGCTCTTTCGCTTCCTCAAGCATCTTTAAGTGCTCATCGAGGTGCGCCTTTTTCTCAAAAGCAGTCCCGTAAATACGCTGGAGCATCTGGTTATCACTGTTCCCGCGCCAGTAAGCTCCTGAAATGCTCAACAGCTTAAACACTTTGATTTTGCTCGTCTGCGGAACGTGGACCCCGCGGCACAAATCGAAGAATTCCCCTTGCTGATAAAGGGTAACCTGCTCTCCTTCCGGAATAGCGTCGATCAGTTCCAATTTAAGGTCATCACCAATCTCTTTAAACTTCTCGATTGCTTCTTCTCTGGATACCTCAATGCGCTCAATTTCCAGGTTCTCATCAATGATTTTTTGCATTTCTTTCTCAATCTTAGGCAGATCTTCCGGCGTCAGCGATTCTTCCATATCGATATCATAGTAAAAACCGTTCTCAATCACAGGGCCTACACCGAACTTCACATCCCCATAAATGCGCTTGATCGCCTGCGCCATCAAGTGAGCTGTGGAGTGACGCATGATTTCAATGCCTTCCTGGTTTTTATAAGTCAGAATCTCAATGGATCCATCCTGATTTATCGGACGTCGCAGATCATAAGGTTCTCCATCTAATTTGACAGCCAGCGCCTGTTTCTTCAACCCCGGTGAAATAGACTGGGCAATTGCTTCCCCTGTAGTTCCTTGTTCAAATTCCTTTACGTTACCATCTGGAAATTTCATTTGAATTGTTGCCATTTCCCAACACTCCTTCTATACTTTCTTCCTTGCAGACAAATCAAAAAACGCTTATCCCTCGGCAAAATAAGCCAAGGGACAAGCGTTAGCACTCGTGGTTCCACCCTAGTTTCCGCTTCCGTCCAGGACGTACGCGGCTCGTTCGTCATCCTTAACGCGGATCAAACGCTGCCCATTACTAAAAACTGTTCACAGGCAGAGCTCGGAGGTGGTAAACAATGTAGCCGTCAGGAAGGAGCTTCCAGCCTATTGGCCCCTCTCTCTGGTCATGCGTCACTAATCGCTCGTGTCCTCTTCCATGCTGATTTATTAATATGTAGGTATTATATCCGTTAACAAAGAGGAAATCAAGCGTTGTCGAATGGAAAGTTCGATTTCGGTTTCCAAGATGCTTTTTCTTCAAAAATATTCATCAAGAGCTCCAGGTTGGAATCCTGCGATCGATCTGAATATATGATCAACTGTTCAGGGGCATGAACAAGAGCGGTCGTGACCGGCCACTTGATTGGGAGTTCTGAAATGGATGCATCCGGATATTGTTTCTTGTATAGCGTTGTTTCCGAATCCCGGACAGGATTTCCTTCATCATGGTAATAAACCAGTCCGCCATCATCCAGGAGATGAAGCAGTTGGACACCGGTATCTTTATGGTGGACACGCTGCCGCCAGGAATCGAGCATCAACTGATAGGACTCCTCCTGCTTGTACTCGTCAATGATTTTACCCGTGTATTCAATAACAGACTCATGAACGTTTTCTAAACAGGCAGCAGCCATCTCATCAAATTCCACGTACGTCCGCCCGGCCAAATAATCCTGGATGAAGGCGCGCAGATAGTGATAAACGGGCGGAAGCTTTACACCTGCCGGGGGATGCGCTTCAAAGTCCTGTCCGATCTCGAGCATGCGGTGTATCTCTTCCATATCTTCGTAATGGTAACGATGCTTCAGGACTCCTTCCATCCAACCAAGCATCTTCCTTTTCCTTATGACCTGAAGAAAAGAACGGATTGCCTCGACGTAAGCCTTGCCGTTCAGAGAGGCGTTGACCAACTCGACTTCATAGAATTCATTGTACTCCTTGAACAACCACAACCTCTGCTCCGTGACAATTGCATTATAAAAGATAACCGCTTCCGCGCGATTAGAAAAGTGAATGCCAAACACCAAGATTCCCCCTCATCCCGACTTTCCGATACGGTATTAGAAGGCGCCTGCGACGCCGTCTATTCCTTGTTATGTTTATGTCAGTCCAGAAGAAATCATGCCATTTCCATCTTCATCTTTCCTCATCGTTACCCTCTTCGGTTCCGACCGGTCACTAACACACTCTCGCTGAGCTGGCGAATTCGTTCGGTAATCCGCTTCGCCTTCACTTGATCTACATCGCCGCGATTGGATGTCATCAAGACTTTCTCCAACTCATCGATCGTGTAGTTCGATGTGAAGAACACAGGAAGTCTCTCCATCATTCGGTAATGAAGAATACTCCCCAATACTTCGTCCCGGAACCATGCTGATTGTGATTCTGCACCAATGTCATCTAACATTAATACGGGGGTTTCTTTAAACGCATTGATTTTATCATTGATGGAATCGTCCTTTATAGACGCTTTCATCTCTCTGACGAATTCCGGCATGTAGATGACCATGGATGGAATATGCTTTTCGCTCAATTCATTGGCTATAGCTCCGAGAAAATACGTTTTCCCGACACCGAAAGGTCCATGAAAATACAACCCTTTGCTCGGAAGCTCTTCAGAAAGACTTTCAATATAACGGACCGTTTGTTCCACTGCCGCACTTCGGTCGGGGTCTTGAAGATCCAGTCTGGAAAGAGAGGCTTCCAAGATCTCCCTCGGCATGTGAAGACTCCGGACAAGTGACTTTTGCTGTTCATGCTCTTCCCGCTTCCTTTGTCGGCTGCACTTATCGTAAGCAAGCTTCACTTCCTGGCCATCTACTTCCACACGCGGCACGTATCCCGGGAGAATATTAATACACGCTTCACGTGACGGACACTTTTCACAGTTTTTCGATTGGGACTGGTACTCATAGAGCTTAATGAGATTCTTCTCCATGCTCTTCTCCGTCAACTCCGGATGGTGTTCTATCAGCTGCCGTACATCTTCCGACTGGAGCACTTCTTCTTTCATTTTGTTCATTCGATCTTGAAAGGTTTTATTGTTTCTCATCCATTTTTTCAATGATTTCTGGATCGGTTCCATTCTGCCACCTCCTCATTCATCCGTTCTCTCTGCTTGTCAACTTCCTTATACGTGCAGCGATATCATCCGTATCCACGTTAACCGAAGCAGAAACTTTCTCACCGGATCCTGCGTCCTTGTTGAACCAAGCCGGAATGACTTCTTCTTTCGTATTCACACGTCTCTGTGACTTCTGCTGACCCCACTGCTGATACTTCTGATGCTCAGCCTTAGCAAGATTCATCGCCTGACGCACAGTAGTCACGTTTTTCCGTGCCCAGTGCCCGGCTATTTTCTGCAAATAAGACTTGGACAATTTCATATCTGTTTTCAAAAGCACGTAGTGAACAAGAACATTCATGACCCCGGGGTTGATTCCCTGCTCTGTCATGACGTCCCGAATCAGCTTCAAATCCTGGTCAGATGCCCTGTTGCCCTGAGAAAGGTCTTCAAGAAGTTCCCTTGGTGATTTTCTTTCAAGCATGGCAATAAACTGATCTTCTTTACTCACACTTTCTTCCGCTCCTGTGTCCTGTGTTTTTTCTCGAGCATCTATATTAGACTGCTTCTTCGGGACAGGCTTTTCCTTCAGAAAATCATGACAGGCGGCTTTAAATTCTTCTTCTACGAGATAATGATTTTCATCAATCGCCCACGTCACCGCTTTTTCAATGTCAATCGTTGATAAATCATACAGCGTGGCTAGCTGAAGAATTAACTTTCTATTCCGTCCTGTAAGAATCTGTTCACTGGGATACATCCGTTTCTTTAGAGCATGATGGAGCCAGTCGAAATCCACTTTCGTTTGGGACGTCACAGGCCCTCGGCTCTCTTTCTGATTCTGCTTATCCGCAAGGGATGTGGTCTCGGCCTGTACGGTCTCGAGCATTTTCGCATGAAATACCTGATCGAAAGTTGCAGTAACCTCTCCAAAACCATCCAGAACGTACTCTTTGCAGATGAGCCGTTCTTTTAAGTTTTCATATTTGCGCTGTCCGATTTCATGGTAAAGCAGAAGGGAGAGCATATCATCCATGAAGAATTCCTCCGCAGAGAAGGGAGGATACAGGTAATACATGTATTCGGCATGAGCCCCTTCCCCTTCTGCCTGGAAAGAACGCAGAAGGCCGATTGCCTCCAGCTTCTTCCTGGCTTCATAAATCTTATCCAATGGCGCAGACAGATAGCCCATCAACGTGTGGTGGGTCTGTACTTGTTCTGCAGCATTCATTTCAGACTCCGATAATAAAATCTGATATAAAGAAATCGCCAGACGACCGACGATCGGTTGATACAAATGGGATAACGAACGATGAAAATTCCTCGGCAGCTCCCCCCGCTTCACAACTCGAAAACCATCTACCGGGAGTAACTTCCCTATCGAATGATTCATCTTCCGCACCTCCTTCTTCCTTTCATATTACCCGGTTTCCCTTGAAAAAGAAAATGAGCCAATGCCGGCTCATTTGTCATCTTCGTGTTTTATTAAATCCTTCAGTTCATCAATAAAAACATTGATGTCCTTAAATTGTCGATAGACGGATGCGAAACGGACATAAGAGACTTCGTCAATTCCAGAAAGACGCCCCATGACCATTTCTCCTATATCTTTACTCAACACTTCCGAGACGCCGCGGTTCCTGAGTTCTTTCTCGATGTCCAGTGTCACACCTTCCAGTTCCTCGACCGCAACCGGGCGCTTCTCACAAGCCCTGATCAAGCCCCGCATCAATTTCTCTCTACTGAATTCTTCTCTTGTGCCTTCTTTTTTCACTACAATCAAAGGAACTTCTTCAATTCGTTCAAACGTGGTAAAGCGGAAGTCACACTGTTCACATTCTCTCCGCCTGCGTATGGCCTGGCCATCCTCAATCGGCCGCGAATCAAGCACCTTCGTACTCTTGTAGTGGCAATTAGGGCATTTCAAAATTGATCAACTCCACATCGTCTTCGTTTCCACATCGCTTATGATGGATCGACAGGCTGAAATTGGCTGTCCAACTGCTTATACAACGAAACAATGGTGTTCCGACTGTATCCGAAATCAACGGGTCCACCGGAATCCGTTGTTACGGAAAAATCAACAGCGGTACGGAAAGGACGGACCATAATGATAGTCACAACAATGAAAGCACGCCTTTTCCCTTTATATTTAATCGTAAGTTCGCCGCGTTCCTTCGAGGATGCTACAATCTGTGAGGGTGCGGGAAACAGTTCTTCCACGGCACGGAAAACGTCATCACGCTTTGCTTTATAATAGTGTGTGACAAGTTCTTCATCCTTATGCTGTTCACTGGTTTCTGAGTGATTACTGATATATCTTGATATAAATGCTTTCACTTATCTGGCCCCTTCAATCCATTCGACATGATCTTCCATCATTTTAACATGATTCTTCAAAATAAGAAATAACAGTTACCAAAGGAGAGTTGACCCCATACAAAAAAGCCGCACAGACTTCTCTGCGCGGCTTGATTTACTGCGTTTCTCTTTTTAAAGGGCACGAGATTCCTGTACTTCCACAGGTCCCATCCCTCTCGGCACTTCCACGGTTTCATTCTTCCCTGCTTCCAGTGCTTCAACGATGTAGTGGGCTGCAACGTTCGGATCAATACGGTCGCCGCACGTGTAGACATCGATACTTGCATATCCATGCTCCGGAAAACTGTGAATCGTCAAGTGCGATTCGGAAATGATGACCACTCCGCTCACCCCGTGTGGAGCGAACTTATGAAAAGCGACCTCTCTTACTTCTGCTCCCGCTTTCAAAGCAGCATCAACAAAAACCTGCTCTATATACGACATATCATTCAATTTCTCTTCATTACAATCCCATAGTTCAGCAATTACGTGTCTTCCCATTGTATCCATATTAAGGATCCCCCTTTGTACATTAACTTCTTCCCCTCTGAAATAACAGTCATGCACTACCATGGGGGAAAGTTAGTCCTGAGAGGTCCTAACCCTTTGAGTAGACATGAAAACATAAGAAATTCAGAAGTTCAAAAGAAAGTATATATGGTTTACCCGTAATTTGCAAGATTTATTTCAAATACAGCAAACCATAGTCACCGGGTCCTAGTATACGATACATTCGGGATGCTTTCTAGTGCTTTCTCAAGACACGCGGACCGCTTTCTCCTGCTGCATCATATTCCCGACATATTTAGCAAGGTCAACAACCCGGCAGGAGTATCCCCACTCATTGTCATACCAAGCCAGCACCTTCACTTTACGCTCTTCGATCACCTGGGTGGACAATCCATCGATGATCGCAGAAGAAGGGGACGTCGTATAATCTATGGAAACGAGCGGCTCCTCATTAAATTCCAAGATTCCTTTCATTTCATACCTTGCCATACCAGCAAACGCCTCATTCACTTCTTCTCTCGTCACATCGCGTTTCACATCAACGACGAGATCAACAAGGGATACATTTGGAGTAGGCACCCGCAGCGCCATTCCGTTCAGTTTCCCCCGCATGCTCGGGATCACTTCTCCCAATGCTTTTGCAGCCCCTGTCGAAGTCGGGATAATCGACTGTGTACAGCCCCGGGCGCGGCGGAGGTCCTTATGTGGATTATCCAGGTTCTTCTGATCGTTTGTAAAAGAGTGAACAGTAGTCATCAAGCCGTTGACGATACCAAATTGGTCTTCCAATACTTTTACAACAGGAGCAAGACAGTTGGTCGTACAAGAAGCATTGGACAGGACGTGATGCTGTTCCGGTACATAACTATCTTCATTTACTCCCATAACAATCGTAGCATCTACTTCTTTACCGGGAGCTGTTATGATGACTTTTTTTGCTCCTGCTTCGATATGTTGGGACGCTTCATCCTTCGTTTTGAATTTGCCGGTAGCCTCAATGACAATATCGACACCCAGTTCATCCCACGGCAGCTCATGCGGATCTCGTGTTGAACACAAGCGAATGACCTTCCCATCGACGACAAGATTCCCTTCCGCCGCTTGGATTTTGCCTTCAAATCGACCGTGAACACTATCATATTTCAGCATATGAGCAATGGTTTCAGCTGGATAACAGGCGTTTACAGCCACCAATTCTACAGAATTATCGATGACAGCCTTTCTAAAAACCATACGGCCAATTCTTCCCAACCCATTAATGGCAATCTTTGTTTTTCCCATGTTCCAGCCCCCTATATATGATATACTTTTTAACCCTTTTCACAGAAACAGTATAACATATTGCAAGCGCTTTTACATAAAAGAGTGCATTTTTTCACAAAAAAATAACACGTCGGAATCCCGACGTGTTATTATACGATGTTCCACCTTTGAAGTATGTCTTTTAATTGGTCGAAGCTTTGCTCGACAGATCCATTATTATCAATGACCGCATCGGCAAGAGCCGCTTTTTTCTTTACCGGGATTTGGGAAGCAATTCTTGCTTCTGCATCCTCACTGGTCGACTGATCACGTTCCATCAAACGTCGGAGCTGCGTTTCTTCCTCTACATAAACGACTAACGTCTTCTCGACATAATCCGTCAGCTTGCTTTCAAAAAGTAACGGGATGTCCAATACAACAGCACGGTGTCCTTCTTCCTTATAGCATTCCCGTTGACGAACCATTTCTTTTCTCACTTCAGGGTGAACGATGCCGTTTAATTCCTTACGCTTTTCTTCATTGGAGAAGACAACGCCCCCGAGTTTCTTACGGTCAATCGTCCTGTCCTCCAACAAAATATCAGAGCCGAATGCTTCAACAATACGTGTGTATGCAGCCTCACCAGGTTCCACCACTTTCCTCGATATCACATCGGCATCTACAACCGGGATACCCAATTCTTTAAACATAGCAGAGATAGTGCTTTTACCGCTGGCTATACTGCCGGTTAATCCGATGACAACAGTCATGACACGCCCCCCTTTATGTATAGAGAAGAGACATGGCTCTCCTCTTATTCCAACACTCATGAAAGTTTAATTAAGCCGATGATAATGAGCAGGACGCCCGGCAGGATGGATATACTCTCCACTTTCTCACTTAAATGTCTGCCGCTCCATATACCGCCTGCCAGCATGAGAAACGTAGCCAGTGTAATAAACAACGACGTCATTAGTGTAGGCATCCCGATCATAGCTCCGCTTACTCCCGCTCCGATAGAGTCCAGGGACAAGGCGATACCCAAGAGAAACACTTCTTTCCCCCGGATACCCCCGGAATGATCCACATCTGCCGCGACGGGATCATTCAGTACCTCCGCCGGCTTAAACCATGAATCATCTTCCTTCTGCGGCTTCCTCTTCTTAAAAAACTGCCAAAGAAAGAATATACCTATGAAAATCAGGGCTGATGCTCCCGTTTTCTCCGCCACTTCCGGTGAGACATAAGCGATCAGCAAATGCCCGAAATAGGAGGAAAGCAGAAACACAACACCGGACAAACAAGCGATCGATAGGACAGCTCTCTTTGCAATGGTTACTTTCTTCAAACCTAATACACAGCCGATTCCAAAGCTGTCGATGCTGACTGCTGTCACAAACAAAAAAATGAACAAACCGATACTCAAGGTCGATCACCCTCCTGCTACACAGGATATGGGTTCACAGACCTGAGGTTACTCGGAGACAACCAGCCGCTGGCAATTTGGGCATATATGGGTGCCGCGACCGCTCACCTTCCGCTTCTCAATAGGCGTCCCGCACTCCACACAATCCTCGTCCTGTTTTCCATAGACACGCAGCTTCTGTTGGAACATACCGATCTCCCCCTGGCTGTTCGAGTAGGAGCGAATGGTGGTACCACCCTGTTCGATCGCCTCGAGAATAACAGAAATACTCGCCTCGCGTACTTTTGCAGCTTCCTCTCGTGTCAACGTGTTCGCTATTCTCTCCGGATGGACTTTGGCGCGGAAGAGTGCCTCATCCACATAAATGTTGCCGAGCCCCGCTACGATGGATTGATCCAAGAGAACGGCCTTCATGTTACGGGACGTCTTCATAAGTTTCATATAGAAGTAATCCAAAGTGAATGCTTCCTCAAATGGATCAGGTCCAAGCTGTACTAACGGCTTCACCGAAGACTCTTCCCCTTTTCGAAACGCATGCATCGTGCCAAACTTCCTCACATCGTTATAACGGAGTTCCGTGCCGTCCGTGAAGTGGAAAATGACGTGCGTATGTTTAGGCTTCTCCATCGAGGATTCATAGACACCGAATTTCCCTTCCATTCTCAGGTGGGAAACGAGAGAGAGGTCATCCAGTTGAAAAATCAAAAACTTCCCCTTTCGCTCGATATCCCTGATCGTCTGCCCTCTCAGTAGACGATCAAATTCCTTTGGATCCTGCGGATGTTTGATGATGTTCCCCCAATAGACGGATACGGAGGCGATTTCTTTTCCAATGGCGAGATGGTGGAGCGTTCTCCTGACCGTCTCTACTTCCGGTAGTTCTGGCATTCTTTCATTCTCCTCACTTACTTTGCATCGTACCAAGTATCTCCGTAAGAGGAATCCACCTTCAAAGGTACATCCAGTTCCACGGTGCTTTCCATGACGGAGGCTACTAAATCCTGCAGTTTCTCAATTTCTTCTTTCGGTGCTTCAATGATCAATTCATCATGTACCTGTAATAACACTTTCGCCTCCAGTTTTTCTTCCACGAGGCGTTTTTCCAAATCGACCATCGCCTTCTTGATGATATCGGCTGCGCTCCCCTGGATCGGGGTGTTCATAGCAGTCCGCTCGGCAAACCCGCGTTTATTGAAGTTACGACTCTTAATGTCAGGAAGGTAACGTCTCCGGTTCATGAACGTCTTCACGTACCCGGTATCCTTAGCCTCACGAACCGATTCATCCATATAGGATTTGACGCCTGGATAGGATTCGAAATATTTATCAATAAACGCCTGAGCTTCCTTCCTCGTGATGCCAAGGCTCTGAGACAAGCCGTAATCACTGATTCCATAAACGATTCCGAAATTGACCGCTTTCGCCTGTCTCCTCATATTACTCGTAACTTCTTCCGGCGCAACTCCAAACACTTCACTAGCCGTTTGTGTATGAATATCCTCGCCTCCACGGAACGCCTCAATCAACTTTTCGTCCTGGGCAATATGAGCAAGAACACGCAGTTCAATTTGGGAATAGTCACTTGCGAACATCACCCATCCTTCTTCTGAAGGGATGAAGGCCTGACGGATTTTCCGTCCTTCTTCCAGGCGGATTGGAATGTTCTGAAGGTTTGGATCCGTCGAGCTCAACCGACCTGTTTGTGTGAGAGCTTGATTAAAGCGGGTATGAATTTTGTGTGTATCCTTGTGAACAACCTTCAGAAGGCCTTCGATATAGGTCGATTTCAACTTCCTTAATTGACGATTTAACAATATTTTCGTAATGATTGGATGCTTGTCTTCCAACTGCTCCAATACATCCGCCGAAGTGGAATACCCCGTTTTCGTTTTCTTAATGACGGGAAGTTCGAGCTTTTCGAACAGAATAGGGCCGAGCTGTTTAGGCGAATTGAGGTTAAACGGCTCACCGGCAAGTTCATAAATTTCTTCCTCCACCTTGTTTAAGCGTGCCTCCAGTTCTTCTCCCATCTCTTCCAAACGACCAACATCCACACGGACACCTCTGTGTTCCATTCTGCCAAGGATCAGCGCAAGCGGCATTTCCAAATCATTGTAGAGGTTAAACTGTTCATTTTGGACGAGCTGATCCTCCATTTTACTCTTCATATGGTATAGGGCAGATGCTTTCCTGCTGATATGTTCGTAGAACGTACGATCTTCATCCGGACGCTTCAGCTTCGCACCCTTTCCGTACACTTCTTCATCATAGTTCACTTCCGCCTCCCCAAGTCTGTGTGCGACAGCCGGGATGTCGTGATTGTTCTCAGAAGGATTGATCAAATAAGAAGCTAAAAGTAAATCGAAGGTAATTCCTTTCAATTCAATTCCATACCGAAGCATCGCTACAAGCGTTCTCTTGGCATCGAACACCCATTTCTCCCGTGTGTCATCCTCAGCCCATTTTTTGAAGACCGGGGATTTAACCGCCTGCTCGAGAGTTAGGACATATTTCTTCTCCTCATTAACTATAGCAATGGCCTCTATGGGAGCCGTGTGATAATTCTCGTAAAGCATTTCCACCACAAGCGCTTCCCTGCCCGTAAACATTTCTTCTTTCAGCTCTTCTATCACTTCCACTTCTATATCGGGAAGTTCCGTCTTCGCTTCGGATTCTCCTTCTTCCCCTTGAATGCGGGAGAGCAGGGATTGAAATCCAAGGTCTTTAAAGAAGTTACTGACTGCTTGGGAGGGATATCCCTCATACGCAATATCCTTAAGACCCACTTCAATCGGCGCTTGTCTCTCAATCGTCACAAGCTGCTTACTCATGAAAGCTTCTTCCTTATTGTCCTCCAATTTTTCTTTCAGCTTCTTCCCGCTCACCTGATCTATGTTCTCATACAGGTTCTCGAGCGTTTCAAACTGCTTCAACAACTTGACCGCTGTTTTTTCACCGACACCCGGTACTCCGGGGATATTATCAGAGCTGTCTCCCATAAGCGCTTTTAAATCAATGATCTGATCCGGTCTGACCTCCATTTTGTCCAGAAGGAAAGAAGGCGTATATGTATCGACATTTGTAATCCCCTTCTTCGTAAGACGGACCGTAATCTGTTCGTTGACCAATTGCAGCAGGTCTTTGTCCCCGGAAATGACTTGGACATCCATTCCCTTCTCGCCGGCTTCTGTGGCAAGCGTACCGATGATATCATCCGCCTCATAATTTTGCAGCTGGTAACTGTGAACCCCGAATGTCTCGAGCAGTTCTTTCAGTACAGGAAACTGTTCCGAGAGCTCCGGCGGTGTCTTCTGACGGCCGCCCTTGTATTCTTTATACGTAGCATGGCGGAAAGTGGTCTTCCCTGCATCAAATGCAACAAGTAAATGATCCGGTTTATCTTCTTCCAGTATTTTTAGCAGCATCGTCGTAAAACCATAGACAGCGTTCGTATAAACTCCCTTATCATTATTCAGTAAAGGGAGAGCGAAGAATGCCCGGTAAGCTATACTATTTCCATCAATTAAAATGACCTTCTCAGCCATGAACTCACTCCTATTCTTAAAAACGGCGATCCGGGATCACAGGGGGCGACGTCATTCGTCCTGTCATCTCCATCCTATGTTACCCCATGAGCATGAATAAAACGCCTTTTTCTTCATTCTACCATGATTACAGCAGAGAAGAAAAAGACGCCACCTTCCTGTTATTCGATATAACCCTGCAAGAGATCGGTATAAGGAGAATCCTGAGGGAGAATAATCGTCGTTTCTCCATCAATTGTCGTTTCATAGGATTCAAGGGTTCGGTAGAGTCGGTAAAACTCAGGGTCTTTGGAGAAAGATTCATTGTAAACAGCCGCTGCCTGCTGCTCTCCTTCCGAACGGATTTTCTCTGCGTTTGCTCTGGCTGTCGACAACATCTCCTGTACTTCCCTGTCGACTTCCGCCCTGATTCTGCTCTTATCCGCTTCCCCCTCCGATAAATACTGTTGCGCTATCTTTTCTCTGTCCGTAATCATTTGGTTGAAGACAGCTGCTTCATTCGATTCAGGAAGGTCCGACCGTTTAATCCGGACGTCGTCCACGACAATTCCATAGTTATCACGAGCCAGATATTCATTTACTTTCGATGTAATTTCATCATTGAGCACACCTCGGGAACTCTCTTCTTCGTTAATAATTTCCGAAAAGTCCATCTTTCCAAGCTCCGAGCGGACAATGGAGAAGATGAACTCACCCATTCTTGCTTCCGCACCGATTACCGTCCTGGCATTGGCAATCATTCTCTCCGGATCTTCAATGCTCCAAACGGCGTAATTGTCGATGATCATACGCTTTTTATCCAATGTGGTAATCTCTTTCTCTTCTACGTCGTACACCATCTTCTTCTTTGACAATGTCGATACTTCCTGAACGAAAGGAACCTTGAATTTGAGTCCGGGTGTTTCATGGATCTTCACAATATCACCAAATTGCCGGACTACTTTGTACTCCCCTTCCTTCGCAATAACAACAGAGCTTATTCCTGTTAAGAGAAGAAAGATGATGACAAGCAGAGCAACCCCCGCCTTCACGTATTTCCTTATATCTCTATTCTTCGTTTTCTTTTCGTCAAATATATCGTCCGTCAAGATGCACCCTCCTCTTCAGACTGATCCGCTTCCGGACTTTGCTCCTGCTTTTTCTCCTGTTGGACAGACCCATCAAGGACCGGTTGTTGCTGTATCGGCAAATACTTCATGGTATCCCCATCGTCGTTCATAATATATACGTTTGCGTCCGGTAATACACTTTCCAACGTCTCCATGACCAGCCGGTCTTTGGTGATATTTTCGTGACTTTCATACTCCGATAATAAAGCCTCGAACCTGGAAACGGCCCCGTTTGCATTTTGGATTCGTTCTACCTTATCCCCTTCGGCACGTTGAATAATTGCATCTTTCTCCCCGAGCGCTTCCTCTCTCATCTGATTGGCATACTTCTCCGCTTCGTTGACTTTGCTTTGTTTTTGTTCTCTGGCATCTGTAACTTTCGTGAAAGCTTCTCTCACTTCTTCATTCGGCAGATCCACCTCCTGCAGACGGACATCAATGATCGAGATGCCGACATCGTATTGATCCATCAAGGAAACGAGATTTTCACGCACTTGGTTCTCAATCTCGGCTTTCCCGGAAGTAAGCGCCTCATCAATTTGGCTGCTTCCGATTACCCCTCTTAACGAAGAAGAGGTGGCATTGAAAAGTACCTGTTCCGGATCTTCGGACGCGAATAAGTACCCAGTGGGCTCGGTAATCTTCCATTGAACGACAAGGTCTGCCTGTACGATCATGTCATCCCCTGTAATCATCGTAACTTTATCTGCCTCTTCTCCATCATTAAAACCGAAGTCCAGACTGAACGTTTCCTTCGATAATTTTTCGACCTCTTGTATCGGCCACGGCATCTTGAAATGAAGTCCTGGTTCGCTGACCCCTTCTTCCGCCTTACCGAAGGTTAAAACGACCGCCTGCTCCGACTCATCCACCGTGTACCACGTAGTAATAAGTACAAGAATTAATAGACATCCGGCCAGTCCGAGACCAACCCATGTATAGAACTGCTTCACACTCATCCGGAATCCCCCTCACCTATGTATATTTTAGTTACGTTTTTGTTACAAAAAGGTTTCAAAACGAGTACATTTTTACCAAAAATCACAAAAAAAAGCAGAAGCGAGGGAAGCTTCTGCTTAAAAGAGAAAACACCTTGGATGAAAGGGTTTCACTGGTATTATATCTAGATATTGTTAAAGTAATCTTATGCTTGTATTAATTTTCCGTAAACTTCTTCGGTATTTCTACATAAAAAGTCGTTCCTTCATCGACAGCACTTTCCACGCGGATATTTCCACGATGAGCTTCAATAATATGCTTCACAATGGCAAGCCCGAGACCGGTTCCACCGGAATTTCTGCTTCTTGCTTTATCCACCCGGTAAAACCTTTCGAAAATCCGTGATATTTCCGACTCAGGAATTCCCACACCCGTGTCCGATATAATTACGGTGACGGATTCCTCCTGCTCCTCCACGGAAAGTGCTACCCGGCCGCCTTCTGGTGTGTAGTTGACAGCATTGGTGATCAGATTCATAAATACTTGCTTAAGCCGGCTTGAATCACCTTCGATGAGAACTCCGTCTTTCCAATCCATAGATAAAATGTTCCCTTTTCTTCCAGCATGCTGTTCGACAATCGGACCTAAGTCCTGGAACAGCCGACCGACATCTACCTGTTCAATATTCAAGTGAAAGTCTTCCCGTTCGAGCTTAGAAAGGTCCAATAAGTCTTGGATCAAGGACTGCAGCCGGCCACTTTCCTTCAGGATAATCCTCAAAAACTGCTCCAGCATCTGCTCATCTTTCATCGCTCCATCTAAAAGGGTCTCCGAAAATCCACGAATGGATGTAATCGGAGTTTTCAGTTCATGAGAGACATTGGCTACGAAGTCCTTCCTTGTCTGTTCTAACTGCTTTAAGTCTGTTATATCATGGAAGACAAGAACAACACCCTTCCATTTCTGGTCCTCACTCAAAATTGGTGCACCGGTAACCTCCAAGTGCTTTCTGCTTATGTTAACCGGAAGAACGAAGGTCTCTCTCACGGTTTCTTCAAACATATATACACGCTGCACCGTTTCATGTATCGCCGTATATGGGATCGCATCATGGTACAGGTAGCCTACATATTGCTGTTTTTCACCACCGAAAGTTTCAAGGAACGCACGATTCTGCAAAAGAATATAGCCTTTTTCGTCTATCAGCACTAAGCCGTTCCCCATGTGATTGATAACAGCCTCCAGCTGATTTTCCTGCATGCCTTTCGTCTGGTTCACTTCTTGAAGATTGCGGGCAAGGATATTGATTGCCTGACTAAGTTCTCCCGCTTCACCGAAGTAACCTTCATATGTTCGAGCCCGGTAATCCCCTTTAGCCAGCTTTTTCGCAGCAGTAGTGGCCGCCCTTATCGGCCGAACATACTTACCAAACACATTAAATCCTATGATAAAGATGACCAAGAGGCCGAGAAACATCGTACAGCTGATCAGGAGCCATATATTCCGTGTAATGCTTGATAATGAATCGACTGGTGAAAGCAGCACGAGTGTGCCTTCCAAGTTGCTTACTTCAATAGTAGTAGGGTAGAAGAAAACATCCCCTATCAGACGACCGCTGTTGCTTATTTCTCCATTTGAAGGAACAGCTGAAAGGATCTTTTCCTTCTCCGCATTGGAAATAGAGTCTACGGCGTCAACGGTATCGATAATAATCTCCTCTGACTCATCCAGAAAGACGATGCCGGTGTCTAATTGTGAACTGAATTCTTCCAACTCATCCCGAGATACCTCACTATTTTCTGTAAAGCTCTCCAAATACGTTACAAAATAGCGGCTCTCCACTTCCACCCTGTCTTCCAGAATATTGACGAAGTATCCCCTGGTCAACTGAGCCAGCAACACGCCTAAACCGATCATGACGATGACAATTAAAATCGCATACGTCAAAAGCGGACGAGTACTGGAGGACATTTACTTCGGTTCCTCCATTTTATAGCCGAGCCCACGGATGGTTTTAATATAGACCGGCTTTTTCGTATCCGGCTCAATTTTCTCTCTCAGATGACTCACATGGACATCAACGATCCGTGTATCTCCCGCAAAATCGTAATTCCAAACAGAACGTAACAGCTGATCTCTCGACAAAACTCTGCCCAGATTCTTAGCCAGGTGCAGAAGTAGTTCAAATTCTTTAGGTGTACACGTCAATGCTTCCCCGTTCATAGTCGCTTCGTATTGTTCAGGGTAGATTGATAAGCTGCCTACCTTTATTTCATCATATACCTGGGTTGGTGTATCCCTGTCCATCCTTCTTAAAATTGCTTTTATTCGGGCAACTACTTCCCGCGGACTGAATGGTTTCGTCAAGTAATCATCCGCCCCGAGTTCCAGTCCCAGGACTTTATCAAACTCATCATCTTTGGCCGTCAGCATAAGGATTGGTGTTTGTACCTGCTTTTGCCTCAGCTGCTTGCAAACTTCCATCCCATCCATACCCGGCAGCATGATATCCAGAACAATAAAGTCGAACGCCGTATTCGATGCTTTTTCCAAAGCTTCGGTACCGGAGTAAGCAACCTCCGTCACATAACCGGCCTGCTCTATGTTATATTTCAATAAAGTCACAATCGATTCTTCATCATCCACTATCAATATTTTTTGTTCCAAAACCCTCACCCCAACCAGCATTTTTCTTCATCATACAACGAAGTTTACATTTTGAATACAGATCCTTACAAACTTTACTTAATCTTAATATACTCTTTGACGCCTTTTATACTCAAAAAGAAAAAGCAGCCGTGTAAAGGCTGCTTTTTCTGTCTTGATGAGAATAGCAAGACACCGTTTCCTTTTTCCTATTCTCAATAAAAATTTTCTAAAGACGTGGCATTCATAGAATGTGGTTCAGAAGGGGGGCGGACGACAAGCGAACCTTTGACGACTTCCTCCCCGTCCTTATCGTATCCATTCACGTGAAGCGTTATCGCTTCGCTGCGTTTGTCGATTTCCGTAATTTCTAATTGGAAGCGTACATCCGCATAATGGTAGACCGGTTTCGGATATTCGATGGAGTGACTAAGAATGTGGCTTCCAGGCCCGGGAAGGTGCATGGAAACAATCGACGATACCATACCAAACAGCATCACAGCAGGTACAATCGGTTGTTTGAACGGTGTTTGTGAGGCATAATCGTGCTGAACATATAAAGGGTTGGCGTCGTCGGTCAAGCCGAGGTATATCAACAAATCACGGTCTTCGATAGTAAAGGCGGCATTGTAGCGCTCCCCTACTTTTAGATCCTGAAGTTTCTTTCCAAGCTTTCTCTTTTTACCAAGCATCAGCAAACCTCCTCGTAAGCGTTTTCTTTAATGGGTAAAAAAAGGATCCGAGGGTTGGCCTCGAATCCCTTTGTGTTTATTCTAATACATTCAGCACACTTTTAACAGAATCCGCAGATTTATCAAGCTGCTGCTTTTCCTCATCCGTCAGTTCAAGTTCAAGAATTTCCTCAATCCCATTTCCTCCAAGGATAGTAGGAACACCAAGGTAGATACCGTCGTATCCATACTCTCCTTCAAGGTAAGCAATGGACGGAAGAATTCTTCGCTGATCTTTCAAGATAGCTTCTGCCATTTGCACCAAGGATGCGGCTGGAGCATAATAGGCACTGCCGTTTCCGAGCAGGCCGACGATTTCTCCCCCGCCTTTGCGCGTCCGTTCAACGATGGCATCCAAGCGCTCTTTCGAAATCAATTTTTCAAGCGGAATACCTCCGGCGAAAGAATATCGAATCATCGGGACCATATCATCCCCATGACCCCCAAGGACAAAGCCGGTAATGTCCTTGATGGACACGTTCAGCTCTTCCGCTACGAATGTACGGAAACGGGCAGTATCCAGCACACCCGACTGACCAATGACCCGGTTCTTAGGAAATCCTGCTTCCTGAAAGACGGAATAAGTCATAGCATCGACCGGATTGGTCAAAACGACGATAAAGCAATCCGGGGAATGCGCCACGATTTCCTTAGTGACGCTTTTCATTATCTTGGCATTCGTGCTGACAAGATCATCACGACTCATGCCCGGTTTGCGGGCAATTCCTGCGGTGATGATAACAAGGTCAGAACCTTTCGTGTCCTCATAATTGGAGGTACCCGTAATGTCGGCATCAAACCCCTGAACCGGACTGGCTTCCAGCATATCCAACGCTTTTCCTTTCGTCGGATCTTCCATATCGGGGATATCCACGATGACGACATCACCCAGTTCTTTCTGCGCGAGCATCAAGGCTGTCGTCGCGCCGGTGAATCCCGCACCTATCACAGATATTTTATTTCTACGAATGGCCATAACGATCCCCTTCCTTTATGAGAGATTAACCCATATTCTTGATAAGCTCATCACCAAATGCAGAGCACTTCACTTCTGTAGCGCCATCCATCATACGTGCAAAGTCATACGTGACAACTTTGCTTGCAATCGTCTTATCCATAGACTTGGTAATCAAATCAGCCGCTTCTCTCCAGCCAAGGTGCTCAAGCATAAGAACACCAGACAGGATGACAGAAGACGGGTTCACTTTGTCCAAACCGGCATACTTAGGGGCTGTCCCGTGAGTCGCTTCAAAAATAGCATGTCCTGTTTCGAAGTTGATATTAGCTCCAGGTGCGATTCCGATACCGCCAACCTGAGCAGCAAGTGCATCAGAGATGTAGTCACCGTTCAAGTTCATAGTCGCTACGACATCAAACTCTTTCGGACGCGTAAGGATCTGCTGAAGGAAGATGTCTGCAATGGCATCTTTCACAATGATTTTACCTTCTGCTTCGGCAGCTTCCTGGGCTTTGTTGGCAGCTTCTTTGCCATCTTTCTCCACAATACGGTCATACTCAGCCCAAGTGAATACTTTATCAGCATACTCTTCTTCTGCTACTTCGTATCCCCAAGCTTTAAATGCACCTTCTGTGAACTTCATGATGTTTCCTTTGTGCACAAGTGTGACGCTCTTACGTCCTTCGTTCAATGCATAATCAATCGCTGCACGGACCAGACGCTTCGTACCTTCTTCCGATACCGGCTTGATACCGATTCCGGACGTTTCAGGGAAACGAATTTTATGTACACCCATCTCATTCTGAAGGAATTCGATGACTTTCTTCACTTCTGGAGAACCTTTCTGCCATTCAATTCCTGCATAAATATCTTCCGTATTTTCACGGAAAATAGCCATGTCTGTATCTTCCGGACGTTTCACTGGAGATGGTACTCCTTCAAAGTAGCGGACAGGGCGAAGACATGTGAATAAATCAAGTTCTTGACGAAGTGCTACGTTCAAGGAACGGATTCCGCCTCCGATTGGTGTAGTTAATGGACCTTTAATGGCAATTTTATAATCACGAATCGTTTCCAGCGTTTCAGCAGGAAGCCATTCGCCCGTGTTATCAAATGCTTTCTGACCAGCAAGAACTTCTTTCCATTCAATAGACTTCTCACCGTTGTACGCTTTATCTACTGCAGCTTCAATTACACGGCTGGCTGCTGCCCAAATATCCGGTCCGATGCCGTCTCCTTCGATGAATGGGATTACTGGTGTGTTTGGTACGTTCAAAGTTCCGTCTTGTTCTACTGAAATTTTTTGTGCTTGTGTCAAAATAAACCCTCCTAAAAATTTGTAACAATTTATGGATGGATCATCCATTTCTATCATACGTTAAATTAAGTTGAATAAAAAGTAGCGGGAGGCCGGTATTTAACCGGCATGCCTGATTATCTCTCTGCAATCGGAGTGTACGTTTGTCCTTTAGGACCGGTATATTCCGCGCGAGGACGGATCAAGCGGTTGTTGGAGTATTGCTCCAAAATATGTGCAAGCCATCCGGATACACGGCTTACAGCAAAGATCGGTGTGAAGATATCATGATCGATACCGAGGCTGTGGTAGACAGATGCAGAGTAAAAGTCTACGTTTGCAGGCAGGCCTTTGTTCTCCTTGATATATTCTTCAATTTTAATAGACATGTCATAGTATTTGGATTGACCGGTCAATTCAGTTAATTCCCGGGACATTTCCTTCAAATGTTTGGCACGAGGGTCTCCGGAGCGATACACGCGGTGTCCCATACCCATGATCTTTTCTTTGTTGGCAAGCTTCTCTTCAATGGCAGGAATGGCATTCTCAACACTGCCGATCTCTGTAAGCATCTTCATGACACGCTCGTTAGCTCCGCCGTGAAGAGGACCTTTAAGTGCACCAATGGCAGCTGTTACGCCTGAATAAACATCAGAGAGAGTAGCCACACACACTCGTGCAGTGAAAGTGGACGCGTTCAATTCATGGTCGGCATGAAGCACCAACGCTTTATTAAATGCGGTAACTTCCAACTCCTCGGGTTCTTTTGCGTTCAGCATATAAAGAAAGTTCCCTGCAAAACTGAGGTCTTTTCTAGGGGAGACAGGTTCCTGGCCGTTACGGATGCGTGAGAACGCGGTCACGACTGTAGGGATTCTTGCCTGGAGGCGGAGCGCTTTACGATTGTTCGCTTCCTCTTCCATGACGTCAGATTCAGGATCGAATAGTCCAAGCATCGATACAGCAGTACGAAGAGCTGCCATAGGATGAACCGTTGATAGATCATACGATTTAAGATGGTCAACGATCTCGGATGGAATATCCATGTTAGAGATCAGTTCTGATTTAAATGCATCTAATTCTTCTTGTTTCGGAAGCTTTTTGTTCCAAAGAAGATAAATAACTTCTTCAAAGCTGGAGTTATTCGCTAAATCATCGATATCATAGCCGACGTATGTCAACTTATCATCGATGATGGAACTGATGGAAGATTCCGTTGCGGTAATTCCTTCAAGACCTTTGGTTGATGATGACATATAATCTCTCCTTTTAAAAAAATTCCACTTGTCGAAAAGACAAGAGAACGCTTAAATTACTGTTGTCCCCTATGATTGGAAATCAACCCCAAGGCTAATTATAAAGTATTCTGAAGAGAATGTGAATTGAAACCGTTTAATTTGAAGGAATTTATCGAAATTTTATTCTTCATTTTATGGATAATTATGTAACAAAAAGGCTGAATTCCTCTGTATAACGGGTGTAGAGGAAGATTTAGGGAAAGGAGTGTTTTCTATTCGAAATCAGACTTTTCTCCTTGGTTTTATCCGATTCATCGTCGTCCTTCTTCTTGCTTCCGGGTTTGTGTACGTGACAACTTTCGTCTGGACATACTTATACCCCTTCCTGTTTGCAGTCCTGCTGTCCATAATACTACGCCCGTTCATCCTTCTCCTTCAAAGGAGACTTAGATTACCACGTGCTGCAGCGGTTCTGATTGTACTTGCCCTTGTAGGAAGTTTAGCGGCAAGCCTTGTTGCCTTGGTCATCGCCGAATTGATTAAAGGGATGCAGTACATCGCAGCCGGATTGCCGGAGTATTTCCATTTATTCTCTACTTATCTGACAGGCAAAGCCGTTCAATTATCCAAACAAATCATCGGTTCCTTCGAATCCCTTACCGGAAATTTGAATATGGATCAGCAGTTGAGTTTGAATACCTACTTGGATACCGTTCAGGAAAAGGTTACAGAGGGAGGGTTGACGGTCCTTAATGAGATTTTGGAAAGCCTGGGCGTATTATTAACAAGTCTCCCCACCTCTATCGCCATGGTCTTTATTACGTTTCTGGCAACTTTCTTCTTATGTAAAGATTGGGAAACCATCAGAACAGCTGTCTATACATGTACCCCCCCGGTACTCACCGCCAAGGCCTTTGCTTTTCGTAAAGAGTGGCACTATACTTGGACCGGGCTGATCAAAGCTCAATGTACACTTGTCCTAATATCGTCTGTTCTCACAGGTATTGGACTAACCATCATCGGTGCTCCCTATGTTTTACCGATTACAATCTTCACTGCTTTTGTAGACTTCATTCCTTACATTGGTACAGGTGTCGTTTTTCTCCCTTGGATCATCTTTCAGTTCTTCACAGGTTCCTATGGAATGACCATCGGTTTGATCATTGTCTACATGGTGGTCATTATTACAAGACAGGTACTTGAGCCGAAGCTCCTCGGCGATCACTTCGGCGTGCCTCCAATAATTTTATTAGCTGCGATGTTCACAGGTTTCCAACTCTTTGGAGGGTATGGAATCATATTGAGTCCGCTGGTTCTAATGATCGTACAGACCTTGAATAAAACAGGACTGACTAAGGAAATAACCGCATTCATTAAAGGAGATAGACCTTGATTTTTTTCTTATAAAAAAACGGACGCCGGCAGCTTCTAAAAACACACTGCACAAACGTCCGAATATATATTTCAAAACTATGCTGTTATCGTCTGTATATCGTTACGGTACCTTTTTGAAGTGCTTTTTGAATCGCACCTCGGATGATGTGCTTGATCGGCCCTCTCGTCACGGGAAGCAGTAGACCGAAACCTGCTGCATCCGTAATAAAGCCGGGCGTTAACAAAAAAGCTGCGCCGATAAGAATACAAGCCCCGTCTAACAAGGCATCCTGAGGCATCTGACCTCTCGACATGGAAGTCTGGACGTTCCGGATCGTTTCAAGGCCCTGCTTTCTTGCAAGCCAGGCCCCAACGACACCTGTAGAGATGATAAGCAGAATGATCCACCAAGGTCCGATATAGCTGCCTGCCCAAACGAATAATCCGATTTCCAGTGCAGGAACAATTATTATTAATAGAAATAACCAACGAAACATAGGATCCTTCCCTTCTTCCCGACTTATACTTCTATTATACCGGGAATGATCTCCTCTATAAAAAGAAAAGGCAGAGAAGGTGTCTTCTCTGCCTTTATCTTCCTTTTACAGGACGCTTGCATGTCCTTCGTAAATGTCCCCGCGGGAACTGTCAATTGTAATATCAGAGCCATCTTTGATGATGTTCAATGCGTCTTGAACACCAACGATGACAGGAATGCCCAAGCTCAAGCCGACAACCGCTGCATGGGAAGTCAAACCACCTTCAAGGGTAACGATTCCTGCTGCTTTTTCTATAGCAGGCATCATATCTTTATCTGTACCATGAGTAACGAGGATATCGCCGTCTTCTACACGATCCAAAGCTTCTTTGGCATTGTTGGCTACGACAGCACGGCCATAGGCACTTTTCTGTCCTACACCCTGCCCTTTGACGAGAACGTCACCGATAACATGAACCTTCATCAAGTTCGTCGTACCACTTTCACCAACAGGCACACCGCCGGTGATGACAACGCGATCTCCGCGAGATGCAAGACCGGAGGCCAGGCTGTTTTCAACAGCTACATCAAGCATTTCGTCTGTGGAATAAGCACGGGATCCCATGACGCCATACACGCCCCAGACAAGAGATAGCTTACGGTGTACTTTTTCATCAGAAGTAATGGCTACAATCGGTGCTTTCGGACGGTATTTAGAAATCATACGAGCAGTATGGCCACTCTCCGTCGGTGTGACGATTGCAGCTGCATCCAAATTAATGGCTGTGTGTGTAACCGACTGACTGATCGCATCCGTGATCGTCATGTCACTGTGCTTGGAACGCTCTTGAAGCAGTTGGAAATGGTTAAGCGCCGTTTCCGTTTTGCTTGCGATATTGTGCATCGTCTGCACAGCTTCTACAGGGTAGTCACCGGCAGCTGTTTCGCCAGAAAGCATGATTGCATCCGTACCATCGAAAATGGCGTTAGCTACGTCAGAAGCTTCTGCACGTGTCGGGCGAGGGTTACGCTGCATAGAGTCAAGCATTTGAGTAGCTGTAATGACTGGTTTACCTGCTTCATTACACTTACGAATCAGCTGTTTCTGTACAAGTGGAACATCTTCGGCTGGAATTTCCACACCTAAATCTCCACGCGCAACCATCAGACCGTCACTGACTTCAAGAATATCGTCGATGTTGTCAACACCTTCCTGGTTTTCGATCTTAGGAATGATTTGAATATGAGAAGCATCGTGCTTTTCAAGAAGCTCTCTGATTTCCAGTACGTCGGAAGCACGACGCACGAAGGATGCCGCAATAAAATCTACACCCTGCTGAATTCCAAATTCGATGTCATTAGCATCTTTTTCTGTAATTCCTGGAAGATTCACGCTGACATTCGGAACGTTTACGCCTTTTTTATTTTTAAGAAGCCCGTTGTTAAGGACAGTCGTCTTAATTTCATTGTTTTCTTTATCTATTTCTTCTACCTCTAGTTCTACCAGTCCATCATCCAAAAGGATTTTGGAACCAGGGTGAACATCGTTGATCAAGCCTGTATAAGTGACGGAAAAGCGCTCTGCATCGCCCTCAATATCCTCCATCGTCACGTAGACCGTCGCACCTTTCTCAAGGTATGCTTCGCCATCTTTAAGCGTACGGGTACGAATTTCAGGACCTTTCGTATCCAATAGGATCGCTACTGTTTTGCCTGTAGCTTTGGAAGCTTCACGGATGTTGATGATTCGTGCTCCGTGCTCATCAAAGTCACCGTGTGAAAAATTCAGACGGGCGACGTTCATACCTGCTTCCATAAGCTGAGTTAATTTCTCTACTGATTCCGATGCAGGACCGATCGTACTAACGATTTTGGTTTTTCTAAACATATTTATTTCCTCCTCAGATGCCTCTTGCAAATTATATAGATAGTTCTTTGGAAAGGCGGTACATATCCATGTCGATAACGTGCTTTTGACCTAAGATATCTACGATATCATGATCGACCAATTGGTTCTTTTGAATACCTACCATGCGGCCTGCTTTTCCTTGAAGAAGCAGATCGACAGCGTACGCCCCCAGACGACTGGCAAGAACACGGTCGGCAGCACTTGGTGCTCCTCCACGCTGCGTATGTCCAAGAACGGTCACTCGGGTCTCGAGATCGGCAGCTTCATCAATTCGTTTACCGAACTCCATTCCGCTTCCTACTCCTTCAGCCAGCAGAATGATGGAGTGTTTCTTGCCCCGCTCATGTCCACGCTTAAGACGATCGATAACATCATCGAATTCATCCTCCACTTCGGGAATAAGAATACTTTCCGCTCCGTCGGCAAGACCAGCCCAAAGGGCAAGATCTCCGGCGTCACGGCCCATGACTTCGATTACATACGTACGCTCGTGAGAAGTCGCTGTATCACGAATTTTGTCAATTGCGTCGATAATCGTATTCAGAGCCGTGTCAAAACCAATAGTAAAATCCGTTCCCGGAATATCATTATCGATTGTCCCAGGCACACCGATGCAAGGATATCCTTTTTCGGTTAATTTTTTTGCCCCCATAAAGGTACCATCACCACCGATAGCTATCAAGCCCTCAATGCCATGTTTCTTCAATTGCTCAATACCTTTCAATTGGCCTTCTTCTGTCTTAAACTCTTCACATCGGGCAGAGTACAGTTTCGTTCCACCACGTTGGATGATGTCTCCGACCGAACCGAGTTCCATCTTCTCGATGTCTCCATCAATCAGGCCCTGGTAGCCGTATTTGATGCCGTACACTTCTACTTCGTGGTAGATAGCTTTCCTTACGACCGCCCTGATCGCGGCGTTCATACCGGGAGCATCTCCTCCACTGGTAAGCACTCCAATTCTCTTCATTCTTTCATCACCTCAAAAGTTCTTAGTTCTGTCCATAAACGCACATGGAAGGAAACATCCGTCCAAACGGACATGCACAGGCTATCCTCTAGTCTATACAACTGATTGGATCATCAACAATCCGACCATATGGTAACGTTACCATTCAGTTAAGATGTGAAAAGCCGCACATACGTGCGACCTTTTACATACGGACATGTTTTTCAACCATATCATTATAAATCAAGATGAGTGTAATCGCCAATATTTTTATACTTCACAAATCTTTCCTCCAGCAGATCTTCTTCCGATTTTCTGGATAGCTCCTCCAGCTCTTGCTTGAGGACGGCTTTAATTTGCTCTGCTTGTGCAGGAATGTCACGATGGGCTCCACCCCTGACTTCCGGAACAACACCATCAATCACTTCTAATTTCTTCAAATCATAGGAGGTAATTTTCATGGATTCAGCTGCTTCCTGAGCGAGACCCGAATCCTTCCAAAGAATAGAAGAAGCGCCTTCTGGAGAAATAACGGAATAAGTAGAGTTCTCAAGCATGAAGATACGGTCACCAATTCCAAGCCCAAGTGCTCCACCGCTTCCACCTTCTCCGATGACGACACAGATGATTGGGACAGTGAAACCTGCCATTTCCATCAAGTTCCTGGCAATGGCTTCGCTCTGACCGCGCTCTTCCGCTGCTTTACCGGGATAAGCACCTTTTGTATCAATGAAAGTAATGATCGGACGGTGGAATTTATCCGCCTGTTTCATTAAGCGAAGCGCTTTACGGTAGCCTTCCGGATGCGGCATTCCGAAGTTGCGGTAGATATTCTCTTTCGTGTCCTTCCCGCGCTGGTGGCCGATTACCGTTACGGGTGTCCCATCAAATTTGGCGATCCCACCAACGATGGCCGCATCGTCTCCATACGTACGATCCCCGTGCAGCTCGATGAAGTCTGTAAACAAATGATCTATATAATCTGTCGTCGTCGGGCGCTCCGGATGACGGGCCATTTGGACACGGTCCCAGGGAGCCATGCGATCATAAACGTCGCATTCCAACTTCTCCAGCCGCTGTTCAAGTGTATCGATTTCATCGGTCAGATCCATTTCGCTGTTCTCCGTAAGACGTTTCAGTTCAGCGATTTTTTCTCTTAATTCAATAACGGGTTTTTCAAATTCTAAAACGTGCTTCACGATTCTTCGCCTCCTGCAGAATGGATGTCCAACACAGTTGTCAGTGTTTTCCTTAAATCGTGACGGTGCACGACCTTATCCAACTGGCCATGTTCCAACAGGAATTCTGCTGTTTGGAAATCTTCCGGAAGTTTTTCCCGTATCGTCTGCTCAATAATTCTTCTGCCGGCGAAACCAATTAAGGCTCCCGGTTCTGCAAAATTATAGTCTCCGAGGGAGGCAAAACTTGCAGAAACACCACCAGTAGTCGGGTGAGTCATGACGGATATGAATAAACCTCCATCTTTATGAAGCCGCTGAAGGGCTACTGAAGTTTTCCCCATCTGCATCAGGCTTAAAACGCCTTCCTGCATTCGAGCTCCACCGGATGCCGTAAATATGACGAAAGGAATTTTTTCTTTCCGTGCCTGCTCAATGGCATTCGTTATCTTTTCACCGACGACAGAACCCATGCTTCCCATTCGGAAACGGGAGTCCATGACCGCCACAGCTGTATGGAAACCGTTAACGGATGCTTTACCGGTGACTACCGCTTCATTAAGATCGGATTTTTTGCGGTCTTTTTCCAATTTATCTTCATACTCAGGGAACCCTAAAGGGTTATTGGATATCATATGCTTGTCCCATTCAACAAAACTTCCTTCATCAAACAAATGCTCAATTCTTTCATAAGCACTGATACGGTGATGATGGTCACAGTGTGGACAAACGTTCATATTTCGATTCAGTTCTTTTCTGTAGAAGATCTTCTGGCAGTTTGGACATTTCTGCATCAGACCTTCCGGTACATCCTGCTTTGCTTCCTGTCTGGGAATGGATGCGTATCTTTTTTTCTTGCTGAATATATCTCGTAGCAAGGTGATTCCTCCTTTGGGACAAAGCTTCCTCTTTACAATATACTGAAAGTCCCTTACGTAATATCACTGATTCTGTCGAAGGGAGTTCGACAAAATCATTACCTGAATAACTTAAGAATTTCTAAGGTGTCTTTACTCCGGAGAGCCTTAAGCAGGGCCAGGTACCAATCTTCCTTGAAATGCAGGTCATGGACCGTTCGGGTGAATCCGGAAATGAATTGCCACATGGAAAGCAGCAGCGGATGTTCACACCTTTCAAACAAATAAAGGAACAGAGCTTGATGGCGGGTTTCCAGGGATTGTATGTTCAAAATTTCTTCCATCTCAGCATAATGAATATGTGTAAGCCTGTCCTTCACGAGACATAACACTTCTTTCTCCAGCATCTGCTTCGCTGTAACGAGTTCATCTTTCGTTCTCGTCTCATTGAGTAAAAAATTGGATAATAGCTCTACCATATGATAAGGACGATAAGCTCTCATGAACGTGCCTTCGCCGCGTCTGGTTTCAATCAACCCAAGGAGCTCCATCGCCCGGAAAGCTTCTCTGATCGAAGACCTTCCTACATGGAGTTGTTCGCTTAACTCCCGTTCAGACGGCAACTTATCTCCGGGGCCCAGTTTATGCTCTTCGATGTAGGTTCTCAACTGATGAAGGACACCTTCGTAGACTTTTCCATGCTGCACTCGGGTCACGTTTCACGAACACCTCTCTTTAGCTTTCCCTTAGAATTCTATGTAACAGGAGAAAAGTTTACACTTTTCTCCTGTCCAAATCAATCTTCGTCTATTAAGGTGAGTTGTCTCGTCTTGTCTGCCACCTCTTCAGGATCGACGTGATGACGGGCTACACCGGACTCCATTGCCGCCTTCGCAACAGCTGCAGCAACAGCCGGGGCAACACGCGGATCGAATGGGGCAGGGATGACGTAGTCTTCACTTAATTCATCTTCACTGACAAGGGAAGCAATGGCTTCCACAGCGGCAATCTTCATCTTCTCGTTAATTCTTGTAGCTCGCACATCCAAAGCTCCACGGAAGATTCCCGGGAAGGCCAGCACATTGTTCACCTGGTTAGGGAAATCGGAACGGCCAGTCCCGATGACACGGGCCCCGGCTTCTTTGGCATCCTCCGGCATAATTTCCGGATCAGGGTTCGCCATTGCAAAAATGATGGCATCATCATTCATACGAGAGACCATCTCTTTAGACAACAGTCCGCCAACAGATACACCAATAAACACATCGGCATCTTCCATCACTTCTTCAAGACTGCCGTCCATACGATCTTTATTCGTAATCTTAGCAATTTCATCTTTCACATCATTCATACCGTACTCACGGCCTTCATATACCGCGCCTTTAGAATCACACATAATGATATCGCGCACACCGAAATGGTAAAGCAGTTTAATAATAGCTATTCCGGCGGCTCCTGCACCATTAGCAATCACCTTGATGTCAGAGAACTTCTTGCCGGTGATTTTCAGAGCATTCACCAGTCCGGCAACGGTAACGATGGCAGTGCCGTGCTGGTCATCATGGAAAATCGGGATATTGGTTTCTTTCTTAAGACGATCTTCAATAATGAAACAGTTCGGAGCAGCTATATCTTCAAGGTTGACGCCTCCGAATGTCGGTTCCATAAGCTTAACCGTCTGCACGATTTCATCAATATCGTTCGTACTTAGACATATAGGGAACGCATCTACTCCCGCGAAGCTTTTAAATAATGCAGCTTTCCCTTCCATGACAGGAAGAGATGCTTCTGCCCCGATATTCCCCAATCCGAGCACCGCTGAACCGTCACTTACGACAGCCACCATATTCCCCTTCATGGTATAGTCATAAACTGTTTCCTTATGGTCGTAAATTTCCTTACAAGGTTCTGCTACCCCTGGAGAATACGCCAGGCTTAAGTCTTTGGAATTTCTTACAGGTACTTTAGAAGTGGTTTCCAGCTTCCCTTTGTTTACACGGTGTATATGCAGTGCTTCATCTCGCAAATTTGACACGTCGACACGCTCCCTTTAACTATTAATTGTACCGATCCAGGTGGTCAGACCACCATTAACTCCTTAATTATAACAGATGAATTTGGCGTGTAAAGAACTTCAAAACTTCGGACTGAGTTTTTAATTTTTCGTATCTTTGCTGTACTCTTTCAACGCTACGGAATCATCCCCGAAGTACCCCGTCAAGATCTCCATGCACTCAGGAGACGCAGACAGGTTGTACAATTCCCCCAACCTGTATGTCTTTCTTTCCTGTGATTTAAATATGAAGACCGGAATATTCCCCGGGAAATAGCCGGACACTTTTTTCAGTTTCTCCATTGCAATCGGTTCTGTCTCTTTGGTTACTTTAATGAACAGACGTTGCTCGGAAGCTGTCGGTTTCTCTTCGACATTGAAAACAGACGCTTCGTTGATGATCAACTGCTTTCTGCCGTTCCTTTCCTCGACTTTACCTGTAACCGTTACAAGCATCTGCTCTTGCAGCCATCGCTTTATATTACGGTAAGAATCAGGAAAAATAACCGCCTCCAGCTCTGTCGTTTCATCACCGAGCGTGGCAAATGCCATCGACTCTCCCCGTTTGGTCCTGATTTCCCTTATCGTCTCTACTACACCTGCTGTCTTGACCGTTCCTTTGATGTTAACGACCTTATTCAAAGAATTGATCCCTCTCTCCTGAAGCAGCTGCCGGTGGTGTTCCAAGGGGTGTTCTGACATATAAGTACCCAGAACTTCTTTTTCCATAGCCAAAAGTTTTAATGGAGGAAACGGGTCCACTTCTATCAGTTCCATTTCAAATTCATTTCCGAAGAAGCCGGGCTGGTCCTGGAATTCTTTAAATAACTCTCCCTGTTCCAGTGCCTGGTCGATACTTGCAAGCAGCGCCGCACGATTCTCATGGGTTTCATCAAAGGCACCCGCAAGTATTAACGACTCTATCACCCCGCGAGTGACGATCTTCGTCCGAACACGAAGACAGAAGTCATTCAAGCTGCGGAATCTTCCATTGCCTCTTTCTTCTACAACAGCCTGGGCCGCTTGATAGCCTACCCCCTTCACGGAAAGGAGGCCGATGCGGATGGCACCTTGTTCATCTTTTGCAACAATGTGACTGCGGTTGATCGAAGGAGGAAGTACCTTCAGTCCACTTTCTTTCGCCTCTCGCAAGTAAAGGGTGAGCTTATCCCTGTCACCTACATAAGAGTTGATCAGCTCTGCAAGGAAGTAAGAAGGGTAATGTGCTTTCATATACGCGAGACGATAGGATATCAGACTATAGGCGACCGCGTGACTTCGGTTAAATCCGTAGTTGGCAAATTTGACAATCCATTCGAACACCTGCCGGGCGACCGCCTCGGTGTAGCCGCGATTTCTGCATCCTTTTAGAAACTTCTCCCGTTCGTCTTCTAGTATTCCGGACTGCTTTTTACTGATTGCTCTTCGCAGTAAATCCGCCTCGCCTAAAGAATATCCGGCGACCAGTTGCGCAACCTGCATAATCTGTTCTTGATAGACAAGGACACCGTACGTCTTGTCCAGAATCCCTTTCAAATCGGGATGTGGAAGTTCCATTGCCTGGTTCCCTTGTTTCCGCGATATAAAATCCGGTATATAATCCATAGGGCCGGGCCGATAAAGAGCGTTAACAGCTACGACATCCTCGAAATGAGAGGGACGAAGACGACGCAGCACACCTTTCATTCCCTGGGATTCCAATTGGAAGACCCCGTTTGTACGTCCTTGTTCGAGCAGCTGGAACGTTTTCTCATCATCAAGCGGTATACGCTCTACAGAGAAACTGGAATCCCGGAACCGCTTTATTTTCCCCTCCATCTTCTCGATGAAGGTCAGGTTCCGCAGTCCAAGGAAGTCGATCTTCAACAATCCGACTTTTTCCAAGTCCCCCATGGCCAGCTGCGTCAATGGAATCCCGTTATGTCCGTCCATGAGTGCTGTATATTCCTGGAGCGGCCGCTCGCTGATCACAACACCTGCCGCATGGGTGGAAACGTGCCGCGGCAGCCCTTCCAACTTCGTAGCAATTTGAAAGAGTCGCTGCAATTTCGGTGAATTTCGGATGTAGTCACTCAATTCTTCTGAATCTCTCACGATTTCCGTGATCGTGGACGGTGCCGTTTTTGGTATTTGTTTTAATATGAAGGCTGCATCACTTTCATCAACCGCGAGAACTTTGAAGAGCTCCCTCAGGACACTTCGGACGGCGAATGTGCCGAACGTACAAATTTGAGCAACATGATCCGCTCCATATTTTTCAGCAACGTAGGCGATGACTTCATCCCTGCGGTGATCAGGGAAATCGATATCAATATCAGGCATAGTGATCCGTTCAGGATTCAAAAACCTTTCAAAGAGTAAATCATACTCTAACGGGTCGACTTGAGTAATATTAAGAAGATACGCCACCAATGATCCTGCTGCGGATCCACGTCCCGGGCCTGCGTGTATGCCCTGCTTCTTCGCATAAGCAAGAAAGTCCCATACAATTAGAAAATAATCGCTGAAATTCATCGATGTGATAACGGACAACTCTTTATGTAAGCGCTCTTCCGCCGCCTTGTAAGTTGCCGGGTATTTCTTTGCTAAAGCTTTTAAACAAAGTTCCTCCAGATAACGATCCGCACGGACGCCTCCAGGTGTTGGGTACGTGGGCAGAAGCTGCTGGTCGAACGAAAGTGCAAGGTTTACCCTCTCTGCAATCTCCTCCGTCGCTCTCAACACTCCCGGCCACCATTCTTGAAAATAGTTTTCCATTTCCTCCGTTTTTTTTAGATAGAAGCGCGCTCCTGCTGTTTCCCCTGAGAAGCGGGTATTCGCTTCTATAGCCTTCAAGCTTTCATATGCCGCAGCATCCTCTTTTTTCAGGTAACGGACGTCTCCAATTGCTACGACCGGGACCCCCTCCCTCTTTGACCACTCCTGGAGCGGTTGATGAAGCTGTCTTTCTTCATGAAGATCGAGATCCTGGATTGCCAAATAGAAATTATCCTCTCCTACCATATGCCGCCACCGGTTTAAGGAGTCCTTTATATGGTCAAACATACGACTGGCAATCGTCTGCGCCCAGGGGGACTGAGAGGTCAGCAGAACGACGATCAGACCGCTGCGCTTCTGTTCAAGCAGGTCCAGGGATACCGGCCGCCCTTCCAGCTGGATAGCGGAACTGAGCTGCAAAAGATTTTTATAGCCTTCGTTATTCTCTGCGAAAAGAAGGACAGGGTAGTGAAGGTCCTGATCCTCGATTCTCGTTTTAAGCCCGATTAGAGGTTTGATCCCCTTCTGCTTGCAGGCCCGGTAAAAGGAGACCGATCCACTCATCGTATTCTCATCCGTCAAAGCAAGCGATTGAAACCCCAACCTTTTTGCTTCATCTACAAGTTCGGGAATTTTCACCGTGCTTTCCATTAAGCTGAAACCGCTCTTTACATTCAAATGAGTAAAAGTCATTCACGAACACCTTCTTTCCACTAAATTATATCGATAAGAACAGGAGGATGAAAGCCTCCTGCATAATTGGACGGGCCGGGGAATATTTTTCAATATATGGATACTATTGCGTCTTTGAAATGAGGGACAAAATGGAAGATCGTCTGGTTATTTCGATGATACAGTGCTTCTTTATCGCTTTTGGAGTTATTGTAGGAGGGACAATCATCGGCAGCATCGGGAGTTATCTGACCGGAGAAGCTCCTCTTACCTCCATGTTCCGGATTGCAAAAGGGCTCAGGATATGGGCCATAGTCGCCGCTATTGGTGGAACATTCGATGCCATCAGCAATTTTGAAAAAGGGATATTCGATGGTTCTACCTTCGATATCTTCAAGCAAGTGATGATAATCGTCGCTGCCATGGGTGGAGTGAAAGCCGCTCTCCTTTTATTTGAATGGCTGCTAGGTGAAGAGGTGACGTGAATGCAGTTTCCTCCTTATCATAAAAAAAAGGAGTGGAGGCGTTTATTTGCCGGCATTGTATTAGGAGCGGTCATCGGCTATTTGTTTTTCCTTTATGTACATGGACAGCTCCAAGAAAAATATACAGAAGAATATATTGAAATGAATGCCAAGATGAACGAAATGGAAGCAAAGTATGAAGGGCTTCTAAAAAACCAGGAAGAAGATCCACAAGCGAAGCCGCTGAGCGTCAAAGACATCGCCGTATCCTACACCAATGCAAAGAAACTGAATATTGATTTGTTGACACAGCACGAATTAACAACCCTTGTTAAACAACAATTAGCGTCCATCCCCGGGAAAGATATTAAAGTCGTGGGTAGTCAAGTCGATCTGATGATCGCATCAGTGGAAAGTAAAAGTTATGCTGTTGACGACCTCTCCTATGAACTTAAGGTAGAACGCCTGGTCGTCTACGAAACCCTTTCGTTGAATCTAGAAATCATCATATCCCCATGAAAAGACAGGCAGATACAAAGAAGAGCAGCAAATCACTGCTGCTCTTCTTTGTATTGCCGGCATACGGATTCGAGCTCCGCTGCCAATTGTTCTGTTTCCTCCCAGGATGAAGCAGAAGCACCGGAAGCCATCGGATGTCCTCCGCCGTTAAATTTGGCTGCAACCCCATTTATGACAGGACCTCTGGAGCGAAGACGGACACGGATCGTATCTTCCTCTTCCACAAAGAAGGCCCATGCAAGAATACCTTCAATATCCCCGAGCAGGCCGACAAGCTGACTCGTCTCTGTGACTGTTACATCAAACTTTTTCAGTGTTTCCTTATCCAGGCGGATCGTGGAATAACCAGAAGCATGCCGTTCAAAATTTTGCAGGACATACCCTTTCAATCGAGCTACATTCAAAGGAGTTTTGTACATTTCCTTAAATAAAGCTGGTCTGTCAAAGTCAAATCGAACCAGTTCCGCCGCATAGCCGAGCGTCTTGTTTGTTGTACTGGGGAACAGGAATCGGCCGGTATCTCCGACAATCCCCGCGTATATAAGCCGGGCTGAATTGTCATTTAACCGCAGACCTTCCTCTTGATTCTCTTTATATAATTGATAAATCATTTCGGAAGTAGAGCTGGATGACGTATCAACCCACTGGATGTCGCCATATTTATCCACTTCGGGATGGTGGTCGATTTTAATAAGCGCCGCCCCGCTGTCGTATCTAGCATCGTCGATTCTCGCTTGATTGGCAGTATCACACACGATTACCAGTGCTTCCTCAAACGCTTCATCCGGAACAGCATCCATCGTTTGGAGATAGTTAAGAGACGGTTCACCCGTTCCAGTCACATAGACTTTTTTCTCCGGAAACGATTCTTTAATAATCCCGGCAAGCCCTCCTTGAGAGCCGTAAGCGTCCGGATCTGGGCGGACATGACGGTGAATAATGATGGTTTCATATTTCTTAATCTGTTCGACTATTTGTTTTGGCTTACTCATAAGCGCCTCCCTCTCTATCTTCCTCACAATTAAACCATAGATTTCCACCTGACAGGTAGCTATTCCCAACAAAAAACGCTACAATAAAGACAAATTAATCTAATCAGGAGTCGATCATGGATGATTATTTTTCCGATTCTCATATTGGTTTCCTTTGTTCTTTACCTGTA
This sequence comes from Bacillus sp. SB49, assembly GCF_000469135.2. NCBI lineage: Bacteria > Bacillati > Bacillota > Bacilli > Caryophanales > Bacillaceae > Bacillus > Bacillus sp. SB49. The sequence continues at coordinate 2,523,009 of NZ_CP048117.1, forward strand.
CTACAAAGTGATGATATTCCGGACAAAAGACCCGCTGACCCAGGAATACTTGAACAGCAAATCCCGGGTTTTCCTCGGAAGTTTCATTTTCTTTTTCGGTATTAACCAGTATGTATTTTATCAGACCAAGCTGTCCTTGTTTATAGGAATCGTTTTTCTTCTACTCGGTATCTTTCAAACGAGACTCGGCTGGAAAGCAAGTAAACATTACCAGGCGGAATACCGAAAACATGAAACACCAACCGCCCCTTGAGCCAAGGCCGCTGTCAACATACAGCGGCTTTTTCTCATCTATCAATTAATTGGGCCATGAGCAAGGCTTTTCCAACAATTGCCTTCCCTTGGTGGACCTCTACATCCACCTTAGCGAATTTCCGACCGACTTCTAATATCTGCGGACTTATTTCAATTTCGCTATCGATCTGAACCGGTTTGATGAAATAAACGGATATATTCTCAACGACAAGGTCCCCTTTTTTATGTTTCCGAAGCAGCCTTGAGGAGGACTCTGTAATAAGCGATATAAAGACGCCATAGGACATCGTGCCGAGCTGGTTGGTCATTTGGGGTGTGACTTTTGTCTTCCACTTTACAGGCTCACCTTCTTCCGCCTGTACTTCCATACGGTTTGTGGCAAGGTCGTCGATGGTTTCACCAACCTGTGGCTGCCGTTGTATATGCTGGAGAGCCTTCAGCACGTCCTGCCTGGAGATGATTCCCTGCAGTTTCTGAGCAGCATCTACGACAGGCATCAACTCGATTCCTTCCCATACCATTACGTGAGCAGCATTGGCAAGCGATGTTTTCGGATGGACGGTCATAGGGTTCTTCGTCATCACCTTGTCAATTTTCGTATCGGCACTCTTTCCTATTACGTCTTTGGAAGTGACGATGCCGACCACTCGATTTTGAGAATCCACGACGGGGTAACGGCTGTGTTTTGTTTCTTCGTTCAGGTCATGCCAGTGATCAACGCTGTCCGTCGTCTTTAAAAACTTAGAATCCTCGTAGGCTGTATAAATATCATCCACCAATACGATTTCCTTTTTGATCAGCTGATCGTATATCGCCCTGTTGATCATCGTTGCGACGGTAAATGTATCGTAACTGGTTGAAATGACAGGCAGCTTCTTTTCATCTGCAAGCTTCTTAACCGCATCGCTCGTATCGAAACCACCGGTTACCAATACTGCAGCACCCTCCTGGACGGCCAGTTCATGAGCATTCGTACGGTTCCCCACGATAAGAAGAGACCCTGCTTCTGTGTATCGCATCATGGCTTCCAGCTTCATCGCGCCTATAACGAACTTATTTAGTGTCTTGTACAGCCCTTCTCTGCCACCAAGCACCTGACCATCTACAATATTTACAATCTCAGCAAACGTGAGCCGCTCGATGTTTTCTTTCTTTTTCTTCTCAATTCGGATTGTACCCACGCGTTCCATTGTGCTGACAAGATCCTGGTTTTCCGCTTCTTTAATTGCCCTGTATGCCGTTCCTTCACTTACGTTCAATGCTTTAGCGATTCCGCGCACGGATATTTTGCTTCCAACGGAGAGTGATTCGATGTGTTCAAGAATTTGTTCGTGCTTTGTAGCCATAACTCACCATTCTTTCTAACTGTACCAGTCATTTGTTTATTATTGTTATTATACAACTGATACAGTACTTCCGCAATTTTTCCCACAAAAATCCAAATAAAAAACCCGCTGCACAAACTTCTAACTAAAACAGCCATCTGTCCGAAAAGTCGACAGATGGCTGTTTTACGGCCTTTATATTGTAATTTCATCTCCAGGTTCAAGCACTGTTCCTTTTCCAGGTTGCACCTTGTTCGCAAAACCTTTCCCATCCTGCTCAATTAACTCAAACGTGTTGTAATGGATTGGAACGACCTGTTTTGCTTGGATCCACTCTGCTGCCGTCAACGCATCTTCCGGCCCCATGGTGAAATTATCACCGATTGGAAGAAAAGCCAAGTCGATATCATTTCTTTCACCAATCAATTTCATATCAGAAAACAAGCCGGTATCACCTGCATGGTAGATCGTTTTCCCGTCAATCGTTAATAAAATCCCCATCGGCATTCCTGTGTAAACGATCGTACCGTCTTCTTCCGTATAGGAAGAACCGTGGAAGGCTTGCGTGAACTTCACATGTCCAAAGTCGAATTCATGACCTCCGCCGATCGACATCGGATGGGTGTCGACTCCTTTATTCCCCAAATACTCTGCTAACTCAAAGGGAGCCACGATTTTAGCACCGGTGCGCTTTGCTATCTCCACCGTATCCCCGACGTGGTCGTTGTGCCCGTGCGTCAGAAGGATGACGTCTGCTTCTACTTCGTCTGCCTTTAAATCTGTATTCCCGTTCCCTGATATGAATGGGTCGAACAGGATCGTCTTTCCATTCGCTTCAACCTTGATAACTGAATGTCCATGATAGGATACTTTCATTCTCCAACACTCCTTCACCATTATTGTTAAGTCGGATTACAGTCAGGCCTACTACCTCACGGGGGATTTTCCCTTTCTCTTTCCTTTCAAAACACCAGGGATTCCTGGGTGGAAAGTCAGCGCTCCCTTATGTAATCGAAGCTCCAATGACAAGCGCCAGTCCTATGGAGACCCCTACAGAAATGATCCCCACTGCCGTATTATTATTCTTCAACTGCGTCTCTACAGAGAACTTTCTAGTGAAAAGCTCGAATAACACATATGCGACCATTTGCAATACGACACCGAACGCTCCCCATATCAACGTATCCCATACAGTAAGGCTGTGATAAATAGCGAACGAAAGAACGATACAGATTCCGATCACTTTTCCAGCAATGGACAACGCCACTGCTTGATTTCCCTCTTTTACTTCATCCCAGTCCTTGTATTGTCTGGTCATCCATTCAAAGATGACTAACCCTATGACTACGACTGCAATGGCAATTGCAAAGTAACCCAGTGTAATTAAAAATGGCTCCATGTATATCTGCCTCCTTTTATTTCCCTACTCCGGGGCCGCCCCCGCGATTATTCGAACTTCTGATTGATCCGGCGCCGGAACCAGAATTGTAGCTTCCATAACCGCCATAACAATCTCCAGCTGCCTGACAGGAAGAACGGCGCTGATCATACCAATTATTTGAACCCAGCATCCGATTAAGAAGGTATCCGGCGAATAATCCATTGAAGAAGCTCGGTGAGTAATTATTCCTTACGAACTCATCGGAAGCTATTTCCATGGTTACAACCCCTGGTTCTTCTTCACTCTCTTGTATGATGACAAAGTCATCATCATATACAAGAACCTGTTTCCCATCCTGCCTTTCACTAATTTCCTCCGGGGGAATCGCTTCTGACAAGGCATCTGCTGTTTCCGGCAAGGATAATTGGCGGGTCGCATACACCTCTGACGTACCTTGATCCGTATTCACTACATCCAATAAAGGAAAATTGTTTCGAATCAATACTTCTGCAGACTGCGCATCCGAATTTTCAATATCTTCCAGAATTTCCGAACGATCCGGTTCTTCAGGAAGGTTCTCATAAGTACTTTCGGCAACAGACCCCGACATCCCTCTTTGTGCATCCCCGCTGTTAAAAAGATTAATAATGACAGCAAGTGCGATGATACCAATGAAGATGAGACCGGTATAATTCTTCACCCTATCTCCTCCTTTCACAAAAAACAGCCGTGCCTAACTAAGATTCAGTTAGGCACGTTCTGTCTTATTCTTTATTCATTTTACGCTTCAAGGCTTCGAGTTCGCTATCCACATTACCCTTATCATCAAGCGCTTCGAATTCATCATCAAGAGAACGGCTGGCAGATGTCATGTCATCGCTCGTTTCCGCCTCCGCCTCAAACTGCATGACCTTCTCTTCCATACGCTCAAATCCCTGACGTGATTCGTCCCCTCCGATACTGGACATCGTACGGTTCATCTTTGTCCTTGTCTTCGCCGATTCTGCACGTGCTTTCAGTGAGTCTTTCTTCAATTTCATTTCCTGATATTCTTTCTTCATGTCATCGAGCTTTTCTCTAAGCGTATTGGCATCCTGCTGCGCACGTTCCCAGGAAGCTTTCAACTGCTCTGCTTGTTCCTGGTGGTTGTTCTTATCTTCTAAAGCGCGTCGTGCCAAATCTTCGTTACCTGCTTCCAGCGCTTTTTCCGCCTGCTTCATCCGCTTATCAGCTAATGCCTGAGAGTCATCGTACTTACGCTTTAACATTTTCTCGTTCGCAATCTGCTTGGCTACAGCACTCTCGGCTTCCCGAATATCGTTCTCCATATCGCGCATGAACTGATCCAGCATTTTCACCGGGTCTTCTGCTTTATCCAACATCGCATTCAATTCCGATCCAACCACTGTTTTCACTCGCTTGAAAAATTTAAACATTCTAGTTCCTCCTTATTATTTCGAACCTGCAATAATTTTTATTTCGTATGGTTCAACATCATATCCTGCACTTGCTTCCACTTCGCTGCCCCAGGACTCCAGACTCAAGTAAGTCTCCTCATCTTCCGAAACATACTCCGCATACCTCGTCGTCCTTCCGTTTATGTTTTTACTTCTTCCTTCACCGGTGACACGCGCTTCGCCTTCCTCGTCCTTATAGAAAGTCTTCCCCTCGTGTGTCAGCTGCTTCGGGTAAGGCATTTGAACGGGCATCTGAACGGTTTCATAGATCCCCAGTTCCAATTCATCATCCATTTCAGCAGCGAGCCATTTGGTCGTATCCCCTTCGAGAAGTTGATAAGAGAACCATTCATATGATCCATCTCTATACGTGATTTTACCTACTACTTCATAGTCTGCCAAATCGTAGGTGATGATATCCCCGACCTGTATGTTTAAGACCGTTCTTTCTTCTACGCTTGATTGCTGTTTTTCTGTTTTTGAAAAAAGCCTTGAAAAGAAACCCAAATCCTCACCTCTCCTTCTTGCTTTGCTCCTGTGTACTATACGTACGAATGAACGTTTCAAAGGTTTCACTCTTTCTAAATATTTTATCGTATTTCCGTCTTTATCTAAATCAATAACTGCTCTTCATTTTTTTTTTCGTTTTTTTCCCCTTCTTCAACCTTTGTTTTTTCTGAAAAGAGAGTATAATCAGAAAATATATTTCTACTTGAGGAGCTGACATTAAATGAGAGCATTAGCAAAAGCAAGTCAATTCGTAAGCAGTACCTTCGCCCTCTGGGTCGTTTTATTTGCGGCATTATCCTTTTTTCTGCCTTCCGGTTTCACATGGATCGCTCCTTATATCGTTCCGCTTCTCGGAATCATCATGTTCGGAATGGGGCTGACCCTCTCCAAAAAGGACTTCCAAGAGGTGTTCAAGCGTCCCAAAGACGTTGCCATCGGAGTCGGGGCTCAGTTTGTACTCATGCCGATCCTTGCATTCCTACTTGTAAACATTCTTCCTGTTTCTCCGGAAATTGCGGTAGGAGTCATCCTCGTCGGATGCTGTCCTGGAGGTACTTCCTCCAACGTCATGACTTATTTATCCAAGGGGGATACCGCACTTTCTGTAGCCGTCACCTCTGTATCGACGCTGCTGGCACCATTCCTGACTCCATTTTTAATCTGGGTCTTCGCAAGCCAGTGGCTGTCCGTATCGGCGTCTGACTTGTTTATATCCATTGTAAAGGTGGTACTCGTACCTATTCTGCTGGGATTGGTAGTGAAGGCTGTTTTGAAAGAGAAGGTGGAAGCGGGGGTTAAAGCACTGCCGCTCGTATCTGTCGTCAGCATCGTAGCCATTGTCGGTGCGGTCGTGAGCGTCAACCAAGCACAAATCGCTCAAACCGGAGCTGTCATTTTTGCTATTGTTTTTCTTCACAATATACTCGGGTACGCGGCAGGTTACGGGCTTGGCAAGCTGTTCCGCATGAAAGCACCTCAAAAACGCGCCATCGCTATTGAAGTCGGAATGCAGAATTCTGGACTCGGAGCATCGCTCGCAGCTGTCCACTTCAGTCCACTTGCAGCTGTACCTAGTGCCATCTTCAGCGTATGGCATAACATTTCCGGACCGATCATTGCGACAATTTTTCGGAAACAACAAGAGAAGAAAGAGACAAAGGCGGAGAACTTTCACAAATCAGCGTAAAAAAAGAAGCAGGGAATGGTAAATTCCCTGCTTCTTTTTTATTATGCATGCAATAGATCCTCTGGCGGCGTATACTCCAACCCCTGGGAGTCAGCTACGGCTTTATAAGTAAGATATCCATCCACTGTATGCAGGCCCTTCTTCAACGCTTCATTCTCTCTCAAGGCCTGCAAATATCCCTTACCTGCCAGTTGGAGCGCATAGGGAACCGTGACGTTCGTCAACCCGATTGTAGATGTTCTGGGAACTGCTCCAGGCATGTTCGCAACGGCATAATGCAGCACGCCGTGCTTTAGATAGGTTGGATCGTCATGTGTCGTAATTCGATCCGTCGTCGCGAAAATACCACCTTGGTCGATAGCTACATCAACGATTACCGACCCTTCCGGCATCGCCTTAACCATTTCCTCCGTTACCAGCTTAGGGGCTTTCGCTCCGGGAATTAATACAGCTCCAATGACTAAATCGGACACTGCTAGGGATTCCTGGATGTTCAGTGGATTGGACATGAGTGTCTGAATTGAATCCCCGAATATATCATCCAATTGGCGAAGGCGCTCGGGATTGACATCAATAATGGTTACATCCGCTCCCAGACCAAGGGCGATTTTGGCAGCATTCGTGCCGACTACGCCTCCTCCGATAACCGTCACCCGGCCCCTTGGGACTCCTGGTATTCCACTTAAGAGAATGCCCTTGCCTCCGTGGGATTTCTCAAGAAACTGAGCACCGATTTGGGAAGCCATTCTTCCTGCAACCTCACTCATCGGAGTCAGTAAAGGGAGGGAGCCGTTTGCAAGCTGGACAGTCTCGTAAGCGATGGAAATGACCTTGCTGTCCATTAAAGCACGAGTCAGCTCCGGTTCCGGCGCCAAATGCAGGTAGGTGAACAAGATAAGGCCTTCCCTGAAATAATGATACTCTGCAGGCAGAGGCTCTTTCACCTTCATCACCATTTCCTGATCCCATGCTTCTTTTGCAGACGGGACGATCGTCGCACCTGCTTCCTGGAACTGTTCATCCGTGAAGCTTGAGCCATACCCTGCTCCTGTCTCGACGTAAACGTCGTGACCCGCTCCTGTCAAACTGACGACACCAGCAGGAGTCATTGCAATCCGGTTCTCATTATTCTTCGTCTCTTTTGGTATTCCGATCTTCATAAAGATCGAACCTCCTGTCTAAATTAAATACTTCCCCTTTCTTACCGATGTCGGTGAATGACATCTAAACCACCAGTCACTTCGTAAATGGATCCTGTAATCATATCTGAATCTTCCCTGCAGAGAAAATCAATGGTTCTGGCTATATCTTCTCCTGTACCCGGTCTGCCGATCGGTGTTTCTTCGTCCGAAACTTTCCTGCTTTCTTTTATAGAAGCTTCCTTCCATTCTCCCACAATGTTACCGGGACAAATCATATTGGATGTGATGCCGTATTCCGCTTCTTCAAAGGCGATGGTCTTTGTTAAAGAAACAAGTCCGACTTTTGCTGCAGCAAATGCAGAACGATAAATCCACCCAGATGCTGCATTCGCACCTTGAAAACCATAATTTATAATTCGACCGAATCCTTGATTCCTCATGTGCGGAACCGCTTCTTTCATCAAATAGAAGACAGCATCAAGATTCCCTCTGATCATAGCATCCCACTCTGCCTCTGAATAATCCATCAATTTCTTTCGCTCAAAAATATATGGACCTGCATTATTGATTAGAAAATCGATTCTTCCGAATTGACTAAACGCTTCCTGAATAACAGACTTTACATCTTCTTTATGCGTAACATCAGCCCGAATCAGTTGTATTCTCTCTTCCCATTCTTTAAAGTCATTCCGTAACGATTCGGCTTTTTCTGTGTCATTTAAATAAGTGACTGTCACACTATGACCGTTCTCCAGCATCTTTTCTGTGACTTTCCGCCCTAACCCTTTCGTTCCTGCTGTAATGACTGCATGTCTCCTAACCATATTCCTTCCTCCTCTTCCGTCAAAACGTTCTATGTAAGCCATTTATATGACTTCGACTCAGGGGATGAGTAAAATGTTTGTGAACCCTGATCGCACTGCTTACAGAGTTCTTTCCAGCAGGGGATATCTTTTGCGGGGCACCTTACCTTTAACAGGTGCTTACCTTTTACTTTACTATAAATACCCCCATCCCATCATTGTTAATGCTTCCGAGCAGGTTGAAATTTCTTTTTCCTACTCTGTACCCTTTTGCTGACAGAGATAAATCCCCCGCAACTAAAGTGCGGGGGATTGTTTCTGTTTATTTACCTTTTCTACCCGATTGATACGTTTCATTAAGTGGCGCCGTCTCTTCCTGCTGTCTTTCATTCTCGCGTTCCAATGGATTGATCGGTTTTTTCTTCACCTTTATCACCTCGGTAAATAATGTTCGCAAAATTCACATTTTTATACATGGAAGAATGGTCTAGAGAAGCTTCCTGCGTGATATAATGAAAATAATTACAAGGAAGGGGGCATCAAGGCATGACGTTTGAATATAAAGATATTGTGGTTGCAGTGGATGGATCGGAAACGGCAGAGGTGGCATTCAAAAAAGCGATCGACATCGCAAATAGGAATGATGCAAATCTGGTTTTGTCCCATGTTGTAGATACAAGGGCTTTTGCGACTGTGGAGGCCTATGACAGATCATTGGCGATCCGAGCAGAAAAGTATGCTTCCGAGCTTTTGGAAGAATATCGGGAAAAAGCATTGAAATCCGGTGTAACCAATGTAGTCGTCCATATTGAATACGGATCACCAAAGGTGAAGATTGCCAAAGATGTCGCTCCCAAATTTCATGCGGACTTAATTATATGCGGCGCTACAGGATTGAATGCCATGGAAAGGTTTTTCATCGGTAGTGTTTCCGAACATATTACTCGGTATGCAAAATGTGACGTACTGGTGGTACGGGCAGATGAAGATAAAAAATAGACAAAAGAGACCGGTAGTAGACCGGTCTCTTTTCCTTATGTATCTTTCTTCAACTCATTTACCACGTGATTTAACTCAGGAAGAATCAGGCGTTCCATTGCAAGCTTCACAGCACCTGTCGAACCAGGCATCGCAAAGATTGCTGTTCGCTTAATAACTCCCGCCGTTGCACGGGACAAGATGGCGGCGGAACCGATATCATCCGTAAAGCTGAGCATCCGGAATATCTCTCCGAATCCCGGCATCCCCTTATCAAGCAATCCATCCACGACCTCCACCGTGACATCGCGCCCGGCAATTCCGGTCCCCCCGTTCAAAAGAATGACATCGATGGAAGCCTCTTCCACACCTTTATGAATCCAGGAAGCGATCGCTCCTTTTTCATCCTTCACGATTCCATAGTCAGAAGTAACATGTCCTGCCTCTTCCAGTCCTTTCATGATCAACTTCCCACTTTTATCCGTTCGCTCATCTCTCGTATCACTTACGGTGAGCACAAGGCAACGGATAGATTCTTCCGTTTTTCTCCTATGGTCATGTACCGCCATCTTCAATCCTCCTCCTTCTCCAGAATAAATCTGTATTGATAGAACTTCATCGCAAACTCCGTCACCTGCTTCGTCAAGTGAAAATTGGAATATGCGCCGATTGCGATACTGATGAACGGAAGACCCTGGATCAGCTTTTTACGGAACATGAGGATGAACAAGGACTTAAAACATTGTTTTAACGGCTGCTCCAGCCATCCCTCATCCGTCAGGCTGTCATTTCCCTCGTAAATGTAAGGATGTCCCTTGCTTTTTATTTCTTTCACAAGATCGTCCCAGGCGGCCGCCTTCAACCGTTTGGGCAGCGTGGCTGCGTGGAAGACCTTAAGGGAGACCATCATTTCATACGGATGATTCATTTCATGACCGAATGTCAATCCAATTAATTGAACCGCCCGAAGGTTCATGAACATCATGAGTGGATAATCCACTCCTAAAAAAAGCCATCCCCCGGTCCCGGTCAACCCACCTTGCGCGAAAGAATAAAAACGGCCTCGTGTCGTTTGCTGTTCAGCGATATACGTCAGCTGGTCAACGGTAAGCCGCTCCTTCATGTCAGAAACGCGTTCAATATTTTCATCGAATACACGCCCCACGGTCAGAATGCGCTCCCTCGCTTCATGCTGATAAGAGGTACCTTGAAGAAAGGCATGCGTGTGAAAGAACCAAGTATCCAGCTGCGTAAAGAACTTTCTGCGCACAACCGGATTCAGCGATAAGAAGCTCTGACGGATCCACTCGTCATAGATACTCTCAAAATCATTAGGTTGATATTGTTCATATTGGGCAAGCCAACTATCCAGTTCAGAAGAAATTCGGTTATAGGACACGACGACACCCCCTGTATTTTCACTACTTTCCATTTATTGTAGACCTAAAGGATAAAAAAAAGCAACGGCTCTTCTAGTCATAGAAGGACCGTTGCGAAAAAACATTATAGACCTTTTTCAACCGTGTCACGTGCAATCATGACTTCCTCGTTCGTAGGAATGACCATGACTTTTACTGGTGAGTGTGGATAGTTAACGAAAGCTTCCGAACGTGTCTGGTTTAAGGATGGATCCCAGTATACGCCCATGAATTCCAGCCCTTTCAGGATACGTTCGCGCATCGTAATACTATTTTCTCCAACACCGGCAGTGAAAATGATTCCGTCTACTCCATGCATACGCGCAGCGTAAGAGCCGATATATTTATGGATACGGGTAACGAATACTTCTAGCGCCATTTCTGCACGCTCGTCTCCTGCATTCGCACGCTTCTCCACATCACGAAGGTCGCTGGATACACCGGAAAGTCCCAGAAGGCCACTTTCCTTGTTCAGGACGTTCATGACTTCATCCGCAGTTTTACCTGTCTTCTCCATAATAAACGGAATCAAGGCAGGGTCGATGTTACCGGAACGCGTTCCCATCGTCACCCCTGCAAGCGGAGTGAAGCCCATAGATGTATCGATGGATTTCCCGCCTTCGATAGCGGCAATACTTGCCCCGTTACCTAAGTGACAGGATAGCAGGCGAAGTTCCTCAACAGGACGACCGATCATCTCTGCAGCACGCTCGGATACGTATTTGTGAGAAGTTCCATGGAACCCGTACTTACGAATGCCGTAATCTTCATAGTATTCGTAAGGAAGGCTGTAAAGGAACGATTGCTCCGGCATAGACTGGTGGAACGCCGTATCGAATACAGCTACGTGAGGCACGTTTGGAAGTACTTCACGGAACGCCTTAATCCCCGTCAGGTTTGCCGGGTTATGAAGTGGAGCCAAATCAGAAATATCTTCAATTTCCTTAACGATTTCATCTGTGATCAGAATGGACTCGTTAAAACGCTCTCCACCGTGAACAACTCGGTGACCAACGCCGTTAATTTCATCCAATGATTTAATGATACCGTTGGCTGTCAATTTATTTAGAAGAATCTTAACTGCTTCTTCGTGGTCAGGAATATTCGTGACCGTTTTATCTTTTTCCCCATTGAATTCAATAGAGAAAATCGCATCATCCAGCCCGATACGTTCAACAAGGCCGACAGTGATGACTTTCTCTTCAGGCATTTCAATCAATTGGAACTTCAATGATGAGCTACCTGCGTTAATAGCAAGAATGTTATTACTCAATGTTGCTCAACCCCTTAAATTTAGGTTCGTAACTTTCTACCATTACTATTTAATCACCCGATCCTGCCAATTTCAAGGCGGTTACGTGATGATAACGTTTACTTCATATATTCATTATTTTCTCACAATTCTCCGGCTTTATAAGCATCAAACCACCCGTTCATCTGAGAGAGGATATCCGCCATGGCGTTCGGATTCTTGAAGGAAGGAAGCTTCGCAAGCAATGCCTGCTTCGGTGCTTTGGTTTCTTTCCCTTTCTTCTGAAGAATAAGGATGCTCTTTCCGTGTTTTTCGTCTTTGAATAAGGAATCAGACAGTTGCAGCATCCCGACGATATGGGCATGTTCACGCAGATAGGCGTTCAGGGATTTGGACTGATCGCTGTCAAACAGGAAGTTTGGAACGATGAACATGAGATAGCCGCCGTCTTTTGTATAGCTCATTCCCTGCTCGATAAATAGGTGATGGGCATAGGAGTGGCCCTCCTCCGCTTGGAGTTCGAACCTTTCTGCGTTAACATCATCCGGATAATATCCGACAGGCAGATCTGCTAACACAAGATCGACCGGTTCCATTAAGAAAGGTTTGAGACTGTCCTGGTGGAAAAACTCAATTTCATTCTCCTGAAGGTTGGCATTAGCGACAGCCAGTTGGACCAATGTAGGATCCACTTCACTGGCATAAGCCGTCAAAGGCATACCGAGCTGATTCATGACGGATGTAAGAAGGTTCCCGCTCCCTGCGGCCGGGTCAAACAGCTTTAATGCTTCTTCCCCATCAAATAACTTTGTCGCAAGGTACCCGAGGAACATTGCTACAGAGTCAGGGGTAATTAAATGCTGCTGCTGGGTAGCACCTTTCATCCCTTTCAAAATGGCTAGTTGGACCGCTTTGCGGACTTCCTCTTTTTCAAAATCCTCTTTTTTCACCTTCACCAATTCATTGGTAAGAAAGGTTTGCAGACTATCCCCCATATCATCGAAGGGTTTGCCATTGAAAAGGACGTCCATTGTTTCCGCAATGGCTTCAAGGTACGTAATGTTCATATCTTCAGAAATGGTCGTAGCCGTATCATCTACCCATTGAAACAGTTTCTCCACTTGTGCTTGCTTCATCATCATTCTCCTTAACTATCAAGAGTTTTCACAGAAAATCGGCGCACCTTCTTTCAACGATCGAGAAAAGTGCGCCTCCCTTCTACCAACGTATCCACTTTCATGGTTGTCTATATCAACCATATCGAAATATGGCCGGCAATTCAACAACGAGAAACTTTACGGATTTGCGCGAAAATTGTGTACGTTTTCAAGAATGAAATGATAAAATATAGGCAAGGTTACTACATAGAAGGAGGAAGTTCCATGACTGATCAAAGAAGAAATCTCTATTTTTATTATCATAAAAAGGAAGAATTAACAGATAAACTGGAGAAACTGTTCCAGTTGGCGAGAGACAACGCCTTTCATATCGTGGAAGATTCCAAAGACGCCAACATCATCATTTCTGTCGGGGGAGACGGCAATTTCCTTCAGGCGGTCAGGAAAACAGGCTTCCGTCAGGATTGTCTTTATGTAGGGATTCGTACGAAGAGCGAAGCTGGTTTGTACTGTGACTTTCACATCGACGATCACGACGAAATGATTGCTTCTATGAAGAACTCGGAAGTGGAAGTAAGAAGGTTTCCTCTCATTGAAACGACCGTCAATGATGAATCGACGTTCCTTTGCCTCAATGAGTGCAGCGTACGTTCCACACTTATTAAATCGATTGTTATTGATGTTCACATCGACGATCTACACTTTGAAACATTTCGAGGAGACGGGCTGATCATCGCTACTCCTACCGGCAGTACAGGATACAATAAATCGACAAAAGGAGCGGTCGTCGATCCGAAACTTCCCTGTTTCCAAATCAGCGAGCTTGCTTCTTTAAACAACAACCGCTACCGCACCTTAGGCTCCTCATTTATCCTCAGCGGGGAAAGAACCTTGCGGCTGGATGTACGCCAGGACGGGAACGATTTTCCGATTATCGGCATGGACAACGAAGCATTCTCGATTCGCAACATCCAAGACATTACCGTAAGTTTAAGCGATAAAGTTGTTAAAACAGTGAAACTGAAAAATAATACCTATTGGGACCGCGTCAAACGCACGTTCCTAGATTGACCACAGAAAAAAGAACGATCAGAAATCCCTGATCGTTCTTTTCTTATCTGTCGATTTTTTTCGTCACCTTTGATACATGATCTCCCCGTCAACGACCGTCATCATTACGTTCGCGTCCGCCAACTCATGTGGTTTCAATGCGAACAGGTCTCTATCAAGAATGGTGAAATCCGCTACAAAACCCTTCGCAATCATTCCCTGACTATTTTCTTTATGAATGGCCTGGGCACTGCCCTTCGTATATAAAGAGACCGCTTCATATACAGATAGCCTTTCTTCGGTTTGATAAACCTCGTGATCATAAGTCGCGCGGCGATCCACTGCTGCTCGAATCCCAAGCAAGGGGTTGATCTCTTCAATCGGTGCATCCGAGCCGCCGGCACATTTGATTCCTGCATCAATCAAGGTCTTCCAAGCATACGAAGTCTTCATACGCAGGTTTCCAAGACGATCGATCACCCACGGAAAATCCGAGGAAACGAAAGTCGGTTGTAAATCAAGGACGACATTCAATGACTTCATCTTCTCAATGATTGCAGCATCTAAAATTTGAGCATGGATAATCCGATCTCTTTCTCCTGTCTTCAGCGGGTTACGCGCAATAGCGTCGACTACAGCTTCCACAGCTCCGTCCCCGATAGCGTGAACGGCAACAGGCATGGACCGCTTTCTTGCTTCTGCCACCAATCCATCCAACTCTTGTTCCGAATGGATGGCTACTCCGTAATTTCCGGGATCATCTGCGTACTCTTCCTTGAGCCATGCCGTTCTGCCACCGAGAGCACCGTCTGAAAAGATCTTCAACGCACCGAGCTCCACGAAGTCTGTCCCTTTTTTAAAGCCGAGATTCTCTTCATCCACCTGTTCAATGACGCCGTGATGAATAAGCAGGTGAGCGCGGAATTTTGTTTCCTCCCCATCGATAACGTGAAGGAAAGCATCGAACGTTTTACGGAAGCCTCCGTAATAGTTCAAATCTTCACTGTGACCACCAACCAGACCATTCGCATGCATATCACTTACAGCAAGCTGTGTTGCCTTCTTTAAATATTCAGGGCTGACTGCAGGCATAGCTCCTTTAATCAGCTCCTGCGCTTGATCGTGAAAATACCCGGTCGCCTTTCCGTCCTCATCCCGGACGATGACACCCCCCTGAGGATCAGGAGTCTTGTCATCGACGCCGGCCGTATCCATGGCATACGAATTAGCAAGTAACGCATGCCTGCAAACACGCGTTAACATGATCGGGTGATCCGAAGAAACCTCATCCAGCTCGTCTCTATGTATAATTCGTTTGTCTTCCCACTGGTTTTCGTTCCAACCATCACCGATGATCCATTCTCCTGCCGGTACCTGCTCCGAGTGAAGCTTCAACGCTTGCTTCACTTCTTCCGCCGACTTCATAAATGAAAGATCAAGCCGCATTAATCTTTCCCCGTGACCGATAATATGAAGGTGGCTGTCCGTGAATCCAGGATACATAACCGCACCTTTCAAATCGTGCTCTGTCTCAATCTTGTCTTGATACGATCCATAAAGATCCTGCGTATCGCCAGCTGCAACGATAACGCCATTATGACTAATAACGGCTTCCACCCATTCGCCTTCTTGTTCCATCGTATAGATTTTCCCACCATACCAAAGTTCCATCAGATCACTCCTCCTGTTCTATTACTATCTATATCGTCCCGGAAGAAAACGAGAACTCCCCCCTTATAATAACCCCCGCTTTACAGAAGCGGGGGAAGGTGCAGAGGTCAAAATAGTTCATCGAATTCTTCCAATTCCTCATGCTTATATTGAGCTGTATCTATGACATAAGACTCGGTGAGAGCTTTCTCAATATCTTCTGTGAAGTCGACATTCGATTCATAATAATTCGCCTTCTGGCGATTCGGTTTCGTCTTTGGTGCTTTCGGTACAAAGACGGTACAACAATCTTCAAATGGACGGATGGAGATATCATACGTGCCTATTTTTCGTGCAATGTCTATGATTTCGAGTTTGTCCATCGCTACGAGCGGACGAATAACAGGATAATTCGTCACCTCATTAATAGCACTCATGCTCTCCATCGTCTGACTCGCGACCTGACCAAGACTCTCTCCTGTCGTGATAGAAAGAATATTATTCTGCTCGGCCACCCTCTCACTGATCCGCATCATCATTCTACGCATGATTGTCATACTGTATCCTTGTGGCATCTCGCGTTGAATTTTCTGTTGGATAGCAGTGAAAGGAATCACATGTATCTTGATGTTTGTCCCGAATTTGGATAGTTCCTGTGCAAGTTCAATCACCTTTTGTTTAGCTCGATCACTGGTATATGGAGGGGAGTGGAAATGAATCGCGTCGATAGCTACTCCACGCTTCATCGTCAGGTACCCGGAAACCGGGCTGTCAATTCCTCCAGACAGCATCAACAAACTTTTCCCTGTCGTTCCTACAGGCAAACCTCCAGCCCCAGGATACACCTGGGCTGTAATATACGCTCCTTCATGGCGGACTTCTACTTTAATATCCACATCCGGGTCTCGCACATCCACGGTGACACCTTCTGTATTTCTTAGAATATGACCACCCAGGAGCGGATTAAGCTCCTGAGAGGGAATCGGAAAGGTCTTATCCGTCCTTTTGGATGAGATCTTGAATGTACTCGCATTTTCTGCATCTTGGAAAGCAAGGAGGACAGCTTCTTTTAACTGTTCTTCATCCTTCTCGACTTTCACGGCGAAACTTAAGCTGTGGATGCCGAAGACCTGTTGACAGGCCTGCATCACTTCCTGGGGGTCAGCACCGTTCAATAGAACATACATACGCCCCTGCGTCTTCTCTATTCTAGTCACACGAAAATCTTTCAACTTGCTGATTAAATTCCTTTGGAGCTTCTGTTCAAATGCCCGCTTGTTCTTTCCTTTTAACGCCATCTCTCCGTACCGAATCATAATCCGATCAAAGTTCATGGATGCTCACCTCATCGTTGCTTTTAATTTATCTATCGTAGTAAATAATGCTGTCAAAAACGTTTCCACTTCCTGCAATGTATTCAAATAACTTAAACTTACCCGTAAAGCCGATGTCGTCCGTTCATAATCCATGTTGCACGCTTTTAACACCGCACTAACGTCCGGCTGCTTGGAAGAACAGGCTGACTTAGTGGATATAAATATATCCTGTTCGCCGAGAGCATGGATCACTACTTCCGGCTTGAATCCCGGGATGGAAAAATTAATAATGTGTGGAGCACCATCCTCCGGGGAATTCACCTTGCAGTCATCCCTTTTGGAGAGCTCATTAACGATCTTCGTTCTCAACAAGGAAAGCCGTTCCGATTTACTGTCCCGGTCTTCCATCAACAATCTTAATGCCTTTACAAAGGATACGATTCCTGGAAGGTTCTCGGTTCCAGCCCGGAATTCCACCTCCTGACTCCCACCATGGAGGAGTGGAAAGAGAGTGACATGACTCCTCACCACAAGGGCACCGGTCCCTTTCAAACCATGGATCTTATGTCCGGAAACCGTACAAAGGTCAATCCCCCATTGCTGTATAGGCATATCTACCTTGCCCAGCCCCTGAACATGATCGACGTGGAAGAACGTTTTCGGACGATCCTTAAGCAAGGCTCCTATTTCTTTTATCGGCTGCACTGTTCCAAGCTCATTGTTCACAGACATAATACTGACTAGAATTGTATCGGACCGCAGGCTCTCTTTCAGTTCCTGCACGTTAACCTTCCCGTCCCGCCCTACATTTATATAAGTAACGTCAAAACCCAAAGATTCCAAGGAACGGAATGCTTCCAATACAGAAGGGTGTTCAACCTTCGAAGTGACCAGGTGTCTTCCACGAGCCTGGTGTTGAAGCGCTATACCTTTGACCGCCATATTGTTGCCTTCCGTGCCGCCTGAAGTGAAAACAACTTCGTTCTCCCCTATTCCCAGGAGAGAAGCGGCCTGCTTCCTGGAATGATGGAGCAGACGTTCGGTTTCACTACCAAAACGGTGGACAGAGGACGGATTAGCGTAGTATTGATCTGCTACTTTCCGATAACTATCCAATACATCCGGCAGTGGATGAGTAGTCGCGCTATTGTCTAAATAAATCATGGGAATTGACTCCTTTTTATCAAATTGCAGTCCATAATTGTACCATAATCTCAGGGTAATGAAAACCGCTGCACCGTATCATCCCATCACCACAAAATAAAAGCACCCGCTTCAGCAGGTGCTTCGTCAACTGTTATCTGCAACAGAAACTTGCAGTTCCAATGAGTTCAATACTGTATCGATACTGACCTTACCGTCTTTCTGCATATCTTCTGTCCACTCTTTCGTGAGCATCTGTTTTCCGAGAACGGTGTTGTGCTCGACCGCCTCCTCGCCGGAACTTACATACCGCCGGGCAAGCTCTTGAGAGCTGACCGCTTTATCCTTCATTTGCGGTGCATGCATGCTGTGATTGCTCGCTGTCCTATCATCTGCGCTTTCAGGCATCCAAAGATAAACAGCCAGAACACCGAACCAAACGAGGCACATTCCGGCGCCCAGTCCGGCAGCCAACCACTTCTCTTTCATAGGCTCCACATCCTAAACCATCACTTCTTCTTCCGCGTCGATTTTAGCCATTGCCTGAGGATCGACCTCTTTCACTGCTCTCGCAGCCTCGTTCAAAGCTTCTTCGTAATGATACGTTCGGAACTTCTCCTCCGCTTCCAGCAGCTTGGCAGCGAGGAGCGGGTATTTGCTTCTGTAGCGGTTGCCGTATTGAATCACACGTTCAGCCAATGCAGCTTTCTCCATCACCGACTCGGCATCTTCATTTAATCGTTCTGTCATCTGGACTGCCTCCTCCAGCTTCTCAAGAACGAGCGGCATATCCAACGGCTGTTGTTCAAGATTCAGAAAGACCTCATCGATCTTCTCACTTGCAGCCTTCATATCTGCATAAATAGACGTCGGTATTCCAGGTATATTGCTCCGCTTCAAGCGTCGATGTGTCTCCAGGAGCAGATCTTCCATCCTGCCGAGTTTCTGCTTCGCCTCACGTTCATCTTTACGAAGCGTTTGGACCCGTTCATCAAAGGATTCATGCTGCTCTTTCAACTCCTTCAACTGCTCCTGAACCTGCTTCAACTCATCACGAAGTTCAACGAAAGCTGTTTC
This sequence comes from Bacillus sp. SB49, assembly GCF_000469135.2. NCBI lineage: Bacteria > Bacillati > Bacillota > Bacilli > Caryophanales > Bacillaceae > Bacillus > Bacillus sp. SB49. The sequence continues at coordinate 2,542,070 of NZ_CP048117.1, forward strand.
CCCGTCATCCCTCTTATAATCAATGCTCATCATCTTCTTAGCAAGCTGACTAAAAGCATGCTTCAGCCCGCGATATGTTTCCGTATCTCCATCTTCCAGCTGGTAAGTTGTCTGCATCTCATCCAGCTCACTTTCGGTGGAAACGATGACTCGTTCGAGGTCTTCCAGCTGATTTTTAAGGGGAAGGAACTGCTTCTCTACATGATGATGTGCTACCGCTTCACTTTCCAAAAGCTGATACATCTCTTGAATTCTTGATTCTATCTCTACAACCGTTTCTTCTACACCTGACTGGTCTGCTTGCTCCATTTTCACTAACTTGTCCGCGAGAAGGCTCTCATAGTCGTGGACTTCCGGGAGAAAATCGAAATGTTCAATTCGATATCCATCGGCTTTCATATCTTCCATTCCACTCTTCAATTCTTTCAACTGCCCCGGAAGTTCCGTCTTTACCTTCTTAAAACGATCCGGGAAGGATTCAACATCTTCCTGAAGTGCGGAAATCTCTTCACGCGCACTTTGCACGAGAGCGTTTGCCTCCAAATAATTCCCTTGTTCCGTTAAACGCTCGAACTCAGCTAATTTTTCTTTAAGAGCATCGACACGCTCTTCAAAGATCCGTACAGCCTTTCCGTACTGGTGCCTGTTTTGAATCAGGATTTTCGTCAGCTCTTTTAATTCCGGTTCAATCGCTTCAATCTCCTGCCTGCTCTGTTTCTCTGAGTCAAGGAGATTTTCCAGTTCCTGCAGCATACCGTCGATATCTTCCTCGACAGAGATCAGCTTCCTCTCCGTCTGCTGAATGGTCGTTTTCACTTTTCTATACCGATAGCGGTCAGCAGCTTCCTCGGCATCAAAAAGGTCTTCTTCCAAGCTTGGCAGTTCTACGGTGAGGATCCGATCCCAGCGCTCGCGCCACGCTTCGAACTTCTCCTGCGTTTCACCGGAGAGGTTCAAGTTCTTAACCTTGGACAACTCTTCGCTCACTCGACGGTTCATGATTTCCATCTTCCAACTCTCCAGGCGATCTACTTCATCATAGACTCTTTTCCGCCAGATCATCCCTATGATGAAAAATGCCACTAGTAGTAATATAGCCCCTATGACGAACTTCATAAATAGCCTCCTTACCCTGACTGTACAACGGATTAATTACGTTCCGATATATGTTTTTATTGTTTATAATGATACCATGTAAATCAACTTTTTGGCTAAATTATTTCAAAAATATCTACTTATTGACAAAAAATTCTATCACAAAGGAGAAACCACTTATGAAAGATGGACATATTCACTCCCCTTACTGCCCTCACGGTACATCTGACAGCTTAAAAATGTACGTGGAGCAGGCAATCGAACTAGGCTATCAATCCATGACATTCACGGAACACGCCCCTCTCCCCGCTACCTTCCAGGATCCTGTTCCGGAAAAAGACAGCGGTATGAAATTGGAAGATTTAGAGGCCTATTTACATGCGGTTGATGTAGTGAAAAATGAATACAGTGGAGATATACTGGTGCAAAAGGGGCTGGAAATCGATTATATAAAAGGGCATGAGTCAGAAACGACAGCTCTGCTGGATACGTACGGGCCTTCTCTCGATGACAGCATATTATCCGTCCACTTCCTCAAAGGCAGTCAAGGTTGGTACTGTATTGATTACAGTCCGGAAATGTTTCAAGAAGCCGTTAAGGACTTTGGAGATCTCCAACAGCTGTATGCGGCATACAACCAGCGTTTGATTGATTCTGTAAGGGCTGATTTAGGGCCATGGAAGCCCGGACGAATCGGTCATATGACGTTGGTGAAAAAGTTTCAGGAGCTGTATCCCGCCCCTGAAGGATGGGAAACTCTGTCTTCCCACGTTCTACATGCTGTTAAAGATTGCGCCATGACGCTTGACTATAACGGCGCCGGGTTGAAAAAGGCCCATTGCAAAGAGACCTATCCGCCGGTGGAGATCGCAAGAAAGGCCTATGCTATGGGAATACCTCTTATATATGGATCTGACGCACACCAAGCCACTGCTCTCGGCCAGGGACTGTCGGACATTTCAACCCAGCTTCTTACACGTTAGAGATCATCTGGACGGACTTACGTTCTTCCATAAGCTCACTATACACACGGACGAAGTGGTCGATAGAAGCTTCTGTAATGAACGGGTCTTTAAACTCCTGCGGCATCATAAAGGGAGCATTTAATAAACCCTTCCACTGAAGGAGGCAGATTTTTTCCTTAAAAGTGATGTCCATTTGTGAGCTCTTGCTGAATAAAAGCTGGCTGAACAAATGATTTTCCTTCGCAAGATACGTCACAAGCATCTCCCGTGCAAATACAGTATTCAACGATAATTCTCTGTACAGCAAACAAGATAGTTGATAATGGGATTGCTTATAATGTAGAATTTTTTTCACTAATTCATTCATGTTATTCTCAGCAGCAGAGGGCTGCTCGCTTTCCAGCATTTCCAAGTAAGGTTCGAAATAACTGACGGCGAGAGATTCAAAGAGACCTTGTTTACTTTTGAAGTAATAATGGATTAACGAGACATTGACATCGGCCGCCTTGGCTATATCGCGTACAGAGGTGCCATGGAAACCGTTGCTGTAGAAAAGACGGCAAGCGACATCTAAGACTTTGTCACGAGTTACATTCTGTCGGTTCATTGCTTTTCCCCCTCTGGGAATAAATTCTCCACCTTTGTGGTTATTCCTGCCGGTAATCGTGCACCAAATCCCGACAGATCGCTCCTTGATTTTGTCGAATCTATTGAATATGGAGGTAATATTGTGTTTCAAACATCTATGTACACTGGAACGAAGCAGGAAAATTATGATCTATTAAACAAACAATTAAAAGCATTAATTGAGGATGAATCCGACGCAATTGCCAACTTAGCCAATGCTTCTTCTCTTCTCAACCAATTCCTTGAGGATGTGAACTGGGTTGGATTTTACCTGTGGAAAGAGGACCAACTTGTATTAGGGCCGTTCCAAGGCCTTCCTGCCTGTGTCAGAATTCCGGCGGCCAAAGGGGTCTGCGGGACTGCTGTATCCGAAGGCAAAGTGCAGCGAATCGCTGACGTCCATGCTTTCCCTGGTCATATCGCTTGTGATGCCGCCTCCCGTTCTGAGATCGTTGTTCCTATTTACAAAGATGGGGAGGTCTATGGGGTCCTTGATATAGACAGCCCGTCTGAAGACAGATTTGATGAAGTGGACGAAGAGAAGTTAACAAACTTTGTTGAAACACTTCAACAGTTCCTTTAATGAATAAGAAGAAAAGCCGCCGTAACAGGCGGCTTTTCTTTGTATCATGGTTGGATATGCTGATGAATGATCACGTTTTTCCCCATTTCCTTCCCCTTATACAAAGCAGCATCGGCTACTTGGACTAACTGCTTCTGCCCAGGAGCTTGACCGCTTTTCTTCCACGAAGCAATTCCGCACGAAACCGTCACGGATGGACGCGTATGCTCTTCCACTTCCACTCTGATCGTTTCTGCATAATCATAGGCTTCCTGAGCAGTCAAATCCGGAACATACAAAGCCAACTCTTCTCCGCCCCATCTGGCAGCCACACCGACGTCAGCTGTGCAGCGCTTAATGATTCTCGCCACTTGACAGATCACCTCATCCCCGATCTGATGGCCGTAGGTATCGTTAACCGCTTTAAAATCGTCAATGTCAAATAAAAGGAAGTGTCCGCTGTCATCCTTCTCTATATGTGCTGCTACTTTTTGGTCCAAGTGGATTCTTGAACTTAATTTCGTTAAATAATCCGTAACGACCGTCTGCTCCAGTTCTTCCCGAAGAATAGAATTCGCAAAAGCTAGTGTGGAATGATGGACAAGCGATTTCAACAGTTTGAACGACTCGAAAGAAAATATACATGGTTCCCTGTGCATGACGACGGCGAGCCCGCTGATGTGATCATGGTCTGTCATCGGAACAGCCATTACTGATCGGAAATCTGAGGAAATGGGGGTGTTCATCGTTGTTACATCACTGATGAATAAAGGACCACTCTCTTCCACCATGACACGTTCGACTTCCTCAAGGAAATCCTGCGGGTCATTCATGGTAAAATAGCTGGAACTGCCCTCAAGCACCTGATAGCCTCCCCCTTCAAGGAAAGTAGCAAATCCCACTTCATCCGCCTGGAAAGAGGATTCAATTTCTTCTGATATATAAGAGATTTTCTCATTCAATCGGATATTGGAATTCAATTTTTTGGAGGTGGCGTTGATTAATTTCAAGTCATTATTCAGCTTACGTGACTGTTGATAAAGCTTCGCATTCTCCAGAGCGTTCCCTGCCGTATTTGCAATCAATAAAAAGAATTCAATGTCTTTCTTTGGAAAATACAGATAGTCAGGAGCTGCTACCTGCAGCACTCCATACACCCCCTGCTTGCCCTTCAGGGGAGCATAAAGAAAAGAACGTCCCTCCTGCAGCCGGTCTTCTATTTGAAGTTCGCCAGTCAGATACGCCTGCGTGCTTGCCTCTGAACCGGCTTCCTTATCGTAACGCAGTTCCTGTACGGGAAGGTCGGACTTGGTCGTATAATCCTGGGAAAGCAGCAGGTTATAAGAGAATTCCGGATATACTTTACGCAGGGTAGCGACAATCTCACTGAGAACTCCGTCCGTGTCAATGGAAGAATGAAAATGGGAGGTTACTTTATACAGCAGTTCGTATTTACAACGTTCTTCATAAACCTCATAGTAATCCTCGACCTGCTTCAGGCATTTCAGCACCTCTCCGGACAACCGCTCTTCCCGTTTCCGTTCCGGCATTCCAGCCCCCCGCACTCCGATTACGATAAAACCATGGAGGTGATCTTCTGTTTGCAAAGGAATGATGGAGAAGGAAAACTCCGGTTCGGATACAACCCATTCCGCAAGAAATTCCCTGGATTTCATTTGTCCGTCCTCATCTTCCACCTCTTCCTTGGAAAAATCCGTTCGTATCGCAAGCGGCTCTGCATTCGGTTCTACATGAAGGCGATAACGGCCTTTCCAGTCATCCCAATAATAAATTGCTCCATAATCCGCACGCAAAAATCGTTTCATCTCTCCAGCCATTGCCTGGACAAACCGCTCAAAGGTTTTGGCTTTACCAGCAACGGCCATTTGAAACAACCGGCTCTGCAACGGAATCAATTGATCATCCAACTGTGAATCAATTATCATTTAAGTTCACCTTACTTCCTCCGAATGTATTAGTTATATTTTACCACTACTTTTATCACAATAAATAGTTTGAGTGCGCAAATTTCAAATGTTTCCCTATCCTCGCATAAATCTCTCCTCATACGGTCCGTAATTCAGCGATATCCTCTTGACTTCCTGTCGAAATAAAATTATAATGGTCGTTGTGTAAAATAAATGGCAGCCTATGTGAACCGTCATTGTTATCATTTTGTTCCTCTACTACGAGGTGCATCGCGTAACTCTCTGCTGCTGGGGCGAAGGTGCATGAAAACATAATGAGCAGTGGAACGAGGGACACACTGTTTTTATTTTATGCAAAATAAAATAAAAAAGGAGGAAATTCCTATGGCACGATATACAGGTCCAACCTGGAAAAAATCACGTCGCTATGGCATTTCTTTAAGCGGAACTGGTAAGGAGCTAGAAAAGCGCCCTTACGCTCCTGGACAACACGGTCCAAACCAACGTAGAAAAATATCTGAATACGGTCTTCAACTTCAAGAGAAGCAGAAGCTTCGTTTCATGTACGGCTTGACTGAGCGTCAATTCCGCCGCATGTTCGAAGAGGCTGGTAACATGAAAGGGATCCACGGTGAAAACTTCATGATCCTTCTTGAATCCCGTTTAGATAACCTTGTGTACCGTCTCGGTCTTGCTCGTACACGCAACCAAGCGCGTCAGCTTGTAACTCACGGTCACGTTGTTGTTGATGGTGGTCGCGTTGATATCCCATCTTACCGCGTAGCTCCTGGTCAAGTGATCACACTTCGCGAAAAATCTCAAAAGCTTAACGTTGTCGAAGAGGCTATCGAAGTGAACAACTTCGTACCAGAATATCTTACTTTCGACGCGGACAAGCGTGAAGGAACTTACACTCGCTTCCCTGAGCGTTCTGAGCTTCCTTCTGAAATCAACGAAGCACTTATCGTTGAATTCTACTCCCGTTAATAGATTAACGGATACCAAAAAGAGCAGCACCGGATTTCCGGCGCTGCTCTTTTTTATACCCTAAACTCCCCGCCTTTTAGTGAAAAAACTCCCGACCTGACGGCCGGGAGTTTCATCATTTATCCTTCGAAACGGATTAAGAAATATTTCTTCTTCCCGCGGCGGATAATCGTAAATTTGTCTTCGATACGATCCGCTTCCCCGATCGCATGCTTCAAATCCTGGTTACGCTCTCCATTGATATAAATCGCACCGTTACCGATATCTTCACGTGCCTGACGCTTGGAAGAAGCGATGCCCGCATCCACAAGCAAATCAAGAAGCTGCGGATCTTTAACCTCAGAAGTGTAGGCAGGTACATCCTTGAACCCCTGCTCGATTTCTGTACCAGTCAACGCTTTGATATCTCCGCTGAACAAAGCTTCGGTAATACGCTCCGCCTGCTTCAATGCCTCTTCGTCATGGACGAGCTTCGTCACTTCTTCTGCTAGGCGCCGCTGTGCCGTGCGCTTCTCCGGGTGCTCCTGCACTTCTTTCTCCAGTTCTGCAATTTCATCCATAGACAGGAAAGTGAAAGATTTCAAGAAACGGATTACATCGCGATCATCACTGTTGATCCAGAACTGGTAAAACTCGTAAGGGCTCGTTTTCTTCGGATCCAGCCAAACAGCTCCACCAGCCGTCTTCCCGAACTTCGTCCCGTCCGCCTTTGTCATCAGCGGAATCGTCAATCCGTAAGCTTCTATCTCCTTCTCTCCGGCAGCTGTACGACGGAGCAGTTCCAGTCCTGCAGTAATGTTGCCCCACTGATCGCTGCCTCCGACCTGTAATGTGACATTCTCTTTCTCATGAAGCACTTTAAAGTCAAGAGATTGCAGTATCATGTAGGTGAACTCCGTGAAACTGATGCCGTTTTCGATTCTGGACTCTACGGAATCTTTGGCAAGCATGTAGTTGATTCCGAAATGCTTCCCTGTGTCACGAAGGAAATCAATAATGGAAATTTGAGCAAGCCATTCATGATTGTTGCGAGCAACAGCTGCGTTCTCCCCTTCATCAAAGTTAAGAATCTTCGCAAGCTGATTTTTAATAGATTCGCTGTAACCGAGAACGACTTCCTCACTGTTCAATTGACGCTCTGTCGAACGACCGCTCGGGTCTCCGATCATACCTGTCCCCCCACCGACAAGAGCGATTGGGCGGTGTCCCGCCTGCTGGAATCGCTTCAGCGTCAAGATCGGAAGCAGGTGACCGATATGAAGGGAATCAGCTGTCGGGTCAAACCCGGTGTACAACGTCACCTGTTTCTCTTCCAAATGCTTTTTCAAACCTTCTTCATCCGTAATCTGATTGATCAGTCCACGGTTTTGTAAATCCTGTAACAAATCCATAGTGTCTCCTCCATTCTCCTACTGTGGCTGCGTGGGGCGCTTACGTCGGAAAACACAAAAAAGACCTCTCCCCAAAAAAGGGACGAGGTCTTATCGCGGTACCACCCTTGTTGCACAACAACAGCTGTGCCACTTGTATCCATAACGGCTTTTCACCGTCTCCTGATTCACACCAGGAGATGCTCCGGATCGTAATTCAACAAACAAGTATGCACTGACTTCCACCGACCGTCAGCTCTCTGCAGCAGGGACTTGCTGTTTACTTCAATCGTTCCACGCGCTTCTATTCAACTATGTTCTCTATTTTTATCATATCGTCATGAAAAATGCAACTGCACCTTCGAGCGAATGATGTCCTAAGATGACGGGGTGTGTTATAATATGGGTGGATTTTTTAGGAGGTATTATTATGTCTGATAACCCAAAGAAAGGTCGAAATAGAAAGAGTTTCCGTACCCTGTGGGAAGAAGGAGCCATCCAGAAGAAGACCAGGATCACTTATGATGTCGTTTGGAACGTCATCCTGTTCTTCATCATCATCGGTGTCGTCGGCTTATTCTTCGCAGGAGGCGTCGGTGCCGGCTATTTCGCTTCTCTCGTCAAAGACGAGCCGTTGAGAAGCAAGGCCGACATGACGGATACGATTTATAACTATGCCGAAACCTCGACGATGTTATTTAACGATGAGTCGGAAATCGGTGATGTCAGCTCCGATTTGTATAGAGAAGAAGTCTCCCTCGATCAAGTCAGCGATCATTTGAAGAACGCGATCATTGCAACAGAGGACGAAAACTTCAACCTACATAAAGGAGTTGTCCCAAAATCTGTCATGCGCGCGATCGTCCAGGAAGTGACTAATTCCTCTGTCAAAACCGGTGGAAGTACATTGACCCAGCAGCTTGTGAAAAACCAGATCCTGACGAACGAAGTTTCCTTCGAGCGGAAAGCAAAGGAAATGGTACTCGCTCTGCGCCTGGAGAAATTTATGAATAAGGACGACATCCTGGAGGCCTATCTGAACATTGTCCCGTTCGGAAGAAATGCAAACGGGCAGAACATCGCGGGCATCCAGACAGCTGCTCAAGGTATATTCGGCATTAACGCGGATGAACTGTCGCTCGCCCAGTCCGCTTATATTGCCGGGATGCCGCAATCCCCTTTCGCGTATACACCGTTTTATAATGATGGATCGATTAAAGAAGAAGAGCTGCTTCAACCCGGCATCAACCGGATGCATGAAGTGCTCGAGCGGATGCTTGACGGTGGATATATCACCAAAGAGGAATACGACAAGGCGATGGCTTTCGAAATAAGTGGGGAGACATTGACCGAACCTAAGACAACAGCCAACAGCGCCTATCCTGCCATCAACCAGGAAATTCAGAAGCGGGCAAAAGAGAAAATTAAAGATTATCTGTTGAAACAGAACGGCCATACAGAGAAAGATTTGAAGGAAGACGAAGCACTTGCCCAGGAATATGAAGAGCTTGCGGAACGCGAGCTGAGCTCGGGCGGGTACAAGATTCATACGACGATTGACAAAGAAGTCTATGAATCTATGCAAAAAGTACGGGATGCATACACAAAATCCAATTGGCCTTGGGGAAAAAAGACGGTCTATAACGAAAAAGGAGAGCCGTACAAGATAGACAGCCCTTTACAGCTCGGAAGCATCATCATCGAAAATTCAACCGGGAAGATTTACGGCTTCATCGGCGGCTATGATTTCGATGAGAACCCTTATAATCACGCCACCCAGGCACGGAGATCGAACGGTAGTACGATGAAACCTCTTCTTGTTTATGGTCCAAGTTTCGACACGGGAGCCGCCCAGCCCGGCTCCGTCATTGCCGATGTACCATACACCTATAGAGATCAGCCGGGTAAAGAGGTACGGAACTTCTCCCGTGGGCATAAAGGCTTTGTTTCAGCAAGGTATGCACTTGCCCAGTCTTATAACGTACCAGCTGTCAAGCAATACAACGAAATAAGAAATATAAACCCGGTGAAGAATTACTTAGATAAAATGGGTATGAAAGAGCACTTGGCTGAAGGAGACTACAGCAACGAGTCCATGGCCCTTGGTGGACTTACACATGGCATCACCGTCGAAGACAACGTCAACGCCTATGCCACGTTCGGAAACATGGGTAAATTCGTAGATGCCTATATGATCGAAAAAATAGAGAAAAAAGACGGCGACGTCATTTATCAGCATAAGAAGCAGGAAACCGACGTCTTCAGCCCGCAGGCCGCTTACCTGACGATCGACGTCATGCGCGATGTCCTCGACTACGGTACCGGATCACGCGTCAAAGGATTGATACAGAACCGTGGCGTTGACTGGGCCGGTAAAACGGGTACTTCCCAGGCGACAAAAGACTCGTGGTTTGTCGCGACCAATCCGAACGTAACCGTGGGCATGTGGACAGGATTTGCTGAAGGCAACATGCAGGGGATGAATTACAACCAGCGGACGCAAGGATTATGGGCCGACGTCGTCAACGCCGCTTCGGAAGTCGATCCGGAGCTGATGATTCCGAAAGATAACTTCCAAAGCCCGGGCGGACTTGTAACGAGATCCTATTGCGCAACATCTGGCCTTCTCGCCTCTGATCTTTGTTCTTCCGTCGGACTCGCTGCCTCTGATCTTTATGATGCAGACTACGCACCGACGAAAACAGACGACAGCCTCGTGAGCGGGAATTTCGTCCGCGTGAAAGGCAATTTGGTTCAAGCTGGACCGAATACTCCAAAAGAGTTCATTCTTGACGGCGGCGGAGTCACACTCAGCCCGGAATTTTTGAAGGAGAATGGATACACAAGCCCTGCCGTATTACGGGCATTGATTCCGAATAACGCTAAATGGACCAAAGTCGGGCTTCCGTCTTCCGATGCCATCGGTTCGACGAAATCCTCGATTGATAACGACGGGAAGGCGCCAAGTGCGCCCAGGTCCGTTTCCGTAAGTGGATCAACCCTGAACTGGCAGGCTTCCGGAAGCAGCGATGTCGTGGGGTACCGTGTTTACACCGCTGCCTCCCCCGGCGGATCCTTTTCTCTCATCGGAAGCACAGCTTCCACCTCCTATAAATTTTCCGGAGACGGCGTCTACGCCGTGAAGGCAGTGGATTATTTCGGACAAGAGTCCTCCCTATCTTCTCCGGTAACCGTTGGAAACCCCGGCGCGGAACCAGAGCCGGAGCCGAAGCAGGAAACCGAAGAGAGTGAACCGCAGAACGAAGAACCTGCTGAGCAGGAAGAGAATGATTCATCCGAAGAATCACCGGCTGAAGCAGATTCGGAGAACACGGAAGAAGCTGCTTCGGACGAAGAAACACAAGAAGAAACAGAAGATGCTCCTCCAGAAGAGAATCAGGAGGAAGAGACACCGGAAGAATAAGGATATGGAACGAAAAGGGAGCTCTCTCCATAGGAGGAGAGCTCCCTTTTTGGTTTCCAATTTAAAAGTTATACTTTTCATGTATAATGAAGACAACAAGATTCTATTAATTTTTCAGGTGGTGACGGAATGAACCATGAAAAAACCTATTATCGTGAAACGATCGATACGGAGGAAGGTCCCGTGATCGTGGAAGGCCCCCTTTCTTCTCTGGACTTGTCGTCCTATACCTTCCACGAACAGCTGACCGCTTTCCGCCCCGCTCAGAAGCAGTTTGAAGCAGTCAAAGAAATCGCAGATTTTGACGAAGGCCGAATCATCATTGCCAGACACAACGACATCATCGTCGGGTATGTTACATACCTTCACCCCGATCCTCTGGAACGCTGGTCGGAAGGTGGCATGGAGGACCTGATAGAACTGGGTGCGATCGAAGTCATCCCCTCCTTTCGAGGTTACAGGGTTGGCTCCCGACTGCTTAAAGTTTCCATGATGGACTCGTATATGGAGAACTACATCATCATCAGTACCGAATATTACTGGCACTGGGATTTAAAAGGAACCGGCCTCAATATTTGGGACTACCGAAAAGTGATGGAAAAGATGATGGCCGCAGGAGGTTTGACCCCCGCCCCGACCGACGATCCCGAGATCATTTCCCACCCGGCCAATTGTTTAATGGTAAAGGTAGGAAGGAACGTTCCCGAAGCTTCTATAGAAGCCTTCGATCGTCTCCGTTTCTTAGCAAGACATCAATACCGCCAGATGAGGAGGTAGCTGTATGTTAGTAGAAGAAATTATGAAAAAAGAGGTTATTACGCTCCCCCCTTCCGAAACGATTGAAAAGGCGATGAAACTGCTCCATCAGCATCATATCCGCCATCTTCCAATTGTGGACGAAGAGAATAAGGTGATCGGCATTGTGTCAGATCGCGATGTCCGCGATGCCAGTCCTTCCATTTTCGACGAAGACAGCAATCCCCAGGAATGGAAGAAGCCGATCCATACAATCATGACATCACCGGTAACGACGGTTCACCCCCTTGATTTCGTCGAAGAGACGGCCTCCATCTTTTATGAGCAGGAGATCGCTTGTGTTCCTGTAACGAGAGATGATAAGCTCGTAGGCATTGTCACAGAAAAAGACATGCTGTATACAATGATTCAACTGACCGGTACGAATGTGCAAAGCTCCCAAATAGAGATTAAAGTCATCAACAAGCCTGGGATCCTGCCGCAGGTGATGGCGGTATTCGGAAAGCGAAAAGTGAACATCAGTTCCGTCCTGATTTATCCGTATAAGCCCGACTCTTCTTATAAAGTAGTTGTCGTCCGCATCCAGACGATGAATCCCCTTCCAACCATCGAAGATTTGACGAAAGAAGGCTACGATGTCCTGTGGCCTAAATTACCGGGGATGTCTGTATGAGCTGCCATGCCGGATTTGTGTATTCGGACGATTTCACTACCTACCATTTCCGTGAGGACCATCCCTTCAATCAATTACGGGTGGTTATGACCAAGGATCTGTTGGAGAACATGGATGCATTGAAATCAACGGATATTATCCAACCGCGGATGGCTACAGAAGAAGAGCTGGCGCTCGCGCACAGTAAATCCTATATACAGGCTGTCAAGAAAGCCGGTGAAGGAAGACTCGGAGATGAAGAGGGTTTGGAATACGGCATAGGCACAGAGGACACACCTATTTTCCAGGGAATGCACGACGCCTCCCGCCTGTTGGTTGGAAGTACTTTGTCCGCCATCGACGCTGTTATGGAAGGACGGGTCCAGCACGCTTTGAACCTTGGAGGCGGTCTCCATCACGGCTTTGAGCGGAAAGCTTCCGGCTTTTGCATTTATAATGACGGAGCTGTCGGCATTAAGTACCTGCGTCAAAAATACGATTGCAAAGTGCTGTATGTCGATACCGACGCCCACCACGGAGATGGGGTGCAGTGGGCTTTTTACGACGATCCAAATGTGTGTACGTTCTCGATCCATGAAACGGGGCGGTACCTGTTTCCAGGCACAGGGAATGTGAACGAACGCGGACTGAAGGAAGGATACGGTTACTCCTTTAACCTACCCATCGATGCTTTCACAGAAGACGAATCATTCTTAACTAATTATGAATCCGCTTTCAGAGAAATTGTTGATTACTTCCGACCAGACGTCATTGTTACGCAGAATGGGGCAGACGCCCATTTCCTCGACCCTCTTACGCATTTATGTTCAACGATGAAAACCTATGAAACCATTCCAAAGCTGGCCCATGAGCTCGCACATGAATTTTGCGACGGGAAGTGGATTGCCCTTGGCGGAGGAGGCTACGATATTTGGCGTGTTGTTCCACGAGCATGGTCCCAGTTATGGCGGATCATGCAGGAGGGACAGCCCTTTCACGGGGACATCCCGGAAGCGTGGGTCACCCAATGGCAGAAGAAAGCTCCCGTTTCCCTGCCTTACACTTGGCACGATCCTGACGGCGGATACAAGCCGATTCCGCGCAAACAGGAAATCACCGAAAAAAATGCCAAGCTGCTTGACAAAATGTTACAGCTCATTCATAACCAGAAAAAATACAATCCATCCTAGAAGGAACAAGAAAGGCCCCTAATTATTAATAGGGGCCTTTCTTCTGGATGCCGGGAAACTTGAGCCCGAAAGAAAATTAATGCGGATAAAACCCCATGGATACATAGGGATAAGCTCTATCTTACATAAGGGATGCAAAACCGTTCCGCTTGCTGAAGATGACTTCTTCAGATGCAAGGGGCGGATGGTCAGTCGGATGCCATTATAAAAACAAAAAGCCACTACAAAAGTAGCGGCCCGGGAAGTCAATAACTGCCTTCATATTCAGGATCCAGTATGACAATTTCGACACGGCGGTTCTTACTCCAGTTCGCCTCTGAATCATTCGGAGCAATCGGCCTCGTTTCTCCATAGGCGACCGCAGTGAACCTCTTCGGATCCAGCGTCTCGGTTTGATCCAGCAGGTACCGTATCACACTGCTGGCTCTCGCTCCGGAGAGTTCCCAATTGGAAGGGTAACGGAAGGAAGAAATTTGTCTGTTATCCGTATGCCCCTCGACTTTGACAAAGTTCGGAATGTTGTCAAGCAGCGTACCAACCTTCGAAAGAAACGGCTTGGCGCCATCCAGCACCTCGGCACTACTCGTCTCGAACAGCAGTTGTTCTTCCAAAACGAGTACCACCCCCCGCTCTGTCTGAGTAGCGGATATGATATCACCTAGTTCATTCTCTTCTATATACTCATCCACTTCTGCTTTCAATTCTTCCAGGTCTTCCGTTTCGGCATCCTTCTTCTCTTCCTTGTCCTGTTCTTTATCATTATCAGGCAGTTCGTACTCATTGTTCTTTTCTCCATTTTCCTGCGCTTTCGCCTGTTCCGTCGGGTAGTCATTCTCCACTGCCGACGGATAGAAGTCGAAGATCATCCGATTACGGAATGATTCCGCAAGCGCTTCGAATTTGACGAGGTTGATCTGCGACATGGAAAAAAGCAGGACGAAGAAGACAAGGATTAATGTAATCATGTCTGCATATGTAGTCATCCACTGGGGGGCTCCCCCCTGCTTCTTCTTCCTGTTACGCTTCATTAGCAGCTTCTCCCATAGATTCCGCCTGCTTCTCTTCTTCTACATAACGCTTGTCCTCGTCAGAAAGAAAAGCGCTCAGCTTTTCTTCCAGTACTTTCGGATTTTGCCCGGACTGTACTCCAATGACGCCTTCAATAACCACCTGTTTCATGAAGAGCTCCTGATCCGTACGGTTTTCCAGCTTTCCAGCCATTGGGATAAACACAAGATTCGACAACAGTGTTCCATAAAAAGTGGTCAATAAGGCAACGGCCATCTGAGGCCCGAGTGTTGCAGGATTGGACAGGCTCTGCAGCATGAGTACAAGACCGATCAGAGTCCCGATCATTCCCCAGGCAGGAGCATACTCCCCCGCCTTCTCAATGATTGCCCGACCTCGATAATGGCGCTCCTCCACTGCATTGATTTCGGCCTTCATGATATCTGTGATGACCTCAGGCTCGATTCCGTCCACAGCAAGAAGAATGCCTTTCTTAATGAAAGGATCATCCACTTCGTCGAGCTCTGCTTCCAACGCAAGCAGTCCTTCTCGTCGCGCCCTTTCTGATAATCGAACAAATAAGCTGATCAGTTCCCTCAGGTTCCTATCATGCTGTTTAAATGCCTCTTTCATCACACGGAAGGTGAGTTTCACCTCACCTACGTTAAAGTTGACCATTAACGCAGCGATCAAACCGCCGATAACGATGATGATGGAAGAAGCTTGTATAAATGATGTGACCCCGCTGAATCCTGCACTGGACATAATACCGAACATTACCATGATGAATCCAATAGTAATTCCGATCGGAGTCATTAAATCTTTTTTTGTCATGCCAATCTCTCCTCAGTTCGGAAAAAGTACCGTAATACTTTTAATATCGGTACTATTTCGACTGAGTTGAGTTTCTTTCAATAATTCGGTGTGGCAAAATGACGTTCTGCTCTTCCACTTCTTCTTTATTCATTAGTTTCGTCAACAGGCGCATAGCAACGGCACCGATATCATACATCGGCTGAACAACGGTGGAGAGCGTCGGACGGACCATTGTAGCAAGGCGCGTGTTATCAAAGCCAAAGATCTCCATATCTTCCGGTACACGAAGTCCTTTGTCCTGAGCACCGTGAATCACTCCAAGAGCCATTTCATCAGAGGAGACAAAAACCGCTGTCGGATGATTGTCCATTTCCATCATTTGATCGACTGCTTCCAGTCCGGAATCATAGGAGTAATCCCCCGTGATAATAAGATCTTCCGCTTTGTCAGCTCCGCTTTCCTTCATGGCGCGCTTGTACCCTTCCAGTTTCTGCGTATTAATGATAGTCTCTTCCGGCCCAGAGATAAATGCGACACGATCGTGATCGTGGCTTAACAGTAATTTGGTTGCATCATAGGCAGCTTCTTCATAATTGATGTTGACAGCTGGAGTTTCCATCGATTCATCGACCGTCGCAGCCAACGTAATCGGTACAGAAGACGTCTTGAATTCACGGATATGATCTTCTGTAATATTACCGCCCATGAAAATCAGGCCGTCCACTTGCTTTCCGAGCATAGCGTTGATGAGGTTAAGTTCCTTATCCTTGTTTTGATCGGAATTACTCAAAATAATATTATAGTTGTACATAGTGGCAATATCTTCGATTCCACGCGCAAGCTCGGCAAAGAAAATACTGGAAATATCAGGAATGATAACTCCGACCGTCGTCGTTTTCTTACTTGCTAGTCCACGGGCTACTGCGTTCGGACGATAGCCCAGACGTTCGATCGCTTCATGTACTTTCTTTCTTGTTGCCGGCTTAACATTCGGATTTCCATTGACCACCCGTGATACGGTCGCCATGGAAACATTGGCTTCTCTCGCTACGTCATATATCGTTACATTCATCTTGCTTCCTCCTTATGAAATCCCTTCGATCCATTTATTCAATAGAACAATCATACGATAAATCGCTTACCTGCGCAATATTCGTGTACTTTCTACAAATATTGTACCCTTAACATTATAACGAATTGCACATTTGCTGCAAAAGTTCTTTTTTATTTATCTCAAAAAAAAGAAGCCAGGCTGAACGATCAGCCTAACTTCTCAGAAAAGCTTATTTGGTTAACTCTTCCATGAAGGTACGGAAAGTAGGAATATCCATCTGCTGGGCTGAATCGGAAAGTGCAACAGCCGGGTCCGGGTGAACTTCGGCCATCACTCCGTCTGCCCCGATCGCCAAGGCCGCTTTCGCTGTCGGAAGAAGCAAGTCTCTTCTGCCTGTGGAGTGCGTAACATCGACCATGACAGGAAGGTGTGTCTCCTGCTTCAGAATTGGAACGGCCGAGATATCAAGCGTGTTTCTCGTCGCTTTCTCATACGTTCGGATTCCGCGCTCACATAGGATGATGTTTTCGTTCCCTCTTGAGATAATGTATTCGGCTGCGTTGATGAATTCAGAAATGGTAGCGGAAAGACCGCGTTTTAGAAGAACCGGTTTATTGACAGAACCCGCCGCTTTCAATAATTCGAAGTTCTGCATGTTTCGTGCACCGATTTGAATCACATCAAGGTAGTCAAGCGCCTCTTCCAAGTCTCCCGGATTGACGATTTCACTGACGACAGCCAAGCCCTGCTCGGAAGCGGCCTGCTTAAGAATCTTCAGACCTTCTATACCAAGACCCTGGAAATCGTATGGCGACGTCCTCGGTTTGAATGCTCCGCCGCGAAGAAGTTTCAATCCTTGGTCTTTAACAGCCTTCGCTACTTCCGATACTTGCTCGTAACTTTCAACCGCACATGGCCCCATAATGAAATGCGGGTTGCCATCACCGATTTTTTCTCCATTGATCGTTACAATTGTATCTTCCGGCTTTTTCTTACGGGATACAAGCAGCGCTTTCCGGTGATCGTCTTCCTGAAGCTCCAGTGCCGCTTTAAAGATTTCTTTGAATAGATGAACGACCGTGGAATCTTCGAACGGTCCGTCATTATGTTGGGAGAGTTGGTCGAGCATCGCTCTTTCCCTCACTGGATCAAAGCGGTTCATGCCCTGCTGTTCTTTAATCTGGCCAATTTCCTTTACCAGATCACCGCGTTTATTGATTAAATTCAGAAGCTGCAAATTAACGTCGTCTAATTGACTACGCAGCTGATCAAGATTTTGATTACTCATTTCTTTCTCCCCCTAGCATGAATTTTAAAATAATTTGTAATTTAATATAATAATTAAGGGCAATTATAGCTGACTTTTTCACTATTGTCACCCCCATTAAGGGCTTTCACTTGATATTTGTAGAAAAAGTTGGATTTTACCTGGATAGGACCGTCCGAAAATACCCATAAAAAGAACGCGCCGGTGATTTATGGCACGTTCTTGAATACTTTTATGCGTGGGACAGGCGTTCCTCGGTGATCGACCCATGGCTGGCATCCCAAACGGCTTCTCCTTCTTTAAAAAAGATAGCTTGGGGAGACTGGTGGCGGATGGAGAACTGCTCCGCTACATAGTTGGATAACGGCCGCGCCGTCTGCACGTATAAGGTATAACATGGGTACTCGGATCTTTCTGCGAACCTGTCATATTGTCCCTTCGCATTTGCACTGATCGGACAGGTCAAACTATGCTTCAACAAAAAGAAGGAACCCGCTTCTTTTCGAATCTTCTCAAACTCGTCCATTGTCTCAATGATGTTCTCTTCCATGTGTTTACGACCTCCTGAAATAAAAACGATGGGAGCGGTTCCCCGCACCCATCGTCTCCTTATTATAGGTTGGTAGATGTAGCAGAATCCTGCTGTTTCTCCAGTTCTTTTGCAGCTTCTTCAATAGCTTCCGCCACTTCCTGAGCTGCTCTTTCCGCTTCATCTTCTTCACTGGTACGCAGACCCTTCACTTTATCCTTCACTTTACCACCAAGTTCCTGTGATCTTTCCGACACAGACTTGGAAAGTGTAGAGGATGTCTGGACAGCGCGGTCTTTCCACTCTCCACTTTTCTCATAGGCGACGTCTTTCCATTCGCCGGCACGTTCTCTCCACTCGCTAGAGCTATGATTGATGTCCTCGCGCAATTCACGTCCGGATTTCGGAGCAAGAAGTAAGGCGACAGCCGCACCGACAAGCCCCCCGATCAGTGAGCCCAGTACGAAGTCTTTGCCGCTTCCGTTGCTTTGTGATTTGTTTTGATTCATCATCAATTCCTCCTTTAAGATTTAAGATCCTCTTTCTTGGCTTTCTTCCACAAATTGATGGCTACATGCCCCCACTTCATGGCTTGAGCCGCCGAATCCGTATTCTCATTTGCAGATTTGTTCAAACCTTTGGAGAAGGAACGGATCGAATGGTTGAATTCCTGCACCGTGTCGCCGATACCTTTAACACCGTCAACAAGCGTATTCAGCTTCTGGGATTTCTCACCGACGTCTTCCGCCAACTTATTTGTTTTATTCAATAAGGCAGTCGTCTCCATGGTGATGCCTTCCATCTGCTTCTCTACCCCTTCAAGGGTGTCAGCCACGTTGTTCATCGTCCTGCGAACAGCTGTCAGCGTTCTCGCTAAGAATATGACAAGAACGGCAAATGCAACTGCTGCAATCAACGCAGCAATGTAAAGAATAATAATCATTCCCCCTGCACACTCCTTCTTATGTAATCGACACAGTCCCGTATATACCCTAAAGCGTATACAGGTAAACGTGAAGGTTACGTTAATTGGACATATTCGATATCATAACCGAAAATTCCTTTTTTATTTATATTTTATGTAAAAAACGTGCGGCTTTCATGGAACGCCGCACGTTTTTATCACTTCGTTTCCTGCTCGTAAGCTTCCTGGAACTTCTGAATATCCCCAGCACCCATGAATAGAAGAACCCCGTCTTCATATTCTTTAAGCTGCTGTGTTTCATCAAGCTGCAACGTTTTTGCTCCTGGAATCAATTCCTGCAAATCAGTGATGGACAATTTGCCCTCATTCTCTCTGGCAGATCCAAAAATATCACAAAGAAATACATGGTCTGCTTCCTTCAGGCTGTCCGCGAATTCGTTCAAGAACGTCTTTGTACGTGTGAACGTATGCGGCTGGAAAATCGCGACGACCGGGCGTTCTCCGTATTTCTTTCTGGCCGATTCGATCGTAGCATTGATTTCAATCGGATGATGCGCATAATCATCGACGAGAACCTGCCTATTCCACTGCTTTTCTTGGAAGCGGCGCTTCACTCCGCCGAATGTCGCCAGCTTCTTGATCTGTTCCGGCTGCATATCTTCATAATGACAGAGTGCAATGACACTAAGTGCATTTAATACGGTATGATTTCCAAACTGCGGAATGGTGAATGTGTCGTAGTAGTTGTTTCTGACAAACACATCAAAGGTCGTGCCTTCTGCACTTTCCTGAATATTCTGAGCTTGAAAATCATTCGTATCAGCAAGTCCATAATAGAGGACAGGAACGTTTGCCTGGATATGCTGAAGGTGTTCATCATCTCCACAGGCAATGATTCCTTTCTTGACTTGTTTAGCCATTTGCTGGAACGCTTGAAACACGTCTTCAATGCTGGTGAAATAATCAGGATGATCAAAGTCGATGTTTGTCATGATGGCATAATCAGGCTCATAGGATAAGAAGTGTCTGCGGTACTCACAGGCTTCAAATGCGAAATATTTACTTTCCTCGTGCCCTCTTCCAGTCCCGTCACCGATCAAGTAGGAAGTGGGATAATTTTCTGTAAGCACGTGGGCAAGCAGACCGGTTGTGGACGTCTTACCATGCGCGCCTGTAACAGCGATGCTCGTATATTTCCCGATCCATTCCCCAAGGAAATCGTGGTACCGATAGAACGGCAGCCCCTGGGCCTTTGCCTCCTGTATTTCTTCATGATCTTCGCCGAATGCATTCCCTGCAATGATCGTGAGGCCTTCCTTGATGTTGTTTCTTGTAAAAGGCATGATTTCTATATTTTTTGCTTCTAATGCGTCTTGTGTAAAGAATCGTTTCTCAACGTCTGATCCTTGAACCTTCTCACCAGAATCATGAAGAATCTGTGCAAGCGAACTCATTCCTGTTCCTTTGATACCAATGAAATGGTAAGTTGTCATAAACAAGAACCTCCAAAATAAAGTGGGTCACTTTAAGTATAGTATATGTAACTTGTAAAAATCTGCGATTTCGCTTCCAGTTACATCTGTTAATCTTTGCGCTTTCTTATCTTACCACGTTCCGAAGCGAAGAAAAAGTGGGGAAGACAAAATCAAAAGGCACAAACGTTGAACGTTCGTGCCCACCCATATCCTCACTGGTCATCCCCAATAAATTCCACGCGTTCCAACCTGGAATTCGGCTTATATCTGCGTCCTTCTTTCGCCTCAGGTTTGCCGTTTATGATGACATTATCACCAGTGAAACCAATATTGATTTTAAGAAGGCTCCCGCCTACACCGTACATATCGACTGGAACTTCCTGCTCTTCGAATGCTTTGATCCGCTCCTTCGTAAACCCGCCGCTTACGACGATTTTCACATGACGATATCCCTCCTGGTCAAGAGCTCGTCTTAGTGCAAAAATCAATTCGGGATTCACTCCCCTGGGATCAAAGGTACCCATAAGGTGCTGGTTTCTCAAGAAGTATTTATCCACAAGATTCCTGGATGTATCGAGGCGCACCCCTTTCAATTCTTCTCCGAATTCCCGCGCTACTTTCAAGGAGTCTGAAATGACGTCATTATTATAATCGACAAGCGCCATCAGCTGATCATCAGGAAACTGTTCGTGGTAAGCTTTCGTAGCCGCAACGACATCCCCCTGAAACATCTGAATCAATGCATGAGGCATCGTCCCCATGCCCTCTTTCCCCCACCATTCGTTCATGGCATGGGTTGCTTGAGCGGTCGATCCGCCGATAAAAGCAGAATAACCGTCACCAGATTGCTGGGTGAAATGATCATCCCTGTCTCCCATGAAGATGATCGGCTTCTGCTTCCCTGATGTACGGGCTGCTTTTACGACATTGTACACGTTCGTCGCAACAGATGTACGCCTGGCAAGAATCCCATCAATCATCCCTTCCAGAAAGCCGAAATATTGATAAGGACCTGTAACCGTCAACACCGTTTCATAAGGTACGATCTTATCCCCGTCCTTCAAAGAGTGGATCTCCAGTTCCTCTGGATGATCGGCAAACGTATGGATAAGAGCAATCACTTCATCCGTCCCGCATAAGACGGCATGGTCTTTCTGGAAAAACTGCATCGTCACCTGGTTTTCCGGAAGATGATTTTCTACAATATCCCTGGTCTTCAGGAAATAGACGGCTGAAAACCATCCCTCTCCGGCTCGTTCATCAAACTTGAATGTCTTGTTCGTCAGTCGGCTGATCTCGCCATTCAACTTGCGTGAAATTTCTTTCATGACTTTACTCCTTAAACATTAGGTCGTTTGTATCTTGAAAAATACATTCTTAGACCATCATATATAATTGGGAAGTAATACACAAGCCTTTCCTTCCAAGCTGGTATCACTCCATCATTTCGTCGATCTGCTGTCTCGTCAATAAAATGTCTCTCGGCTTGCTTCCTTTTTGTTCAGAAATAATCCCGTATGTTTCCATTTGATCAATCAGTCTGGCAGCACGGTTATACCCGACTTTAAATCGTCGCTGGATGAGTGAAGCGCTCGCACCGTTCTGTTCGACAACAAAGGAAACAGCTTCATCAAACAGCTCATCCGTGTCCTCTTCCGATGCCACCTGCTGGATCAATTCATCCTGATGGAACAAATACCGCGGTGGAGCCACCTTTTTGACGTAGGCAGTCACGCGCTCAATTTCGTCATCGGAAACGAAAGCCCCCTGTATTCGCAATGGCTGGCCCGAACCGTTTTCAACGAACAGCATATCTCCCTTACCCAGCAGTTTTTCCGCTCCGGAAGAGTCGATGATTGTTCTGGAATCGACTTGAGATGAAACACTGAAAGCAATTCTTGTCGGTATATTTGCTTTGATTAATCCTGTAATAACATCCACAGAAGGACGCTGCGTGGCAAGAAGCAGATGAATTCCACATGCCCTTGCCTTTTGGGCGATTCTGCAGATCGCATCCTCGACATCCTGCGGGGACATCATCATGAGGTCGGCAAGCTCATCGATCACAATGACCAGATACGGCATCTTCTCTGATTTACGCCCTTGCTTCATGATTTTATCATTATAGCGTTCCACATCCCGAACGCCTTCCTTCACGAATTTCTCATATCGCTCTTCCATCTCTTTCACTGCCCATTTCAAAGCAGTTGTTGCTGCCTTCACATCCGTGATCACAGGGGAGACAAGGTGCGGAAGATCATTGTATGGTGCGAGCTCCACCATCTTTGGATCAATCAGCATGAACTTAACATCCTCATGGTGGGCTTTATATAATAAACTGATCAAAATCGTGTTGATACATACACTCTTTCCTGAACCAGTCGCTCCCGCAATGAGGCCGTGTGGCATTTTCTTCAAATTGGTCACGATGGAATCACCGCCGATATCGAGACCGAGACCAACCGCAAGCGGTGATGGATCTTCCTGGAAAGCTTCTGATTCAAAAATTTCCTGGAGTCCCACCATCTGAGAGCGTTTATTAGGTACTTCGATTCCAACCGCCTGTTTCCCCGGAATAGGGGCTTCGATACGAATATCTTTCGCTGCCATGCTTAATTTAATGTCATCAGCGAGGTTGGTTATTTTGCTTACTTTCACACCCGGCTCCGGCTGCACTTCAAATCTGGTAACCGTCGGGCCTTTCATTGCATTGACGACGTTTGCGCGTACATGGAAATGACGCAGCGTCGTTTCCAAAAGCTCCATCTGTTCTTTAATCCAGCTGTCATCATCTGAAGTAGGACGGACCGGATCCTCCAGCAGATGAAGAGGAGTAACGTATTCTTCTCTTACATGTCCGGGTTTATCATCCGTTTCCTGTGGAAGAGAATCTTGTTTCATTTCTCGATTCGATTCCACTTTCCGTTCCTCTTCCTTCAATTCTACTTTCTTGTTCTGAGGCGGTACCGGCTGATGATCCCGGGTCCTTTTGTCTCTAGGAGTCATTAATACGTTGAATGGCACACGCCGCTTCGGCTTCTCCTCGACAGGCTTTTCATCGGACACTTCCACGGCTTCATGATCTTCAGGCTTGTCCTCAGAAATGTTTTCATCCTCTTCTGTCACGGAAGGAATGGTGGACTCAGGCGTTTCTGCTATTGAGTTATCCTCTGTTTCCACTCGATCTACAAGCTCTTCTTCTGTAATCATTTCCTCTTCCCGTATCCGTGATGAATCGCCCTCATAAACCTCTTCTTCATCATGACTGACAGGTAGGTCTGCTTCTGAGACGGAGTCCTGATAAGAAGGGGCGGGGTCCTCCAACGGCTGTTCCACATCTTCATGTGCACCTTCTTCTGTCTCAGGCACTTCCTCTTCATCCAACATCAGCAGACCCGTGAAAGGTTCCTCCGGTTCCCTGTCTATAAGTGGTTCGGATTCGTGCGCTTCCAACGGATCGTTTTCCTTCGAGTCTACCTCTTCTGAGCGTGCAGGAGTCTCTACTTGTGACGGCTCATCGGAAGCGTTATCGAACCCCTGTACTGCTTTCTGAAACGATTCCATATCGTCCCCACGTGCCGCTTCTTCTTGAGGAGTCTCGAGTTCCAAGGAGGCTGCTTCTTCCACGTTACTTTTTTCTTTTATCTCTTCATCCGCAAGCTCTTCCACGGTAGGGATCTGGTTTTCTGATTCTGTCACCGGTCTCTGCGGCTCCGGTTCATCCATCCGAATCCTCATACGTTTTCTTAACTCCTGCCATTGCTTCTCGTCATAGGAGTTAGTATAGAACCCTTTCTGCTGCTCTTCTTCTACTGCATACTCCAGTGTTTCCAAGCCCTTCGTCATTTGTCTGGCCTGGTACCCATAGATCGGCGACGGCACATCTGTAGGAGTAAACGGTACCGATGTTGTTTCCGGCAGTTCCTGTTCTTCCTCCTGTTTTCGCTGCTTTCTTCGCACAGGTTCTTCCTGTTTCTTCTGTTCCCCAAAAGGACGCTGCCTTCTGACAGGACGGTTCTCTAATGTTTTTTCTTCCTCCTCCACCGATGCGGAGGGATGTTTTGGACGATCCGGAATGACAGGAAAACGAAACTCCCCCTGTTTTGGATAACGATACGTCATCTTCGTCCTTGCATTGACTTCCTGGCGTTCATTCGTAAATCGTTCGTCTTTATTATGTAACGGCTTCTTCTCTTCTGCCTCATCATTTTCAAACCATTTTTTCATTTTGCTTTTAATGTCTTTCCACATTACGTTCCCTCTCTTTTCAAAAGCATGATTATCCCTATTTTAACAGGTTTACAGCATGTATTGCTTTACATTCCCTTTAAAAATGACTTTTGAATCAAAAAAAGCAAAGCAGCTAGGCTACTTTGCTTAAATTCGACATGTGCTTCCATTAAACTTCAAAAGTCTGACCGACTTCGTAATGGTCCTCCAGCACTAGAATGCCTTTTTCTTTCGGAGCGTCCGGCAGATCCAGCTCTTTGGCGGAACAAATCATACCGGAAGAAGGAACTCCTCTCAACTTAGCGTCTTTAATCTTCATTCCGCTTGGCATCGTCGCTCCTACTTTAGCAACGACCACTTTTTGACCCTCTGCTACGTTTGGGGCACCACAGACAATTTGAAGCGTCTCTTCTCCTACATCCACTTGGCAGACGCTTAACTTGTCCGCATTCTCATGGGGTGCCTTCTCTTTCACAAATCCGACAACGAATTTCGGGGATAGATCGAAATTGAGGACGTCGTTCAATTGGTTTTTCGTGAAAAGATCTTTAATCGGGGCAAGCATCTCTTCGGTAAGTCTGATCTTTCCCTGACCTTCAAGGTTGAAGTATTCCGAAGCGTTGAATATATTGTAGCCTAAAAGCGATCCGTCCCTTTTGTCCGTGATCTTCACCACATCTCCAAATGCTTCCTGTTTGATTTCTTCGCGATCTCCCTCTTTAACAGGGATGATCAGAACATCTCCGATTCCTTGACGATTGTAAAATACGTGCATATTAATCTTCCTTTCGGTCTCGTTTCGGTTTCTTCTGCGCCAGGATGAAAATCGGCTCCAGTTCTTTATCCTCATATAAGAAGGACAGGGAAGTGACAGGAACCGTTCCTTCCGCAAAGAATTTCATAGCCATCTGAGCTAATATATCATAACCCTCGGGGTTTTGGACATCCGCAAAAATAATGACGTCCTGATGCGGGATGCTGATAGCAAGCTCTCCCTTACATTCGGCTTTCAGTTTTTCGAGTAGTGCTTCATTGAGAATTCGGCTGGCATCGTAGCCGTCACGTGCGGAATGGAAGTAAAAATCATTGCCATAGACGGTATCCTTCTTCATCTCCACCGGCAGGGAGCGAACATTAAATCCCGCCACTTCCTTGATCCGATCGAGAGACCATCCTTCTTCTTGCAGCATGTCTTCATCAATCAGTTTATAGGACTTACCCAAATCCAGTGCATAATAGATTCTTGTCTCCGCTGTGTGTTCCGCATATACAAGCTGCTTTCCCTTGTCCTCTGTAGGGAAGGAAGCCGCTCGGATGACTGGATAGATCTGCTTCTCTTTCCCGGAGAGCGTATGTTCTTCATTCATGACCCGGAGGGCTTCCTGAACATGATCTTCCAACTCGTCAAGAGCTTCCTCTCCGCGCTGCTGGAATTTAGCAATGACGTTCGGGAGAGTGATGGTAATGCCCTTACCGGTTTCTGCCCATTCTACACGAAACGTATCTTTATCCCTGTTAAAGACCGTCTTCCATTCTGCATGATTTAAGCGTTCTTCCAATTTTTTCTTCAATTTAATACTTGTCATCTTCATAATATTTCCTCCTTCTACACTGGAAGAAATCGACGTTTCTTCGAATTTCACTGCCTCTTATTATACACACAAAAAAGCATTAATAAAAAGGAAACGGTAAAGTGATCCATCACAAAACGTTTCGCCTTATGCTGTCTATTTTTCACCGTGCCCCTCAACAAGTAAAAACGGACGTGTTTCTGTAAAACACGTCCGTTTGTTTGTCCTATGAATTATCTGCTTACTTGTATGAGAAAGTCCTCAATCTCTTCTTGAGATTTACGATCTTTGCTGACGAACCTTCCTACTTCTTCCCCATCACGGAAAGCAAGGAAACTCGGAATTCCGAAGACATCGTTTTCGGCGCAGACGTGGATGAATTGATCACGGTCTACGTAAACGAAGGTCCAATCAGCATATTTTTCTTCCAATTCCGGAAGAAACGGTTCAATTACCCGACAGTCCGGACACCAGTCTGCAGAAAACAGCAGGATAACCGGTTTCTCTTCTATCAAATCTTTCAATTGTTGATCAGATTCTAATGTAATCATTGTGGAACACCTCCGATGCTATTTTAGCACACGTTCACTCATAATCAATCGTCATGTCTCCCGGCTTGATCCACCCTTTCCTCCGGAAGGCGATGGCAATAATATAGCTGATCAAAGCCGGACCGATCAGGTGAAGGAAGAGGATCATGCCAAAAACACTCCAGGAGAATCCCATCGTTTCGAATGTCATGATTTGACCTACAAAGCCGCTTGTTCCCATTCCAGCCCCTGCTGCATTATTTTCCATTGTAAGCCATACGGTTGCCACAGGTGCCAGCACAGCACCAGCGATCGTTGGAGGAAGAAGGATCAGCGGATGTTTTACAATGTTCGCTACTTGAAGCATCGACGTTCCGATTCCCTGAGCAAGCGCTCCTCCTATGCCGTTATCTCGATAACTGATGGTCGCGAACCCGATCATCTGGGCAGCGCAGCCCACGGTCGCCGCTCCGGCTGCTACGCCATCGAGTGACAGCATAAGGGCAATGGCAAGGCTGGAAATCGGAGCCGTCAATGCCAGGCCCATCAAGACAGCGACAACGATTCCCATCCATAACGGCTGCTGCTGCGTTGCCCAATTGATGACTTCTCCTAGCCCCGTCATAAAACCACCGATCGGAGCTCCGATCCAAGAGCCGACCATAAATCCGATAACGATCGTGATGAACGGCGTGAGAATAATATCAATTTTCGTTTCTTTGCTTACTAGTTTACCGAATTCTGTGGCAGCGAGAGCAGCGATATAGCTCCCCGCCGGACCGCCGGCCTCCGCCCCGGCCGCTCCGCTGAACAAAGCTGCAAAAATGACTAAAGGAGGTGCTTTTAATCCATAGGCAATCGCCGCTCCGATCGCACCTCCCCATATCTTCGTATCCATCGCAAGCGTCCCCATTTCTATAAACGACTGCGAAAGGGGACCAAGACTTGTTTGTTCACCAAGCGTCTTGATAATTAATCCGATGATCAAGGATGAAAACAACCCAAGTGCCATATAGCTGAGGGCGGTTATCAAATATGATTGAACCGATATATGTACTCCTTTTCTTGTTAGAAAATCTTTCACTGCCATCCCTCCCGTATGATTCCGCCCTTTATCATACAATTTTTATTTACATGTGTAAATACACCAGTATGAAGTATTTTGTACCACATCCTAGTATGAGCTTACGGCAGGGAGTTATTCCACGAAGCTGCCATACTGGACAGAATACGTTTTCTTTCGCATACTGGTTAGAAAGGTATAAAATGGGAGGAGATAAAATGGAGTTAACCGTTTACTTAGCGGGACAGATTCATGACGACTGGCGCCTTCAATTGAAAAAGAAAGCAGAGGAAAAAGGGCTGCCGATTCACTTCGTAGGACCACAGGAAAACCACGATCGTTCTGATGATATCGGAGAAGCCATACTCGGAAAGCAGCCGGACAAACTGTACCGGGATGACGCAGCTTCCAGCGTGAACAACTTCCGCACACAGGTTCTCTTGAACAAATCAGACGCCGTCATTGCATTATTCGGTGAATCGTACAAACAATGGAATACGGCTATGGATGCAAGTGCAGCGATCCATCTGCAGAAACCACTGATCCTTATTCGCCCTGAGTCGTTAATACACCCATTGAAGGAACTCTCGAATAAAGCAGATGTGACGGTCGAAACCATGGAAGAGGCTTTAGAAGTTCTCGCCTACGTGTACGAATAAAAAAAGCGAGGAACCATTCGGCATCCACGCTTTTTTTATTTGTTCATCTGTCTGTCGTATTCCCACTGCCCCTTCAAAAGTTTCACTACGTGGGTAAACATTTCGGCACGATCGATGATCCCATTTGTAAAAATGCCGACAGCCCCTTCATTTTTTCGGACCTCGTGCTTATCTGCATATACATCCATCAGTTCGCCCAGTTCTTTTCCTCTTTCCAGGCCGGCTTTAATTTCTTCCGGAAGCATGATTCTGGCACCGCTCGCGGTGTATACATTCTCTTTCTCATCTACGAGCGCTCCCCAATTACAAAGATAGAGATCATCCTCGATTTCCATCACGCCGCCTTCAAGGCCGATGCCGAGGTCTGCTTTATTCTGGGAGGCACATTCTCGGGCACGATTAATGGCACCTTCCAATGTCTCTTCATCAGAAAAAGGCTGAGCAGCCACTTTAGACTCTACTTCGATTCCCACGATTTCCATCTCCGGAAATATGCGTTTAACCGATTCTACTTTCGTTGGATTCTTTGATCCTACATATATTTTCACGTTAGATACACCTTTCATTTTCTCTGATTAGCTTATTCTTTACGTTTCATACTTTTTTGCTATCCTATTCTAGCACAAAGTCACGCAGGCTGAAATCAGCACGCGTGACTTTAAAGAAACTCAGCCATTTTGTTTTATTTGGTCCAGCGTATTCTGATCTGTAGAGCGTACGAGCTTCACAATCAACTCTTTTGCTGCTTCGTAATCAT
Source organism: Bacillus sp. SB49 (assembly GCF_000469135.2). Taxonomy (NCBI): domain Bacteria; kingdom Bacillati; phylum Bacillota; class Bacilli; order Caryophanales; family Bacillaceae; genus Bacillus; species Bacillus sp. SB49. Next base: position 2,571,510 of record NZ_CP048117.1, read on the forward strand.
CCACGTGAATGATGGACGAGGAAGTATGAATGTATCGGGAGCATATTCCGACGACAGCAGAAGGGACTCCATTATTAGACATGTGGACCCTGCCGGCATCCGTTCCACCTTGGGAAATAAAGTATTGATACGGAATATCGTTCGTTTCCGCTGTATCCAAAATGAAATCTCGCATACCTTTATGAGTAATCATTGTCCGGTCGAAAATACGGAGAAGCGCCCCTTTACCAAGTTGACCGAATTCCTTCTTATCTCCACTCATATCGTTTGCAGGAGAAGCATCCAGCGCATAGAAAATATCCGGATTGATCATATTGGCAGCAACTTGAGCTCCCCTCAGACCGACTTCTTCCTGGACCGTAGCGCCAGAGTATAATTTGTTTGGAAGCTTTTCCCCCTGCAGTTCTTTTAACAGCTCAATGGACAAACCACATCCGTACCGGTTATCCCATGCTTTCGCCATGATCTTCTTCTCATTAGCCATAGGAGTAAAAGGACAGATCGGTACAATCGGCTGGCCCGGTTTGATGCCGATTTTCTCCGCGTCTTCCCTGTCATCCGCACCGATGTCGATCACCATATTTTTTACTTCCATCGGCCGCTTCCTTTGTTCCGGTGTGAGATTGTGAGGAGGAATGGAGCCGATAACTCCGACTACCGGTCCCTTGTCGGTAATGATTTGGACACGCTGTGCCAGCATTACCTGGTTCCACCAACCTCCGAGCGGCTGGAACCGAAGCATCCCGTTACCCGTGATTTGAGTTACCATGAATCCTACTTCATCCATATGACCTGCAACCATTACGGTCGGGCCTTCGCCTTCTTTGACACCAAAAACGCCGCCCAAGTTGTCCTGAACGATAGAATCTGAATATTTACCCAGCTCCTCCTTCATAAATGAACGTACAAGATGTTCGTTCCCCGGTGCACCAGGGAGCTCTGTCAATGTCTTAAAAAGAGTGCGTGTTTCTTGATTCATATGTACCTCTCCTTTTTATCCTTCTGCTCTTATTTTACCGGAATTTTGAAACCGTTTCTACAAATCCGCCACAGGAGCATAGTTTTGTTTTACTTTTATCGGGAATATTTAGTATACTGGGTAGCAGAAATCAGTTATGAGGTGATTAACAAATGAACTGGAAAAAAGTTGCAATAGCTGCCGGTGTAGGAGCATTGGCTGGCTACGTAATCAAAGAACAAGTAAGCAATAGTCAAGGTGTCACACCAGAGAAAGCTTTGAAAATCGCCAAGGAAGCATTTAAGAAACAGGGACCTATCAGTGGTTCATGGGTGTACATGCAGCCGGAAGAACTGAACAAAAACGGCATCCACTATGATGTGTACCGTGGAGGTATCGCAAAGAACAAAGACGGCGAAACATCGCAGTTTGAGTTCTACATCGATACGGAAACCGGTACGATCGTAGATGTCGCAGAAACTACTGCTTAATCCAGTGAAGACCTTCGGCCGTCAGGCGGAAGGTCTTTTTTCTACTTTTGGTATTCATGCCTGCTCTTCTTCTCTACTTCCTCGGTTACTTTCCCTTCTTCGTCGAAACGCAGTGCACGATAAATGGCATCATGATAAAAGATATACCACGCTTGTTTCCCATATCCATACTTCATCCACTTCTCTTTCTCATGAACAGAGGTCACCGGGTAATCGTCATAGGCGAGCGCCCACAACACGTTTTGGTGTGCATGCGTCGGCATAAGGTCTGCCATATGCAGAAAACATACTTCCCCCTCTTCATAAAGGAGGATGGAGTGTCCGTCACTATGCCCGCTCGTATGGATGAACCGGAGACCCGGAACGATTTGCAGCTCCTTCTCAAATGTATGTACCAAATGTTGGACTGGTTCCCAATTCGCTTCCCAATACGTATTTTTGGAGCGCATATTCGGATTCCGCATTTCCTCCCATTCCACTTCACTCGTATAAATAACCGCATTCGGGAACGTGGGGACTAGTTCTTCTTTCCCCCAAGAGGTAAGCCCACAGGCATGATCAAAGTGCAGGTGTGTCATCAGAACTACGTCTATGTCACCGCAAGTGAGGCCCATTTCCTCTAATGAGCTCCGGATGTTTGATTCCTGAAATACTCCATAATTTCGTTTTTGTTTATCCGTAAGCTTTCCCTTACCGATACCGGAATCAATCAACATCCGCTTACCGTCGATTTCCAACAAAATCGGGTCGGTCCTCAATTCAATCTGATTGTTTTCGTTCACGGGATACTTGCGACTCCACAAAGGCTTCGGTACTACACCAAACATTGCGCCGCCGTCCATATGGGTGACGCCGCCGTCGAGCCACGTCAATTTAGCACGGCCGATTTCCATCGTTTCCATCCAACACCCCTCCAACTATAAAGATAGCTCTAGTCTATCATATAGACCAGAGCTATTGTAAACGGTATCAACCGAGGAATCTAGCCGTGCATCTGTAAATAGGCTGTCCTTTGGCTGCAAACTTCTCTTCATATTCTGTTGTCACATTGAGAGGATCTTCATCGGCGTGAAGATCGACGGATACATCTTCCAAAGTCATCCCGAATTCGGAAAAGCTGATCAAGGAATATTCAAACAGCCCTCTATTATCCGTTTTCAACGTCAAACGGCCTTCCTCAACCAACACTTCTTTGTATTGTTCAAGAAACGTATGGAACGTCAGACGACGCTTTTCATGCTTATTCTTCGGCCAAGGGTCAGAGAAGTTCAAATAAATATGATCCACTTCCCCTTTATCGAAAAGTTCCCGCAAATCCTTTGCATTTTCATTAACCATTCGTACATTCGTCGTTTCGGCAGCCAGCACTTTCTTCACTGCACCTACGATGACACTTTTAACGAACTCCAAACCTACGAAGTTTACTTCCGGATGCTGTTTCCCAATTCCGGCAATAAACTGGCCTTTCCCTGATCCTATTTCTAAATGGAGCGGTTGTTCAGGGTTCTGAAACAACTCTTTCCATTTTCCTTTGTTATCAAATGGGTGTTGAACTACAACTTCATCATGTTCTCTGAGAAAGTCGTCCGCCCACGGTTTATTTCTTAAACGCATGTATGGTATTCCTCCTTCTTATCGTTAGTATGGTACCACGAAGAGTGCAAAATTTAAAACTTTTTTATGATTTGCAAGCGAAGACGTGAAAACACGAACATGAGGGAAGAAATAGCAAGAGAAGGGTGCTATTTCCCCTACATGCAGGACCACGTACAGATAGTGCTGTTTATGGAGGATTGGCATGCTTTCATTGTAAACGCTTTCTGATTTATGCTTAATATCGTGTGAGACACTAATAAGCAGGAAGGATGATCAATTCACATGCTTGTAAAAGCGATGGAACTGGCGGTTTTAGCCGCATTCTCTGTACTGTTTGCAGGATACGCACTATTCATTTACCCATTAGAGAAACTAAAAGAAGTTACCAGCTCAGAAGTAAAAGCGAAAAAGCTTAAATATACACCACAAACGACTGAAAAAACCGTTGCCTGAGGCAACGGTTTTTCTTTGTCTGGTATGGATATAAAGAATAAAATCAGCTTGCAAAGACAGGACGTTGTCTCAACAAGCTGTATTCATAGAATTTCATGTTTTTTCATAATCCTTTTCAGTTTATCCAACCGAACCATCGCTTCATCGTATTCCCCGCGCATCTGGTGCCATTGAATAAAGGACAGAGACTGAGATACGGAGTACCATTTCATTCGCTGGTACATATGATCATCCAGTTCTGTACCATAATGCTTCAACCACATGTCCCACTGATCTTCCGGAATGTAGTTGTACAACAGCATGCCAAGATCGAGAGCAGGGTCGGCGACCATAGCGTTGTCCCAATCAATTAAATAAAGACGATCATCCGAAGACAGCAACCAATTGTTATGATTCGTATCACAATGGCATACCACATGCTTATGATATTCCACTTCTTGGACATGTTTGTCTAGGAACCTGATGGCGTGATGAATTTCAATTCTCGGATCGACCTGATCCAACACCTTTTGGTTTTCTTTAAGATCCTTCAAAATTTCTGCAGGGGTCAATGGATGCTTCCCGAGCCTCATCAACATATCCAACATTTCTGAAGAATGATGGATTTTGCTTAGCAATGCGGCAACTCGAGGATGCTTCATTTCTTCCGTCTTCAATTCCCTGCCTTCCAGCCACTCTTGAGCTGTTATGACATCGCCATTCTCCAACCGTTTGGTCCAAACAAGCTTGGGCACAATTCCTTCAGCAGACAACACGGCCAGGAAAGGAGAAGAATTACGTTTCAGAAACAACCGTTTCCCTTCTGTCTGAGCATAATAAGCTTCACCCGTTGAGCCGCCGGCTGGTGTTACGGTCCAATTACTACCAAGTATATGTTCCAACCAATTCACCTTCAATTCCTCAAATCCTCTTGTGATTGAATCACGTCATTGTTTCTGAATCTATTATATCGTACTTTAGTAACGATCCAAAATTAATTTTCATCCGTTTTTGAGCGTGTACCTTAGAATAGATTAACCCATAATTCTGTCTAGTTTCAAGGAATATCTTTTAATCGCCTGCAATCATCGATTTTGATGGCGCTTTCTCAATTGTACAGGTGTACGTTTCACCAGCCTGGCCATCCACTTGAAAAGGCACAGCAGCCCGGGAAGTTATTTTTACTCGTTTAGCCTTGATCAGGTGGACCTCCTTGATTCTTGCATGCCATCCTGTAAAAACGCTGAAAAAGAGCACAGCCAATTTCCTTTTTGATATGGGATCGAGGATCAGCAGCTCAAACTCTCCTTTGGTTAAATCTGCGTGCGGCGCTATCTTCATCCCCCCTCCAAAATATGGATGATTGGCAATCGTCAGCATCATGATCTCCCGCCCCGGGTAAAAGACGCCGTCGATATCCAGGTCTACCGTAATCGGTGCTGAATTTCTAATCGATGCAAGTAAAGCTGCAGGATAGGTCAGAGAAGAAAACAATCTTCGGTTTCCTTTATTGCGTGATTTTGTGACCCTTCCTGCAATCCTACCGTCAAGTCCGAACCCGATACTATTAAGAAACAAGCGGGTACCATTTCTTTTTCTCCCATGAAGGTCATAACACCCCAAACGGAGCTGGTGAATTCTGGGACGACGGATCATATTACGGAACAAAGGCAGACCACGCTCCCTTAAGCCCAGCCCTCTTGCAAAATCATTCCCTGTCCCCGCAGGCAGGAAGCAGATCGGAATAGAGGGATAACTGCGCGCTCCATTTACGACCTCATGTAACGTACCATCTCCACCCAGCACGATGATGGATGATAACGTATCTTGATAGATTTCCGTTACCTGTCTCGCTATACGTTCTGCATGTCCTTCCTCTTGTGTGAAGAAGGCACGGCAATTTTCAGCTTTGTAGGAATGGTCCCTCTGGATCCTCCTATACATCTTGGCCGCTTTCCCTTTCCCGGCAACCGGATTCACGATAATGATATTCATAGGACATTTCTCCTGATTTTTAAGTCGTATAATTATGCAGCTGATTACTATTCTATTATAATATTAATTAGAAAGGAGGAGTTCCAATGGCTAAAGATTGCACGTACTGTGGTACAACAGTCACCATTCCTGACAACGGCGCCTTAATCATTCGAGCCCATTCGGAATTGTCCCGTCGCGGTGTACCCGCTGATGAGGGAGTACATATTATTCCCTACCAAAACAGAGAAAACCTGCAAGACATCCTTGCAGACCTCCTGTCCAAGGGGGTGAAGGAGGAAGAATGGATCCATCTGTCTTCTGGTTCCATGGCTCAAACATTCCCGATCACGATCGAGCACCTCTTTGCGAGGCTTTGTCAACCGGAGCTTGAAAGCTTGATTCATCAAGGTGATTTTGAGGCACACCTCCAGCCGATCCTCAATATGAAGGACAGCAGCATTTTTGGATATGAGGCTCTGCTTAGGACGAAAGGAAGGCAAGTAAATCCCGGCGAACTCTTTGATTACGCTGCACGTTCAGGACTTCAGTCTATGCTGGATCAAAAAGCCCGGCGTGCTGCTGTTCAAGCCAAGGCAGAGCATTTACAGCCGGGGCAGCACATCTTCATCAATTTCCTTCCATCTACTATTTATGTTCCGGAATTTTGTTTAAAGCATACTTTTCAAATAGTGGAGGAATTTTCTATCGATCCGGCAGACCTTGTTTTTGAAGTAGTGGAAACAGAAAAAATTACGGATGTTCGGCACCTGAAAGGTATTTTGGATACGTACAAATCATCCGGTATGCGTGTAGCTCTCGATGATGTGGGGGCAGGATACAGCACAATAGAAATGCTTTCTCTACTACAACCCGACATCGTGAAAATCGATCGTTCCTACATTAATGGATGTACCGGGGATCCAATCAAACAACAGTTTTTATTTGAAGTACTGCAGCGTGCGGACAAGCTTGGAATTGACGTGCTTGCGGAAGGAATCGAAACCGTAGAGGAGTGGAACTGGCTGCAGAGCCAGGGAGTCGGGTACGGTCAAGGATTTTACATTGATAAACCGCGTCCAGTTCCGTCAAAAGAACTCATTCTTCCCTAGACTCTTCTTCGTCTACATCCCATTCCGGCCGTTTCACGGAAGATGTGCGGCAATGGTACAGCAGTGCTTCTGCAGCCTTTAGCTGGTCGTGCTTGAATGGTGACGTTGTATTTCTTTTGTCTTCCAACCACTGTGCGTAGCGTTCTCTACCTATGTAATCTGTTTGGAATGGTTCTTTCACTCCCGAGAACGTCCATTGCGGTGCAAGCACCACTTTTCGAAAAGGAAGATGGATATTATATTTCTTCCAAACACTTTTCACATAGGTTTCCGACCGCCTTAATGACAAAAGCGGGTTCATGATTTTGCGCTGCTTTCCATTCTCTTCGACATACCAAGCTTTTTCAGCACTCGGGTAAACCGTTTCACCCGGAATGGCGGAAAGGTCATAAATCAATTCGACCCCGTGTGGTCCGATCAACAAAGGCTCGATTTCCATCTGAGCCTTTTTGATCGTTACAATCGGTCTGTACATAAGGAGATATGTATCCGGGAGCCGCTGCAAGTAAAACTTCAGCCGCTCATCCTCCCGGTACTCTGGCGCAAGAAAGGATCTCTCCACCAGGGTTTTGGAAGCCCAAGTCAATTGGAGAGAGAATAAACCATCCAAAAACTGCTGCTTCCTTTCTGCCATACTGACGGGACTTTCTTCCACTTCCGGTCTATGGTCTGGTTTTTCTTCTTCTTTTCTCATCCATCGTCTCCAGAAAGGTGAACGCAGTGGTTCCGTGTCTTCCAGAGATGCTGCCTCTATCCCCGTGTCTTTTACATGCAGAAATTCGTGTCTTGCTTTTTCCCACTGCTCTTTCTTTAATTGGATATATTTCGTCGGGTATTGAAAGATGTTTCGCTGGTATCTTGAAATGTAGTCCTGTAATTTAATCAACTGTGCCATAGTTACTCCTTTATCCGTAATGGAATAGCGGCAATACATTCGTATTTCGGCTTCTGTTCCGGATGGATCTTATACACATTTACTCGTTCCACCATCATTTCTAAACGTTCTTGCAAAATGCCCGGTTCTGCTCCCTCTTCCAGCAGCGGTGATTTTCCTTCTGCCTGTTTCTTAGCAAGGGTGATATGCGGATAATACTTGCGGTTTTCATTGGGAAATCCCTGGCTCTTTCCACATTCCTCCACGAGTGATTTCATCTCTTCTAAAGAGGCTGGCAAGGATACTTCTGCATGAAATACCCGCGGCTTTACAGGATTACCGAAAAAACCTGCAGGACCGATTTGAAGAGGAAAAGGAGCCGGCCAATGTCGATGAAGCAAGTCAGAAAGCAAGGATTCTATTCTTTCATCGGAGCATCCTCCAAGAAACTTTAATGTAATATGGAAATCTTCTACCTCCGTCCAGACTTTATACTCCATGTGCTGCTTTAGCTCCTCCTGCATGGATACAAGCTCCTGACGTATAGGTTCACTTACGGGAATTCCGATAAAGTAATGGTTCACCGCTCCTCCTCCATTCTCTTATTTCGTTAGCTCATACAGGCTTGCTGCGTATATTTCCATTGCCCTTACCATATCAGCAATTCGGACATGTTCATCTTTCTGATGGGCAGTATCCGGGCTGTCATGGAACATAGCACCAAACGCGACTGCTGACTCCATCGTACGTGCATAAGTAGCTCCGCCAATCGATTGCACAGACGCTTCTTCACCGGTCACCCGGTTATAAACGGAAAGCAGTGTCGTAACAAAGGGGTGATCCTTCTCCAGGTGAATAGCGGGAAGGTGATCATAAATACGCAATATCCCTTCGTGCCTCCGAGCAGCTTCTTCCAATTTCCCGACGATTTTCTCATAATTTCCTGTCACCGGGTACCTGAGATTGAATCCAACTTGACATGCTTGACTTTCCCATTGAATAGACCCCAGATTACTGGTCAAGGCACCGGAAGCTTCATCCGACTGGGACACTCCCAGTCCTTCTCCATTTGTTGCATGGAATGTGCTGTGCAGGTAGTCGATCAATTGACGTTGAATTTCCGGCAGCTCTTCCGTCTGCAGAAAAGCCAGGAGACGGATGATGGCATTATTCCCTGTTTCCGGTCTGCTGGCATGGGCAGCTTGTCCATAGAGGGTCAAATGTATATCGTCCCCGCCCTGCTCTACTTTCCCCTCCAACGTTTGATCTTCCAAATAACGCTGGAACCGATCGGCCACCTCTTTCTCTGCCTTTACGCGCACAACTGCGTCCTCAGGTACCATATTTAATCGGTCGCCTCCTGTCAAGGAGACTATTTTTACAGCAGCACTTGATTCTCCTTCATGCACCGGGATTGTCAAATAAGCATCAAGCAGCCCTTTCTCTGCGTGAATGACAGGAAAAGATGCATCCGGAGTAAAACCTGTTCCGGGCATCTCTTCTTTCTTGAAATAGTGGGTAATTCCCTGCCAATCCCTTTCTTCATCCGTACCGAGAATGAGCCGTATCCGCTTATTTGGTTCAAAGCCTTTATCCTTAAGCATCTTCATGGCGATATAGGCGGCCATGACGGGACCTTTGTCATCCTGGGCTCCCCTGGCGTACAGATTTCCGTCTTTCACTACAGGGTTGAACGGTTCTGTGGACCAGCCTTCTCCGGCAGGAACGACATCCAGATGACCTAATATTCCTATTAACTCTTCCCCGTGCCCGAACTCTATATGACCTGCCTGGCCATCTACTTGTTTTGTCGCAAAACCATCCTGCTCTGCAATTTCCAGCATTTTCTGAAGTGCATCGTTGATCGGTTTTCCATACGGATATTCTTCACTCTCTTCATAGACACTCGGAATCGCCAACAGTTGTTTGGCCTTTTCAATAAACTCCTGCTCGTACGTTTCGCTCCATAATTTGAAATCCATACTTATTCCCCTTTTGTAATGATGTGATTATATGTTTTTTTGTCGCAGACTACATAGAGTTCAGCATCTTCCGGCAGTTCCTGCTCCAGCTTACGGTTAATTGCCAGGTCGTTTCTATCTGCAATCAGGGTTGCCCCTTCATTAAGCAAAGCTTCAAATGCATCGCGGTACTTTTTCCAATTGGAACGGACAGGCACATGAAACAAATCTTCGCCTACAGACCTTCGGAGCAATTGTCCATATATACCCGTCACCCCTTTGCGAAAAGCTGAACGTACAGCGAGAGAAGAAATCATTTCGTTTGACACGATGAACTCATCGACGTCCGCGTGTTTGAAATTAGGGATGTGTTTTTCATCCATCACTTCCACAATGGTATGGACGTGGGTGGATATCGATTCGATGGAAGAAGCGATCAGGAGCGTCTTCCCGTCTGCGGTTTGCTTGTCAGCCTGTTCATCAGCAAAGACAATGACGGCTTTGGCATAAGGAACATTGGCTTTCTGCAGTGTTGCAAGATCCGAAGCGTCCCCTTTTATGTAATGAATGTTCTCCGCGAGAACAGGTGCTGCGTTCAGTTGATCAATGAGGACGATCTCACATATTTCATCCGTATCCAGCATCTCTTTGACGGCATATTTTGCTTTTGAAGACCAACCGATAATGACGAAATGTCCCTTTTCTTTATACACAATATTCCCCTCCAAACGTTTTTTTCTGAAAACAGCAAGGCCGTCGATTATTTTTCCAATAACAATACCGATAAGTCCAATTCCGATCACATATAATAGGATAGCGATAAGTCTACCCGCGACAGTCACCGGATAAAAGTCACCGTAACCTACTGTCGTCACCGTTGTCATTACCCACCAGAAACCATCAAATAATGTCGGAAAGGTATCACTTTCCACAAGAACGATTAGAATGGTAGATAAGATAATGAGCAGGGCACTCGCACCAAACAATATGTAATTATTAATATGAACCATTTTCCTAAAGAACTTTCTTAACAGATACATCAAGCTTTCCTCCTATCTTAAATGTTCTGTAAATCCTTGTGAACGAAAGGTTAAGAAACGATTTATCGCTGGAACATTCGCATTTATTGTTGTAAAATGTAAACAAGTTCAGAGATTCACTAGCACCACAAGTTCCATAAAAACGAATAAGGAGTGGTTTTTTGAATCAACCATCATCCCGCATGCTCAACCGTATCAAGGCTGTCTACCTTTACATTAGAGACAGAGGTACAGTTACGACAAATGAGTTAGCAGATGAGTTCGGTATAACCGATCGTACGATGCAAAGAGACCTGAGCGTTTTGGAATACAACGGATTAGTTTCTAGTCCTCACCGTGGAAAGTGGACAATCACTGAAAAGAGAGTTAAAATATCCTGAACATAAAATGACTATATAGATGACACCCGGAAACTGGTTTCCGGGTGTTTTTTTGAATTACTTATTAATTTTGCTTCGTAATGTTCTGCAGATAATGGATCTCTTCCTCTGTCAGCTCCCGGTACTCACCGAGCTCCAGTTCTTCATCGAGAGCAAGTTCCCCCATGCGTATCCGCTTCAAATAAGTCACTTTCTTACCAACGGATTCGAACATCCTTTTCACTTGATGGAATTTCCCCTCCGTAATCGTCAGTTCGATTTCAGAAGTTGGACCGGCTGTGATAATGTTCAACTCGCCGGGTTTCGTATGGTATCCATCATCAAGTAGAACACCTTGGGCGAACTTACGGACATCCTCATCCGTCACTTCCCCTTCTATCACGGCGAAGTACGTTTTCCCTACGTCTTTCTTCGGTGAAGTAAGACGGTGGTTCAAATGCCCATCGTTAGTGATGAGCAAGAGGCCTTCCGTGTCTTTATCCAGGCGACCTACAGGAAACGGATCGAATACTTGATCCTCCGGCTGGAGAATATCGATCACAGTCATATCATGAGCATCTTCCGTAGCCGATATAAGGTCCCCCGGCTTGTTCATCATCAAATAGATGAATTCCCGGTATTCCACAGGCTCTCCCATGACCGTCACCTGGTCTATATCAGGATCGACGTGTGCTTTCGGGCTTTTCTCGGGCTCCCCGTTCACGCGTACATTCGATCCTTTCAAAAGCGCCTTGACCTCTTTTCTCGTTCCGTATCCCATGTTCGCCAGCAATTTATCAATTCTCACGTAAAAACTCCTTCTTACCTGCGTTTTAGAAATTTATCAAGGAAGCGGACTCTGCCCCCAAGAATTCGTTCGAGCAATGTTGTTTTATAAGCCATCCACAAATATGCGATACCACCGATGCCTATACTGAAGAGTAAGACGATCATCGCATGCAGTCTGTTTTCCGTAGGATCAAGAAACAGACTGAACAGCCATTTCACAGCGATCACCACGAAAGCCATAAGCACTGTTAAAATCAGCACCAGCAGCGTCCGTTTAAACAGCTGACGAAAGTCGAATTCTATCGTCGTGAAAATACGCCAGAAGTTTAGAACGACAGCGGCAGCAACGCCGATGCCTGTTGCTACGATGGCACCTTTTGCGCCCATCAGCTGGATGAGCCACCAGTTTAAGGCGATTTTCAGCATAATGCCTGTTCCAAGACTGACGACCGCGAAATTCTGCTTATTAATTCCCTGCAGAATGGATGAAGTGACCGTGTAAAGTGCCAGGAACAGTCCAACAGGAGCATACCAGCGAAGCAAGTCTCCGCGATAGGTAACCTCATCAACGCCGTAAAATGTCCCGTATGCTTCCAATGCTACGACGGAAAGCCCGACAACAGCAGGGATGATCAACAAAGCGACGATCTGTAATGCCTGATTGATCTGATGATTTAACCGGTTCATTTCATTTTTAGTAAACGCCTGGGTGATGGCGGGCAAGAGAGCAAGGGACAAGCCAAGACCAAGCGTCACCGGAATCATGATCAGCTTATGACTAAGGAAGTTTATTATAGAGAATGCATTATTGTATGCTTCTCCAGAAGCCCGGATCGCCTTCTCCATCGTAAACTGGTCGACTAGCTGATAAAGTGGTGTCGCGATACCGACAAGAATAAACGGTCCCGCATAACTAAATAATTCTTTGAACATTTCTTTATTGGACAAGCCGCTTGTGTACTCCTGCGCTTCCAGCTGGCGGTCCAAATACGGCTTACGCTTCCTCCAGTAGAGATACAGCACAAGGCAGGACGCAAGACCACCAATGAATGCAGCGAAAGTAGCGAAGCCGACGGCTCTAGGCATCGGACCCTGCATCAGCTGCATAATAACAAAGACAGAGCCGAGCAGGAAGACAATCCGTACAATCTGCTCGACCACCTGTGATACGGCCGTCGGTGCCATGGATTCATATCCTTGGAAGAACCCTCTGGTAATACTCATCGGTGGAATGACTAACAGAGCAAAACTGACCATTTGAATGACCATAGTAGCCTGGCCAAGTCTCTCTGACTCTTCTCCGATGGTCCATACAGCGACTTGTTCAGCCGAGAAGAACAACATGAGGAAAGCCAGGACACCGGTAATGGACATAAGCGTCATTCCGGCTTTCAGCATTCTTCTTCCCGTTTCATAATCACCTAACGAATTGTATTTAGAAACAAATTTAGAAACGGCGACAGGAACGCCCATACTTGATAAACTAAGAAGGATACTGTAAGGGACATAAGCGATGGAAAACAAGTCGGTCCCTTCCGTACCTACCATATTTTCAAACGGGACGGTATAGATCATACCAAGAAACTTCGATAAGAATGTTCCTGCTGTCAACAAAATGGTACCTTTAAGAATCTTCGACATAATTACCTTTTCACCTTCAATTTTATTGTAGAATCGACCTCATCTATTTTATCATAGATAATGGACAAACAAGGAATGATTGAACAAAAGAAAGGAAGACATTCATGAGTTATCAAGTTACCGTCATCGGCGGAGGACCATCTGGGCTGATGGCGGCTATCGCTGCAGCTGAACAGGGTGTGAAAACACTTTTGATCGATAAGGGAAGAAAACTGGGCACGAAGCTTGCTATATCCGGAGGAGGACGCTGTAATGTTACGAACCGGCTTCCGGAAGAAGAAGTGATTAAGCATATTCCGGGAAATGGAAAATTCTTATACAGTCCTTTTTCCGTCTTTAACAATCACGATATCATCGATTTTTTTGAAGGCTTAGGAGTAGCATTAAAAGAAGAAGATCACGGACGGATGTTTCCTGTAAGTAATAAAGCCAAGGATGTCGTCCAGGCATTATTGAACAGATTGGACGAGTTGGGCGTGGAAGTACGTAAAGAAACACCTGTGGAGGCCATCCATTATGGGGAAGAATCTCATCAAGTTCTTTTGAAATCCAAAGAAAAGATTGAAACAAAGGGACTGATCCTTGCTGTAGGTGGAAAAGCTGTCCCGCATACCGGTTCCACAGGGGACGGATACGCATGGGCGAAGAAAGCCGGCCACACCATTACGACTCTGTTCCCGACCGAAGTCCCTTTACTATCCAAGGATGCTTTTATTAAATCAAAAACACTTCAAGGATTATCGCTAAGAGACCCGGCCGTCTCCGTTCTCAATAGCAAAGGAAAGAACATCGTTACTCACAAAATGGATATGCTCTTTACCCATTTCGGCATTTCCGGGCCGGCAGTTCTTAGGTGCTCCCAATATGTAGTCAAAGAATTAATGAAAGGGAACAAATCCGTTACGGTTGAAATTGACGCGCTCCCGGAAGAAAAAGAAGAACAAATCATTCAACAGCTTCAGAAGGAAACGAAAGATCAGGCAAAGAAAACCTTCCGAAATGTTGTAAAAGGGATGGTACCGGAGCGATTCCTTGATTATGTTATGGCTCAGGCGGACATCTCTCAAGAAGAAAAAGCCGCAAATATATCGAACCAGCAGCTTCGTTCCTTTGTCGGGTTGCTGAAGCATTTTCAAGTAAATGTTTATGATTCCCAGCCATTAGAGAAGGCATTTGTTACAGGTGGTGGAGTATCCATTAAAGAAATTGTCCCTAACACGATGCAGTCCAAACTTATGCATGGTTTGTATTTCTGCGGGGAAATCTTAGATATCCACGGCTATACAGGGGGATACAACATAACGTCTGCAATGGTTACAGGCCGTGTAGCGGGCATGCACGCCGCCTGGGAAGCAATGGGTTCATAAAAAATCGCGGAAAGGCACTATAAGCCTTTCCGCGATTTTCTTTGATTATATTCTTTTTCACGGCCTAATTCCTTATTGATAAGCTCCTGCATACCATCCCTGTCCTCTTTCTCAACCACAGGGTCACGTTCATCCCAATCTACTATATAGACGATATAGAATCTGCGTATTCTTCTGAAATATACCGTTGAGTTTGGAAATCGATCAAAGTAGCCGCGAACCATCTTTCTTCCGGAATAGCTCCATCTTACTAAATTGATAATTACCCCTCCGAACGTACATTCTCATCCAGAATTATACCGCGTTTCTGCGAGGTCATCAACCGTCACCAAATAAATACTAATCCCATGTATGCAAAAAGCACACCACTAACCAAATAGAGATACCCGTAAGCCTTTAATCGATCAAGCCTTGTTGTTACTCCAAATACACCAAGAATACACAACCAAATCGTTATAACAATAAATAGAAGGTGCTGCGATTCACTTATTGATTTTTGTTGTGAGAGAAGATAAAAACCGATGGGGATGAGAACCAATGCCCATAAATACTTCCAATTCCAATAGGTATTTCTTTTCCGCTCTAATTGTACCACTGGTCACACTCCCTGTTCTTCCATTATTTTTTCCTTTATTGTACCACATATATCCAACGTTTCTAGTCCATGCAGGATGGGAGGTTATCAATGACGGTAGAATGAAAGCATATTACAGGAATTATGAAAATAGCAAACAAAAAAAGTTTGCAACAGAAATACTGCTGCAAACTTTTAAGTGATGTGGCGACGTCCTACTCTCACGGGGATCTACCCGACTACCATCGGCGCTGAAGAGCTTAACTGCTGTGTTCGGCATGGGAACAGGTGTGACCTCTTCGCCTTCACCACCACATCAATATACTATTGAGGTGAACCCTCAAAACTGAATAAGGAAACATCTTTATCGAAAGAAACGTTTTTCACGCGATCTATGATCAGATAGATAAGTCATCGATCCATTAGTATCCGTCAGCTCCACGTGTCACCACGCTTCCACCTCGGACCTATCAACCTCATCGTCTCTGAGGGATCTTATTTGCTCGAAGGCAAAGGGAAATCTCATCTCAAGGGGGGCTTCATGCTTAGATGCTTTCAGCACTTATCCCGACCACACGTAGCTACCCAGCTATGCTCCTGGCGGAACAACTGGTACACCAGCGGTGTGTCCATCCCGGTCCTCTCGTACTAAGGACAGCTCCTTTCAAATTTCCAACGCCCACGACGGATAGGGACCGAACTGTCTCACGACGTTCTGAACCCAGCTCGCGTACCGCTTTAATGGGCGAACAGCCCAACCCTTGGGACCGACTACAGCCCCAGGATGCGATGAGCCGACATCGAGGTGCCAAACCTCCCCGTCGATGTGGACTCTTGGGGGAGATAAGCCTGTTATCCCCGGGGTAGCTTTTATCCGTTGAGCGACGGCCCTTCCATGCGGTACCGCCGGATCACTAAGCCCGACTTTCGTCCCTGCTCGACTTGTAGGTCTCGCAGTCAAGCTCCCTTGTGCCTTTACACTCTGCGAATGATTTCCAACCATTCTGAGGGAACCTTTGGGCGCCTCCGTTACTCTTTGGGAGGCGACCGCCCCAGTCAAACTGCCCACCTGACACTGTCTCCGGACCGGATCACGGTCCTGGGTTAGAATGTCCGTACAGCCAGGGTAGTATCCCACCAGCGCCTCCACCGAAGCTAGCGCTCCGGCTTCTAAGGCTCCTACCTATCCTGTACAAGCTGTACCAACATTCAATATCAGGCTACAGTAAAGCTCCACGGGGTCTTTCCGTCCTGTCGCGGGTAATGTGCATCTTCACACATAGTATAATTTCACCGGGTCTCTCGTTGAGACAGTGCCCAAGTCGTTGCACCTTTCGTGCGGGTCGGAACTTACCCGACAAGGAATTTCGCTACCTTAGGACCGTTATAGTTACGGCCGCCGTTTACTGGGGCTTCGGTTCAACGCTTCGCTTACGCTAACGCATCCCCTTAACCTTCCAGCACCGGGCAGGTGTCAGCCCCTATACTTCGCCTTACGGCTTCGCAGAGACCTGTGTTTTTGGTAAACAGTCGCTTGGGCCTTTTCACTGCGGCTCCTCGGCAGAGGAGCACCCCTTCTCCCGAAGTTACGGGGTCATTTTGCCGAGTTCCTTAACGAGAGTTCTCCCGCTCACCTTAGGATCCTCTCCTCGCCTACCTGTGTCGGTTTGCGGTACGGGCACCTCTTTCCTCACTAGAGGATTTTCTTGGCAGTGTGAACTCAGGAGCTTCGGTACTATAGTTCCCTCCCCATCACAGCTTGACGTTATGCCGGACGGATTTGCCTATCCGACCGTCTCACTGCTTGGACGTGCACATCCAATGGCACGCTCTCCTTATCCTCCTGCGTCCCCCCGTCGTTCAAACGGAAAGGAGGTGGTACAGGAATATCAACCTGTTGTCCATCGCCTACGCCTTTCGGCCTCGGCTTAGGTCCCGACTAACCCTGAGAGGACGAGCCTTCCTCAGGAAACCTTAGGCATTCGGTGAAAGAGATTCTCACTCTTTTTTCGCTACTCATACCGGCATTCTCACTTCTAAGCGCTCCACCAGTCCTTACGGTCTGACTTCACGGCCCTTAGAACGCTCTCCTACCATTGATCCTACGATCAATCCGCAGCTTCGGTGGTGTGTTTAGCCCCGGTACATTTTCGGCGCAGAGTCACTCGACCAGTGAGCTATTACGCACTCTTTAAATGATGGCTGCTTCTAAGCCAACATCCTGGTTGTCTAAGCAACTCCACATCCTTTTCCACTTAACACACACTTTGGGACCTTAGCTGGCGGTCTGGGCTGTTTCCCTCTCGACTATGAACCTTATCACCCACAGTCTGACTCCCAGAACAAAGTCTATGGCATTCGGAGTTTGACTGAATTCGGTAACCCGATAGGGGCCCCTCGTCCAATCAGTGCTCTACCTCCATGACTTTCTATTCTGAGGCTAGCCCTAAAGCTATTTCGGAGAGAACCAGCTATCTCCGTGTTCGATTGGCATTTCACCCCTACCCACACCTCATCCCCGCAATTTTCAACTTGCGTGGGTTCGGGCCTCCAGTCAGTGTTACCTGACCTTCACCCTGGACATGGGTAGATCACACGGTTTCGGGTCTACGACCGCATACTCACTCGCCCTATTCAGACTCGCTTTCGCTGCGGCTCCGCTTCTGCTGCTTAACCTTGCATACGGTCGTAACTCGCCGGTTCATTCTACAAAAGGCACGCCATCACCCATTAACGGGCTCTGACTACTTGTAGGCACACGGTTTCAGGATCTCTTTCACTCCCCTTCCGGGGTGCTTTTCACCTTTCCCTCACGGTACTGGTTCACTATCGGTCACTAGGGAGTATTTAGCCTTGGGAGATGGTCCTCCCGGATTCCGACGGAATTTCACGTGTTCCGCCGTACTCAGGATACACTCCGGAGGGAGAAAGGTTTCGACTACAGGGCTGTTACCTGCTCTGGCTGATCGTTCCAGATCGATTCATCTACCTTCCTCCTTGGTAACTCCAAAGGAGTGTCCTACAACCCCAAGAGGCAAGCCTCTTGGTTTGGGCTGATTCCGTTTCGCTCGCCGCTACTTGGGAAATCGCATTTGCTTTCTCTTCCTCCGGGTACTTAGATGTTTCAGTTCCCCGGGTCTGCCTTCTTATACCTATGTATTCAGCATAAGATCCTGCTCCATTACGAACAGTGGGTTTCCCCATTCGGAAATCTCCGGGTCAAAGCCTACTTACGGCTCGCCGGAGCATATCGGTGTTAGTCCCGTCCTTCATCGGCTCCTAGTACCAAGGCATCCACCGTGCGCCCTTATTCACTTAACTATCGTCGTGAAAAGACGTTTGTTTAAAACTTTCGATGTTTGATGTCTTGTCATCAATCGTTTCATCGTTAGATGATACGATGATTCCTTATCCAGTTTTCAAGGTTCACGTAGTTCAGAGAAATCTTTCGATCTCTCAAAACTGAACAACCAACCAAGTACGCTTCCGTTCTAAATCCTTAGAAAGGAGGTGATCCAGCCGCACCTTCCGATACGGCTACCTTGTTACGACTTCACCCCAATCATTGGTCCCACCTTCGGCGGCTGGCTCCAAAAGGTTACCTCACCGACTTCGGGTGTTACCAACTCTCGTGGTGTGACGGGCGGTGTGTACAAGGCCCGGGAACGTATTCACCGCGGCATGCTGATCCGCGATTACTAGCGATTCCGGCTTCATGCAGGCGAGTTGCAGCCTGCAATCCGAACTGAGAATGGTTTTATGGGATTTGCTACACCTCGCGGCTTCGCTGCCCTTTGTACCATCCATTGTAGCACGTGTGTAGCCCAGGTCATAAGGGGCATGATGATTTGACGTCATCCCCGCCTTCCTCCGGTTTGTCACCGGCAGTCACCTTAGAGTGCCCAACTGAATGCTGGCAACTAAGATCAGGGGTTGCGCTCGTTGCGGGACTTAACCCAACATCTCACGACACGAGCTGACGACAACCATGCACCACCTGTCACTTGGTCCCCGAAGGGAAATCCCTATCTCTAGGGAGGTCCAAGGATGTCAAGACCTGGTAAGGTTCTTCGCGTTGCTTCGAATTAAACCACATGCTCCACCGCTTGTGCGGGCCCCCGTCAATTCCTTTGAGTTTCAGCCTTGCGGCCGTACTCCCCAGGCGGAGTGCTTAATGCGTTAACTTCAGCACTAAGGGGTGGAAGCCCCCTAACACCTAGCACTCATCGTTTACGGCGTGGACTACCAGGGTATCTAATCCTGTTTGCTACCCACGCTTTCGCACCTCAGCGTCAGAAACAGACCAGAGAGTCGCCTTCGCCACTGGTGTTCCTCCACATATCTACGCATTTCACCGCTACACGTGGAATTCCACTCTCCTCTTCTGTCCTCAAGTTCCCCAGTTTCCAATGACCCTCCACGGTTGAGCCGTGGGCTTTCACATCAGACTTAAGGAACCGCCTGCGCGCGCTTTACGCCCAATAATTCCGGACAACGCTTGCCCCCTACGTATTACCGCGGCTGCTGGCACGTAGTTAGCCGGGGCTTCCTCGTTAGGTACCGTCAAGGTACCGCTCTATTCGCACGGTACTTGTTCTTCCCTAACAACAGAACTTTACGATCCGAAGACCTTCATCGTTCACGCGGCGTTGCTCCGTCAGACTTTCGTCCATTGCGGAAGATTCCCTACTGCTGCCTCCCGTAGGAGTCTGGGCCGTGTCTCAGTCCCAGTGTGGCCGATCACCCTCTCAGGTCGGCTACGCATCGTCGCCTTGGTGAGCCGTTACCTCACCAACTAGCTAATGCGCCGCGGGCCCATCTGTAAGTGATAGCGAGAAGCCATCTTTCAACTTTCCTTCATGCGAAAGAAAGTATTACCCGGTATTAGCCCCGGTTTCCCGGAGTTATCCCGATCTTACAGGCAGGTTGCCCACGTGTTACTCACCCGTCCGCCGCTCGTTCCACGAGCGTCACCCCGAAGGGATCAGCTCGCTTCCCGCGCTCGACTTGCATGTATTAGGCACGCCGCCAGCGTTCGTCCTGAGCCAGGATCAAACTCTCCATAAAAGTGTTTGACTTGCTCATTTTGCACACCGAATGTGCTTGTTTGAATTCTATCTATATAATAGAAAGAATGTTTGACGTACTGGTTGGTTCGTTCAGTTTTCAAAGATCGATGTCTGCCGTATTCGACAGTAAACAAATTCTAGCATGTCCCCCGATGTTTCGTCAATAGGTTTGACAGAAAATGTTTAAATATTCTTTAAATCTAGAATTTTGTTGCTGTTTAAATGAGCAACGCACTCAATACTACACTCCTCACAAAACAAAGTCAATAGTTTTTTAAAAATATTAATCAACTCAACAGAAATAGAGAAAGGCCCACTAAAAAGTAGACCTTTCCTTAGAATTCACATAGTAAACATCCGTGTTTTTGTTCTTACGAATCATTTTCGCTGCAAGTTTCGCCGCTCTTTTATCATCCGTGACGACCAGAATATCATCCTGACAGTCGAAGCGATCTTTAAGTACACGCGGAAGATAACTGAGGGGGATGTTCTCAGCTCCGGGATATGGGGATCGATATGCACTGATATAATCCCTGATATCGATAATGCAGAATTCGAGTTCCGGATCACCGTGCTCCCGGTATGGTTTAACGATGGATCGCTTATAAACCTGATATCCGTACCATAAAAGTAAAAACAGGACAAAACCATATAAAATTGTCATTAGCGGTTACCCTTTCCTGTTAAAAGACAAGCTCTCCACTCCATTCCAACATGCCGCCTTTCATGTTCTTAACATTGGTGAATCCTTTCTCTTGCATGAATTCTGCTGCATTCATGCTGCGACGACCGGAGCGGCAGATCATTACGTATTCCTGATTCTTGGAAAGTCCATCAATTGCTTGCGGAATGTCACCCAACCGGATGTGCTTGGCATCAGGCACCATTCCTTCTGCGACTTCTTCGTCTTCCCGGACATCTATAGCGATAAAATCATCATTTCGTTTTTGCTTGTTTTCTAATTCTTCTGGAGTAATTTCTTCAATATGTTTCATTTATATTCCTCCTCATCGATAGGTTGCAGCTTTATTCTAAATCATCCCAATTCAAAGTCAAGATATCTGTTTTCAAAAGAAAAGATGCCCCGGGAAATTCCGGGACATCCATAAATCACACATTAATTCGCAACGATATTGACAAGCTTTCCAGGGACAGCAATTACTTTTCTAACCGTTTTCCCTTCCAGCCATTGTTGTACTTCTTCGTTCTCCAAAGCCTCTTTCTCAAGCTCTTCTTTAGAAGCTTCCGGGTTTACCATCATTTTCGCACGGACTTTACCCATTACTTGAATAACAACCTCGACTTCGTCTTCTACCAGCTTGGATTCATCAAAATCCGGCCACGGTTGGTAGCTGATTGTTTCCGTGTGACCCAGTTTTTCCCACAGCTCTTCCGCCAAGTGTGGGGCGACAGGAGACAGAAGCTTCACAAAACCTTCCATATAACTCTTAGGCAGCACATCCGCTTTGTAGCTGTCGTTAATGTAGACCATCATTTGAGATATTCCTGTATTGAAGCGGAGCGCCTCAAAGTTTTCCGTCACTTTCATAACCGTCTCATGATAGGATTTCTCAAGAGCATCATTCGCGGCTCCTTCTTGAATGGCATCGGATAAGGACCCATCCTTCACATAAAGTCTCCAGACACGATCAAGGAAACGACGCGCTCCATCCAGACCATTTGCGGACCACGCAATGGAAGCTTCCAGTGGACCCATGAACATTTCATAAAGTCTCAACGTGTCTGCACCGTGAGAATAAACGATATCATCCGGATTGACGACATTTCCTTTTGATTTACTCATTTTCTCATTATTCTCGCCAAGGATCATTCCTTGGTTGAATAGTTTCTGGAACGGTTCTTTTGTAGGTACCACCCCTGCGTCGTAAAGGACTTTATGCCAGAAGCGGGCGTACAACAAGTGAAGAACCGCGTGTTCTGCCCCTCCGATATACACATCGACCGGAAGCCATTTCTTCAGGGCTTCATAGTCTGCGAAGCTCTCGCTGTTGTCCGGATCGATATAACGCAGGTAGTACCAGCAGCTGCCTGCCCACTGAGGCATGGTATTTGTTTCACGGCGCCCTTTCATACCTGTTTCCGGATCGACGACATTCACCCAGTCCTCAATATTCGCAAGAGGAGATTCTCCGGTTCCAGACGGTTTGATTTCTTTTGTTTTCGGAAGACGTACAGGAAGGTCTTCTTCTTTCGCAGGCGTGATGGATCCGTCTTCCCAGTGGATGACAGGGATCGGTTCTCCCCAGTAGCGCTGGCGGCTGAACAACCAGTCACGCAGACGATAAGTCGTCTGTTTCTTTCCTTTTCCGTTCTCTTCCAGCCATTGGATGGCTTTGGTCATTGCTGCTTCTTTATCAAGTCCGTCCAAGAAACCGGAGTTAATATGTGCTCCATCACCTGTATAAGCTTCTTCCTCAACGTCTCCACCTTCCAATACAGGGATGATGGATAAGTCGAACTTCTTGGCGAATTCATAGTCTCTCTCGTCATGTGCCGGAACGGCCATAATAGCGCCGCTGCCATAGCTCATCAATACGTAGTCCGCCACCCATATCGGAAGCTTTTCTCCGTTAATCGGATTTACGGCATACCCTCCGGTAAACACGCCGGACTTGTCCTTAGCTAAATCCGTACGCTCCAGGTCGCTTTTGTTCTTGGAAGTTTCTACATATTGATTCACTGCATCCTGTTGCTCAACAGTCACAACTTTCTGTACCAACGGGTGTTCTGGAGCAAGCACTGTATAAGTTGCACCGAAGAGCGTATCGGGTCTTGTCGTGAATACGTTGAAGGACTCATCCGTTCCATCCACTTCAAAAGTGACTTCTGCTCCTTCTGACTTTCCGATCCAGTTCCTCTGCATATCTTTGATACTTTCCGGCCAATCCAGTTCTTCCAAGTCTTCCAACAGACGATCGGCATAGGCAGTAATCTTCAACATCCACTGTTTCATCGGACGTCGCTCGACAGGGTGTCCTCCCCGCTCACTCTTTCCATCAATGACTTCTTCATTCGCAAGGACCGTTCCAAGTGCCGGACACCAGTTGACAGCCACTTCGTCGATATAAGCGAGGCCCTTCTCATAAAGTTTTAGAAAAATCCATTGTGTCCATTTATAATAGTCAGGATCGGTCGTGTTTACTTCACGGTCCCAATCATAGGAAAAGCCAAGTTCCTGAATCTGTCGACGGAAGTTATCGATATTCTGCTTTGTAAACTCTTCTGGATCATTCCCTGTATCCAGAGCATACTGCTCTGCCGGAAGCCCGAAAGCATCCCAGCCGATTGGATGCAGCACTTCATACCCCTGCATTCGCTTCATCCGGGAAAGAATATCCGTTGCCGTGTACCCCTCCGGGTGCCCAACGTGCAGGCCAGCACCTGATGGATATGGGAACATATCCAAAGCGTAGAATTTTTCTTTCTGTGAGTTACTGTCTGTCTTGAACGTCTTGTTATCAAGCCAGTATTGCTGCCATTTCTTCTCGATTGTCTTATGATTAAAAGCCATTTTCCATTCCCTCCATGATCTCTGTCAGAGTAAAGCGGCCTTAAAGGCCTGTATAAATACAAAAAACCTCTCATCCCAATATGGGACGAGAGGTTTGATTCCCGCGGTACCACCCAAATTAACACGCAGACACGTGTTCATCTCGATCGCTGATAACGGTGCTTCCACCGGCAGAAACTACTCAGGTTCACTCCTGCAACATCCAAGGCGAGTTCGTGATGACCAAGGACGACTTCCAGCACCCGCCGCCTCTCTAAAACTTGGTAAAATCACTACTACTCCTCTTCCCAGTCTTTATACGTATATTCGTATCTTAATGAATGGCAGGTTCTTTGTCAAGCAGGCCTCCCCTTTCGACTGGACCCGCATCACATAAGGGTGTTAGGATAAGTGAAAATAAAGGAGGGATTAACATGAAGAAACTCATCAAAAAAGCAGTCGACTATGCAAAGAATAATCCCGAAAAAACAAAGCACTATGCAAAGAAGGCCTACGACACGATTCAAAAGAAGAAATCTAAAAGCAGAACAGAACGCCCCCGCTAGTATTGGCGGGGTCTCTCTTGCACACGGCCGGCTTCATGCTACAATATACAGCGGACATTATTAACGGACGGAGGACTAGCAATGAACTTAGAAAGAATCATCCCTTATTCACACATGCTTATGAAGCAATTTATAGAAGAAGGGGATGTGGTCATAGACGGGACTTGCGGGAATGGTCATGATACCTTATTCCTCACTAACTTAGTCGGAGATACAGGGCATGTATATGGGTTTGATATCCAGAAAGTGGCTGTGGAGAACACGACAGAACGCCTCAAAGAGGCAGGAAATGAGAACAGAGCGACAATCCTTCACGAATCCCACTCCCAAGTGAAAACTTCCATCAGCAGAGAGCACAAAAAACGTGTGCAGGCAGCCATTTATAACCTTGGCTACTTACCGGGAAGTGACAAAACAGTCATTACAAAACCGGAGGAAACATTAGCTTCCGTTCAAGAGACCTTGTCTATATTAAAACCCGGTGGATTATTAGTACTGGTGGTATACCACGGGCATGAAGGCGGAGAAGAAGAGAAAGACGCTCTTTTAGAATACCTCACCGCTCTCGATTCCAAAGAATACCACGTGCTCCATTACGGCTTCATCAATCAGAAACGTAAACCACCTTTTATATTAGCTGTAGAAAAGCATTAATACAAAAAACGGCCTGGACGATTACAACTCACGTCCAGGCTTTAATTTGTGATACATTTTGGTATTCAGGTAAAAGAACGTCGCTTTCTTTCCACTCGCCTTCAAGAGTTCTTTAACAAAGCTCTTCGCATTGGCAATACGCCCGACTTTTCGATCGGCCAAATACATTCCAACAAGCCCTTCATGAACCATCTCATGGAAAGCGGCGTTTGGTAACCGTTGAATCTCTTCGTTCGTTCTCTCGACGAAATACTTGAACCTCGCCCGCATCTCCTCTTCGTGCTCATAATAGGAACAAAAATTCAAATCCCCTTCCTCTTCATCCTCCTCCTGATCAATATAGTAATCAAGGAGAATGTGAAGCCCCTGCATGAATGGGAAATAGCTTCTTGTCACCTGCTCTGCTAAAGAAGGGTCAATTCTTCCACCAAGAGTATAAGAGACAAGGCAGAAAATACCAAGGGTAGAGCCCGTACATGCCGAAAATTCATACCATTTCAGTTGCGGCCAGTCCTTCTGGTGATCTTCAAACCATTGCTGTAACCTTGGAATACGTTCCTCTTCCACCACATGTTTATGTACTTGAAGATCGCTGTAAAGGGAACCAAGATTCCGAGTATGCTCCAGGACTATGTCATAGCCTTCCGCATTCCGAAGTACGTCCTGACAAGTTTTCACAAGGAGATGGAGGTAACCGGCGTCGTCTGATTCCTCACGATATTTATAGTAGTCTTGTCTTTCATTCCCTGGCGTCAGCGCATCCGCCATCGCCTGATGGAGCATGCGGAAATCTTTCGGATCCATCGATGTACTTCTGTCACATAAGTTATCAAGATAATCACTAATGGTTTGATAGGCTACGATAAAACGAACCGCTTCGTCCCTTCTCTCCCCTGCAAGCACCGCATAAATCGCCCCGCCTTCACAATGGAACGTTTTGCTTTCAATGCTGGCAAGTGCCTGAATCCTTAATTCCGGATCTGGTATTTGACGCGCCCGATCAATCCAAACGTTCAATTCTCTATGAACGGAAGGAAAGATATTTTTGTACACGTGGTACATGAGATGCAGGGCGTTACTCGGTACATTTGCTTTCATATGTTTCCCTCCCTGTCTATTTCTTGAGTTGCTGTTGTAAAAATCCAAGTGTATAAAGGTACACATCTTCCCACTCCGGCTCATTGAATAGTTCATGGTATAATTCCGGCCATTCTTTGTATGTTTTTTCTTTAGCATCCACTATATGAAACCATTCTGCCGTTTTTTCCGCCACTACCAGTTCGTCACGTCCCGCCTGCAAGACAAGAAGAGGTACATCCGGAAACTGGTTGACGTCCCGGAAAGCCAGACGGGAAGCACGTTGAAACTCCCGGTACCAACGCACAGAGACTTTCTTAAGGACAAGTGGATCTTTACGAAACTGTTCGACTTTCACGGTATCCCTTGTAATCAATGAAGGGTCTTGGTTGGCATCCATACGTAAAGAGGGTGCTATGATATTCAATAGGTAGGACAACCATTCCACAGGCGCACTTACACTGCCTTTAATAGCCAATGCAGGAGACGAGAGGATGATACCATCCATTTTCTGTTGCAGCTGTTCCATTACCCGCACCGTTACAAGACCACCCATACTATGACCGAGCAGAAATATTTTTTTATCGGGATCCGCTTCCCCGATCCAGCCCTCTACTGTCTTTATGTACTCCTCAAAGGAATGGATATGACCTTTCCTTCCGGGTGAATTTCCCTGGCCAGGCAGATCGCCGTATATAACATCGAAACCATCTTTATGAAGACGATCCGCCAACCGCTCATATCTTCCACCATGTTCAAATGCTCCGTGGACGATAATGATAGTGCCGTCTGATGCTGGAGATTGCTTTTTATTCACAGTCTATCCCCCGTTCCATCTGCTATACTATCCTTAACTAATATTATAAGGGGGTTTACTATGATTTGCGAATATAAAGGAAAGCGCCCGTCTATACACCCGACGGCTTACATCGCTGATGATGCCGTTATTACAGGAGATGTTTTTATCGATGAAGGAGCAAGCATCTGGTTTAAAACCGTCATCCGCGGGGATGTAGCTCCGGTACATATCGGCAGGAATACAAATGTACAGGATCTCAGTATGCTTCATCAAAGCCCGGGTCAACCACTGATCCTTGAAGATGGCGTGACGGTCGGTCATCAAGTGACCCTGCATTCCGCACACATTAAGAAAAACGCGCTGATCGGTATGGGATCCCTCATACTCGATGGAGCGATAATTGGAGAAGAAGCTTTCATCGGCGCCGGCAGTCTCGTCCCGCCGGGAAAAGTTATCCCTCCAAGGACGCTCGCTTTCGGCCGGCCCGCGAAAGTAGTCCGGGAACTGAACGAGCATGACTATCAAGAGTTGGAAAGGATAAGAACCACTTACATAGAGAAAGGAAACTATTATAAACAGCAGCAAGAAAAAGATTAAAAACAAAAAAGTACCCTTGCGGGTACTTTTTTTGTCCTTAATTGAAACGAGATTTTAATTGTTCTGCTTTGTCCGTCCGCTCCCAAGGGAACTCAATATCCGTGCGGCCGAAATGACCATAAGCAGCCGTATCACGGTAGATAGGTCGACGCAGATCCAGCATCTTGATAATACCGGCAGGGCGCAGATCGAACAGATCACGCACAGCTTCTACCAGCTTCTCTTCCGATACTTTTCCAGTACCATTCGAGTTGATGGCAATGGAAACCGGCTGCGCTACACCTATTGCATACGCAAGCTGCACTTCCACAGCGTCCGCAAGTCCGGCAGCTACGATGTTCTTCGCAACATAGCGGGCTGCATAAGCAGCAGAGCGGTCCACTTTCGTCGCGTCTTTCCCGCTGAAAGCACCTCCGCCGTGACGGGCATATCCGCCATACGTATCCACAATGATTTTTCTTCCCGTCAAGCCGGCATCCCCTTGAGGACCGCCGATAACGAAACGACCTGTCGGATTGATGAAGTATTTCGTCTGCTCATCAATGAGCTCCGCCGGTACAACAGGACCGATCACATGGTCGCGCAGATCTTTCTTAATCTGCTCCAATGTAATTTCTTCCGCGTGCTGTGTAGAAATGACAATGGTATCTACGCGGACAGGTTTATCCAGCTCATCGTACTCGATGGTCACTTGTGTCTTCCCGTCCGGGCGCAGGTAATCCAGCGTGCCGTCTTTACGGACATCCGAAAGACGCTTGGAAAGTTTATGTGCCAGTGAAATAGGAAGAGGCATTAGTTCTTTCGTTTCATTATTAGCAAAACCGAACATTAAGCCCTGATCTCCAGCTCCGATCGCTTCAATCTCATCGTCGCTCATCTTGCCCTCGCGGGATTCCAATGCTTCATCCACTCCGCCTGCAATATCAGGGGACTGCTCATCGATGGCAGTCAGAACGGCACACGTATCCGCATCGAAGCCGTATTTGGCTCGAGTATATCCAATATCTTTAATTGTTTGACGAACGATGGATGGGATGTCTACATAAGTATTTGTACTGATCTCTCCTGAGACGAGCACAAGTCCCGTGGTCACTGTTGTCTCACATGCAACCCGAGCATTCGGGTCATTTTTTAAAATTTCGTCTAAAATGGCATCAGAAATCTGGTCACATATTTTATCGGGGTGACCTTCTGTAACTGACTCTGATGTGAATAACCGGCGATTGGCAGGCATTCTGAAAAACTCCTCCTTCTGTAAGTACAAAGTATTAGACGGAACTCTTTACCAGTATGTGCAGAAACGAAAAAACGTTTCCTTCGTTCATGCTTCATCCACAACCATTAGAGCTTTATATAGGAATCTATACCGGATGACCTCCGGCTCGGATATTTCTCCATAAAAAGAAAAAACCCTTCCTAATGTCGAGGAAAGGGGCTGCTTCCTTTCGCTCTTATCGTCCAAGAAGGAATTCGTTCCTTCCTGCTTCAGGTTAGCACCATGCCATTCTCATGACGGTTGCTGGGTTTCAAAGGGCCTGTCCCTCCACCAACTCTGGATAAGAGAGTTTCCGTTCTTCGTTATCGTATCGAAAACCATGTAACATGTCAATCAGATTCCACCCGTATCCCCGACCAGGTACGGTTTTTACGGATCCTTACAAAACCAAGGACCCGCCACCTTTTCTTTCCATTTATAAACGTTCACACCGGAAAAAACATAAGATAGAAATAAACCATCCGGATTTTAACAAGAAGCCAATATTTGTTCACAAAATATTGGAAACAATTTCACCAAATAGTATGGACTATAAAAATGAATGTGTTATACTAATTCCATCTTAAGGATGATTAAATTATTTGACAAAGGCGGGTCGACTTATATGAGTACCATTAACCAAATGTCTGAACTTAACCTATTACTAGCTCAAGAAAATGTCCATCACCAACTTTCCGTTCCGCACTTGGTGGAGAAGATCCTCTCTCGCAACGAAGGCACATTAACAGAAAAAGGTGCAATTCAAGCGACTACTGGTACTTACACCGGCAGATCACCAAAAGACAAATTCATCGTCAAAGACGACACGTCCGAACAAAAAGTGGATTGGGGGACGATCAATACGCCGATTGACGAGAGTACTTTCGTTCAGCTTTACCACAAAGTTCTTACGTATTTAAAGAAGCGGGAAGAACTCTTTGTTTTCAAAGGGTTTGCCGGCGCAGAAACACGGTATCGTCTTCCCATCCAAGTCGTGACAGAGTTTGCGTGGCACAATCTTTTCGCTAAACAGATGTTCATTCGTCCAAATACGGAAGAGGTGGCAGATCATGAAGCGGAATTCACGGTTATATCCGCTCCGACCTTCAAGGCTGATCCTGAAGTGGACGGGACAAATTCAGAAGCGTTCATCATGATTTCCTTCAAACACCGTATCGTCTTAATTGGCGGAACCGAGTATGCCGGGGAAATCAAAAAATCGATTTTCTCCGTCATGAACTATATTCTTCCGGAGAAAAACATCCTGCCGATGCACTGTTCAGCGAACGTTGGTAAAGAAGGCGATGTCGCTCTTTTCTTCGGGTTATCCGGAACGGGCAAGACTACCCTTTCTGCAGATCCTTCCCGCCGTTTGATCGGGGATGACGAGCATGCGTGGTCGAACTACGGCGTCTTCAATATTGAAGGCGGTTGCTACGCCAAGTGTATCAACCTTTCTAAAGAAAAGGAACCACAAATTTACGATGCGATTCATTTTGGATCGGTTCTGGAGAATGTCATACTAAGCGCAGACTCACATGAACCGGATTATGACGACACAAGTTTGACAGAAAACACTCGTGCGGCTTATCCGCTTGAACATATATCCAACACTGTACAGCCCAGTGTAGCTGGTCATCCAAATGCGATCATTTTCTTGACCGCTGATGCTACAGGCGTTCTCCCTCCGATCAGTAAGTTGACGAAGGAACAGGCAATGTACCACTTCCTGAGCGGATATACCAGCAAACTCGCAGGTACAGAAAGGGGAATTACAGAACCGCAGGCGACATTCTCCGCCTGCTTCGGCTCTCCATTCCTTCCCTTGGCTCCATCTAAGTATGCAGAAATGCTTGGCGAGAAAATTGATCAATTCCAGACCGACGTCTATCTAGTGAATACAGGATGGTCCGGAGGGTCTTACGGGGAAGGACAGCGGATCAAGTTAAGCTACACAAGAGCTATGATTCACGCTGCGTTGGAAGGAGAATTAAGCTCAGCGGAGACGTATAAAGATCCTTTCTTCGGTTTACACGTTCCCACCCACTGCCCTGGTGTCCCTGATGAGGTATTGTCACCTCGTAAGACATGGACAGATAAAGAGGCCTACGACCTGAGCGCTAAAGCGCTTGCCGAAAAGTTCCATAAGAACTTTGAGAAATTCACTTATGCGAGCGAAGCAATTAGGAAAGCAGGACCTTCCTATCATAGCTGAACATCATAAAATATCCCCCACGTGGTCACGTGGGGGATATTTATTCTTCAGATATGACGCTGAATACGTTTCATGCATTCCGGAAGGACTTCATCCTTCATCATAAAGCTGAAGCGCTCATTCACTCTCATGTTCTTTGGGAGATGTCGGAATAAGACAGGGCCGTGTGTTTCAAAATAGTGTTCCTGATCGGCCAGTTCAGATATGACGGCATAATATACGTTCTTTATGACCGTGCCACCTTTACCATCCACATGGTATTGACCGATATACGTCAACTCTTTAATTCTCGCACCTGTCTCTTCCTGAACTTCCCGCACAGCTGCCTGATCTGCTGTTTCGCCCTCTTCGACTTTTCCTCCGGGAAATTCGAACCCTCGATCCTTATGTCTCGTCAAAAGCCATTGGTCCTTATAACGGCAAATGACCCAAACATGCTTCGGAGTTGCAGAGAACGGATGATCCTCAAATGATAGTCGAACAGGGTTCTGGTAAAAATCATAAAATGTTTTCATGTTTGCTCCACTGCCTTTAATCCTAGTTATACGTTCTTGATGGTACCTGTATAAATCGTACCATAAGGATGTATAAATACAAACCGGTGCGTTTCGATACTCTGCTGCTATTTGTATTATTCCTTTTGAAATCCTCCTCTAAACAAAGGATTTCATACAAAAAAGCCGCTCCAGTCTAACGGAGGGGCTTTTTCCATCAAAGATCCAACACGCCCATCTGGACGATGTGATCTTTCGTTTGATCATCACCTAGTTCATGAATGCGCTGGAAAGCCTTCTTCATGTCCACATCCGTCTCATCATTATCCTCATCTTTATGGTAAGGCATGAATGGGATATGCGCTCGATAGAAGGACCGATTGTCCGCATTATTGATTTCATCGAAAATTTCACGAAGGCCGATCACTTCTTCCTCTGTCGCGTAAATGATAAAATCATCGTTGTTCGCATCATGATTCAGGGAGATTTCCCTTGTCCCAATATTGATATAATACTTGTTTCTGTCCATCCTTCGCCCTCCTTATATTCTTATTGTGGTCGAAGAAGGACGAAGTTATTACGAAAATCCCCGGGGTGGTTAAGTTGCCTTAGCTTCATAAGAGTGATTAGTAACGAATTCAAGGTATTCCCTGTCGACGTCTATTCCAATTCCAGGGCCCTCCGGCACACGGATTTCTCCCCGATCCATGATAATTGGTGGTTGCACAATATCTCTTTCGAAATACCGTGTGGAGCTGGATAAATCACCCGGGATAGTGAAATTAGGAAGTGTTGCAAGCGCAAGGTTGTGTGCTTTGGATACACCGGATTCGACCATCCCCCCGCACCAAACAGGCACTCCCCGACGCTCGCAGAAATCATGGATTGCCTTTGCTTCGGTCAAGCCGCCCACCCTGCTTATTTTCACATTCACGATGCGGCAGGACTCGAGCTCTACACCCTGGACAGCATCATGAAAAGACATGATTGATTCATCGAGACACAGGGGTGTCCGCATTGTCGCCTGCAGTTCTTTATGATAAAAGAAGTCGGCGGGTTGGAACGGCTGCTCAATCATCATAAGACCATATTCATCCATCTCTTGAAGTCTGTGAAAGTCATCCGGTCCATATTGACCGTTGGCATCAATCATTACCGGAAGATCCGGCGCTATCTTTCTAAGTGCTTCAATTGTTTCTTTCTCGCAGCCTTTCCTCACCTTTAACTTGTATCGTTCGTACCCCTCCAGCTTCAGTGCCTCCACTTCTTCCCGAAGATTATCCGTCAGACTCAGCACAGCACCAGCCTTGACGCTTTCGCGAATGCCGCCAAGCAGTTTCTTAAGACTCTTATTTTCCTTCTTGCCGTAAAGATCCCACAAAGCTCCTTCAAGACCTGCTTTCGCCATTGGGTGGCCTTGAATGGGTCGGACACCTTCGGCGAAGGCTGCAGGTGTCTGCTCTTCCAATCCAAATAGAAGAGGTATCAGGAACTCTTTCAGTACGTGAAAAGCGGTAACGATCGTCTCTGATGTGTAAAAAGGAGACTCAAAGGCAGTGACCTCCCCGTAGCCGATTCTTCCTTCCGGATCTTCCGCTTCTACGATGAGAAGCTTCCTCCGATCGAAGCTTGCCTGATGAGTGATGAAAGGCTTCTTTAACGGGAGCTCAATGGTGCGGATACGTACAGCTTCGACCTTCATCATACATTCCCTTCTTCCACTAAAGATAATAACTTTCGGCGAAGCAGTTTATTCGACGCGTTTCTGGGAAGTTCATCGACCCAGTAAAACTGTGCAGGTACTTTAAATTTCCCAAGACGCTCCAGACAATAATCCGTGATTTTTTTGTCTCCTGTCGCTTTATCACCAACAAGGAAAGCGACAGGAACTTCTCCCCACGTAGCATCCCGTCGTCCTGTGACGCCGGCTTCTTTTATCCCGGGAATAGATGTTAGGACGCTTTCGATTTCCGCGGGGTACACATTCTCCCCACCTGATATAATGACGTCTTTCAAGCGGTCCACCACATAGAGAAACCCGTCATCATCCTTATAACCGAGATCCCCTGTCCGAAGGTATGTCTCTGCATTCCGGTCCCTATTATAGTAGCCTTTGGAAACCATCGGGCCCTTTACCAGTATCTCCCCCACTTCACCATTCTGGTGCGAATCTATGACCAGATCGGCCATACTCAGGGCTTTCCCGGCAGAACCCATTTTTGCAAGGGCGGATTTCGGACTTAGCGTAGCGATTTGTGAGGAGGTTTCCGTCATTCCATACGTTTGAAAAACTGGAATGTACCGATCTTCTGACTTTCGAAGTATGCTCTCCGGTACAGGACCACCGCCAAGGAGCATACAGCGGAAGCTGGACGGATAGCGGGACTCTCCCATTTCTTCCAACAGCCGCTGCAGCATGACAGTAACGACCGACGCGTGAGTAACGCCGTCTTCTTTGATAGCCCGATTCACGACAGATGCATCGAATTTCTTCAACAAATAAACCGGCATTCCGTAAATAACACTTTTCATAAGAAGAGAGAAGCCGCCTACATGGAAGAACGGAAGACAGGTCAGCCATTTATCATCTGAATGGAGTCCAAGATTCAATGAAGACGCAACAGCACTGTACCAGTGATTTCCGTATGTGTGCATAACCGCCTTCGGGCGCCCTGTAGTCCCGGATGTGTACATCATTGTGTACACGTCTTCGAAGTTCAAATCTCCCTTCAAACCTGACGTCCTCTGTGCTACCGGCAGCGAACCCAAACGGTGTACGATAATATCAAGACCTTGAACAGACGTCCGGGCTGTCTGTTCAAACGCTTCACCGATGAAGAAGTGATTAATATGTGCATCTTCCAGTTGGTAACGGATTTCTGGAGCAGTCAGTCTTGTATTTATTAACACAACAACTGCACCGATATAGCTGATTGCATGGATAAAGACAGGATACTGCAGATCATTAGTGTGAAGGAACGCCACATGGTCTCCATCTTTCACCCCTGCCGCTTTCATACGGAAAGCCATGCTTCTGCTTCGTTCTCTCAATTCCTGAAACGTCAAGCCTTCTCCGTTTGGTGTTTCAAAAGCGTTCCCATCTGGATTAAGTTCTGCTTGTTTATCTAACCAGTGAGGTATGATCGTCATCATTACTTCGCTCCATCCTTTTTAAAACTGAAAAAAGGGGCTCCCCGATACAACGGGACGCCCCTTTCTTTACCATATGGTTGATGATCAAGGGAAACGAGGGAACTGATCGAAATCAGGTTTTCTCTTCTCCTTGAAGGCATCGCGGCCTTCCTTCGCTTCCTCTGTCGTGTAATACAACAGGGTAGCGTCTCCGCCCATTTGCTGCAGACCTGCCAATCCATCTGTATCTGCATTGAAAGAAGCTTTCAAGAAACGAAGAGCCGTCGGTGATTTCTCAAGGATTTCACGGCACCATTGTACCGTTTCAGCTTCAAGATCCTCTAATGGAACCACTGTATTGACCAGTCCCATATCTTCCGCTTCCTTGGCACTGTATTGACGGCAAAGGAACCAAATTTCACGCGCTTTCTTATGGCCTACCATACGCGCAAGCAGACCTGCACCATATCCAGCATCGAAACTTCCAACCTTTGGACCTGTTTGTCCGAAAATCGCATTGTCCGCTGCGATTGTAAGGTCACAGACAACGTGAAGCACATGTCCACCGCCGATAGCATAACCGGAAACCATTGCGATTACCGGCTTAGGAATGACGCGGATCAAACGTTGGAGATCAAGGACGTTCAGGCGTGGAATCTGATCATCCCCTACATAGCCGCCGTGACCGCGGACTTTCTGGTCTCCACCTGCACAGAATGCATCGT
This sequence comes from Bacillus sp. SB49, assembly GCF_000469135.2. Lineage (NCBI taxonomy): Bacteria > Bacillati > Bacillota > Bacilli > Caryophanales > Bacillaceae > Bacillus > Bacillus sp. SB49. The sequence goes on from NZ_CP048117.1 coordinate 2,606,772, forward strand.
CTCCAGCACCTGCAAGGACGATAACTCCGACACGGGAATTGTCACGTGCACGTGAGAATGCATCAATCAATTCGTTAACCGTTTGAGGACGAAACGCATTTCGCACTTCCGGACGGTTGATCGTGATTTTAGCAATTCCGTCTAGTGTTTCATACATGATATCTTCGTATTCGCGCTCTTGAATCCATTCAAAAGACATAACTTATTCCTCCTTAAAAGTACACTTTCCGTTCATGAAAAACGGTTTCATTACTCACTCATTTTATCATGAAGCCATCTACAATTTTAGCAAAAATTTTTGGTTTCTCAAGGTGTATTGCATGTCCAGCCTTTTCCACCACTATGTAGGATGCTTCAGGAATACGCTTTTCCATCCTATCATTTATTCGACAAAACTTCTCGTCAAGCGCTCCAACGACAAGCTGCACATCCATCTGAAGGTCCGACATACGCTCCCACCAGGAAGGTTGATGACCGGTTCCCATACCAAGTAAAGATTCCCGGAGCCCCCCCGGATCCTGAGCAAGACGTTCTTCGCGTATCGCCGTCTTCGCCTGTTGAGAAAGACGGTCCTGGGTACGGAACAAAGGGATGTTCTCCCAATAAGATACGAATGCATCTATTCCTTTATCCCTTATCATTTCCGCCAACGTTTTATCCTTTGCCTGTCTCGCCAGCTGCTCTTCCGTCGTTTCAAGCCCGGGTGAAGCACTCTCCAGCAGAAGTTTCTCTACCCGTTCTGGATAAAGGGCTGCAAAAGACAACGCAGCCCTCCCTCCGAGCGAATATCCGAGAACAGCCGCTCTCTCCAGCTCCAGTGCGTCGAACAAAGCGTCAAGGTCCCGGCAGAATTGCTCCATCGTGACCACTCCGAGCGGACCGGTCCGGCCATGCCCCGGCAGATCCACCTTGATTAACCGGTAGTCTCCGTCCAAAGCAGCACACGTTTCATCAAACGTTCGTGTACTACCCGTGAATCCGTGCAGCATAACCAGAGGAAAGCCTGTTCCGCTATCTTCCACCCAATAGGACCGTCTGTTAATGGTGTATCTCATCACTTGCTCCCCCCGGATAAGATGGAGGCTTCGACTTTCGCCCACTTCTCTTTATGGAAATCAACGTGGGTGCTTCTGTCCGTTCGCACTTCAATAACGGATAAACCCTCCTTCTTGTAGCTTTCGGCAAGTGCATGACGATAAGAATCCCATGTTTCCACAACGTGATGTCTACCATCGTACAAAGCAGTGACCGCCGAAAGATCAAGCCCCAATGGAGTACCGAACAACTCCTCGAAGTGATCCTGTTGTTTAGACTGAGGCAGATAGGAAAAAATTCCTCCTCCATCGTTGTTGATCACAACAATCGTAAGAGGGAGTTTTTTGTGTTTAACGAGCCAAAGACCGTTCATATCATGAAAGAAGGAGACGTCCCCAATCAGAAGCGTCGTTCTCTCCCCTGATACGGTCGTGCCGGCAGCCGCAGAAATGACACCATCAATGCCGTTCGCACCTCTGTTAGCCATCATCCTTACCTGCTTTGGTGTGGACATAAAGAAGCTGTCTACGTCTCTGATCGGCATGCTGTTTCCGATAAAAAGATTAGACTGGTTCGGAATGGAATCCGCCAGATAAACGACGGCATGGCCTTCGTTGAGACTTTCATCCTCCTGAACAAGCATTTCGGCTTTCGCCCTATTATTCATTTCCTGCCAGCGGGAGAGCCATTCCGTTTCGACATTATCCTCCGGAAGATGATCCGCCAACTGCTCACAAAACATCACAGGATCCGCCCAAATGTAATGAGCATCGATGCCGGCAGGCTCCCGATGACTAGGGTGTTCATCAGCAACGAAATGATCTACCTGCTCCCCGAATTTCTGTACCCATTTCAAGTAAGCCTTGGAAACCGGCATGGCACCGAACCTTAGAATATAGCCGGGAATGACCTCTTCCCCGACAGCTTCCGATTTCAGGAGACTATCATAGTTCTCCATAATATTTCTTTTGTCATGCGTTCCGGCACGGAGTTGTGAGAGCGGATCTGCCAATACCGGCACACCAAGTCGGGATGCAAGTCGCGTCACAGCCTCAGCCAGGTCAGGGTCCATCTGTGGGCCCACTACAATCAGACCACAGTCTTTCTCCGCAAACGTCTGCAAATATTGGGAGACCACCGAGGCATCCAGCATTCTCTTTCCATAAGAAGCTCGGGGAACCGTCACGCCCTCTTCCCGCCAGCAGCCTTCCAGATGAAAATCAGGGATAAGCGGCTCTCGGAACGGAAAATTCAAATGGACAGGACCCATATGGCCGTTCTTCGCTTCCTCGACCGCCCTGGAAGCCTGACGTCTGGCGTATATATGGTTTCCCGGCTCTGGTAGAGCAAGGTCCTGATACCATTTCACGTAGTTACCAAACATCTGAATTTGATTGATGGCCTGTGGTGCACCGACCTCCCTCAATTCATGCGGCCGATCAGCTGTAAGAATCAGAAGCGGGACACGGCTATAATAGGCTTCCACGATAGCAGGATAATAATTTGCCGCAGCCGTCCCGGAGGTACAAACAACCGCCACCGGTTTCTGTTCTCGTTTCGCTATTCCGAGCGCAAAAAAAGCTGCCGAGCGTTCATCAAGATGGACCCAGTGTTCCATCTCAGAATGCTCAGCAAACGTCATTGCAAGCGGTGTGGATCGTGATCCTGGAGAAATGACTACATGCTCCACCCCCGAAGAAGCAAGCTGATCCACAAAATGTGTTACATATTTAGATAACGATTCTACATGTCCCAATTATGACCCTCCCAAAACAGACAACATCGGCTTCAACTTCACAGCGGTCTCTTCGTATTCCGCCTGAGGGTCCGAGTCGGCAACGACCCCGCATCCTGCGAATAAAGAAGCCATCCTCTTCTGAATTAAAGCAGACCGGATCGCTACAGCAAATTCCCCATTATCCATCGCATCGAACCAGCCGACCGGTCCGGCATACCATCCTCTGTTGAGCGTTTCCTTCTCACGGATGTAAGCAACGGATTCCTTCTGGGGCATTCCACCGAGTGCCGGAGTCGGATGAAGCTTCTCCACCACATTCAAAAGCGTATATCCCTCATCCAAAATGGCATTAACCGGTGTGTACAGATGTTGAAGGTTTCTAAGCGGATACAGCACCGGCGCCTCCGGAATCTGTACGTCACTGCTGCAGGCTTCGACAGCTTGTCTGATCATTTCCACGACAAATTGATGCTCCTGCCGGTTTTTAGGATCGTTCAGCAGTTCTTCTCCCAGCGCCAAATCCGCTTCCGGCGTAGCTCCACGTGGAATGGTACCGGCAAGACAAGTGGAAACGAGTCTGCGCTCGTCAACTTTAACCAACCTCTCCGGCGTTGCGCCCACAAAATAATCTCCTTCACTCTCGAAGGCGAAAATGTAGCTGTTCGGCTGAGATTCCGCAAGTGCACGCAGCACGGAAGAAACGGACACATCCTCCTTGAAGGAGAGGCGAAGTTCTCTCGCCAGGACAATCTTTTCGAGGAGACCAGCTTTGATATCCTCTGTAGCTCGTCTGATCGTCTCTTTCCATTCGTGCGGAGCAACTTCTACAGCCGTCTCAATTTCCGGCACCTTATAAGTACCGGGCAGCCCATTCAATAACTGCTCCTTCTGATCAGCTATCTGTGCCGCGATCTGTTGGGCGTGATCCTCCGGAAAGAGGAGAGCATTTGAAGTCAAATACGACTTCCCGCCGACGTTGGTCAACAAGAAGGATGGAATGGACAGCTGGCTGTCCTTAAAGTTATCCCAAGGTTTTCCTTCCGGCTCTTCCGGGTCGAAACGGAAACCACCCAGCGCAACCATTCCCGTGCCCTTCTCCCCGAACGAATCGTGCACGACGGCGTTTTCCTTCAAGTCGTTCCATAGAGACTGTACTTCTTTGAAACGATCGTTTCCCTCTGCAAAAAGTTGGCTGGCTTTCCCAATGCCCACCATTGTGAAGTCTCCCTCCGCGCTCTGCCAGAACGAGCGGTGGGAATCCACCGTAAGACCAGCTTCAAAAAAACGATACGGCTCTTGATCATCTATGTGTTCAACGAAACTGATAAAAATAGGTTCCCCAAGATGATGTGCTCTCTGAAGGGCTTCCCCGATCACTTCTTCAATATGAGGTGCCTTCGTATGAAGCATAAAAATTCCTCCCATTCTTTAAGGGACGTTCCAGTATACTTGCGACACAAATTATTTAAGATCTGTGTGCATCATTCTCTATTTTATTCTCTTTTTTCCCTTGACTCAAGAATTCTTCACTCAAGGAAACATTTTCTTACATTGATTGACACTAAAGGCCTGTTTCCCTAAACTTAAATTGTTATCATAAAATCAATTTGGATACAAGGGAGAGGACATCCATGAGTTCAGTACAAAATCAAAATGTAAAAACTTCCTTGAATGAACGTGACGGATTCCAAGTTTGGTGGAGGCTCTTACGCCCCCACACGTTGACGGCAGCTTTCGTTCCTGTCTTTGTCGGGACGATGTTCGCTGCTCTGGAACAATCGATCAATTTCTGGTTATTTGCCGCAATGTTGCTCGCATCCATCCTCATTCAAGCTGCTACGAATATGTTCAATGAGTATTATGATTATGTTCGCGGTTTAGATAACGAAAATTCTGTGGGCATAGGAGGAACCATTGTAAGGGACGGCATTAGTCCAAGGACGGTTCTTACTCTTGCTTTCACTTTCTATGCGGTCGCTGCGATATTAGGGGTGTATATTTGTGCCTCATCGAGCTGGTGGATCGCCGTTATCGGTCTCGTTTCCATGCTTTTCGGTTACCTTTATACAGGCGGTCCCTATCCGATCGCCTACAGTCCATTCGGAGAAATCACGGCAGGCTTTTTCATGGGCACGGTCATCATCGGAATCAGTTACTTCATACAGACGGCTGCGGTGACTTGGGACGTCGTAATCGTGTCCATTCCGGTTGCTATTTTTGTTGGATCTATTCTGCTTACCAACAACATCCGCGACCGTGTCGGTGATGCGAAGAACGGACGAAGAACACTGGCTATTCTGTTCGGCCATCAAGGTTCGATCCGATTCCTGACGGCCCTGTTCTTTATTGCCTACGCCCTTACCGTGGTGCTTATCTTCGCAGGTCTTCTGCCGCTGTGGTCCTTTATCACTTTCCTTAGTTTGATTAAAGGCCGGCAAGCCATACAGGGATTTGTAGGAAAGAGCGAGCCTCTCGAGATGATGCCGGGCATGGTTGCTACAGCCAAAACGAATACGATATATGGATTCCTGCTCGGACTGTCCATGCTTCTACAAATTTATATCCCGATCGGATGATTATGAAAAGTTTGAATGTGCCATGCATTACGTTCGCTGCACATTCCAGGAAAAGGATGGACCGCCTCCATCCTTTTTTCTATAGGTTTGAGCGTTTGGATAATGGGAATAATACACAAAGGACGGGATGTTATGAATAAAGAAATGATGAAGAATACATTGATGGAAACGCTTGGAATGGAAGTCGTGAAGGCTTCGAAAGAGGAAGTTATCATGACGATGCCTGCAGACAGCCGTACCCACCAACCAATGGGTTTCCTTCATGGAGGAGCAAATGTTGCTCTTGCGGAAAGCGCAGCAAGTATTGGAGCGTTTCTGAACGTCGATCCGGAAAAGCAGCAAGTATTCGGCCTTGAAATCAATGCAAATCATATGAAGAGTATCCGGAGCGGCTTCGTCACCGCCCGTGCAACCCCTGCCCATATCGGCAGGACCACGATGGTTTGGGAAATCAAAATGGAAAACGAACAAGGGGATACTGTCTGCCTGTCCCGATGCACGATCGGTGTCGTCCCGGCGAAGAAATAACTCGCTTTCATTTACAGGGAGGAGAGAATAGATCATGACAGAAGAAAAGAAACAGGAACTCAAGCAGCGATTGCTCGAAATGAAAGAAGAAGCGGAACAACAAATGGAAGAATATAAAAATGACCGTACGAAAGAGGACTATCCAAATGACAGTACCGGGGAGATTTCAAGCGTAGCCGATCATCCCGGCGACCTAGGAACGGATCAGTTTGAACGGTCTAAAGAGCAGACATTTTACGAGCAGGCAAGAGAAAAGCTGATGGATGCTGAGGATGCCTTGCAGCGGATGGAAGAAGGCACGTATGGGAAGAGTGAAAAATCCGGCAAGCCGATTCCTGAAGAGCGACTCGAAGTCATGCCTGCCGCACGCTACACCATTGAAGAACAGGAAGAAATGGAAAAAGAAAAATAAAAGAGCGCCCCTTCGGGCGCTCTTTTTCTTATGCTGCGGAGGATTGTATCCGTTTCTGCTCCAGCCAAGGTTTCAGCTTAATGAACAGCGGAACGAACAAAGCTCCGATAATGATTCCTTTCAAGGCATTGAACGGCAGAATACCTGCAAGAACGGTCGTCCATTTTACCTGAGCAGACATCGTCTCCCAACCCATGAACCAGCTGTAAGCAGGCAGGACGAGGAAATAATTCAATACGCTCATTCCAAGCGCCATAATTACGGCGCTGAACACCAAGCCGGAAACTAACGATTTCGTGGTCTTGAATTTATGGTAGATCATCGCGACAGGTGCAACGAACAAGACACCGGCGGCAAAGTTTGCTACGACGCCGACGGGATCTCCGGCACCGGTATAAATGAGATAAAGTAAATTCTTCAGCCCCTCCACTATTATACCTGCGGCAGGCGTAAACAGTATGCCTGCAATCAACGCAGGAACATCACTGAAATCCACCTTTAAATAAGGCGGCAGGAACGGCAAAGGAAAATTTAAAAACATGAGTACCATCGAAATACTTCCGAATAAAGCTAAAATGACTAACTTGAGCAACTTGGATGATTGACCTGTATAAGGATTCATCATCGATCTCCCCCTTCATCTTGTCGTCGGTTCACATCCCAGATGAAGGTTGAACGGTACTTCCGTGTGTCCAATAAAAAACCCCTAAGCGCTATATGCTTAAGGGAGTACAGATTGTCCACAGGAAATAGAGGGCAGGTTCAAAAAAACCTCTCCTCATTCCGCTCGACATCTTCTCCCATCCAGACTTTAACTGTCGGTTCTGGACTCTCACCAGATCAGCCGCAGGAAGAACCTGCGGGTCACGGACTCTAGGTATCTATGCACCTAATACCGTCGGTCGGGAATTACACCCTGCCCCGAAGATGGAACCGATATGATATTGTATCCTCATTGTAGTCAAAATGTGATGATATCGCAAGTTAGAAGTTCTGCTTCTGATTAATTTCGACGAATCCCGGACTAAGTCCGGTTCCTCTCTCCGCTCTGCCTGCTTTCATCCTATCCTTCTTACTTTCCTTATAATTCTATTAAAGAAGAAATGCATGAAGAGAATAATCATGAAATAGATCCCGACGTTAACAAAGAAAGGAAGGACATTCAAGTTTGTAATTCTCTCCATCTCCAGTCCGAATTTATAAGGTAACGGCGGCGAGAGCTTCGATGGATTCTGCGTAACGAAATGAAAGGGAAACCCCAATTCCATCCCACCTTCCCTTGCATGCTCCAAATACGTTCTATACTGCTGTTCATCTTCTACATATACTCCACTAAAATCTGCACTTATTAAGGTAAGCAATACAGCTGGAATGAATGTAAAGAAATATTTCATAGTTACCACCAATTTTCCCATCCGAAATTTGCTCAAGGCAACGCATCCTTCTTGCAGACCTGACGCTTTACTGCGCGTAATCATTAAGAGTTTCAGCCAATCCATTTCCAATCACACCCATATAAAGGTAACATTTTCCTAATAAAAAAAGGAAGAGAAGGCACAAAAAAAAACGAGCCTGGATGATTCGCTCCATCCGACCCGTAACGTGAGAGCGCCCTACGATAGATCTTCGCGCTTCTTTCTGCGTTACCAAATTCCCCTACATTACCGAGCTGTTTTTCACCCTGCTGCCTGCCTTTGCCCAAGCTCTTGATCTAAAAGTAAAAGCGCAGAGGAATTGTTTTGGGCCAGTGATAAGCGATCCACTATTGTTTGAGCCTGAGCCTCTTCATCTATCTGTTCCCGGAGAAAATCTTGAATAATGACAGCCGCCTGTGGGTCCACCTGGACGGCATAATTGTAGGCTTGTCTGTAGGAATTAGTAACAAACTGCTCATGTTCCAAAACTTTTTGGAAGGTTTCCAGGGGCGTTCCATATTCACTGGGCTGGGCCGGAATATTGGATAATTGAACGGTACCATTCTTGTCACTCATATATTGGATCAATTTCAATAAATGGGTTCGTTCCTCATCAGACTGAAGCTGCAGCCAATGAGCCATGCCCGTATAATTCTCTCTTGCCATATAGGCAGACATGGCAAGATAAAGGGTCGTTGATACTTGTTCAATTTCAATGAGTCGGTTGAACAGCTTCTGCATCTCCTCATTCATACAATCTCCTCCTCTTTGAAAACTCATTCCATGATATGCTGAAGGTGGGAGGAATATTTAGGTTTGTAAGGAGAGATTAGATGAATATACAAATGCGACAAGGAACGATCGATGATCTTCCAGCAGTTAAAGAGATTATCCGATCTGCTCAGCTGAAGCTTGCAGCCTCAGGATCACCGCAGTGGTCCGGTGAGGATGCTCCATCGGAGGCAAGGCTTAGAACGGATATGGAAGATGGAAATCATTATGTTTTTCTCATCAATCAGCAAATTATAGGTACCGCTGCCCTGACAAAAGGTCAGGAGACTGCATATGAAACCATCGTTTACGGCCAATGGGAGAAAAATGATGCCGATTACGCCGTTATTCACAGATTCGCCATCCTTCCAGAAAGGAACGGGCGCGGGTATGCAGCTCTATTCTTCAAGCTTCTGCTGGCCGCCGCTCGGGAAAGTGGGATGTCAGAAGTACGAATAGATACGCATCATTTAAACAGAGCAATGCAGAAGGTGATCACCAATCATGCCTTCCAATTCAAAGGGATCATTCATTTACCAATTCCGCATGGAGAAAGGTATGCCTACCAGGTATTCTTATAAAAAGGGCTGCCTTCCTCGCCCTCTAAGAACGGTGTCCTGCCATCGCTTCCATCGTCCGACCAATACCGTCTTTATACGATGTTGTCGGTACAGGACCAATCTCCCTTTCGAATTTGGCTCCCGATAAAACAACAGGCTGTTCATATAAATACATCATTTCCACGAACTCTCTCATCATTTTGTCAAATAGACCAAGCATCCTCACCATTCCTTTTGTGACAGTAATCACCCGTTTGTCATAACCGCTTTCTCCTTTTAACAACCGGATAATCTCCTCTCCCGATATGACTCCAGCTCCTGGTATATTCCACGTCTGTCCGTATGCAGAAGGGCGAATCGCCAGCGAAAGAAGTGCTTTCGCACCATCCGGGGTATAAATATATTCCCTTGGCTTCCGCTTATCCCCAATAAATATCCCTCGTTTATTTGCAGCTGCTCCTTGCAGCGTTTGGCCAAGAACCGTATTTTCTGCATTGGGCCCGTAAAAATCAGGGAAGTGAGCAATCATCCAAGGCACCTGCGCTTCCCTTACAAGGTTTTCAACTTCTAAACGGATGTTCCCCTTTTTAGTTAAGGGAACTTTGGGAGCATCCTCCTTTATTAAAGTTCCCATTCCGGGACCATAGGCATAAATATTGTCGACAATGACCAATTTACTGGCTGCCTTTTCCGAGGCGTTTATGACATTCTGCATCAGCCGCAGCTGATGTCCCGCCCATTGATAGTAAGGAATGTTAACCGCATGGAAGATCACATCGACTCCCATAGCAGCCTCATGCAAATCTGCTTCTGAGAACACATCCCCCGCTAAGATCTGCGCCCTTCCCCGGAACAACCGTTTCAGCTTTTCTTCCGTTCTTGCAAATGCAACGACCTCTATGCCTGCTTCCAAAAGTTCTTCCACCAGGGCGCTGCCCATTCCCCCGGATGCCCCTAATACCAATGCTTTTTTCATCATTCTCCACCCCTTATTAACCACTGGTCAATTATCTGCAAAAAAATTTATATATCCAGTGATTTTATAATAAATTCTGCATGACCTTCTACGAGACTTTTCATTTCGTTAAACGTCTGCCCTGTCTTGTAATAGTGAACGACGAAACCGTGTAAGGATAAAAACGCCGACCAGATGCTCTGGGTCGTTGCGCATTTAGGCCCGACAAGCGCAGCAACTGCCTTGGCAAACCGTTCATAACTCCTATTCGGCTCCTCATTCATGAGCGTGTTCAATTGCTCATCTTTGATTAGAAACATCATTTCATAATGACTGGAGTAATCGATACCGAATTTCATGTAGGCGACGAATAGGTGTTTCAACTTTTGTACAGGATCTGCTTCTCCCTTCATTATTTCTTCCAGGATTTCATCGAGGAGCGCGAAGTCTTTGGCTACGACAGCATAAAATAAACCGGCTTTATTATTGAAATGATAATAAATCATTCCATGGCTCATTTCCAGCTCGGCAGCGATCTTCCGCATGGACACATCTCTGAATCCTTTCTTTACAAAGAGATCTCTCGCGACGTTCAATATAGCTTCTTGTTCTACTTGCTGTTCGATCGGTTTTCTAGGTGTAATCGCTGACTCCCCCTCATTTATTAACCACTGTTCAGATAAAATATAAAACAATTAGAATTTTATGTCAATAATAATTACCATAGCAAAAAACCGGTCCTTTACAGATAGGGTTCCAGCTCAATCACTCTATCCATTCCGCCATGTCCTTCATATTCCGTCTCATCTTCGGCCGGGACGGGTCCTCCGCTCGACAGCCGAAGGCCGCCATGACAAATTTTCTCTATCCAACATACCATGCGTTTACCCTCGTTAACTGTTCACGCAGTTTGGGGTCATTCACATGAGAAACTCCCTTGCGGCATCACGCACATTTCAAAACAAGTTTTCCAGCCAAAGTTAAGAGAGAAAATCTCTGATATAATGATTAGGTACTTTCAGGAAAGGGGGACCGCGATGAAGAAAGATATTTTTTTGATATTGATGTTTTTTTTGAACTTCGCCGTTTTTTTCAGTCCATCTGAAAAAATCGACGATATAAGAAGCACACTGGCTCATGACTCCGAATTCTCAGCAGCCGTTTCTTATTCTGATCATCAGGCCGTCAAAATACAAAACCAATCGATTCCCCACCCCGTCAGTACGAAAGGCCTCGATCCAACAATTTGCGGGGCCTCCCCTGCAGATTTCCCCGTGGCTTTTGATAAGATCCGTTTCCGAAATATCGATCTTTCCAAAACCAGCAGGCCGGGGTTTCTCATTACGATATATAACCAATCCAATTACATATGACTTCTCCTTATGCCAAACGTATGATCTTGATTCAATAAGGAGACGAATGTGAATGAATGAAAAAGATAAACTGACCTATGTTGTCGTCTGCTTCCTTATCTTCATTCCCAATTCGTCAAACGCCATTCATAAGGAGAATTTCATTACATGTTTTTTGATACATTTGGAACAGATGCATTTTTATTATTAGTCGCTTTCCTGCTGTTCAGCGGAATCTTCGCCGCTAAGTTTTCCAACAGGTGGGGTGTACCTTCCCTCATCTTGTTCATCATCGTAGGTATGCTTGTAGGAAGTGACGGACTCGGAATCATTTATTTCGATAACGCAGATACAGCTCAGCTTATCGGTGTGCTGGCTTTGGTGATCATCTTATTTGAAGGTGGTCTGCATACGAAATGGGCAACGGTCCGTTCGGTAGCCGTGCCCTCTCTATCACTCGCTACCGTGGGAGTCTTAGTAACCTCCTCGACGATTGGAGTCGCTGCCTATCTCCTCTTCGATTTAACATTACTGGAAGGTCTCCTTCTAGGTGCTATTGTTGGATCGACAGACGCCGCCGCGGTTTTTGCGGCTTTGAAAGAAAGAAATATAAAGGCAAAGATGGGTGCCACATTGGAAGCAGAATCAGGAACCAATGATCCGATGGCCGTTTTCCTCACGCTTTCATTCATTGAGCTGATCACCAAGCCGGATGGTTCGATCTGGATGCTGATCCCGACCTTTTTTCTCCAAATGGGGATAGGTCTCGTGTTGGGGATCATTTTTGGGAGGCTCGCTTCTTATTCCATCAATAATATTAAACTAGGGTCCAGCGCATTATACCCTATTCTTTCGGTAGCCTTCGCCCTGATTACTTATGGGATTACGGCATTCGTCGGGGGAAGTGGATTCCTAGCCGTTTATATTGCTGCCCTTGTTATAGGAAACAGGGAGCTTACGTACCGTTATTCCATCTTTCAATTCAATGAAGGATTCGCCTGGATGGCTCAGATCCTTATGTTCATCATCTTGGGACTTCTCGCGTTCCCGGAGCAGGTTTTCTCTTCTGCTGTCATCGTAGATGGCTTGATTCTCTCCATCCTGTTGATTGTCGTCGCCCGTCCGCTCGCCGTTTTCTTATCCTTGATCAAGCTAAAGTATTCCGTCAAGGAGAAGCTCTTCATTTCATGGGCGGGATTGCGCGGAGCCGTACCGATTGTGCTCGCTACCTTTCCGATTGTAGAAGGTTTGGAGAACAGTCAAATCATCTTCAATATCGTCTTCTTCATCGTTCTGACCTCTGCTCTCGTGCAAGGGGCCAGCATCTCTTGGGTGGCCAAGAAGCTGGACTTGGTCGGACCTCAGAAAGATGTACCGCACCACTCGATCGAGCTTATATCGATGGGGAAAGCGGCCGCTGAAATGGTGCAGTTCCAAACGAGCGAAGAATCCGCGCTTGTCGGCCAGAAATTGAAAGAATTGACGCTGCCGAATCATTCAAATATTAACGCAATCATCAGAGACAACCAGGTCATCACCCCCTATGGCGAGACCGTGATTCAAGCCGGCGACTTCCTATATATTCTCGTCGAATCTAAATATAAAGATCAGTTAAAAAAACGCTTGGAGCAGCGAGCATCAAAAAAAGATCGAGGATAGATAAAAGAGCGAAGCCTGACGGCTCCGCTCTTTTTTACCTTATAATTCAGCTCAGCCGCTTCTCAGGAGCCGCTTTCACTTTTTCCGTCGCGTCGATGAACAACTTCAACGTCGAAGATACTGTCGATACATCCACCAGTCCGTCCTCACTGTCTTTCACTTTATCAAGCTGAAGCAGGAGATAATCATCGTATCCCTGCAGCTGCAGCTGGCCCGCGCAAATTTTCCCTTTCAAAGACAAAATTTGTTCGTGTAGTCTTTCCCGCTCCATGCAGATCACTCCCTCATATTAGAAAGATTATATCTGCTATTCTTGCCAACTATGACTACTCTTAACCAAAACAAGACAAAACGCCCGGATAAATATCCGGACGTTCCCTGTCTTAATCTTCAAGTGGATTCAAGCTTTCTTCCCCGGTCATACCGGCAATCATGTCGACGAGAAGCTCAATCTCCTCTTCTATATCCTTCATGCTTACTGTTTCAACTGGAGAGTGCATATAACGGAGGGGTAAAGAGACGAGACTGACCGGTACTCCACTTCCCGTCAACCGCATCTTATCCGCATCGGTGCCTGTCATCCTTGGTGTCAATTCGTACTGGACGTCCATGTTCAACTTTTTGGCCGAGCGTTCCAGCCATTTGTTGATCTTACGGTTGATCGGCGCTCCCTTGGCAAGAACCGGTCCACCATCGAGCCGGACGTCTCCATATTTGCTTTTATTTACTCCAGGGTAGTCCGTGGCAAACGTCACGTCGCAGGCGATCGCCATGTTCGGCTGTATGCCCGCTGCTGCGAAGTACGCACCACCCATGTTCGTTTCTTCATTGACCGTGCTCGCCGCATAAACACCTACACGGAGCTTCTTGTCCTTTAACCGTCGTAAAACTTCCCCAACGATGAACTGCCCCGTTCTATTATCCAGTCCACGACCTGCTATGTAACGATCCATAAGTATCTCAGGCTCTCGTTTGTAGACAGCAAGATCGCCAATCTGCACGTACTCTGCGATTTCATCCTTGGATTTTGCTCCACAATCGATAAAGAGATCTTCCACACCGAAATCCCCTTTTAAGCCTCCGTGGTGCTGCGCATTGACGCCGATCACTCCTGTCAGCTCCTTTTCTTCCCCAAGGACTCTCACTTTCATACCGACAGCTGCTTTCGGATTGATGCCTCCCATTTTATCAAAATGGAGATATCCTTGTTCATCAATCCTGTTGATGACTAATGCAATTTCATCACAGTGACCTGCAAGCAGGATCTTGAAGTCCGCATCCGGGTTAAGGACTGCAATCGCATTACCGGCATTATCGGTTCTTATCTCATCCGCTGCTTCTTCCATATCCGCAATCCATTTCTTCTGTATCTCCATCTCCATGCTGGAGGGGGACGGGGTAGTCAATAGTTCCATTAAGAAATTAAGTCGATCTTCATTCATAATTACTCCTCCTTCACCTTTCCATCATATCAAAAATAACGGGGAAAACATTAATCGGATGCATATTCCTTTGCGGGAACGGGAACAAGACCTTGTATGGATTTTTTGAGGAGGAATTAGTTATGCGCTTAGAAGAATGGTTTAACAAAGGAATGACGGCACAAACGTACGTCGATCAAATGCAGACACATCAGGAAAACTTTATTTATATATACGAAAATTTCGGGATACCGGTCGAAGATGAACCAACATTTACGCGCTCCCGAATGAACGGACTTCGAGCGATTGTGTTAACCGAAGACTGGTGCGGAGATGCCATGATGAATGTACCCATTTTCCTTCGTATGGCGGAAGCAGCTCAAATACCAGTTCACTTCCTTTTGAGAGATGAGAATTTGGATTTAATGGACAACTATTTGACAGACGGACGTGCCCGTTCTATCCCGAAAATCATCTTGATGGATAAGAATGGGGAAGAAGTGGCAAACTGGGGACCGAGAGCGCCCGAAGTCCAACAGTTCATTGATACAGCAAGACAAGGCCTTCCGGATAAAGAGGCCGAAGACTTTAATGAAAAACAGAAAGAAATGCTTACCTTCATTACGAAAGCTTACCGTGATCATCATGATTTTTGGAATTATGTGTATGAAGATTTAAAGAAGACATTCTTTTCTTATTAACAGCTTGCCGCCTGCCCGGTCGTGCGGCAGGCTTTTTCTATGTTTGAATACGTTCTTCCAGAGACATACTGTAGATAAAAAAAGGGGCACCAAAGCCATGCAGCATTGGGTACGTTTATATTTTCAACTGCCACTGTTTCTGAGATTGTTAGCAACGGTGTTTTTTACGATGACGTTGTTCGGATTCGTCATCCATATGATTGAACCCGCAAACTTTCCAACCGTCTTTGACGGAATCTGGTGGGCATTCGTTACGGGAGCAACCGTCGGGTATGGCGACTATGTTCCATTAAGTCCCTATGGTAAACTGATGGCTATCCTGCTGATCTTATCCGGTGGTGGACTGGTCACTTTCTACATGGCTACACTCTCCGCTTCCACCGTCAAGCATGAGACGGATCTATCGGAAGGAAAAGTCCCGTACAAAGGAGCCAAACACCTGGTCCTCATCGGGTGGAACGAGCGGACAAGACATTTGATCGATATGATTCAGAAGCATCAGCAGCCGGAAGAAGTCGTGCTGATCGACAGAACGATGAATACCTTTTATCAGCGCCTTCCCTCTGTCCACTTCATCAGCGGCAGCGCGACGAATGAAGAAACGTTGGAGAAGGCAAATCTGCTTCATGCCAAACTTGCCATCATCACTGCGGATCCTTCTTTATCAGAAGAACAGTCCGATCAGTCCGTCATCCATCAGATTGTCGCCGCAAAGGGACACCACCCCGGGCTGTTTATTATCGCAGAAGTACTGACAGATAAGCAGAAAATTAATGCGGAACGGGCCGGTGCGGATACCGTCATTCGCTCCAATGACTTCATGAGCAGCCTCTTCTATCAGGAACTCTACCGGAATGATCCGGCGAAGCCGTTCGAACTCCTGCTCGGCCTGCTTGCAGAACGGCAGTTTCATGAAGAAGCTGTTCCAAAGTCTTTGATTGGAAATCCCGTCACGGAGGCCTTCCAATACTATATGAAAGATTGTTACCAGGTCATCGCTGTCCGCCGCAGGGAAGATGTGCTGTTTCATATCCATCCGGACCTTACGCTGCAAGAGGGAGACGTGCTCGTTGTTTTCTCACCGCTTCGTAAGTAATGCTTGTTCCACCTTTTTTAACAACTCCCGCCCTGTATGCACGTGTTCTTCAGGGAAACTGGCATCTTTATCGACAGGCTCTTGAAATTGATCAAAAATGGCTCGGAAATTCCCTTCTTTCACATTATCATCGAGACCCGGGTTATATTTATGGGAGAGCAGAAAGGGTTCCTTCATCTCCACAAGTGCATAATCACTAGGTGCGTCCAAAGATCCTGAGGTCACGACGAACGGAAGACGAATAAACTGGTAGCCGACATGATCATCAATTTTATAATCGAAATAACCATGCTCATAATCCCAATTATCCGCTAGTTTAAAGCCGAGACCCTGAAGTTCCTTCTCCAGTTCATTAAACTTATAAGTCGTTCCTGTAAGCGGGGAAGATAGTGGTATCATCGCTCATCACTCCTTTCTCTTTTACTATGCCCAAATAAAACAAGGGGGATCATCCTTTTTATGGATGATCCCCCTCTTTATGCTATTTACTGCCTTTATAGTCTTTTCTCCAGTTTCTCTTTTTCATCTTCAAAGCCAGGCTTACCCAGAAGAGCGAACATATTCTTCTTATACGCTTCTACCCCGGGCTGGTCAAACGGATTGACACCCAGGAGGTATCCGCTGATTGCACAAGCCTTCTCGAAGAAGTACACAAGGTAACCAAAGGTGAAAGCATCACGCTTCGGAAGGTGAACGATCAAGTTCGGCACATCTCCGTCTGTGTGAGCGAGCATTGTACCGAGGTATGCCTTCTCGTTGACTTCGTGGACTGTTTCCCCTGCAAGGTAGTTCAAACCGTCCAGGTTCTGCTCGTCTTCCTCGATCGTAATATCAGAATTGGAATTCTCCACGTGAAGGACCGTTTCAAACATATCTCTTCGTCCATCCTGAATATATTGTCCGAGAGAGTGCAGATCTGTAGAGAAGTTGGCAGAAGCCGGGAAGATTCCTTTGTAATCTTTGCCTTCACTTTCTCCGAACAACTGTTTCCACCATTCAGCGAAATACTGAAGGGACGGTTCATAATTGACAAGCATTTCAATTGTTTTGCCTTTGTTGTAAAGAACGTTTCTTACAGCAGCATATTGATAAGCAGGGTTTTCCGACAGCTTGTCCGTGCTGAGTTCTTCACGAGCCTGCTGCGCGCCTTTCATCATTTCCACGATGTCGATACCACTTGCCGCGATAGGCAGCAGACCAACGGCAGTAAGAACAGAATAACGGCCGCCTACATCATCCGGTACCACGAAGGATTCATAGCCCTGCTCGGTAGCAAGTGTTTTAAGGGCACCTTTATTCTTATCCGTTGTAGCATAGATGCGCTTCTGCGCTTCTTCCCTGCCGTATTTCTCTTCCAGGAACTTACGGAATACACGGAAGGCAATAGCAGGTTCCGTCGTCGTTCCGCTTTTCGAAATGACGTTGATGGAAACGTCTTTATCCTTAAGCACATCGAACAAGTCGTTCATGTAAGAAGGACTGATGCTGTTTCCTACAAAGAATACCTGGGGAGTTTTGCGCTCTTCTCCACCGAGTACATTGTAGAAGCTGTGGTTTAGCATTTCCAGCGCTGCACGGGCACCAAGATAAGATCCGCCGATGCCGATGACTAAAAGAACATCAGAATCGGATTGAATCTTCTCTGCTGCTTTTTGGATGCGGGAGAACTCTTCTTTATCATAATCTTCAGGCAGATCGACCCAGCCTAAAAAGTCGTTCCCTGCACCGGTTTTCTCATGTAGGTTCTTATGAGCCAGAGAAACGGCTCCCTGCATATATTCTAGTTCATGTTCACCAAAGAACGGCAAAGCTTTTTCGTAATCAAAACGAACGTGTGTCATATATGTCCCTCCAAATCATCATTTTACTTCATCCACTTTTCACTTTATCGGAACCTTTCATCCAAATCAAGCAAGCACTTTCATGAAAGCGTGTACAAATAGAATTCATCAAAAAAGGTGCGGGCAGCCCGCACCTTTTCTCCATTACTTGGACATTTCCAGAATCTTCTGTACGTCGTCTTCTTTAAGCTTGTTGAAGTTCCCGAAAGCTCCTCGTTTCATGGAACGATCGACAATAACGTCGAACTTCTCTTCTCCGATTTCGTAATCGGCAAGTCGCTCCGGCGCTCCGAGGGAAGACCAGAATTTTCTCAAAGCATCGATTCCTTCTTCCGCCACTTCCTTCTCGCTCTTACCTTCTGCATCGACGCCGAATACGTTTGTCGCAAGTTTGGCGAAACGGGACGGGTCCACGTCCAGGTTATGCTTCATCCAGTTAGGGAAGAGAATCGCCAGTCCACCCGCATGTGGAATATCATAAACGGCGGAAACAGCATGCTCGATGTTGTGACTCGCCCAGTCTCCGCGATATCCCATTTGCAGCATACCGTTAAGTGCGATCGTTCCAGCATATAGAATCGTCTCACGATACTCGACAGATTCCAGATTATCAAGAAGCTTAGGGGCCGTTTCCATGACAGCACGCAGGACGCCCTCGATCATTTCATCCTGTACCGGTGACTTGGTCGGATTGTGGAAATATTGTTCAAACATGTGCGTCATCATGTCTACGATTCCGTAGATAGTCTGATCTTTCGGAACACTTGTCGTGTAGGCGGGATCCAAAATGGAGAACATAGGGTTTGTTAAAGGCGCAGCACCCCAGCCGTACTTCTCATTCGTTTCCCAATTTGTGATGACCGCACCGGCATTCATCTCACTACCTGTAGCAGCAAGGGTAAGGACCGTTCCGAACGGAAGCGCTGATTCTGGTGTCGCCTCTCTTGTAACAAGATCCCAGGCATCACCATCGTATTTGGCTCCAGCAGCAATGGTCTTCGTGCAGTCGATGACACTTCCACCGCCTACAGCGAGGATGAAGTCGATATCGTTTTCCTTGCATGCCTCGACCCCGCGTCTAACCGTGGAAAGTCTAGGGTTTGGCTCTACACCGGAAAGTTCAAAAACCTCTACCTCTGCCTTTTTCAATTCCGCCACAACTGCATCATACACGCCGTTACGCTTGATGCTTCCCCCTCCATAAACGAGGAGAACTTTATTTGTATTTTCAGGTAATTCTGTTTGTAATTGTGTCACTTGATTCTGTCCGAAAATTAATTTCGTCGGATTATGAAATTTAAATGCATCCATTGATAAAACTCCCTTCATGAACATTCGATGATTATTATCCCCGAATTCAGATGATATCTCAAAAGAAATGCTTGATGAATAAATACGACCCGCTTGTTCAATTATAAAGACGAACCATGAACTTATAAAAAAAGGAGGTTGGACCATGAGTTGGATTCAACGTATCGCCCTTCTGCTTATCATCGTAGGCGCAATCAACTGGGGATTGATCGGATTGTTCCAATATGATTTAGTCGCAGGACTATTCGGCGGTGGCGAACAAAGCGGTGCCTTCGCTCGTGTCATATATACACTTGTAGGGATCAGCGGACTTATCGCCATTTCCATTTACTTCTCACCGGCAGCAGAATACAGCGACCGGACAGCGGAAACGACTGAATAAAAAAAAGCCGGGTCCTAGAGGACCCGGCTTTTTCTACCTGTACATTATTTACGGAATTTTTCGCGGTCGTCCGATTGTTTGATCCAATCTTCCAACTTGTCTTTAAGCGTGTTGAAACCTGCAGTTGATTCTTCATGCTTTGGTGCTGCAGCCTGCTTGCGCGGACGACGTGGTGCTGCCTTTGGAGCTTCCTGTGTCGCACGGATAGATAGAGAATACTTATTGCTCTTCTCATCGATGTTCAAGATCTTAACTTGAACTTCATCACCTTCAGAAAGGTGCTCATTAATATCTTTCACATACCCGTGGGTAACTTCTGAAATGTGCACAAGACCTTGAACTTTTTCATCCAATGCAACGAAAGCACCGTAGGGCTGAATTCCTGTAACTTTACCTTCTAATACTTGACCTTCTTGGAACTTCTCTGACATTCTATACAACTCCTGATTTGTTATTATTCGCTTCATTTCACGCAATTAATGATTTTAGCACAAAAACCTCCAATAAGCAAAGTACAGTTTTGATAAACACCCTTTATTTTTCGGAATTTCGACACTTTGTGCATCATTGAACATGGTATAATAGATAATAATGACAGAGGAGGAACCTGTATGTCTGTAGGAAATAATATTAGGAAATACCGTGAGTTAAAGAATTTTACTAAAGAAGAGCTCGCCATGAAAGCGAGAATGGGCGTCCAAACATTGGAAAGCTACGAAACAGATGAGCGCGCACCGGAATTAGATACCATCCTTAAAATATCAACCGTTCTGGATATCCCGGCATCCGAACTGATGGAATTTCAAGAAGAAGATACAACCATTGATGAAGAGTTGCAGAACTTGATTGCAGAAGTGGGCGTCAAGCGGACTAAACTCTTGTTGAAAAAGACACGGGATTTCTCGGAAGAAGACGTTCTTCATGCTATGAAACTACTTTATGAATTAAATCAGCAAAAAAAATGAAAAAGTAGGTTTATAATCTATCAAAACTGGATATATTAAATAACGTAAGACTTTCTCGTATTCCCCCTGTGTAAGCAAAGCGAACGTTCGCTTTGCTTCTTTTTTTTGCTCTCTTTCCCCCATCATCCCGGTCAAACAACATATTTTCTTCTTTCACGGACTTTCGGTTATGATAGATTACAGAAATCAAAAATATAGGAGGCCATCGTTTTGGAACAGTTCAAACGAGTCATTTCACGTAAGGGAACCCGCTCTGTCAAATGGGATATGGCAGAAGAATTGTATAAAGATAAAGACGTTCTTCCTATGTGGGTAGCAGACATGGATTTTCAGACCCCCAAGGCGGTAACGGCAGCAATAAAGGAACGTGTCGATCACGGCATCTTCGGCTATACAGTCCCAGATGACCGCGTAAAGCAGCAGATCGTACAGTGGCTTCAGACTAGACATGATTGGTCCATCGATCCGGAGTGGATTACCTACAGTCCCGGTGTCATCCCTTCGCTTCATATGATCATTCAATCATTGACCGATATTGGTGACAACGTCATTATCCAGACACCGGTCTATCCACCGTTCTACAGCGTAGTCAGGGACCACGGGCGTCACATCATTGAGAACCCGCTGATCGTAGAAGGAAACAAATATGAAATTGATTTTGAGGACTTTGAGAAGAAAATTAAAGAAAACAACGTCCAATTATTTATTCTCTGTAATCCCCATAACCCGGTCGGACGTGTTTGGACGCGGGAAGAGTTGAACCGGTTGAGCAGCATTTGCCTTAAGCACGATGTCCGAATTATTGCTGATGAAATACATGCGGATCTTATATACAGCGGGCACCGTCACATTCCAATCGCCTCTGTTTCTGAAGACGTCAGCAGAAAGACTATCACCTGCATGTCACCGACCAAAACGTTTAATTTGGCGGGGCTACAAGCATCTTTCGTCGTAACTGCTGATAAAGAATCGAAAGAGAAGCTTGATAAGCAATTTAAAAATCAAGGAATGGGTATGTTGAATACTCTGGGGCTTACAGCAATGGAGGCGGCATATGAGCACGGCGAAGAGTGGCTGGAAGGACTAATGACAACCCTGGAAGAAAACAGGGACTACGTTATGGAAAGGCTCCATAACGAAACCGCTGTACGTGTCTTTCCTGCGGAAGGAACCTACCTGCTTTGGCTTGACTGTACCGGGTTGGAAATGAAGCACAGCGAACTCAAATCCTTCATGCAGAAACAGGCAAAAGTCGGTTTAAATGACGGCGTCTCCTTCGGTAAAGCAGGAACAGGATTTATGCGGATCAATATCGCTGCTCCCCGCTCTACCATTGAAGAAGGTGTATCACGAATTATTGAGGCTGCAAGGAAATAGAAATGCGAGTAGATAAAAAGCCGCCCGGCCGGGCGGCTTTTTATCTACTCTTCTTTTTTATCTGGTTCCGTCGGATCGCTTGCTTCATCCCCATCCGCTTTCAGCGTAATTTTCCCACATGCAACCCGCTCTCCGGAATTACCGGAAGGCTGGGACATTCCATCATCCGCTTCACTCGTAATGACCAAGGAGGTACCCTCTTTTCTTAAAAGGGACATTTGGTCGTCTTTCAAGGTAGCTTCCGGAAGCACCAATTCTGTATCCACCATTCCGCTGGCATCCGCTTCGACGTTAGGAAGATCGCCGGCATGCGGCCCCTTCTCATTCATTAACCCGTGATCCTTGGATAGTGGATTAAAGTGATTACCTGCTGTTTGAAAGTCCGGCGGCTCACATTTAGGAAACTCGTGAATATGTAAACCGTGCGGACCAGGTTCAAGTCCTTCTACCTTCAAAGTCACTTGAACACCCTCCGGCGTTTCCTTTAATGTGGCCGTACCAATTTTGTCGCTCTCTGCATTATAGATCGACGTATCAAGCGGCGACCTCTCTTCTCCTGTGCACCCGGCCATTAATATTAGCAATAAAGCTGTTCCTATCCATTTGTTTACCATCTATATCCGCCCTTCCAACATAGTTATGGATAGTATCTCCCTATACACACAAAATATGAGGAAGGAACGGGATCATAAAAAAAAGCCGCTCAGGATTTCCCTTCCCGCGGCTTTTGATCTTCACGATTCATGGTATCGGGTGTTTGTTCTAGCTTGTCCCACTTCTTCTCTTCTTTCTGAGAGGCCCTGATAATCCAAATCATAGCGAGCGATGCCAACACGATGAAAAGCAACAGCATGAATACAGCCGGGATGTATTCCGACTTGTCCTCTGGAAAGTACAAAAATTCCATCATAGCAAAACCACTTCCTTCCATTTCATTATAACAAAGACACAAACCCTGTTCTTACCTCCCCGTCATTTTTTCCAACGAATAGGACCTTTGCTATAATGGTGTAAAAGATATATGGAGGTCTAATAATGACGGAGATAAAACAGGGAAGCACCGTTAAAGCCCATTATAAATCAGGAATCTACATAGGCGAAGTCGTAGAGGACCGAAATCGATTTTTCCTGGTGAAAGTGTTGGCCGTGGCAAAGCACCCCATGCAGGGAGACCTGCACAATCCAGGGAAGACCGAGGACGTCTTCTTTCACCAAAGGAAGGCCTTGAGCTATACGGAAAAAGCAAACGTTCAGAAAGAAGCCGTCCATCTGTACGAAGGGGATATCCCGGAGTACAAGCAGTCATTAAAAGACTCCGTTGAAGCATTAAAGGAAAAGTTAATGCGCAGGGAAACGACGTTTAACCAAAGCGCAAAAGATAGACTCGAAGATCTTGAGCGCCAGTATTTCGAATGAGGGAAAACCACCCTTCAAAGCCAATGAAAGCGCATTTGTTTTCTCTTATGCGGTGTGGTAATTTAAAGTAGTCTTAATTTATGAGGAGGTCATACCTATGACAACACACATCGGAGCCAATCCTGGCGATATCGCTGAAAAGATCCTGCTGCCCGGGGATCCACTGCGAGCTAAATATATTGCAGAAAATTTCCTGGAAGATGCAACGTGCTACAATGAAGTTCGCGGGATGTACGGATACACTGGTACATACAAAGGCGAACGCATTTCTGTACAAGGTACAGGCATGGGTGTCCCTTCTATATCCATCTATGTCAATGAGCTGATGGAAAGCTACGGCGTACAGAAGTTGATTCGAGTAGGTTCCTGCGGCGCACTGCAAAGCGACGTAAAGGTAAGAGATGTCATCCTTGCTTCGACATCAACGACCGATTCCCAAATGAACCGGATGGTATTCGGCGGCATCGATTATGCGCCGACTGCTGACTTCGAACTTTTGAAAAACGCCTATGATGCCGGGACGGAAAAAGGTCTGAAACTTCGTGTAGGGAACGTCTTCACAAGTGACAGCTTCTATAGGGAAAACGCAATGGAAACGTTCGAGCTGCTCGCTAAGTACAATGTACTTGCCGTCGAGATGGAAACAACCGCGTTATATACACTGGCAGCCAAATATGACCGTCAGGCCCTGTCTGTTCTTACAGTCAGCGATCATATTCTGACAGGAGAAGAAACAACTGCTGAAGAGCGCCAGACAACGTTCAACGAAATGATTGAAGTAGCATTGGAAGCTGCTATTAAAGAATAAATGCAAACGCACCCGTTCCGGGTGCGTTTTTTATAGAACGGACCGGACATCATTTCGTCGTATTTCATGGAGATCCTCTCCTGTTCGAATAAACAGCATACTACCCGTCACTGCCTCCAATTTTCCTGTGTACCATTCTGTAATAGTAACAATACTGCATATGGTACCTACTTTTTGATGCGTGGGGACCCCGAATAAAAAGGAAGTAAGATTATTGGATTTCTCCTTCATCAGCCTGCCTCCTGTCGACTGTTATCTTTTATCTTATCTTCCTGGAAGAGCATCGGGCAGGGCTGATGCCCAGATATCCATCTTTAAAATACAGAACACGGCATGTAGGACGGAGACCGTGCTCCTATGGTATAATGCTTAATAATTCATTGGTACACATTCCCATCACATACCGCAGGAAGAAAGGATGTCACCATGCTGTTAGATCTATTGCATAACTTCCCCTTATGGGCGGCCATCGCCTCCATCGTATTCGCACAAATCGTCAAAATACCCATCCAATTCATCGCATCCAGAAAGCTGAACG
This sequence comes from Bacillus sp. SB49, assembly GCF_000469135.2. Classification (NCBI taxonomy): domain Bacteria; kingdom Bacillati; phylum Bacillota; class Bacilli; order Caryophanales; family Bacillaceae; genus Bacillus; species Bacillus sp. SB49. Next base: position 2,631,629 of record NZ_CP048117.1, read on the forward strand.
CAAGCCTTGCTTTCAGCACCGGCGGTATGCCCTCGAGCCACTCAGCTGCTGTTACCGCACTTGCGACCGGTGTCGGAATCGAACAGGGATTCGGCTCCTCGATTTTTGCGGTCGCCTGCGTTTTTGCCATCATCGTTATGTTTGACAGCACTGGTGTAAGACGCCAGACCGGTGAACAGGCGATTATGTTAAACATCCTCTTAAAAGACTTTAATCGTTTCGTAAGTGAAGCGAAGAGCTGGCAGGCGAAGGAAGAATACCAGAAAAAAGAAGAATTGAAGGAACTGCTGGGTCATCAGCCGATCGAAGTATTCTTTGGCGGTTTGACCGGCGTGCTGCTCACCTTTTTGTTCCACACACTCCTTTATTAATGACTGTAAAGATAGAAAAACTAAAAAGAACCCTTCTCCAACGTGTGGAGCAAGGGTTCTTTTTCATCGTATCATTTGGGAACGGAATACCTGCATGGACTCCTGTTCATTCATCTTGTTCAAGTCTTCTTCTGACAATTCTCCATTACCTTCTTTAATGACATAGACGTGAAGTGTTTGTTTCCCCCACTGTTTGTACACGTCCTCAACCGAGGGATAATAAAGATCCAATCGGTCCCCTTTAATGGCACCGCCTGTATCTGCGACCACTCCATAGCCATAGCCCGGAATGAAGAGAATCGTACCAAGCGGAAACAGCTCAAGGTCTGCTGCGATGGTGGAATACAAGTCCCTCTTCACCGTCACTCCTGAATACGTAACTCCGTAGGCCGGATGACTTTCGTCCTTTCCCGTCGACTCTACTCCTGCCGTATAACCCGTAGCCGTCACCTCATATCGGTCGTACTGAGCAAGATCCAGAGAAGCTTCCAATTTCTCGAGTGCCTCCGCATTGGCAGCGCTCGCTACGTGTTTCGGGCGCAGCATGGAACCGGACACTTCTTCTGCCGGCTCTTCCCCGTCCATTTTTATTTTCAGCCAATCATCCACATCTTTGATCGATAGATTCGTTATATTTGTGACCGTACTGTACCATGCAAATAGAAACAAAACGGAAAAAAATATATAGGTCGTCCACTTTTTCATGAAATCACCTCTAGGTGTCATCATGTCCAAGCTGGTAATAATTATACAAAAAACAGCTGCCTCCAATGGGGGCAGCTGTCCGTTCAAAACATCTGATATCCGCTTCGTCGCAGAAGACGAATGACGACTCCGGCAAGGATGGTACCTGCAAAGCCGCTGGTAAGAATAACAATATCGACAACCTTAAGGTTCATCAAGTGCTCCCATACCGCAGGAAATGCCGTACCGGCATCTGTGAAATACTGCGTCCACGGATGATCATCCACAATTAACAGGACAATAGCCGGATACACGACTGCCATGAGCCAGGATGAACGCAGGATCATGTTGAGTAGAAAGGAAATACCGAAAAACAATACGAAAAATAACAGAATGGATACGACAAACTGAACTATATTCACCGCTTCTTCCCCCTAAATCTTACAAGCCGATCAGTATGTACCATTTTATAACGCTTACATCAAATCCGCAAGCTCACCAGTCGAAGCATATAAAAAAGCGGAGAATTGTTCTCCACTTTTTTATACCTAACTATAAATTGAACCCGGCCAAGGCTTTCTTCTTAAAAATGGAAAAAGTTTAATTTCCCTTTCTTTAAGACGAGCCCGATGCCGCCAAGCTTTAAGAGGTAGCGGTTATCAATGACCTTCTTCATCGCCGTTGCCGACCAACCGTACAGCTTCTTGTCGTCGAAAACAACTCCAATGGCATCTGAATCGCCGAGCGAAGCAACCGTTCCTTTCAGATCCGGGACGAAAGGCTCCAGGTGCCGCTCCCCCTTGATAAGACGTTCCAAATTACCAGCCGTGTGCTCCGCTTCCTGAATAGCAATTTGAGCTGTTGGAGGATAGGGACGCTCTGCTTCTTCGTTCATGACCAAAGCACAGTCCCCTACAATGAAGACATCATCATATCCTTCCGGCCGAAGATCCTCACGCACAGGAATCCGCCCTCGATTGGCTTCAAAACCAGACTCTTCGACGATTGAATTCCCGCGGACACCTGCTGCCCATACAACTGTATTCGTCCCAATCTCTTCACGCTGGTCATCCTTCTCAAATACCAGCTTGTTCTCTGTCACTTCTTTGATCATAGCACTCAGTTTGAATTCTACTCCACGTGCTTCCAGTGAATTCATGGCGTACTCTACGAGCTGGGGATCAAATCCCGGGAGTGCAGTAGGTGCAGCTTCCACACAGATGATCCGAACTTGATCGCGAGGAATATCATATTCCCTGCACAGGTCGGGAACACGGTTTGCCAACTCTCCGACAAACTCGATCCCTGTAAACCCGGCACCGCCGACGACGATATTTAAACGCTCCGGCTTTTTATCCGGCTCTGTATTATATTTGGCAAAATTATATTCGATATGCTGACGGATGAGACGGGCACTATTTATACTACCGATAGTGAAGGCATGCTCTTTCAATCCTTGAATTCCAAAAGTAGCTGCTTCAAAACCGAGCGAAATGACGAGGTAGTCGTATGTTACTTCCCCATCCTCCAGAAGTACACGCTTTTCAGATGGTTTGATTTCGAGGACTGTGTCTTGAATCAACTTAATTTTGCTTGTATCGATGACGTCTTTGATAGGGATACGAGTCCGATCATGATGCAGTGTACCTGCAGCATTTTCGTGAAGCCAGGTGGTCTGGTAGTGATAGCTGTGCTTATTAACCAACGTTACGTTCGCATCATTGACTCCTATGTTCTTCTGCAGCTTGACGGCCGTCATCATGCCGCCATAGCCGGCACCCAGAATAACGATATTCGGTTTTTTCATCTTTCATCACTCCATTCCATTCATATTCTGGATAAATCGTCACATTTTTGTCATTATTCCTTCTTCTCATTTATGATAAAACTGATTATAACTGCTTTCAACAAAAGGAAGCACATTAGAGAACATAGGAGTAACTTCAATTGGAACGGCTTACATGCCTTCAGTATTCCCACTTGAAATTTTTTTATGATAGAATATGTATTAGTGTAATTTTGAACAGGAGGGTAATTATGAGTGATAAGATATACGATATAACCGTCATCGGCGGCGGCCCGGTCGGGTTGTTTACCGCTTTTTACGGCGGTATGCGCGATGCAAGTGTAAAGATAATTGAAAGCCTTCCCCATCTGGGCGGACAGCTGACTGCACTGTATCCGGAAAAGTACATTTACGATGTTGCAGGATTCCCTAAAGTTCGGGCACAGGAACTCGTGGACAACTTGGAAGAGCAGGCGATGGCTTTTGACCCTACGATTGCGCTCAGCCAGGAAGTTCTTTCCGTGGAACGCATGGAAGATGGTTCGATCAAGCTTACCACCGATAAAGAAGTCCATTATACGAAGACAATCATTGTCACAGCCGGAAACGGCGCTTTCCAGCCAAGGAAGTTGAAGATTGACGATACAGATAAATTCGAAGGAACAAACCTTCATTACCACGTAAGTAACATGGACCGGTTCCGGGATAAGAATGTTATGATTGCCGGCGGCGGCGACTCTGCTGTCGACTGGTCACTTATGCTGGAGCCGATCGCCAAGCAGGTTACGCTAGTTCACCGCCGTGATAAGTTCCGGGCACACGAACACAGCGTGGCACAGCTGCATGAATCCAATGTAAGAGTTTTGACACCTTACAACCCGGAGAAACTGATCGGTTCTGATCGGATTGAACAAGTGGAACTTCATGAAGTTAAGGGAGACCGTGTAGAAACGATCGACGTGGATGACGTCATCGTCAACTACGGCTTCATCTCTTCTCTCGGGCCTATTAAGGACTGGGAACTGGAAATAGAAAAAAACAGCATTGTCGTCAATTCCAAAATGGAAACGAACATCGAAGGCATCTATGCTGCTGGAGATATCTGCACCTATCCCGGCAAAGTTAAATTGATTGCCTCCGGATTCGGCGAAGGACCAACGGCGGTTAACAATGCAAAAGCATATATAGATCCAGATGCACGCGTGCAGCCGAAGCACTCCACAAGCATGTTCGGATAAACAAAAAGACGCCCGATAATTGAACTATAACCCGAATAATGGACACTTATAAAAAAGTGCCCCGTTATTCGGGTTATTTCTGTTTCAAGGAAGGAAACCCGTTTATAATCAAAATAAATATATGAACGGAGTGTGACTATGAGTAAACATCTTTATTCAAATACGGAAATGAAACAATTAGAGGACAATCCGAATGTCGTAAAGGTATCGGAACGTTCTATCACATACCATCCTTTATTTAAGAAAGCTGCAATTCAGGAATATCAGAATGGAAACTTTCCATCTCAAATATTTGAAGAGCACGGATTTGATTTAGTAGTGATTGGGAAGGATCAACCCAGAAGATGCTTAAAGCGCTGGCGTAACACATTTGAAAAGTACGGAGAACTTGGTCTGGAGGGAGACCGTCGTGGAAAAGGAAGTAAAGGTCGACCTTCTTCAAAGAAGATGTCTGCGGAAGAAGAACTTGAGAAAGCGGAAGCTCGTATTAAGTACTTAGAGGCTGAAAATGATTTTTTAAAAAAGCTAGACAAACTCGAAAGGCAGGCGTTGAAGAAGAAACGAAAATAACTCCATCAGAAGTCTATCAGCTTATTTATGAAACAATCCATAATTACTCCTTAAGGAGTATGGTCTCTTATTTATGTGAATTCACAGGAGTAAGTCGAAGTGGATATTATGCGTGGATAAATAGTGATTCCAAAAGACAAGTGAAAAATCAGAAAGACGAAAAGGATATACAAATTATTCAAGTTATCTTCTCACAAAACCATGAGAAAGTAGGAGCTCTGCAAATTAAGTTGATTCTCGAAAATGATTATGGGGTCATCATGAATCATAAAAAAATTCGAAGATTAATGAAGAAATTTGATCTTTCGGCAAAGATCAGACAGGCTAAACCATACAAACAAATGTTGAAAGCCACTCAAGAGCATCGTACGTGCCCAAACCATCTTAACCGAGAGTTCACACAACTAGAACCCGGAAAAGTCTTTTTGACTGATATCACTTACACGTATTTTGGGAAAGGTCAAAAAGCATATCTTTCTTGCGTGAAAGATAGTACAACAAAGGAAATTGTAGCTCACCATATATCTACTTCCCTAGGGATGGATATTGTTTACCGAACGTTAGAGAAACTTCAAGACACCGTAAAATCTTTCCATCCAGAAGCAATGATTCATTCGGATCAAGGGTTTCATTACACTCACCCCAAATTCCAATCTAGAGTGAGAGAAGCTGGCCTTCGTCAGTCCATGTCCCGAAAAGGTAACTGTTGGGATAATGCACCTATGGAATCATTCTTTGGTCATTTAAAGGATATGGTGGATCACCAATCATGTGAAAGCTTAAGCCAACTTAAAGAAGAAATTAACCAGTATATAGCAAAATATAATAATAAAAGATATCAGTGGAATTTAAATAAGATGACCCCGGTGCAATACCGAGATCATCTCCTAGCCGCCTAAGGTTCTTTTTATAAACTGTCCGAATTATAGGTTACAGTTCAAATCGGGCGTCTTTTTTCCAATGTAAAAAAACCTCCCCACAAGGGGAGGTTTGTCGTCTATTTAACAGCTGGGATCCGGCACACCTGCATTTGTCGCCGTTTTGAAAGAAGATCCACACCCGCACGAAACAATCGCGTTCGGATTGTCGATCGTGAATCCTCCACCCATCATGTTCTGTTTGAAGTCAATCGTCGTACCTTCAATGATCGGTACATCCTGGCGGTTGATGACGACAGGAATCCCTGCCGATTCATCGATCACATCAAGTTCTTCATTGATGTCATCTTCAAACCCCATGGCATAAGACAATCCACTACAGCCTCCACCCTTTACTCCGAAGCGAAGACGGACATCTCCTTCTTCTTCCTTCATCATCTCCTTGATCTGGTGACCAGCGGCTTCCGTAATGTTCAGAATCATCCCAAGCCTCTCCTTTCTCTTCTTACAGTCAGTATACTAAACTGCCGATCGCTTTATCAAATGGCGCGACCCGCTCGCCATAAGAAAAGGCATCCCTTGAATTTGGACACCTTCCCTTAATCTGCTCTATAGGATTTCGTCCAATTGTTCATACACTTTATCCACGAGTTCTTCCGGCGTATCTGCGATTACCCGTTCCCCCTCCACCAGTGCATACAAGGTTTGAGAACATAAGCCGCAATTTCTTAAACAACCATATTCAAGAACATCCAGATCTGGATCTTTCTCAAGCTCAGCCATCGCCTGCTGGGAACCATTAGCTAAATTATTGATACAAAACTCTACAGTCGGATTCATCCGCATCACCTCTTTATATGGATGAAACCCTATATGTGCTTTAGTTTACCATAAAACAGGGATTTCGTGTCAGGTAGAGGAAGGCTCTGCAATCCCATGACTTTCCAAGGCCTTATAAATCGGCTTCAACCGGGGACTTCCCTCTCCAACGATTTCTTCTTCCACGAGGACGAGCGGATAAAAAAGTTCATCCGACTGCAGCTGTTCCAGCAGTGTGTCATCCGCATCCGGCTGGTCATCCCTGTTGATATCGAAATAAGAATAGCTGATTGCTGCTTTCTCTCCATACTTCCGTGCAATCGCTGCCTGGATCCACTCATACGTTTCCTTAGAACCGGGTGCATTCACACAACTCGCACATCTGACATCCGATCCGTACACTGTTACTTTTACCCCCATTGTATCCCACCCCTTGAAATTGATACTTTTATTTTATTTTACAAAAGAATTGAAAAAAGATAAAATGATAATAGTTCTCATTATAAAAATGGACTTAACGACGCAACCATAGATTTTTTGCTGCTTTCGTTTTATACTATTACTTAGAAAGGGGAAGATGAAGATGCATGAACAAGTACAGGAAGTACTCAATAAACTTCGCCCATTTTTACTTCGTGACGGTGGGGACGTAGAGCTTGTAGATGTGGAAGACGGCATCGTACGCCTTCGCCTGATGGGCGCCTGCGGGAACTGCCCGAGCTCAACCATCACGTTGAAAGCTGGTATCGAGCGTGCGCTTGCACAAGAAATCCCTGGCATTTACGAAGTAGAACAAGTTTTCTGATCAAACCATTAGAAAACCGCACACCTTTATGAGGGTGTGCGGTTTTTTTATTGGACAGGGCTGATCAGTGTTTCTCCCCGGAAATGGCGGCAGATATTGTCTAAACACAGCCTCATCATTGCATAGCGCGTTTCTTTAGACGCTGAGCCGATGTGTGGAAGGCAGACAACCTGCGGCAGCTGAAGGAGGGGGTGATCTTTTGAAATCGGCTCGTTTTCAAACACATCCAGTCCTGCAGCCGCAATTTCTCCTTCTTTAATTGCATGTTCCAGTGCTTTTTCATCAACGACTGCTCCACGTGAAGCATTAATGAAAATCGCATCATCCTTCATCATGGCAAAAGCTTGTTTATCAAATAATCGATGGGTTTCTTCTGTCAAAGGGGTCAGACAAACAACGAAGTCGGAACGACGCAGAAGGTCATCAAAATCCACATAAACTGCACCGAGTTCTTCTTCCGCTTTCCTGTTTCTCGAACGATTGTGGTACAAAATATCCATCTCAAAACCAGTGGCACGCTTCGCTACCGTTTCACCGATTCTCCCCATCCCGACAATTCCTATTGTCTTATGGTGAATATCGTGGCCTGCCAGCAGCAATGGGGACCAGTGCTGCCACTTCCCTTCTTTTATGTACGTATCTGCTTCGACGATCCTCCGTGCCGTAGCTGTCAGCAGGGAGAATGTCAAATCTGCGGTCGTATCAGACAGGACATCCGGAGTATTCGTTACCGCTACGCCTTGCTCCTGTGTACTTTTCAAGTCGATGTTATCATAACCGACGGCCAAGTTAGCGACAATCTTGAGACTCTCCGCCTCCTTCAAAAGTGCTTCATCAATGGACTCCGACAACATCGTCACGAGACCGTCCGATTGACGGGCCTTTTCTATTAAAAGCTCCCTGTCCACCGCTTTCTCCGCTTCCGGCCACATCTCGATATCCAGTTCATTTCGATACGGCTCCACAACTGCTTCCGGTAAAGCCCTTGTAATATAAACTTTTGGTTTCCCCATTAGTCCCACTCCTTCCCTGTTAATTATCAGTGTATCACAAAGGATTGGAAGGACTCTGCATCTCTGACTGAATTCTCTGATATAATAAGGATATAACCATCCGTTTGTGCCATATTCATGACGGGTATCGAAACAGGCAATGATATGAGGAGTAGGAGGGTTTCTTTATGACAAATAACAAGAAAATATCCAATCTCGAGAAAACAGCACGGGAATGGCTCAACGATCGCGGAGTATCCATTGATGATATCGCTGAGCTCGTCCACTACCTTCAGTCGAAATATCACGAAAAACTGACGATGGATGAATGCCGATACAACGTCAACAAAGTGTTGACGAAGCGCGAGGTTCAAAACGCGATTATTACCGGGATACAATTGGATATGTTAGCAGAAAAGAAAATGCTGGAAGAACCGCTGCAATCTACTATTGAAGTGGATGAGAGCCTGTACGGCATTGATGAAATCATCGCTTTCTCCATTGTAAACGTATACGGTTCCATAGGTTTTACGAACTACGGGTATATCGATAAACAAAAGCCTGGTATTCTTCAGAAGTTAAATGATAAATCGACTGGTGAGTGCCATACTTTCTTAGACGATATTGTCGGGGCTATAGCAGCCGCTGCTTCAAGCAGGCTCGCTCACAGCATCGCAGGCGATCCAGAAGACTAACTAATTTTCTTAAAAACTGTGCCGAGCGCACAGTTTTTTTATTATTCTGAAACTTATTAACTATTATATTCGTACATATGTTATAGTGAATTCCGTATTATGGAAAATAAAGAAAGGAGAAAGGACCAGATGAAACAGAAAATAGTATGGATTGTGCCGGCACTTCTTGTGCTGTTAGGAATCGGTTTGCTCTTTGTTCGTAATTTTGAGGATGTGACCGAACCACCGGACTCGGATTGGAGCCGACCACTGGAATTAGGGGAAACGGTGACTTCCGACTCTCCGGCTGTGTCGTCGGCGACGAATGGTGCGAAGATCGCATACTTGACGGAAGAAGGCGTGAAACAAACAGGTTATGACCAAGAGTACTCCAGCACAGAGGAAACAAACATTGATATTCCTGTTGATAAGTTCACTTCCATTGCTACACCAGGAAATCAACTCGTTTATTCCGACTATCATCAGTTATTTACCGAAAAAAAGGAAAAGATATCCGATCTGGATACCTTTCTCCCTTTACAGAACGAAGTTATATTTACAAAAGGGACAGATGTGTATGTGTATGAAGAGGATGGCAGCCTTACTTCTATATTGACACTGCCTGATGAGAAAGCGGAAGTACTTACATATGAGAACCACGATGGCACTTACCTGGCCACCCGAATAACGGAATCGTCAGGAAATCACCTGACATTCTACCACCTTAAGGATGGTACACTGGAAAAAGTGCGGGAAGCGGACATTCCCTTGCAGAGCGGGGAAGAATTGAAAGAGATGCATTTTGCAGCTGCGGAGAACGACATACGACTGATTCAGTCTACATTACAGAAACAGTCGATGACGGGTAAGAAGAAGCAGCTGCATTATTATGCTGCCTTCCCGGCAGAAGAAGAGGCGTCGGCACCGAAAATGAGCCGTGTTACTTTTTCAGATCCCGTAACAGGAAAATCATTAGAGGAATTATCAGATATAGAACTTACGGTACGCGGAGACAAATCTCTTCTTTTATTCAAAGCTCTCGGCAAAACTGACACGATGTTTAACAAGGAGACCCAATTTAATATTTATCAGGCGCAGGTGAAAGAAAAGGGTGTGAACAGAGTAACGCGTATCAGTAATACTCCCAGCCCTTCTCTCACTCCTCAATGGATCGATTCTCATTCCATCATCTGGTTGGATAAAAAGGGAGATCATTATCAGGTCCTTCTTGCTTCCGACGAGAAAGCAGTTATAAGTAAAACCGATGGAATTTCCAGCGGGAATTTGCTTCAGGCAGGAGGGAAAACCGCCGGCATGCTTTCATTTGGAATGCTTATTGTTCCTATTTCTTTAGTTTGGATCATCTGGCCTTTAGTCTTTCTAACCATTTTAATGTTTACGAAAACGAAAGCCATGGATGAAGACAGAGCATGGGTGTTTTATACAGGCGCTGTCATCTACCTCGCCGCCGTCTTCTTATTCAAGGGCCCCGTCTTTTCGGAACAATTGTTGACGCGCACCCCGGATTATTTGAATTTCTCCGGAAGTACTTATATATACCTTTTGGCATTCGCCTTAATCGCTTATGTGTTGGTCCGTGCATTCCACCGTGTCAAAGACTGGTCCCCATTTATACAACTCTCTTATTTCATCGGTGTACATGTTGCTTTTATAACCGTATTCTTTGGCCCCTACCTCCTATAAAGAAAGAGCGCTTGGATTAGTTAATCCAGGCGCTCTTTCCTGTCCATTCAACCTTTCATCCATTCATACAAGTCCCGGCACTTATAGGTCGGTGCAGGATCCGTTTGTTTCAACTCATCAAAAGAACTGACTCCTGTCTCCACCATCAATGTGTCGATCCCTGCACGAATACCTGCAAGAATATCGGTGTTATAATTGTCCCCCACCATGAGGACTTCGTCTTTCCCATATCCAATCCGCTTTAGAGCCCGATCCATGATCAATGATTCCGGTTTTCCTACAAAAACCGGGTCCACCCCTGTACTAACCGCGACAACAGATGTAAGTGCGCCGTTTCCCGGAAGCATCCCTCTTTCGGTCGGAATAGCGATATCCCCGTTGGTACTGATCAATTTCGCTCCATTTCGAACTTCCAAGCATGCCCTTGCCAGCTTTTCATATGTAATCTCCCGGTCAATGCCGATAACTACATAATCCGAGCGGCTTTCCACTCTGGTCAATCCTTCCCGATCAAGGGCATCCAGCAGCCCGTCTTCTCCGATCACAAAAACACGGGCTTGGTGATTCTCGCTTTTGATGTATTCCGCTGTGGCAATACTGCTCGTGTACACTTGATCAGGATTTGCCGGTATTCCTAAATCCGTCAATTTAGCGGCGACCTGTTCCACCCTTTTAGAAGAATTGTTGGTCAGAAAGAGGAAGGGGCGTTCCTTGTCAACCAACGCTTGAACAAATTCCCCGGCGCCGTCTATTTTGTCCGTTCCTTTGTACATCGTCCCATCCAAATCAATTAAATACGCTTTATAATCCCTGTACATGTTGATAACACCTCATCCCTGAATCAATCGTTATTCGTAAATGTGGATACAGGGCCAAGCTCTGTATCTAGATAGCTCCTGACCTTTTCAGGAAAAGAAAGAATGACTGCTTTATACTGATTCCATATTCCGCTGATCTCTTGATGATCAACAGCTGTGTATTCCTGAACAATCATTTTCCTCAAACCGATGAACGCCTTATAGGCTTCCTCTTCCCCCTTTGGAAGCACTTGTTCATCGGTCAGTATGTCAATGATATCTTCGTAACTGCCCGGATCGCGCATGATAAAGCCGTCGATCATCATATTTCCCACATCCAGAATAGCTTCAATAGTTACATGAGTGGTTCTCTCCAATAATAGACGGTCTGAGAACGTTTCATAGCGGTTCTCCGTCACCTCTTGCAGCACCGTATTCATATAATTTAAAATTTCTTCTAATTTTTTTCTGTCGACGAAATACATGTTCCTACCTCCCGTGTATTTTTCTTTGTTAAGAATAACATAAATTGCTATCCGATCCCTCGCCCAGCCATGGAAACCGCGCATATTTTCCAACATCCCGGGCATACTTATGTGGACGAATATACCAGCCGCCGACATAGGACAGGAGGTGATCATTCATGGCGGAACGGCCACTTTTAGAGGATTTCACACAAGACACCAGCACCCGGTTTGTCTCCTTCACCGCAGGCAGCCATCGTTTTGAGCTTGCCTTAATGAAAGCAGACTGCTTCGATAACCAGACTATGGTCATCAACCTGCCCAAAAACCGTCAGGCTCTGCTCGATTTAGAAAATATAAACAGGGCCGGACACTTAGAGCATATGTTTCAGCTGAGTACGATGGAAGCAGAAGAGCTTCGAACCTATCTCCCCGACTTACTATGAAAGAATAAGAAACCTCCAACGGGCGAAACTATTCCTGAAGGAGGTTTTTTAAATGCCCGAAGATAAATATTCCGACTTCGCTAACGTGGAAGCACAACGGAACTACCTTGTTCCAGAACAGCTGCCGGAAGGACCCTATGGTGCTCCAAGAAACAAATATGAGCCCGTTTCCAACGAAAAAAGCTCCCCTTGGACAGATAAGCAAAGGTACTATAGTGCGTTCAATTATGAATTTAAGGCTTTACACCAGGATCTGCCGCGCCAGGAAGCCGGCGCCCACCCTACTCATGACGAAAAGGACCAGGATGTAAAGCCGTCAGAGGAACAATAAAATATTGCCCAGGTAATAAAAAACCGGCGTGCTTTTCTTCAGCACGTCGGTTATTGTCGTATCCGCTTTAGAACAAAATAGGAACAGCCGAAATTACAGTATTCATATAGATAATCCTCTAACGTACTAATTTTGGTATCAAAGCTGGCCTTTGAATTCTGGTCATCATAAAAGCCTTTAAGGCGAAGCTGTCCGTAACCCCAGTCCCCTACGATAAAGTCATACTTATTAAGAATATCACTGTAGCGGCTTTCCACTTCTTCCTGCTGAAACCCTTCCTGATGGTCTTCAAGCAGGTCGTACGTCTTCCCGTTTAATTCAACCATATCATCACCTCTATCTTCTATAAGTGTACCACACTTCCGTATATGGACGGAATTGCCGCTTTTCAAAAACCGTATGATTCTTCTAATAAAAGTCCAACCTAACCATACCGTCACCGACTAACGAATAAGGAGGAAATACTGTGAATAAGCGATGGAGTACTGTATGTTTGACCGGCCTCCTTGCACTGACAATGGCAGGGTGCCAGGAAACAGATGAATCAGCTAAACAAAATAAACGAGCCGATGATCCCCTAAACGGAAATGCTATGGACGGCTACAATGAAGATGGATCGGACGGACAGGTAGGCTATGTCCGCTTCAATCAGACGCAGATGGAACGGGATGACGAAGAACACCATGAAATCAAAGTGAACCGCGAAGAGATGGCAGACATGATTTCCCGCATGATTTTACGATATGACAATTTTGACGATGTAGCGACTGTCGTAACCGATAATGAGGTGCTTGTCGCTTACAGTAAAGCAGACGATACGGATCGAGAGACGGCAGCAGATATGGTTCAAAAGACCGCCTATTCGCTTGTGCCGAGCTTCTACCACGTCTATGTGTCCGACAATCCAGCTTCTTTTGGAGACATTCAAAGTTTGAGCACATCGACCGTATACGACGAAAACTATAATGAGAATATCGACAGTATCATTAAAAAAATGAAAAAAGCACCCCAAGGTAAAGTGAAGCAGGATGACCCGAGACAACCGGATGTAGGTCCGAACATGAACACAAAAGAAGAAACAGGCATGGAGAACTGATATTTCCAAACATAACATTCTCCTGACTGCCTCATGCTAAAGGTATTAAAAAGTTGTAGGTGAGTATATGATATACTTCAGGCTCTTATTAAGCGTCGTTGTGGCTGGCGCCTTACTTTTTCCGTCACCGACATACGCCGATAAAGAAAGTGATGACCGGATGGCCTTGTATAAGAAGACAGCTGCCCTTACTGACATTCCTTGGGAATATTTAGCAGCTATCGATCAATACGAAAGACAGGTCAACGGGGACCCCGAGAAAGACAGGGTTACCGCTATAAAACCGGATCCAATGTTCTGGACAGGGACCAATGGAGAGATGCCTGCCGACTTGTTTCCCGAAGGCTGGGGCTCTGACGGAAATGGAGACGGTAAAGTGGAAATAGATCAGGATGATGATCTGCTCTGGTCCATTGCCGATTACGTCAAATCATATGGAACAACAGAAGAAGATATAAAAATTGCCCTATGGGATTATTACCAGCGTGATCTGACTGTGCAAACGATTATGAACACCGCCCAAGTTTTCCGAAACTTCGGAACCGTTCATTTAAAGAACAGGGATTTTCCACTTCCGTTGGAGGCAAACTTCAGCTATCGCAGTACTTGGGGGGACGCACGCGGCTTTGGTGGCCGCAGAGTTCATGAAGGTACCGATATCTTTGCCAATTACGGAGTGCCTGTGAAATCGACCACCTATGGTGTGGTTGAAATGAAAGGCTGGAACAAGTTCGGCGGTTGGAGAATCGGCATCAGGGACATTTACAATATTTACCACTATTACGCACATCTTCAAAATTTTGCAGAGGATATAAAAGTGGGAGACGTCGTAAAACCTGGTGACGTTATTGGTGCCGTGGGTGCTTCCGGCTATGGACCGCCCGGTACTTCCGGAAAATTTCCACCGCATCTCCATTATGGCATGTATCAGGATAATGGGAAAAATGAATGGTCCTTCGACCCAACTCCTTATTTAAAACGATGGGAACAGATGGTCGATTAAAAAACCGCCGCACATGATTGTGCGGCGGTTTTTCTGCTTTTTATTGTTGTTTGGATTTGCGAACTGCATTCGTTATGCTCGCTGCAAGTCCACCCCATATGACAACGATGCCGATAATCATCATAGCTATTGCACTACCTGTCATATCAGCTTACCTCCTTTTTTACTTCTTCCAATGAGTTCGTATGCCAGCGTTTGAATGTCATAAGGAAACCTGCGACTAAAGCAAACGCCGCGACGAACCAGCCGCCGTATAAAATGAAGGTATCCGTATATCCTTCATAGTTCCCTGTCGGCGTATCGAATGCACGCTCCAGGTTGGTTCTGAAAAGATCGAACATCATGTAACCAAGGACAACAGGTGTGACCAGTCCTAAACAGACTTTCCACCAGCCGCCAAGACGGATATCAGAAATGGCATTGGCATGGTTTTGGAAGTCGTTCAACTTACGAAGGAACCAGGCGATCACAACGACTTCGACAAGACCGACGAAGGCGACCCCAAACTGGTTGATGAAGTAATCTGCTGCGTCCAGGAAGAATAGTCCTCCTTGGGTAGCAAAGAGCAGCGATATGATGGCAGAGATCCCGCCACCGATTCCAACAGCAGCTTTTCTTGATATACCAAACTTCTCCTGAATACCCGCTACGTATGTTTCGGAAATGGAGATTAGAGAAGACAACCCGGCAAGAACTAAGGACAGGAAGAACAGGACTCCAAAAAGTCCATTCAAAGCGGGAAACTCATTGATGATCTGCGGGAATACGACGAATGCAAGACCAACCCCGCCGCTCACAACCTCTTCCACCGGGACATTACTTTGTGAAGCCATGAATCCTAAAGCTCCGAAAACCCCGATACCGGCTAACAACTCAAAGCTCGAGTTACTGAATCCTGTAATAAATGCGTTGTTCGTAATATCCGATTTCTTCGGAAGATAGCTGGAATAAGTAATCATAATGGCAAATGCAATGGAAAGACTGAAGAAGATCTGACCGTAAGCAGCTACCCAAACCGAACCGTTCATGATTGTTTCAAAATTCGGAGCAAAGAATGTCTGTAGACCTTCCGCGGCTCCTGGAAGTGTGACCGCGCGGATGACAATGATCAGGAAAAGAATAACAAGCGTTGGAATGAAAATCTTGTTCGCTGTTTCGATTCCTTTTTTGACACCTGCGAACAGTACACCAAGGGTAATGATCCATACAAGTACGAGCGGAATTAAAACGCCCGGGACAAGGCTGCCTGTCTGCCCTGGAGTAATGGATGATAATTGCAGGTAATCACTAAATAAGAACGTTTCTGTATCGGATCCCCAAGAAAGATTTAAGGAAAAGACACTGTAGGACATTGCCCAGGCGATGATGACAGAGTAATAAGTAGAAATGACGAATGCCACCAATACAGCCCACCAGCCGAGCCATTCTGTTTTACGGCTCATTTTGAAGAAGGATAGTGGAGCAGATCCACGGTACTTGTGACCAATGGTAAACTCCATGATCAGCAACGGTATCCCGGCTGTCAAAAGAGCGAATAGATAAGGAATGAAAAATGCTCCTCCTCCATTCTCATAAGCTACAGATGGAAACCTCCATATGTTCCCAAGACCAATAGCCGAACCGACAGCAGCCAGAATGAACCCAGCCCTCGTACCCCATTGTGCACGATTCTCCATGTGAAAGACCTCCCTGTTTTGAACACGTTTATAAATTTTATGAAAGAATAGTGTTCAAAATTTTTATTTTTTTCTGATTATTTCTGTTTAAATTATAACCACCGCGCTACGGCTTGTCAAAATAATTTTATAATTTTCAGATAATAACAGAAGAGGTAGTCTCAGGAGGATGTTCCATAGGTTAATCTTCCTACCTTTATATGGAGGTATTTACATTTTTAATAATATCCAGTCATCCTCTTATGTCTATCGGCCCTATTCATCCATCACACCAAAGGCTCAAAAAAAGAACAGGGATGGCGTCATCCCTGTTCCTCTTATACTTACTCTGGTTCAATTTTCGGATTTACTTTATGAATGACCATGGCAATGACAGCTACTATAGCCATAGCGAGTACCAGCGGAATCCAAACCTGTCCGGTAAACCCAAGGACAAGATACCCGACTGTCGCCCCTAAGGCTGCGAGCAGCGCATATGGAAGCTGGGTCATGACGTGATCGATATGATTGGAACCTGCCCCGGTAGAAGAAAGAATGGTCGTATCTGAGATCGGTGAACAGTGGTCACCGAAAACGGAGCCGGCAAGAACCGCGGACAAGGCCGGTAGAATCATGGACGGATCGGTAACAGCTGCTATTTCTCCTGCGATCGGGAGCATGATACCGAACGTTCCCCAAGATGTACCGGTAGACAGCGCCATAAAGCCGGACAATAAGAAGATGATTAAAGGCAGGTAAGCAATATCAATGCTTGCCTCTGTAAATTGATTTGCCAAAAACTCTCCTGTTTGAAGCTGGCTGATGACATCCCCGATCATCCAGGCGAAGACCAGGATATAGATAGCCGGAAGCATAGCTTTGAGTCCTTCTGTAAATACGTGGCCAAGCCCTGATTTCGGTTTAGGCTGGCTGATGTAAAGACCGCCTGCAACCAATACAGAGACCAAACCTCCGGTGAACAGGGAAATGTTTACATTCGTATTAGCAAAAGCATCAAGCAGTGTGGCGCTTCCCTCTGTTGCCTGAATACCTGTGTAGAACATCATGGCTACCGTACCGACGACAAGCGCAACAATCGGCAGAATCAAGTGCGAAATCTTCCCATTATTGTGCTCTTCGAATTCGTCATTCAGGTCTCCTGGAATGTCACCCTTTTCCGGATTCGTGAGCTCTCCTGTCTTCTGCGCACGGATTTCGTGACTGCGCATCGGCCCGAAATCAAGGCGCATATAAATTGTCAGGAATACGAGAAGTAAAGCTGCGAAAACGTATAAGTTCGCTGGTATCATCAAAACAAACGCTTCAAAAGCACCATATTCGGTAATTTCATTTGCCGCAAGGATACTACCGATGGTACCGATGATATATGCTCCCCAGCTGGATATGGGAGAAATAACCGTGATTGGTGCAGAAGTCGAATCGATATAATAGGCCAGTTTTGCTCTTGAGACGCGGTACCTGTCCGTCACCGGTTTTGCCACCTGCCCGACAGCAAGTGCATTGAAGTAATCATCAATGAAAATAACAATGCCGAGCAGAGCAGGTACGAGTGTAGCACCCTGACGTGTACGGATCCGCTTCACCGCCCACTTTCCGAATGCCTTGCTGCCTCCGGAGGCTGTCATAAATGCAGTGGTAACTCCTAGTAAAAGTAAAAAAGATAGCAGGTAAATATTACCTGAATTAAGTGCACCTTCACTGTAGAAAATAGTGGAAAAGATGGACCAAATCAAGCCGATACCGGCTCCAATGTCCATTTGTGTAAGCATGAATGCTCCGACAATGATCCCTATACCAAGGGATAGGATGACTTTCCTTGTAACAAGGACAAGGATAAGCATAAGTATAGCTGGAATTAATGAATAGATCGTTCCTTCCATGTGGTTCCCCTCCGTTAATCTAATGGTGTAACGGGATTTGGAAGGCTACTGTGGATTAAAATTGAGGAATAAAAAAAGACAATGATAGAAAATAATCTACCACTGCCTCAGCGGCAATTGGATTATCCTCCATTTCGATCAGTAGCGCTCCATGCACCCAAAAAGCATGCATGACAGTGTATCTCCTGTTCAGATGTACACCAGCGTTAAACAGCCCGACTCGCTGTCTTACACTTCGGCAGACACCCCCTTCACCAATGATCCTCGCTTGTCATACTCCCATTGACTACTCATGATGTCTGCGCCTCTACCTCACCGATCTGATAAGGTCACGCATATTCAGTTCTTAGCCATTCTACCAGTAGATATGCATTATTGCAAGGGATCCATTGGATAGGAAAAAGATGGGTCCTGACCGTCTACACCGCTGTAGAAATTGGGAACCTTTCCTAAAATAGTCGCCGTATCTATCGGAATATCGTTCTTTACGACCGTTGTCTCCGTAGAGAACGGGATAACGATTCGGAGACTTACTTCAAAATGGATGGAAATCTCAAACAAGGCGGCATTCAAACCATATTCCGTAATTTTACTTTTCACCTGAGACTGAACGTCGCCGATCACCCTGAGCTGCACGGGAACTTTCGGGCCAAGGTTTGCAAGCAGACTGTTTCCTGTGGCAAGCCCTACCGGCACTTCAATCAAAGTGGCCGGCTGCTCCCCTAACTCCTCTGCCGTCATATTCGGATCGATGGACGGCTCGAGTGAGGTATCCTCCATCGGTAACTCTCCAAGCTCCATCCGCTTCAGGAAATTCTGCACCCGAATCGTGGTGTCACGCAGAGCACGGTTTACCATGACGGAATTCCATCCCATATAAACGACGTTTCCCTGGTTATCCTGCTCCATTTTTACAAGATCATTGAACTGAAGGTCTTCGGCTATTTGTTTACTGACCGCCTCATTGATTGCATCCCTCGCCAGCTGCTGCGCCTTCGTCTCAGCAATATCTACAAGTGCGGGCGTGACTCCCCTGTTTATAAACCATAGGCTTAGGGCTGTGAATACAGCGAAAAACAGTAGACTGATGACGACCCGTTTTCCGATCGACGACCCGCCCGTCACTCTTTTCTTAGACATGAAACAACCCTCCTCACCTATCTATATGTAGGCGAGAAGGGTTTTATTTGAATAATTCTCACGGACTCCCGTATGTCTGAAGCGCTTCAGACAGCAGATCACGCAGCAGTTCCGGCATATAATACTTTTTCTCTGAGGCATAGGCGATCTCAGGAAAGAATCGACCGAAAGTAAACGTATCCGCTGTAGCGAAACGATAGACTTTATCAGGATCAAGCGGACGGCCGTCGAAAGTAACATCCGTCACCTGAAGCTCCCCGTTGGACGCCTTCCGTACATTAATGTCCACTCCGGAAAAGACCATTTTCCCGATTACCTCTCCACGGAAGCCCAGACCTTTCAATTTGGTTTCCATCAATTCTTTCGTATGGGCAGCCCGGATCACTTCCATTATTTTATCGCCCTCAAGCTCGACCCTGCAGGGATTCATCGGGTGTGGGCAGATGCGGTGGACCTCTTCGTACGTGATTTCCCCCGCCGGTAAATGATCAAGAAGGACCCCCGCATTTAACATCGCGATATCGGATGATGTCCATTCCCTTAATTGGTCCGTAAGACTTGTCATTAATTCGTTATCCTTGAACCATGTGATGTGAAGAGGCTCTCTCAACCTTGTAACAGGTGTGTTTAAGTGATCCATCGCTTCTTTTCTTATACGAAGCAGATCATCCGTTGTCTGTTTGTCCTTGCCTAAATGCTCCGTCGGAACGGCATAGGCTTCTTTATTTACAAGCGTATGGGTATCATTGTCCCATTCAATCATCACTTCACCAAGATGCGTTCCGTGCTTTCCTACGGCCGTTAATAATGATCCGTCCACGATCTCGCCTGTCTTGAACAAGTGATGGGTATGTCCGCCGATAATGACATCGATGCAGGAATAGCGCCTGGCGATCTCTTCGTCGTCATGGATGCCGAGATGCGATAACAATACAATGATATCTGCTTCCCGCTCCACTTCCGGAAGCAGGCTGTCCAGTATGTCATAAGGCGATTCGACATCCCAGCCTAACTGTTGATAAAACGGACGGAAAGGAGCTGTCAGTCCAATAACACCGATTTTCGTCCCTTGTTTAGACGTCTCAATTTTATAATTTTGGAGCCATGTAGGAGCCTCTTGATGATGACAAACGAGGTTGGCACACACGACACCGAAGTCTGCTTCGTCATACAAAGAATGAAGATCTTCCTTAGCCAAGGTAATTCCTTCGTTATTTCCCAAGGTAGCGACATCATATGCAGCGCGATTCATAAGCTCCACGTTCCCTTTACCCATTAACCCTTCCGTAATCGGGTGGAAACGGTCTACGTGATCCCCGTTGTCAAACAACCAGTAATCTTCCTTCCTTCTGTCATGCTTCTCTTTTTTTTCTTGAAAATAGCCGACGATCTGCGGCCAATTTTCAAAATGGCTGTGCAGATCGCTTGTATAGTAGAAATACAATCTCTCTTTATTCATCGTATCCTCACCCTATTCCTTGCCAGATTAAGCGGATGCCGATCAAAATCAAAAGGATCCGCAAGAACCATTCGACCGCCTGTCCACGCAGTTTACGGTTCATCCAAGCACCGAGCGTGCCACCTATATATGCCCCAGGGATGAACCACAGCGTATGAGCCCACTCAACATGCCCGAGAGCAATATGAGTCGCAGAGCTGGATATACTAGCAAAAAAGATCATGAACATGGATGTAGCCGTGGCTATATGTGCCGGCAAGCCGAGCAGCAGGATCATTGCAGGTACCATAAGCGACCCCCCGCCGATACCAAGCAGTCCGGACAATAATCCGACGGCGAACGATAAGACCAGCCCAAACATGACGGGCATCTGATACGTATAGGTTTCTCCATCCACGACTTTCTCTCTTTGAATACCTGTTGTAAATAGTGGATTATCAGGCCGTCGTCTTGGAATAAAGAACAAAAGCGAAACGGCAATCATAATCACGCCGAAAAACAGCGAGAATCCATCTGATTCAAAAAATTGATTCAGCCACGATCCGACTATACCACCGGGAATGCTTCCATAAAGGAAAATGACGCCGATTTTCTTATCGACGCGCTTGTGTTTAATATAGGAGATGGCGGATGCCATCCCGGTAAAGATCATCACGACGAGCGATATACCAACGATCGACTGCGGAGTGACCCAGTCAAAAGACGCATAGTGATCGCCGAGGAACAATAACGCGGGCACCAGAATGACGCCGCCGCCAAGTCCAGCGACGCTCCCGATAATTGCTGTCACTAAACCAATGAAGAACATAATCAGAAACATGGTAACCTTCCTTAACCTTTGATAGATACTATTATAGTATCACGTTTTGTATTCATAAAACATGACGCCTGCTTGATTCGTTATGCATGATTCCACCAGGGATATTTACCTTCTATTTATTATCCCACAAATAAAGACCGTGCAGTCATAAGCTGCACGGTCTTTTATCATTATTAACCGATGGAACCTTCCATTTCGAACTTGATCAGGCGGTTCATTTCCACGGCGTATTCCATTGGCAGTTCTTTCGTGAATGGCTCGATGAAGCCCATGACGATCATTTCTGTCGCCTCTTCTTCTGAGATCCCACGACTCATCAAGTAGAACAACTGTTCTTCAGACACTTTCGAAACTTTTGCTTCGTGCTCAAGAGAGATGTTCTCGTTCATGATTTCGTTGTAAGGAATGGTATCTGAAGTGGACTCGTTATCCATGATGAGTGTATCACACTCGACATTGGAACGGGCCCCTTCTGCTTTACGACCGAATTGAACGATACCACGATACGTTACTTTACCACCATGCTTGGAGATGGATTTAGATACGATCGTTGAAGACGTATTCGGTGCCAGGTGGTGCATCTTGGCACCGGCATCCTGGTGCTGTCCTTTTCCTGCCAGCGCGATGGAAAGTGTCATACCGCGGGCTCCTTCTCCTTTAAGAAGAACGGCTGGATATTTCATTGTCAGCTTGGAACCGAGGTTACCGTCGACCCACTCCATCGTTGCATTGGATTCAGCAACGGCACGCTTCGTTACAAGGTTGTACACGTTGTTCGCCCAGTTTTGAATCGTTGTGTAGCGGCAGTAGGCGTTATCTTTGACGAAAATTTCTACTACGGCACTATGCAGAGAACTGGATGAATAAGTCGGTGCTGTACATCCCTCGACGTAGTGTACGGAAGAACCTTCATCCGCAATGATCAAGGTACGTTCGAACTGCCCCATGTTCTCTGAGTTGATACGGAAGTATGCCTGAAGCGGCGTCTCCACCTTCGTATCTTTAGGAACATAAATGAAGGAACCTCCCGACCATACAGCAGAGTTCAGCGCTGCAAACTTGTTATCGGACGGGGGAATGACTTTACCGAAATACTCCTTGAAGAGATCTTCGTTTTCTTTGAGAGCAGAATCGGTATCCTTAAAGATAACACCGAGATCTTCCAAGTCTTTCTCCATGTTGTGGTATACCACTTCGGATTCATACTGAGCAGAGACACCTGCCAGGTATTTTTGCTCCGCTTCCGGGATACCCAGACGGTCGAACGTGTTTTTGATTTCTTCCGGTACTTCGTCCCATGAACGCTCGGAGCGTTCGGATGGTTTAACATAGTACGTGATTTCATCAAAATCAAGTTCGGATAGGTCGCCGCCCCATTGCGGCATCGGCATTTTATAGAATTGCTCTAAGGACTTAAGACGGAAGTCGAGCATCCATTCTGGTTCTTGTTTATAGTCGGAGATCTGTTTGACGACTTCTTTCGTCAGACCTTTTTGCGTACGGAAGATGGACACATCTTTTTCATGGAATCCGTATTGGTACTCTCCTACTTCTGGCGCTTTTTTAGCCATGATTATATACCTCCTTTTGGTATGAACAGACGCTTAGTCCTGCTTCTCTTCATCGACACCTTTCTCCATGGCTTTCCAAGCTAACGTGGCACATTTAATTCGAGCCGGAAACTTGGAAACTCCCTGGAGTGCTTCGATATCACCGAGGTCGATATCTTCTTCCTCAATATCGTTCCCCTGCATGATTTCTGAGAACAGCTTAGACATTTTTAATGCGTCGTCTACGGACTTTCCTTTGATCGCCTGGGTCATCATGGAAGCAGAGGAGAGGCTGATGGAACAACCCTCTCCATCGAACTTGGCATCCTTTACAAGCCCGTTATCGATCAACAACTGCAGTTGGATACGATCCCCGCATGTTGGGTTATTCATATCCACAATCATCGGATTACCTTCGATAGATCCGCGGTTACGAGGGTTCTTGTAATGGTCCATGATCACTTGGCGATAGAGTGTATCTAAGTTATTAAAAGACATCGCCAAAATACTCCTTTGTTGTTTGTAGTCCTTCAACGAGTCGGTCTATTTCTTCTTCAGTATTATACAGGTAGAAGCTGGCACGAGCCGTCGCTGATACATCGAGCCACCTCATCAGAGGCTGGGCACAATGGTGACCGGCTCGTACAGCGATTCCTTCTGCATCCAATACCGTTGCGAGGTCATGAGGGTGTACGTCGCTTAAATTGAACGTAACGAGACCTGCGCGGTGTTCCGGACCGTAGATGGTAAGTCCGTCCACTGTTTTCATGCGATCTTGAGCATAGGCAGCAAGCCTTTCCTCATGTGCAAGAATGTTATCCATGCCGATATCGGTAAGAAAATCAATGGCAGCACCCAGTCCGACAGCACCTGCGATAATCGGCGTTCCGCCTTCAAACTTCCACGGAAGCTCTTTCCACGTGGAGTCGTACAAGTTTACGAAATCGATCATTTCGCCTCCGAACTCCACAGGCTCCATAGCGTTAAGAAGCGCCTTCTTCCCGTAGAGAACACCAATACCTGTAGGGCCTCCCATTTTATGACCGGAAAAGGCATAGAAGTCAGCATCCAGATCCTGAACGTCGACACGCATGTGCGGCACACTTTGGGCACCATCAATAAGGATGACGGCTCCCTGCTCGTGGGCCATACGAGCGATCTCTTTCACTGGATTGATGGTACCAAGCACGTTGGAAACGTGTACGATGGCAACGATTTTCGTATTGGAAGTGATCGTTTGTTTCGCATCTTCCAAACGAATGGTGCCATCCGGTTGTAGCGGCATGTATTTCAAGGTCGCACCAGTTTCTTTAGCAATTTGCTGCCAAGGAATGATGTTACTGTGGTGCTCCATGGGTGTGATGACGATTTCGTCACCTTCCCCAAGGTTGCTCCTGCCGTAACTTGCGGCGACTGTATTAATGGCTGTCGTTGTTCCTCTTGTGAATATCACTTCCTGCGTACTGGAAGCATTAATGAAGCGCCTGACCTTTTCCCTTGCGCCTTCATATTCATCCGTCGCTTTTGTGCCAAGGGTATGAACGCCCCGGTGCACATTGGAATTGTAGCCTCTGTAATATTCGTTCAACTTCTCGATCACTTTCAGTGGCTTCTGAGAGGTTGCTGCAGAGTCCAAATACACGAGCGGATGACCGTTGACTTCCTGATGCAGAATAGGAAATTCCTCGCGTATGGCTTTGACATCCATGTTAATTTACTTTCCTTTCAATCACTTGCTGAAGTTGACGCTTCACAGCTTCTACAGGCAGCTGGTTTACCACCGGTGCAAGGAACCCGTGAATGATCAAACGCTCCGCTTCGAATTTGGAAATTCCGCGGCTCATCAAGTAATACAACTGCATAGGATCTACGCGGCCAACGGAAGCTGCGTGTCCTGCCGTTACATCATCTTCATCAATCAAAAGAATAGGGTTGGCATCTCCACGGGCATCTTTACTGAGCATAAGGACACGTGACTCCTGCTCTGCGTTGGATTTGCTGGCTCCGTGTTCAATCTTACCAATTCCGTTAAAAATAGCGGATGCTTTATCCTTCATCACTCCGTGCTGAAGAATGTAGCCGTCTGAACCTTTACCGAAGTGTGTGATGTTTGCTGTAAAGTTCTGCTTCTGATCTCCGCGGCCGATTGCTACCGTTTTGGCATTGGAGTGGGAGTTATCACCAATCAGGTGGGTGATATTTTCGGAGACAGTATCCCCTTCATTCATTTGACCCAACGCCCACTCAATGACGGCATCCCGATAGGCAACACCGCGGCGGTTTGCATAAACGGTTGTTCCTTTGTCGAAGTTATCCACTGCACCATACGATACTTTCGCACCGTCCTTGGCAATAACTTCCGCTACAATATTAGCAGATGTCTTCTCTTCTTTATTATGAGAGATGTAGTTCTCCACATACGTAACAGAGCTGTTTTCTTCAGCAACGACAAGAATGTGATTGATTAAGGAAGCTTTTTGGTCTTCCTGCCAGAAAATAGCTTGAATCGGTTCTTCAATCTGTACGTTTTTGGGTACATAAAGGAAGATACCGCCGTTCATTAGCGCTGCATGAAGGGCTGTCAAACGGTGCTCATCGACGTGCACCGCATCATTCATATAATACTTTTCCACGAGCTCTCCGTGTTCGCGCAGAGCTGTAGCGATGTCTGTAAAGATAACTCCCTGTTCTTTCAGGTTTTCATCAATCGCAGCATAAGCCACTGTATGATTACGCTGAATGACAAGGTTTTTAGGCGCTTTGTCCTGATCCATGAAATCTTTTATCTCCACCGGAAGTTCATCGAGCGCACCGATCGTTTCACTTGTTACGTGATGATCGAACTCGGTGAAGTTCCATTTAGAGATATTTGTCTTATCCGGCTTAGGAAGCGGAAGTGATTCTGATTTCTCCAAGGCGCTAAGGCGCAGGTTCTTCATCCATTCCGGTTCCTGAAGACCGTTAGAGAATTTTGTGACATAATCTTTGTCGTATGGTAGTGAGACTTCTACTGTCATGATTACCCTCCTATCTTGATTACGCTTTTTGACCGATTGTTTCGTCTTCGATACCAAGCTCCTGCTTGATCCAGTCGTATCCTTCTTCCTCAAGACGCTGGGAAAGTTCAGGACCACCTGATTTGACGACACGGCCTTGCATCATAACGTGTACTTTGTCTGGTGTGATATAGTTCAACAGACGCTGATAGTGGGTAATGATCAGGCAGCCGAAGGAATCATTACGCATTTCGTTAATACCTTTGGCAACAACTTTCAGTGCATCAATATCTAGACCGGAGTCAATTTCATCAAGGATGGCGATTGCCGGTTGGATCATCATAAGCTGCAGAATCTCGTTGCGCTTCTTCTCTCCGCCGGAGAATCCTTCATTCAAGTAACGCTGCGCCATGTTTTTATCCATTTCCAGCGTATCCATCTTACCGTCCATATCTTTAATGAACTTCATCAGGGAAATTTCGTCGCCCTCTTCTCGGTGTGCGTTGATTGCAGAACGAAGGAAGTCAGAGTTCGTTACACCGCTGATTTCGCTCGGATACTGCATGGCAAGGAAAAGACCTGCTTGAGCACGCTCGTCTACTTCCATCTCCAGAACGTTTTCACCGTCAAGAAGAATTTCACCTTTGGTTACTTCGTATTTAGGGTGTCCCATAATTGCGGAAGCCAATGTGGATTTACCTGTTCCGTTTGGTCCCATGACCGCGTGGAATTCACCACCGTTGATTGTTAAGTTCACACCTTTTAGGATTTCCTGACCTTCAATTTCAACATGAAGATCTTTAATTTCTAACGTTGATCCTGCCATAATGAATACCTCCAGTATCTATTATTATCGAATGTCCTGGTTGATAGGGATCAAAGAACCATTCTCATTTTATTCTCATTACAATCTTATATCATTTAGTATTTGTTATCAACATTTTCCTACTATTGATAATATAGAAGGAACGGACATCCTGAATGACATATTCCCCTCGGTTTCTACATTATTATAACATGAAAAAATCAGGTGACTAAACGGCACCTGATTCCATACTTTCTCATCTATGGAGTTGACGGTCGACCTGTGCGATTATCTTCTTGCTCTCTTCAAAATTACGCTGACGCTGCTCTTCCACCTTCATCCTTGTATCGAGCTTCCTACTGTACTCGGCATAGCTCATATTATGAGCCTGGTGCATGGCTTTTTCCATATCAGCAGTATAATGGAGCTGTAAATCGTCACTAATAATAAATCAACCCTTTCAAGTTATTTGCATTTCCAGATTATCACAAAACGATACCCGGAATAAAATCCTGCCAAACCTTATTTCCGGCCATGACAAAGCAAATGTTCCAATGAAAGCGTTTATTTTTATTTCAGATGGTCATTTATTCAACATTGGTATCCATTGTTGGATTGTCCCATCAATTGACGTTTGTGGACAAATCTTTATAGGCATCCTGGACAAGCGTAACGGCTTGACTCAGAGCAGCACCGCCACCAAAAGCCGCGGCAACCCCGCACGCTTCCAGAACCTCTTTCTCAGAAGCGCCTTGGTCGACACATCCTTTTGTATGATAAATCATGCAATATTCGTCCTGGGCCACGATGCTGATTCCGAGGGCAATCAACTGCTTCTGCTTTTGAGAAATCTCGCCCTCCTTAAAGCACTCTTCCGTAAACTGACTGAATTGATGAGCTACTTCAGGCATATGCTCCTTGAACAAGCCCATTCCTTCCTTATAATCGTGTAAGTATGTTTCTGTCCATGTTCTATTGTTTTCCTCCATGCGTATAACCTCCCAATAAAATAAGTGACTGCGGTTATTATCCCCGCAGCCACTCGTTTTATCCGTTATTCGCTGTCTTCCTTCACAGGTACGACGGCACCATCATATTCTTCTTCAATAAACGTTTGAATCTCATCAGAATGAAGCACCTCAACCAATTTCTTCAACGCTTCATTGTCTTTATCATCGCTGTTAGCTGCAATCACGTTCACATACGGGGAATCCGGACTTTCCAAGATTAGAGAATCTTCTTGTGGATCCAGGCCTGCTTCAATGGCATAGTTCGTGTTGATTGCTACAAGAACTTCTTCTTCCCGCTTATACGTTTCCGGAAGGTTGGCTGCATCTACACCGGAATCGAATTTGATATTTTTAGGGTTTTCCACGATATCATCCACCTGGGCATCGACTTTCTCCACGTTTTCGTCAAGCTTGATCAGGCCTTCACGCTCCAAGAGGGCAAGGATTCGTCCATGGTCGGATATAGAGCGGCTCATGACGAGTGTCGTTCCGTCCTCTACATCTTTGATATCATCATATTTCTGTGAATAGATCCCCATAGGCTCAATGTGGATGCCGCCAAGGTTCACGAAATCGTAGCCGTTATCTTTCTCCTGCAGTTCCATGTAGGGAATCGTCTGGAAGTAGTTCGCATCGATGTCCCCATCGTCCAAAGCTTTATTTGGAAGGATATAATCCTGGTACGTATCGATTGTCAGCGTAATGCCTTCCTCTTCAAGAAGCGGCTTAGCTTCTTCCAATATTTCTGCGTGAGGAATACTAGTAGCCCCCACCTTAATTTCATTTGAATCACCGGATTCTTCATCAGAAGAACCACAGGCGGACAGGACAGCAACGCACAATAATGCCAGTAAACCAAGTGACCATTTTTTCATAAGTATTTTCCTCCTAAGGTTGTTTTATCTTTTATCCAATCGACGGGAAATGAAATCCCCGATGAATTGGAAGATGAATACGAGCAGAATGATTAATACAGTACAGACGAATACGACGTCGAAATCACTGCGCTGGAAGCCATAAAAGTACGCGAAGTCCCCAAGACCTCCTGCACCGATCGCTCCGGCTACAGCCGTATAGCCGACAAGGGCGATGGCTGTAACAGTAATACCCGAAATCAAAGCTGGCATCGATTCCGGAAGCAGCACCTTGAAGATGATGGTGGAGTATTTCGCCCCCATCGATTTTGCCGCTTCCACCACTCCTTTATCCACTTCCTTCAATGCAATTTCTACAAGACGTGCATAGAACGGAGCACCACCGATGATCAATGCCGGAAGCGCAGCCTGCGGTCCACGGATTGTCCCGATAAGGAAGTCGGTGAAAGGGAAAAGCAACAGAATCAAAATGATGAAAGGTATGGCCCGGAATACGTTGACGACCGAAGCTGTTATACCATTTAAAATCTTGTTCTGCCATAAACCTCCCGGAGAAGTGAGGTACAACAGAAGCCCGAGCAGTAAGCCGAGGATAAACGTCCCGATCACAGATATGATAGTCATATATAATGTCTCATTCGTCGCCGTGATCATATCTTCCATTCTTACGTTTGGAAACAGTTGATTAAACATTCGGATTCACCTCCACTTCTACGGATGTAGATTGAATATAGGAGATGGCCCGCTGCCTCTCACTTTCTTCCCCTTCCAATTGCACGAACAAAGTACCATACGCCCCTTTTTGTGTTTGGGTGATCTTCCCGTGAAGGATATTGACATCCAGCGCAAATTCTCTGGAGATCTCACTGATCAATGCCTGATTCGTACTTTCTCCTACAAAGTGGAGCCGGACGATTTCACCAGACGAATAATGGTCTTTGATCAACTGGAGAGAGTTCTCTTTATCGGGATCTCCCATTACTTGATCAACAAACTTCTTCGTCACCGGTTTTTGTGGACGAAGGAAAACATCGAGCACGTCCCCATGTTCTACAATCTTCCCCTCTTCCATCACCGCTACCTGATGGCATATTTTTCGAATGACGTGCATTTCATGAGTAATCAGCACGATGGTCAACCCAAACTTTTCGTTGATATCAACGAGGAGGTCGAGAATCGAGTCCGTCGTCTCCGGGTCTAAAGCAGATGTCGCTTCATCGCACAGCAGGACCTTCGGGTTGTTGGCAAGGGCCCGGGCGATTCCGACCCGCTGCTTCTGCCCTCCACTCAATTGGGACGGATATGAATTCCCCCTGCCTGACAGGCCGACAAGATCGATGAGTTCATTGACACGCTTCTTCCTGTCTTCTTTCGGTATCCCTGCTATTTCTAATGGAAATGCGATGTTATCAAAGACGGTACGGGACCACAGGAGATTAAAGTGCTGGAAGATCATCCCGATGTCCTGTCTTGCCACCCGCAATTTATTCTTGCTTAAAGTGGTTAAGTCCTGATCATCGACGATAATACTTCCCTCCGTCGGGTCTTCCAGTCTGTTCAGCAGCCGGATAAACGTACTTTTCCCTGCACCACTGTATCCGATAACGCCATAGATTTCTCCTTTATTGATCGTGACGCTGAGGTCATCCACCGCACGTACTTCACGATCTTTGGTCTGAAAAATCTTCGATAGACCTTTGATAGTAATCATGATGTTTCCCTCCTGACAAAAAAAGCGCTTCTCTGTTCAGGAGAACAGAAAAGCGCACATCTATTGTATTCGCTCTGTTCTCTCATCTCCCAGAATTATAACTCTGCAGGATTTGGCACCTTGTCAAGCGTACGCTTGCCGGTTGCCGGGCATCATAGGGCCAGTCCCTCCGCCTCTCTGGATAAGAGATTCGCTTATTCGCATGTATAATTTTAATAGCACAAGATGGATTGTAGCATCGCACCAAAATTGTGTCAACTGGAAATATTCCGTTTTTCAGAAAAATAAGTCGTTTCCATGTGCCTCTCATTGGTCGAAGGACTCGGACAATATGTGGTAGCATGTTGCTGTAAGCTTAGTCCAATCACATAAAGGAGCCGCAGATATGAAACAAAAAGCACCCGACTTCGAATTACCGTTTATAAATAAACAAGGAACTTATCAACTAAGAGAAGATAAAGGAAAAGCCGTCGTTCTGACCTTCTGGGCATCCTGGTGCCCGGATTGCGGAAGGGATCTTCCTTTGAAGGAACAGCTATATCAGAACGCAGATAAAGAAAAAGTAAAAATGCTGACGATCAATGTCACAGGGCGGGAAAGAAGTCCGGAAGCGGGCATCGCTTACACGAAAGAATTCCTCACTCAGCCGACCCTTGCCGATAAGGACAGGACCGTATATGACCTGTTCGGATGCAGAGGAGTACCCTCAACGGTCATCATCGATCAGAACGGGTTTATCCACGAAGCGTTTGGTGATCAAGCTTCCTTTCTCGATATCGCACAGTCCTTGGGAAGAATCATTTAGCAAGAAACATCAGGGATTCCAAATAAAGCACATCAGAGAAGGAGCCGTGAATTCGGATGAGGGAGTCGTCCATCGCCGTCAGCCTTTCCCTGCCGGCAAGCAGATCCTCCATCACAGAATCTTCCACATGGATACAAAGCGTGCCATCATCCGTTCTTTGCACATCAGGACATATCCCCGCCGGAGTGATGAGGAAAGTAAATAAATTATTCTTGGACTGAAAAGCTACATGGATCTCTCTTTCCCGCCAAGATGGAATCAGATCGTTCCTATGGTTCACTTTCTCTATCCAAGTCTTCATCATTTCCACCATCCTAAAACGCCCCCTTTGCTTAGACATTCTTGCAAAGGGGGCGTTTTTCCTGTTTACCAACAAGGCTTTCCTTCGTCATTTCCCGGGAAATTAGCTTATTGTTTTACATATTCAGCTGTTTGTTCATACATATGAGGGACCGATTGAAACGCATACACCTTTTTGACGATTTGTTCGTTCTTCATGATTAAAAGGCATGGAACACTCTCAATTTGAAAACGCTCCATAGCGGAAGGGTTCAAGGAAGCATTCACTTTTATGAATACTTCCTCGTTATACAATTCTTCCAACGTCCTCAGCATCTTTTCTGCTAAATGACAGGTAGCACAAAAAGGGCTGTGAATGAACGACAACGTGTATCGGTCCTGCTTCGACTGCTCGGTCCACTCCTGTGAGTCAAGTTCCTGCACAAGCTTCCTCCTAAATCAGATAAATGGACTTCACTTGAAAATGGTGGTTCAACAATGCTCGGGCGAGCTCCTGTTCAGGCGTGGCTGCTACTTCCCGGAAGGCTTTATCGATATAAATATGCTCGGCGTGCGGAAGCTCTTCGGTCAACTGCTTCCTTAGTTTGTAGCCCGAATCGTCTTCATCCACTAAAATATATACCCTGCGATCATCCAGGTTGTGGTTGAAAATCATCTCCTCCATCCGCTCGATTCCTAAGGTGCCGTACGTGCAGATGATTTCCACTTCTTCATCCAGCACTTTCTTCAGTTTCTTCTTGTCGGTTATCCCTTCGACAATGACGATTCGCTCTCCATCCATCTGCATCACCTTCTATAAAGAAACAGACCATGCCGGAAGAGACATGGTCTGAACATGATTAAGATCCAACGCGATCATGTCAGACAAGCGCCTGTTCCCACCTGTCCGTACTGAAATAATTAATCTTCGTTGATCATTTCCTTGTATTGTTCCGGAGACATTAGTTTGTCTATTTCAGAAGAGTCATTCGGCTCTACGACAACCATCCATGCCTTTTCATAAGGAGACTCATTGACGAATTCCGGGCTGTCTTCCAGATCTTCGTTCACTTCTACTACTTTACCGCTTACCGGAGCATATAATTCAGAAACGGTTTTAACGGATTCCACACTGCCGAACGGCTCGTCCGCTTCCAGCTCATCTCCCACTTCCGGAAGTTCAACGAATACGATGTCGCCAAGCTCTGCTTGTGCAAAGTCAGTGATGCCGATACGTACTTTTTCTCCTTCGTCTTTCACCCATTCGTGTTCTTCAGAATAACGTAGTTCTTTTGGTAAGCTCATGTAAGAATACCTCCACAATCAAATTATATTTTGTTTATTTTATTACCATAAAAGCAAGAATGCCTTTATTTCCACACATCTGCTCACGGAAGCCAGTTTTCTTCAAACTCTTCCGCTTTGAAGCCGACGGTGACCCGGGTGCCGTCTGTTACAACAGGCCGTTTGATGAGCATGCCGTCAGAAGCGAGCCATTGAATCATCGTATCTTCATCTGCGTCTTTCAGCTTTTCTTTCATGTTCTGCTCTCTATACTTTTTCCCGCTCGTGTTAAAGAACTTCTTGGCAGGTTTTCCGCTTTTAGAGACCAGGTCTTTCAATTGCTCTTCTGAAGGTGGCTCTTCGACAATATGTACAGCTTTATAGTCCACCCCGTTTTCATCGAACCACTTTTTTGCCTTTTTACAGGTTCCGCAGTTCGGATACCAATAGAAGGTTACAGTCATACAAAACGCTCCTTCCTTCTTATTGTATTTTATTCTATCACATTGCCAGGTTATATTTCATGGTGATTTTTTTGCACAAATGAAAAGAACCCTGCACTTCCATCGATCAAGGAAGAACAGGGCGCCTTCTTCACGCAGTTTATACGATATATTTTTCTGCTTCGATCAGAGCTTTAGCAATTTCCCGTTTCTTGGCGATGACATTTGTAGGAGTGTAACGGGTAAGTTTTCGCAGTGCCCCAAGCATCATTCGTAAAGAATCCCCACTGTCTGCAGCGATCAGTGTTTCCTTAGCATGTGCTTCTAGACGGTTGAACGCTTCCTGCACATAAACTTGCGTGTACAACAACTTTTGTTTACTATTCTCTTCTCCTACTTTATCCATCGCTTTTTCTGTTCGGAGAACGGCAGATTCCATATTGTATACCTCTCCGACCATATCAGCAATATTCACAAGAACTTCCTGCTCACTTTCCAGCTTCTCCCCAAACTTCTGAGCAGCAACGCCGGCAGCAAGAAGACCGATTTTCTTAGCATTGGCAACCAGATATTTCTCTTGAGCAAGTGGTTCTGTGCCAGGCTCTTCCGGCATCATCGTCATGATTTCTTCCTGCAGCTTCTGTGCTTTCTGAAGCAGCGGCAGTTCACCTTTCATCGCTTTTTTCAGCAGCGTACCGGGAACAATCATCCGGTTGATCTCGTTGGTTCCTTCAAAAATACGGTTGATCCTTGAATCCCGGTAAATCCGCTCTACTTCATACTCAGCCATAAAGCCATACCCGCCGTGAATTTGTACCGCTTCATCAACGGCAAAGTCCAGCAGTTCCGTCGCGAACACTTTGTTCAAGGAGCATTCAATAGCATACTCTGCAATGACCTTCGCTACAGCGGCACCATCCTTCAATTCCTCATCTGATAGTTTGCCCATGCTTTGTTCAAAGAGTCCAACCGTCCTGTACACAGAGCTTTCATTTGCATACGTATTCGCAGCGACGGAGGCGATTTTTTCCTGGATCAACGGGAAACTTGAGATCGGCGTTTTAAACTGCTTCCGCTGTTTAGCGTAAGTGACAGATAACTCGACGGCCCGTTTCGCTCCTCCTACCCCTCCGATTGCCAGTTTGTAGCGACCGACGTTAAGGATGTTGAAAGCGATGACGTGTCCGCGCCCTACTTCTCCGAGAACATTCTCTACCGGGACCTCTGCATCCTCAAGAATCAGTGTTCGTGTAGAAGAACTCTTGATTCCCATCTTTTTCTCTTCCGCCCCCGTTGAGACACCTTTGTAATCTCTTTCGACGATAAACGCAGTAAATTTATCTCCATCGATCTTGGCATAGACAACAAACACATCGGCAAAGGCCGAGTTTGTGATCCATTGCTTCTCTCCATTTAAAATATAATGCGTTCCTGCTTCATTCAACTTGGCCGTCGTTTTCGCTCCGAGGGCGTCGGATCCGGAGCCCGGCTCCGTCAAAGCATATGCTGCAATTTTATCGCCTACAGCCAGTGCAGGAAGGTACTTTTGCTTCTGGTCGTCGTTACCGAAGAACACGATTGGAAGGGATCCAATCCCCACGTGAGCCCCGTGTGTAATGGAAAAGCCGCCGGCTCTTGCAAACTTTTCTGTAATAAGGGAGGAACTGATTTTATCAAGCTGTAACCCTCCGTATTCTTCCGGGACATCGGCACCAAGCAAACCGAGTTCACCGGCCTTCTTCAATAGAGCTACGGAATGTTCAAACTCGTGATTTTCAAGTTGATCAATTTTCGGAACGACTTCTCCTACTACAAAATCTTCCGTCGTCTTAGCAATCATCAAATGTTCATCCGTAAAATCCTCCGGCGTGATGATATCTTCCGCTTTCAAGTCCTCTACTACAAATCCGCCACCTTTAATCATCTCTTTCAAATCGCTCATTTTTAAAGCCTCCCTGATTATATTAATTCGAATACGCCGGCAGCACCCATACCTCCACCGATACACATCGTGACAACACCGAACTGTTCGTTTCTCCTTTTCATTTCATGTATCAGACTGAGCGTCAGTTTCGTTCCGGTACATCCGAGTGGGTGACCGAGAGCGATCGCTCCTCCGTTTACATTCACCTTCTCCGGATCGAGGTCGAGTGCGCGAATCACACGAAGAGATTGCGAAGCAAACGCTTCATTCAATTCAAACAATCCAATATCAGCTATGGATAAGCCTGCCATCTTCAAAGCCTTCGGTACCGCTTCCACCGGTCCTACCCCCATAATTTCAGGTTCGACCCCGGCAACGGCAAAAGACCGGAACTTCACTAATGGCTGCAACCCTTCGCTTTCTGCTTTTTCTCTATCCATCAGCAGCACGGAAGCCGCACCATCACTCATTTGTGAGGAATTCCCTGCCGTGACGGACCTTTTGACAGAGAAAGCGGGCTTCAGTTTTCCGAGTACTTCGGCGGTCGTGCCTGGACGAACTCCTTCATCCACCGAGAAAGTTCTAGTCGTTTCCTTAACTTTGAAATCACTGCCGAGCTCACGATTCATCACCTCTACAGGCACGATCTCATCCGTAAATTTACCTTCTTCTACTGCCTTAGCCGCTCTTGCATGACTTTGGACGGCGAAAGCGTCCTGATCTTCCCTGGAAATATCGAAACGGTTCGCCACTTCTTCTGCGGTATGACCCATGGACATGTAATATTCCGGTGCGTTTTCCACAAGTTTGACGTTCGGTTTAATGACATGGCCGCCCATCGGAATGAGACTCATGGACTCTGCACCACCAGCAAGTGCAGTGTCGTGATGACCGAGCATGATTTTTTCGGCTGCATAGGCGACACTTTGAAGCCCTGAAGAGCAGTAACGATTTATGGTAATTGCCGGCACTTCATGGGAGAGACCGGCAAGGCCCGCTATGTTTCGCGCCATATTCATCCCCTGTTCTGCTTCCGGCATGGCGCATCCGATAATCAAATCATCGATGTTGCCCTCATAGTTGTTGGCACGCCTTAATGTTTCTTTAATGGTAAGTGCAGCAAGATCGTCAGGACGTGTAAAGGCAAGCGAGCCTTTTTTTGCAAGGCCGACAGGTGTTCGTGCACCTGCAACAATAACAGCTTCTCTCACGGTTCCTTCCCCCTTTTTAAACGATTAGTTACGCAGTGGTTTACCTTTCATAAGCATATGCTGCATTCTTGCCTGCGATTTCGGTTCTCCGACGAGGCTTAGGAATGCTTCTCTTTCAAGGTCCAATAAATATTGCTCATCTACAAGTGTGCCTTCTTTCAGCCGGCCGCCGGCCAGGACGTTCGCCAGTTTTTCCGCAATCTTCAAATCATGTTCACTTGCATAGCCGCTTAACAACAGCGACTTTGCACCAAGCAGCATCGTTGCGTACCCCTGTTCACCCGCAACCGGAACCTTCGTCCGTTTTGGAGCTGTATATCCCGCCCCGGCAAGACCAAGTACTTTCTCTTTCGCATCGTGGATCAAGTGATCCCCATTTGGACTAATGGCATCCATCTGATCAAGGAATCCATTTTCCTTCGCTTCTTCTCCGGAGGTCGACACCTTCGCCATGGCGATTTTTTCAAACACACTTACAGCGACCTTCTGTAAATCGACGGCAACATCTTTCGGAATACTTCGCAGTTGTTTCATGTAAAGTTCTTTATTTCCACCACCGCCCGGAATCAGTCCGACTCCCGTTTCCACCAGTCCCATATAGGTTTCTGAAGATGCCTGGATGGCAGAAGCCGGCAGACATACTTCCGCTCCTCCTCCAAGTGTCATACCGAATGGTGCTGCAACGACCGGTTTATCGGAATACTTCAGTCTCATCATACTGTCCTGAAAATTCTTCACGACCATTTCGATTTCGAAGAAGTTAAAGTCCTGGGCTTCCATCAGGATCATTCCAAGGTTGGCACCAACGCAGAAGTTCTTCCCTTGGTTTCCAAGGACAAGACCCTCGAAATTTTTGTCAACCTCTTCCACTGCATAATTGATCATCTGGACAATATCCGGCCCGATCGAATTGCTTTGAGAGTGGAATTCGAGACCTGCCACTCCGTCTCCCAAATCAATCAGACTCGCACCGGCATTCTTTTTAATAACGTTTTTTCCCTCTTTCAGGCGCTTTAAATGAATGTTCTTCTTGTTGAAGGACTGCTGGATGTAGTTTCCTTCGTGATAAAAGTAAACGTTTCCATTTTCCTGTTTGTAAAAGCTCTCCTTACCTTCCTTAATCATGGCTTCGACCCAACCTGGAACTGCATCTCCTTCGTCCTTCATCCGCTTCACCGATGTTTCGAGTCCGATGGCGTCCCAAAGTTCAAACGGTCCCAATTCCCATCCGAATCCCCACTTCATCGCTTTATCAATCGCAACGATATCATCTGCAATTTCACCAGCCAATTGAGCAGAATAGATAAGCACCGGCTTCAAGACAGACCAAACAAGATCTCCAGCCCGGTCATCATTGGCTGCTACCAGTGTCTTTAACTTTCTGCGGGTGCCTTTTTCCTGTTTGGCAGCCTCCGTTGCTCTCGTTTTCAATTTCGCCCTCGGTTCGTAATCCATCGTCTGAGGATTGAGCTGCAGGATTTCTCCTTTTTGCTTTAAAAAGAATCCTTGGCCACTCTTAGATCCGAGCCAGCCTTTGTCAAGCATCTGTTTCATAAAGGCCGGTATTTCAAACGCCTGCTTCTCTTCTCCATCCACTTGATCGTAAACATTCTTCGCCACATGAGCGAACGTATCAAGACCGACGACATCCAACGTTCGGAACGTTGCGCTTTTCGGACGACCGATCAGCGGGCCCGTGACCGAGTCCACTTCCCCGACACTGTACCCTTTTTCAAGCATCTGCTGGACGGTGATCAAAAGTCCGTATGTTCCGATGCGGTTGGCGATGAAGTTCGGTGTATCTTTCGCTTCCACTACGCCTTTACCAAGCACATCTTCTCCAAACGTTTTCATGAACTGTAGAACTTCCGGATCCGTATCCTTTGTCGGGATGACTTCGAGCAGCTTTAAATAACGAGGCGGATTGAAGAAATGCGTTCCTAAAAAGTGGCTTCGAAAATCTTCACTGCAGTCTTCCGCCATGGCTTCAATGGATATTCCCGAAGTGTTTGAACTGACAATTGCCCCCTGTTTTCTAAACCGGTCCACATCAGCAAGGACCTTCTTCTTGATATCCAGATTTTCAACGACGACTTCAACTACCCAGTCCACGTCAGCAATCCTATTTAAATCGTCTTCAAAATTACCTATTTCAATTAAATCCATGTTACGCTTACTCGTCAGTGGTGCCGGTTTATGCTTCAACAGTTTCTGTTTATTATCAGATGAAATCCGATTGCGGACCGTACGATCTTCCAACGTCAACCCACGATTTTTCTCCGCTTCTGTCAGTTCCTTAGGAGCCATATCGAGCATAAGTGTCGGGATACCTATGTTAGCCAGATGAGCGGCAATACCTGCCCCCATTACTCCTGAACCGAGCACGGCTGCTCGTTTGATTTTATGAGCCATTCCTAATCCCCCTGTCATTTTGAATGAACAGTCATTCATTTTAGAATCAAAAAAATAAGTACGACAAAATCGTATCTATGTATAATATAAAATATTTTCAGATATTTCGCAATCCTTTTGTCGTAAAAAAGGACAAGATCTTCCAATTGAGGACAAGGGCGGCTCCAGTCTCCCCATCAAACCGGCATCTCGCCCCTTGACAAACCCCTCTTTATTTACCAAAAACGCCTTTTAAAACGAATGCAACATTGGCTGGACGCTCTGCAAGTCTGCGCATGAAGTACCCATACCAATCATTTCCATACGGCACATAAACTCTCACCTTGTATCCCTCTTTGACAAGCTCTTCCTGACGGTCCACGCGGATTCCATAAAGCATCTGAAATTCAAAGCGATCGTTTGGTATATTCTTTTCCGCTACCAGCTGTTTCGTATAATCAATGATCGCATCATCGTGACTCGCTACAGCCGTATAGTTTCCATTCATGAGATGTATACGGATGATATTCTTTAAATTTTCGTCTACGTCTTTCTTTTCAGGGAAAGCGACTTTTGCTGATTCTTTATAGGCTCCCTTCACAAGGCGAAGGTTCGGACTATAAGCATTCAGCGCTTTTATATCCTCCTCGGTACGGTACAAATAAGACTGCAGAACAGTACCAATATGATCATAATCCTCTCTCAGCTTTTTGAAAATCTCAAGCGTCTTCTCACACCGCTCGAAGTCCTCCATATCAATAGTTACAAATACATCTTTTTCTTCAGCCACATCCAATATCCGGCGCATATTATCCATAACCAGATCATCGGCTATATCCATCCCCATGGAAGTAAGCTTCAGGGATAGTTGGGAATCAAGCTTGTTATCAGCAATTGCACGGATCGCTTCCATGCACTCTTCCGCTGCTGCTACAGCTTCCGATCTGCTGTCGATAAACTCCCCCAAGTGATCGATTGTGACGGACATTCCCTTGTCATTCAGTTCCTTGATCGTTTGAACAGCTGCTTCAATGGTTTCTCCGGCAACAAATCTTCCAGCTCCGAAGCGAAGTCCGTATCGTTTTGCCAGCTTTGTAAAGAACCGGTTTTTGGATAGAAATAAAAAGAAATTCTTAAGGATCTTTTCCATGCCATTACCCCCTGCCAGCAAAAATATCAAAATATTTATATATTTCCGTCTTGTAATCGCTAGCAATTATATTTTATCACTTACACAGAAAAAAAGGGATAAAAAGAACCTTCATTTCGACAACGTCATCCTTATATTCCCATAAAAACCCACCCTAAATAGAACTATTATTTCCGGTCATACTAAACAAAACAGCCAAAGGAGGATGATGTAGATGCAACAGCAGCAACAGAATCAATCCATTCAACAGGCGCAGCCGATGACGCAGGTACCTGATATTGTCTCTACGAAGGATCAGCTGTATTTAGCGGACATGCTTTCCTGGAATTTAAACGCAAGTAAGAAAGCACACTTCTTCGCCCAAAATTGTCAGACACCTGAAGTTCAGGCTGCCCTTGAAGCTGCAGGTCAAATGCACCAACGACATTACGATAAATTATTAAACCATCTGAATGCCCCTAAACAAAACTTGAACTAAGGAGGACCAAGATGAACCAGTCTCAAAAGATTCAAAACCCGGAAACAAATGTCCCAAAGACGCCGCAGATGAATGAAAGAGATTTCCTGAACGATCAATTAACCACCGAAAAGTATATGACTTCTTCTTATAATGTCGCTTTGAACGAAGCAAGCAATCAAAACCTTTATCAGGACTTAGCTACGATTTTCAAAGAGACACAGGACTGCCAGCGCAACTTGTATAACCTGATGTTTCAAAATGGCTGGTATGCTGTCGAACAGGCGGAACAACAAAAAGTTCAGCAGACCTATCAACAGTTCAATGGATACAAAAATCAACTTCCTTACAATGTACAGTAAATGAGAAAGCCCGGCGGTATAACGCCGGGCTTTCTTTATCCTACTGCTTCATATCCTTGCGCTCTCACAGCTTCTTTCATCAGTCCTTTTGAAACATATGCTTCGTCGTAAGCGATATGAACTTTTCCACTCTCAAGAAGCACCTCGACACCGTGCACCCCCTCTAACGTCTGAAGAGCGTCTTTTACCGATTCCCTGCACTTCTCACAAGACATTCCATTCACTTCCAAAGTCAATTCCATGAAAACTCCTCCTTCACTTTCTCTATGCTGGTCCATTCCACAAGGAAGGAAAAATATAACATAAAAAAAGCATTCCTATCTTAGGAACGCTCATTTCACACAGTATTTTTGTACAGCTTGCTGCAGGGAGTTCATATATTTGATACTCGAAGGGAAGTGCTGCATCTGAAAACTTTGTGCCTGGACAGGCTGCATCCCTATAATCATAACTTCTGCCCCCATATAAAGAAGGGATATCATGATGTTCTTCAGTAGACCCGCGCCCTCCAGCTCCATTTCTCCAACAGCTGTAAAATCAAACAAAACACGATCGATATCAGACTTTTGCGCAGCCTTTAATATAGACGTTTCCACCGAATACATTTTCTCTGCGGTGATATCTCCGAATAACGGCACTAGTGCGGTGTCCGCTGTAAGGCGGATGAAAGGGGCTGACAATTGGTTGCTGTTTTCAATAGCATCTTCTAACTTTTCTTTCTCTTCCAACAGCTCGAAGTTGGTATCGTTTAAACGTGACCGGAGCTGATCCAGTGTTTTGGTCACCTTGGACAACTGTTCATCTTTCGTCAGAATAAGTACTTCCGCATACATGTCATTCTCCCATTTCACATGCATGTCACATGTTTGCGGATTCCCTTGACCATCCTCCGGCTTTAAGTGGACTTCCAAGGATAATTTCTGAACTTCCGGAGTTACCCAGTTCTTCACCTTTGGTACACTTGCCTCATCTAATAATTCAAGCAGGTTTTCCTGTCTCCCAAAAGCCTGTTCCGCTTCTTTGGAATACGATTGGACGAAGTAGTTTTTATTAATAATGAAAT
This sequence comes from Bacillus sp. SB49, assembly GCF_000469135.2. Classification (NCBI taxonomy): domain Bacteria; kingdom Bacillati; phylum Bacillota; class Bacilli; order Caryophanales; family Bacillaceae; genus Bacillus; species Bacillus sp. SB49. Next base: position 2,673,578 of record NZ_CP048117.1, read on the forward strand.
AAGGGAGTGGGAATGTACGTTCAACTTGTTTCATTTATTGCTTCATCCCTTCCCTCTTTAAACCATTGGTTCAAGTGATTCAAGTCTTTGATTACCATAGACTGATCCGACTCCAGCTGGCTCAGGTCATATTTGCCGGCCATCCGTCCACCGATCATAATAAATGGTTTCCAATCCAACATAGTGAAATGGTTGACCAGATCCTTAATGGCTGGCAGACGATAAGACAAGGCTGCAGATATACCGATTACATCCGGGCGATACTTTTCTATTTGGACTAGAGCGTGCTGCAGAGACAAATTCGGCCCAAGATACCGGACACGCCAACCATGTTCCTTAAACGTCTCAGCGACCATTTTCAAACCTATGTAATGATGTTCTTCTTCCACACCAAATAACAGGGCTTTATATTTCTTATTTCTATATTTCTTATCGGTCTTCTTTTCCTGTTCCAATTTAGATAAGACGAAATCACAAATAGCCGTTGCCAAATGTTCATCCGCAACAGATATTTCATTTCGCTCCCATAGTTCACCGATATAGTACATAGCGGGTGTCAAAATGTCTTCATACAAATATGCCCGGGGGTGTTCCTCTAACAATTGCCTTATATATTGCAACGCTCCCTCTTCATCTCCATCAAGGAAATAATGGGCCAGTCGCTCATGATGCAGTTCCAAACTGTTCACCTCTCCGTAAGGATATCCAAATGCTGTAAAGCCTGCTGCAAATATTCTATATAGTGCTCTTTCTGCTCCTTATCATCTACTTCCATTGCTTCAAGGAGCCGTATCAGTCTCTCAAAATTATCTATGATCAACGCTGTAGGGACCTGTCTGGATGTGAGGACGTTATTTAACCAGGAGGTATAGTCAAGGAAGAAATGGACACTATCCATTTCATACGCTGCTTGGAGGTGATCCAAATGATGATGGTTGTCCTCTTCTGTTCTTTCCCGGCCGTTCTGGCCGAACTTCTCCCACAAATAAGGATAAGCTTCATAAATTTCATCGGTAACTTTTCGAGCAAGCCGGTTCTGCTCTTCCGGATTCATGTCGCAACCACCTCATATTTCGTGACTTTAGGTACAATCCCCTGCAGTTCTTCGTCCGGGTATTTCTTCTCCAGCTCGTGGATTTTTCTGAACTGCTCGCTGCGCACCCATTCCAAATATGCCGCTTTTGATTCCCATTCCATGTGTACCGTTAACTCACCAGGCTTGCGGTCATTCTGAAGGAGTTGAAAAGACAAAAATCCTTCCGCTTCATCTACAAGCCTCGAGCGCTTTCGGTATATATTAATTAAATCTTCCGCCTTATGTTCTGGAACTACAACCATGGAATCCACTACATACATTTAAAAATTCCCCATTCTCAATTATTTTCTCTGAATAATATTTTATCATATTGATTTTACCTATGTATAATGTAAAGATTTACTTCCACCTTTGCCCTTAAATCCCCTGCTTTCTTCATCACAAGCAAAAAAAAGTGCCTGGGTTCAACCAGGCACTTTTACTATTCAGGATGGAACGACTTCTTTAATGACATGCGTCTCTTCATGATCAAGAAGATTCTTGTTTACCATATCATCGGCCGATTTGTTCATATTGTCCTGCAGATCTTTCAATTCTTCTTTATGGCCGACTAAATACAATCGTTCCCATTCATAATCTTTTGCGAGTTTATCAAGCTTGGGTGCTACACTCTTATACCATCGGTAGCGATTTGCTTCAAACCGCTCCTGGAACTCATCCTTCTTGGATGATTTCGCTCCGCCTTTACCCATGGAAGGCTGAGCCTGGTGCGGCCCCTGGTGCTGGCGCCAATCTTCCGTATCGAGATCCAGTTCAAACAGCTGGGTATCTTTCAACATTCCAAGCTCTGCATCGATTAATTTGATCTGATTCTTTTGAGTCAAAACGATTCCTGTTTTCGGGAATTTATCCTTCATTTCCTTCAACTGTTCCAGACGCGGCGTTTCCTCCCAATAGAACTCTGTCTTTACGGGCATTTGAAAGCGTTCAGCGAACCATATCGTATCATCACCTGTAGCGAAAAGAACGACGCTTTTTGCGAAATTTTGTTCGTTTTCCTCGATAAATTGTTGGACTTTCTCTTTGACCGCCCAAAAATTCCTTTTCTCATCAGAATCCCCGTCTTCCTGAAGATAGGATTCGAAGTTGTTCAGACCGTTCTTAAGATGGATCTTCCACTCTCCACCTTGCTGCTCGGGATCGGAAGGATCGGTGTTTAAGTACATCGTAAAAACTTTTTCCGGTTTTTCTAAATGAATAGCTTCTAATTTTTTTAGTTCTTTATTCAAATTCATGCAAAAGACCCCTTTCGATATGTTTATTTGAGCTTATGGTACGTATGTTTCCAAATTAAAAAGGGGTTAAACTTCATTTGAAATACTTCATAAAAAAACGGACATCCGAGGATGTCCGTTTCCAATTTATTTCTGTCGATGTGCTCTGCGGTCGGCGGCCTTGCTTCGTTCTTGAGCAATTTTATCTTCCCGATCCGCTAGTTCCTCTGAGAACTCAACATCAATATTAGGATGTTTTTCGTTCTTAGGAGTTTGAGGTAATTTATATTTCTGTTTCCCTTTACCTTTTCGGTGATCGTCTCTACCCATGACTAACCCCTCCTTAAATTAGGAACAATGTTAGTATGAGCCCGGGGCGACGGATTTATTCGATTCCTTTAAAAATCAAGAAGATCGAAGGAGCTGTTTCCTTTTCGCCGGTTTCACCCTTGTAATCGAGAAAATAGCCGTTCCAAGGGCAATAAGTACGAACACACCACCGACAGAGGCATTATAAATGACCGAGGTCTGCTCAATAACTACACTCCCCACGGAAGAACCGAAAGCAATTCCGAAATGAAGGGCGGAGTTGTTCAGGCTTTGCTGAATATCTGACGTTTCCGGAGCGGTAGAAACGAGATAGTTTTGCTGAGCAGGAGTAACGGCCCAACTGAGTGCGCTCCAAATGACAAGCACGATAAGGAAAAGCGGCAAGGAAAATGTGACGTGTGGAATGACGAAAAGAGCCACAGCAAATAGAGCAATGATTCCAATGATGCTTTTCTCAGGTCCGAACTTGTCGGATAAATATCCTCCTACTCCGCCTCCCAGGACGGCAGCTACACCGAATACGAAATATACGATACTGACCCAAGTACCGTTCATGCCAAGCTCCGATTTCAAGAATGGTGTCAAATACGCATACAAAGTTAAATGTCCGCTCAAAAACAGAAAAGAAGTGAATTGGGCGGTCCATATTTTATTGTCTTTCAAAGTACGGATCTGATCTTTCAGAGAAATGATCGGCTTCGGCGCTATCGTACCTAAGGATACCGCGACCGCCACCATTGATAATAATGTGAGAACACTGATCAACAGGAACGGTGCCCTCCAACCGAATGCATTCCCAATCGTAAGGCCGATGGGTACGCCCAATACAAGCGAACCGCTGATTCCCATGAAAATTGTTCCGATCGCCCTTCCTCTATAGGCAGGTTCTGAAATGGAAGAGGCGATGGTAATAGCCAGTACAACCAACAGGGAGCCGCTTGCAGCCGTTACGATCCGCGACAACATCAATATCGTATAGTTTGGACTCCAAAAGGCGATCAAGTTCCCCAGGAAGAAAATGAATAATGTAACGATCATCAGCTTCTTCCGTTCCATATTGGCAGTCACAGTCAACAAGATCGGTGAAGCGACAGCGAATACTATAGAAAACAAGGAAATGAGCAAACCGGCTCTTCCGACTGACACCTGTAAATCAGCCGCAACAAGATCCAGAATTCCTCCGATAATTAATTCAACCGTTCCTACTACGAAGGCAACAATTGTCAGCAAGTAAATTTTTTTGTTCATAGTTTCGACCCTCTCATTTTAGTTACCACTATGATGGTAACTAAAACGAGAGACAATTACAATAGGTCATGTTTACGTTAGTCGGATGTTCGGTGTATCATTTATGTAACAGCAAAATAAAGGAGACATTCATGCTACAGAAATTCGGTTTCACCCAATATGAAAGCAATGTATTTGAAGTATTAACATCCAGCCGTGAACCACTTGATGCAACGAGCATTGTAAAGTATTCACAAGTTCCTAAGTCCAAAGTGTACGAAGTCCTTCAACGCCTTCAAGAGAAAGGCCTAATCCTCACATCGTTCCACGGAAAAAGAAAATTATATACAGCACTTGCTCTTGAAACGACCATTGAAAAGCTGACGTCAGACTTCGAAGCTAACTTGGAAGAATTGAAAACGAAGGAGTACACGCTCCCTGTCTCCGATGAGCGCGTTTGGACAATGGAAAATGAACAATCCATTACAGCGCTTTTGAAGGCATGTATTGATCGAGCCACTAACAGCATTCTTCTTACGGGCTGGAATGATGAATTGGCCTCTTTGGTCACAGATTTAGAGCGGAAAGCGGAGCAAGGCGTAATGGTGGAGCTTCTTTCTATAGGGGACCTTGATGCACCCATGTTCCAATCGCATATTCTGCACCCGAACGAGACGCACGAAGCATTAGAACGGCACAAGCTTGTCATTATTGACGGCGAGGAGATGGTGTTCGCCGGTTCCGAATCGGGAGTATCTCAAGGGATACACACGCTTTCCAAGCCACTGGTCAAATTTTTCACGGAATATTTTTACCACGATGTCGCCCTGGCAGAAATCACCGAAAAATATAAAGACATCTTGATGGAAGATGAAGAGGTCAAAAATATTTTGATGAAGCTTCGATATTAAGTACTTCATCCCCGTTCATAAAGTAAAACCGCACACCCGTTGGGATGTGCGGTTTTTTGTGATCCTTTTATCCATTAAATCGGCAACAATCTCCTGCGATATAGGCGAATGATGCACTCGATAAAGAACCTGGGCAGCTTTTTAGGCATGTAAGGCTTCACATAATACGTCTCATACGCTTTCTTCAAATCACGCCAATGCGGGCAGTCCTGCTCCTGTTTAAAGCGGACGACATCGATGACTTTCACTTTCCCCGATGATGTGAGCAGCATGTTTTTTAAATGAATATCAGAAGGGTTCAGACCTAAGCTGCAGGCGAACAGAAGCGCTTCTTCCACCTGCTTGACCATCTCTGCAGTGATGGGTACACCGCTCACAAGACAGTCATAAAAGGTCATTCCTTCCAGATATTCCATAACGAGATACCCTTTTCCCTGAGAAATAAAAAGAGGAAACATCTCACTGTTATTTAAACTTTCATAAACCTCCGCTTCCACTTCTGCAAGTTCAGCGAACTCCGGATAAAAAACTTTGACAGCTGTATTAGAATCCTGAACATGGAATACGGCAGCACTTCTTCCCTGCCCAACACACCGGAATCCTTCCGGTATATTTGTGATCCTGCCATTTTCAAAGACAACTTCTCTCACTTTATCCTCTATCTTCATCACAAGGAATCACCTCTATGAAAAAGCATCTTTATTACCTCCATTATACCAAAATGAAGAATAAAACATGTTACTTTTACTCAAAACTATTTGACATTGATAATCATTATCAATTATATTGAATATAACTTCTCGAAGGGAGACCTAATTATGGAAGGCACATTGTTTGTTTATAAACCTTTTCGTTACGAGAAAGGAAATACTGACTGTTCCTGTCACGAAATTATCCGGTTCCAGCACGGTGATCTGTTACATATTGCCGGGGACCCGTTCTATGTTGATTCATTAGGATGGTACATCGCCGTTCAGAAGAACGATTCTTCTCCTTTCTATATGGCCGCACATTTTATTGATGATTTATACGAGAAACAAGCGTTATATACGAAGATGGACCTGACACTCGCTATGAACTACCACAAATATAAAGTGAATGAAGCGCTGGACAGGAAAGAGAAAGAAGTATTCCTGCAACATTCCAAAGCTTTCGACCGTTTCAAAGCTCTGCACCCGGAATTCACACCAGTGCTGAAGGAGTGATAGAGTGGCGCGTATCTTGATCTGTTATGCAAGTATGTCTGGAAATACGGAAGAAATTGCGGACATCATCCATTCCCATCTTAAAAATGACTATGAAGTGATTATGAAGGAAATTGAAGAAACCGAAATTACCGAACTCCGTGATTTTGATTGTGTATTAATCGGTTCCTACACTTGGAACGACGGGGATCTACCATATGAGGTGGAGGATTTTTATGAGGAGTTGTCAGAGAATGACCTGAGAGAGGTGCACGGAGCAGTCTTCGGTTCCGGTGACAGGATCTATCCACAGTTCTGTGAAGCCGTTCACTTGCTGCAGGCACAGTTGAAAGCAAACGGAGCAGCCATTATTCAAGACGGCCTGGAAATCGAAATGACTCCCGACTCGGAAGAAGATGTCAACAAATGCAAGGTATTTGCAGAACGCGTCTCTCACTATCTCATGAAAGTCGGCGTATAACAAAAACGGAAGAGGTCCGCACCTCTTCCGTTCGCTGTTTTATTTTTATTCTTCTGTATTCTTATGCTGAAGCTCCATTTGTGCCCGGCGGATCATCTCTTTAACCATTCCTCCACCTATTCTCCCGCCTATACGACCGGCATCTTTTGTAGACAAATCACCGTTCCCTTTTTCTCTCAAAGGAATACCCAATTCTTCCGCCACTTCAAACTTCGCTCGGTCTGCGGTGCTGCTTCTTGTTACTTCTTTCTTCAGTTGATCCAGTCCAGCTCTCGCTTCTGGAACTAATATCCGCTTTCTGTTTGGCATATTCTCACCTGTGATTCTTTCCGCGGATTTTCTCTCCATGGTGGCTGATTAAATGACCTTGATCATCGACTTGGTCTATTTCCGCTTCTATCGTGCCTTCCGTCAACGTATCGGAAACCTGCTCCTCTGTCACAGCCAAACCGCTGCTGTCTTCTTCCTGTGAAGGACGTTCTTTTCTCTTGTTTGTCATCCCTTTTCCCTCCTTGTTTTCCATAGCTTCCGCTAAAAGTTCAGAAAACATTCCATGGTTCCTCCCCCTGATTTCTCCTCTTATAAAAATTCTGCAAACCCTCATACTAATTACGGAGGTGTATAGAAATGAGTAACAAAAGTAACGCTCACAAAGGAGTCCGAAAAAAGACCGTGAACCCTCAAGGCATGTCAGAGGATGCAGCAGATCAACGTCCTGACTCCCAACTGGAACAAAAAGCGAAAAAAGCAAATACAAAACGATAAAAAGCTGACCCTTACAGGTCAGCTTTCTTCAGGAAGAAACTTCGAAACAAGTTCCTGGGAGTTTTCATCATCGTAAAGCGCGTAGATGGATTGTGACAATCGAATCGGATCCCCGAAAAAGAAACGCTCGTAAAGCGTCTGTCTTGCTCCAAAGCTGCTCATTGTCATATCCCACGCCAGACGGAATAACGCGACGCGTTCCTTCCCTTTTACGTCCACACCCTGTAAATAATGGTTTAAACGTTCGCCTGTTTCAGAAAGGAATTCTTTCTCCTTTGGAATCGACATTAGACCGCTTGCTCCCAACAACTGCACAATTTCAGAGAACCTGGGATAGAATTCCTGAAAGTTGTTGATCGCTACGTACAACGGCTGGCGGGAAGGAACCATGATACCCGTAGCATCTACTTCTGCTTCCTGTTCCGACAGCAGCAGGAGCGCCTTCTGTGTCTGTACTCCTTTTACAATTTCCACTACTTTGCTCTGCACGTGCTGGTATTCTTCGATGTTGATTGTATCAACAATCCGCTGAGCAATGCCAAGCATGAATTCTGATTTCACCACCTGCCTCGAAACAATTTGGTGCAAGGTAAACGGTACAAACTTTCCTTTCACGTACATCTGGGTCGCAGCTCTTAGATTGTCATGAAAGAAAACACGCTCCCATGGTACGATGACGTCGTCGAACAAAACGATGGTATCCATTTCTGCATATTTGGAAGAGAGCGGGTAATCGAAGGCAGAACCTTCGCTGGTAAAGGATTCCCTGCATATGAACGTCAGTCCCTTTGTGTCACTAGGTATAGAAAAACCATAGGCGTGAGAATTATCCACGGCGCCGGGAGCAGAGAAAACAATCAATTCATCTGTCATCCCGCCCTGTGTAGCCAACAGCTTCGCTCCTTTCATTACTAATCCTGCTTCCGTACGGTCCACAATTCTGGCATTCGTGACATCTTCTTCAAGGAAAGCAAGTTTTCCTCTGTTGCTCTGAGGATTCACAAACGTATGAGTGAATGATAAATCGTTCTCCCGAGCATATTCATAAAAACGAAGCAGACGTTCCGGATAACAGTTTTCTTCTCCGTCCAGAAGATCGACCGAAGCGGCGAAGGCTGCAAGCACAGTGTTCATATAATCAGGGCTTCTGCCCAATACGCCACCGGTGTGCCTCGCCCAATGCTGGACCATCGTCCGCCTTCTCTCCAAATCCCCCCGCGATTTCGGTATTAAATAGGAAAGTCCGATCGCATTTCCCGAAGTTTCTGATGTATAGGTTAATGTATCCTTCCAATCAGGATGGTGTTGTAAATCGTATAGTTCGGACTGCGTTTGGATGACGCCCCGGAAAGCCGGATGTTCCGAAATCTTACCTTTCAAGCGTCCGCCTTCCATCCGTACGTCCGTCTTCATAGCATCCAACCGCCGTTTATACTCCTCGCCTGTTATTACCGGCATGATATCACTCCATGTCTTTGCACAGATTAAATATGTTGATACCCTACCATATTAAATAAACGAGGAGATGTGCCTATGTAAATAAGAAAGAACACAAACATCTGCTTAACCAAGCAGATGTTTGTGTTTCATACTCACCTTTTCGCTATCGGCTCTTCTGTGAATTGCTCTGCCTCTGTGGAACCTTTCCAAGCGGTTGTCGAAGAAGTGCCTCCTGTTATTACCTGAGCGACTTCATCAAAATAGCCGGTTCCCACCTCCCGCTGATGCCTTGTAGCAGAATAACCGTGAACTTCACTGGCGAATTCCGCCTGCTGCAGTTCAGAATAAGCCGCCATTCCTCGATCTTTATATTGCCTGGCAAGCTCGAACATTCCATGATTTAAAGAATGGAAACCGGCAAGGGTAACAAACTGGAACTTATACCCCATTTCGCCAAGCTGTTCTTGAAAGTGTTCTATCGTCTCGTCTTTCAGCTTTTTCTTCCAATTAAACGAAGGAGAGCAGTTATAAGCAAGCAGCTTTCCGGGATACTGCTCATGAATCGCATTCGCAAACCTTCGCGCTTCCTCCAAGTTCGGTTCCGATGTTTCGCACCAGATCAAGTCCGCGTAAGGAGCATAAGCAAGCCCCCTGGCAATGGCCTGGTCAATACCTGCTTTTGTTTTAAAGAATCCTTCCGGCGTCCGTTCTCCTGTCAGGAAGGCTGCGTCTTCTCCGTCGATATCGCTGGTAATCAACTCTGCTGCATTCGCATCCGTTCGAGCAATAATGATGGTTGGGACCCCCATCACGTCCGCGGCAAGCCTTGCAGAGATAAGGTTTTTCACAGCCGTCTGCGTCGGTAAGAGCACCTTTCCACCGAGATGACCACATTTTTTCTCGGAAGAAAGCTGATCTTCAAAATGGACAGCCGATGCTCCCGCTTCAATCATGCCTTTCATTAGCTCAAAAACGTTCAGCTGCCCTCCAAATCCCGCTTCCGCATCAGCGACAATCGGAGCAAACCAATCAATAGAGTTATCTCCCTCCATATGGTGGATCTGATCAGCCCGTTGAAGCGCCTGATTGATTCTCTTCACCACTTGCGGAACGCTGTTCGCAGGATACAGGCTTTGATCCGGATACATATGCCCGGAAAGATTTGCGTCCGCTGCTACCTGCCATCCACTAAGATAGATCGCTTTTAAACCTGCTTTTACCTGCTGCATAGCTTGATTTCCTGTCAAGGCTCCAAGAGCATGAACATATCCATCTTCCTTTAACATCCCCCAAAGCTTATCAGCACCTCTTGCTGCAAGGGTATGTTGAATATCCAAGGACCCGCGCAGTTTGATAACCTCTTCTGCTGTATACGGTCTATTGACACCCTTCCACCTATCCTCATTTTCCCATGTCCGCTGCAAACGCTCCGCTCTTTCCTTCATAACCTCTCATCCCCCTTATAATTTTTCATAAGCTTTCCAAGTCAGAAACTCTTCCAGTTCCTCCTGCTCTGCCCACTCATCAAACAAATCCCCGGCTTCTTCAAACCGCCCTTTCTTAAATACATCTTCGCCCACTTCCCTGCGAATCGTATTCATTTCTTCCTCTTTCAGAGAATGATACAACGCAAGTGTTATCTTACGTCCATCCATAAGCACTCCTCTTGGATGACGAATCCACTGCCATACTTGAGCTCTCGAAATTTCTGCCGTAGCGGCATCTTCCATCAAGTGGTGAATTGGTGCCGCACCTCGCCCTGACAGCCAGGAAGCAACATATTGAATGCCTGTATTTATATTGAGCCGGAGCCCACCTTCGGATATATCGCCTACAGGTTCTTCCAACAACTGTTCTCTTGTGATCGACTTCCATTCATCCTGCCTGTCGATTTGATTATTGGAAGGCATATATTTGTTAAAAACATCCATGGCAGTCTGTACCATGCCCGGGTGGGCGACCCACGTCCCGTCGTGACCATCCTTCACCTCTCGCTCCTTATCCTTCCTGACTTTTTCAAAGGCAAGTGCGTTTAGGTTTGCATCATCTCTCACGGGTATTTGGGCAGCCATCCCTCCCATAGCATGAATCTTTCTTCTATGACAGGTTTGAATAGTCAGTTGGGAATAAGCCCGCATAAATGGCACGGTCATTGTAATAGTCGACCGATCCGGGAGGACAACATCCCGGCTTTTCATCTTCTTCAAGTAGCTGAAAATATAATCCCAGCGCCCACAGTTGAGACCTGCTGAATGTTCTTTCAGCTCATAGAGAATTTCATCCATTTCAAATGCTGCCATGATCGTTTCAATCAGCACCGTCGCTTTCACTGTCCCACGGCTTATGCCAAGGAATTCCTGCGTAAATAGAAATACATCGTTCCATAATCTTGCCTCCAGGTGACTTTCAAGTTTCGGCAAATAAAAATAAGGGCCGGACCCGTCTTGGATGAGCTTCCTTGCATTGTGATACATGTAGAGACCAAAATCTACGAAGCTTGCCGCCATCGGTGCCCCGTTATACAACAGATGCTTTTCATCCAAATGAAGGCCGCGCGGTCGGACCATGAGAACGGCCGGATGTTCATGGAGCTGGTAAACTTTACCCGATTCGTTCGTAAATCGTATATCCCGATTCACCGCGTCCATTAAGTTGATCTGCCCGTTTATCGTGTTTGACCAAGTCGGAGAATGGGCATCTTCGAAGTCGGCCATGAAAACTTTTGCTCCTGAATTCAATCCGTTAATGATCATTTTTCTGTCTACGGGCCCTGTCATCTCCACACGACGATCCTCTAAATCCTTCGGGACCGGACTTACTCTCCAATCAGATCTTCTTATGGATTCGGTCTCTTCAAGAAAGTCAGGAAGCTCTCCTTTCTCCAGAAGAGCCTCCCTTTCCCTCCTCTTTTGAAGCAATTCCTGTCGTCTGTCATTAAAACGTTCATGGAGCTGTTGTAAAAATTGCACAGCACCATCGGAAAGGACTACTTCAAAACGCTCCTCCATGATCCCTGTACAGGATATTCCCGACAATTCTATTTCCATCCTTCTCCCCCTCAACTGTAATAAAACATTAAATTAATTTTACGATTGTTATATAACAGAAAGTGCATGCTATTCCTCTTTCTTAGAAAGGCAGCGATCACATTCCATCATATAAGTATAGATATGTCCTTCCACGTTACTACCACACTGCGGACAAAGGGTACCGGTTTGTTTCTTCTGCTTATTCATTATAATTCCTCCTCTTTTATAACAGATTGTATTTTGTTTATCTGTTATGTAACAGTTTATATTCGGTTGATGGATTATGCAACCCTTTTTTTGAAGAAATTTCTATTTAGGCATTTCCACACAAAAAAGCGATCCCTTAAAAGGGACCGCTCAATCAGATAAATGTCGGACGCAGTTGAAGGTGTGGCACAGCCAGTTTCCGTCTCGCCACTCCAGTTCGGTCAATGATGTATTATCCAGATTCCCTTCCACACCTTCCACTTCTTCTGCTTTCAACCAGTTCCCAATCCAACCTCCGTGTGTGACGACGATCACCCGTTTTCCTTTTGACTTATTTAATAGAGCGGCCATAAAGTCTTGCGTACGCTCCATGATCTTATCCGGCTTCTCTATTCCAAGGTCGATCCCTCGCCATTCTTTCCCCCAGCGGGCCACCCGCTCTTCTTCCGTCGTTCCTTCGATTTGACCGCCGTCCACTTCTTTAAGCCTTTCATCGGTATAAAAAACGGGGGCACCGACGCTGTCCTGAATAATTTCGGCAGTTTCCACTGCCCGTAATAACGGACTGGCACATAGAACATCCCATTTCTCCCCTTTGAGTCGGGCGGCAAGCATCCGTGCCTGGGCTTTCCCTTCTTCATCCAATGGGATATCCGCCGACCCTTGTGCCCTCTTTTCTTTATTCCATGAGGTAACACCGTGTCTAATTAGTAATACCTTCAATTGGACTGCTCCTCTCTGTAAATAAAATAAGGGATCGTCTGAACAACGATCCCTTGTCTAGGTTTATTCCAAATCTAAATCTGTTACCGCACCTTTTGCAGAAGAAGAGACGAGACGGGCGTACTTGGCAAGAACCCCGGATGTATGCTTGGGCTCCGGTTTCATCCACCCCTGTCTGCGACGTTCGAACTCTTCTTCGCTGAGATCGACATTGATCTGCTGCGTGTCACTGTCAATGGTGATGATGTCACCGTCCTGCAGAAGACCGATCGGGCCACCTACATATGCTTCCGGAGCCACGTGTCCGATGACGAACCCGTGGGATCCTCCGGAAAAGCGTCCATCTGTCATTAAAGCGACTTTCCCATTTAAACCTTTCCCGACAATCATCGCTGTAATAGACAGCATTTCCGGCATTCCAGGTCCGCCCTTTGGTCCTACATTGCGAATTACGATCACATCTCCGGCTTTTACTTCATCATTAACGATAGCTTCTGTCGTTGCGTCCTCTCCGTCAAAGACACGGGCAGGCCCTTCAAAGCGGCTGATCTTCTGACCGGACATTTTTGCAACAGCGCCTTCCGGTGCCAGATTCCCCTTCATGACAACCAATGGGCCTTTAGGTTTAATCGGTTTATCAAACGGTACGATGACCTGCTGGCCTTCTTTCAAAGAAGGAACCTCCGCAAGGTTCTCTGCCACCGTTTTACCTGTTACTGTCAGACAATCCCCATGAAGCAGCCCTTCTTCAAGAAGAAGCTTCATAACTGCAGGTACGCCACCCGCCTCGTAAAGGTCCTGCATGACGTATTTACCGCTCGGCTTCATATCAGCAATGTGAGGAACTTCCTGTCTGACCCGCTCAAAGTCATCCAGCGTCAAGTCGACACCGGCTGAATGGGCAATGGCCAGCAGGTGAAGAAACGCATTGGTGGATCCCCCAAGAGCCATAACGACGGTAATAGCGTTCTCAAACGCTTCTTTTGTCATAATGTCTCGAGGATAGATATCTTTCTCCAACAGTTCAATGACCAATTCTCCAGCCTGTTTACATTCTGATTCTTTATAGTCATTCACTGCAGGCGTAGAAGAAGAACCTGGAATACTCATTCCAAGAGCTTCCACGGCTGAAGCCATAGTATTAGCTGTGTACATACCTCCACATGCACCGGCGCCTGGACAGGCATGACACTCTACTTTGTGCAGCTCTTCCTCTCCGATTGTTCCTTCGTGATATTGGCCGACTGCTTCGAAAGAGGAGACGATATCGATGTCTTCACCATTCAATTTACCCGGCTGTATGGTTCCTCCGTATACATAGACGGAAGGAATATTCATTCTACCAATGGAAATAAGACACCCCGGAGTCGTCTTGTCACAACCGCCTATGGCAACGATACCGTCTAGACGCTCGGCATTCGTTACGGTTTCAATGGAATCTGCGATCACTTCACGACTTGGAAGGGAGTAGAACATTCCCTCATGTCCCATAGCAATACCATCTGCAACGGTAATCGTATTGAATATCATCGGTGCGCCTCCGTTATCGCGCGCCCCGTCCTTGGCTTCCCGTGCCAATTTATCTATATGTACGTTACACGGAGTCACTTCACTCCAAGTACTGGCAATACCGATCATCGGCTTTTTGAAATCTTCGTCTGTAAATCCGACTGCACGCAGCATCGAGCGGTTTGGAACTCTGTTTACACCTTCACTGATGACTTTACTCTTTATCCGTAAATCTTTTTTTGTCTTCTCCAATGCTGACACCCTTTCCATCCTGGCTTATGAATTTCTTGTCGATTTTTCTTATGAAAACAACTTACCATGATGATACTAACAAGAGCATGAAATGGCAATGACTTTTCAGAAAATAAGGAACTTTCAGCATTGGTTAAGCGCTTTCTTCTTCCGAAAAAAATGAAAAAAAAGCCTGCTGTCAAAAGCAGGCCTTCTCAACATTACAAACTCGCAGGTTCGAACGTCTTACAATCTGTTTCTTTGCTGTCACTGGCTTTCTTTCCAGAGTGGCTGACGACAAAAATTTCATCTGCACCACAGGCTTTGCCGTCCCGGTTGTGTACACAGTTGCGTACTTCGCATCTGACATCAAGGGCCATCTTACACACCTCCCTTACAGACATAGATTGCCTTGTGTGCACACGCCTATTCGTGCCAAATACGCCCAAACAAATTCCTACCCAACTACTACGGTCATTTATGTTAGAATAAATATCGTGATTATATCGCTTATTGAACGTTTCCTTATCGCCCTTCATAAACTGGTAGGAGAATAAGTGCGCTTTGGAACGAATGGTTTGGAAGGAATACATCTCAAATAGGAATGGTGTTTTTTTATGAATAAAAAGGAAAAGCTGTACCATAAACTTTTGGATCTCGTGAAAGAAGACAATGTAAAAGTCGACGAGATGCTCAAAGATCATCTATATACGAAGCTTGGAGGGAAGGCGGACTTCTTTATCACTCCGACGACTTTCGAGGAAGTGCAGCACGTCGTCCGGTTGTCCAACGAGGAGGATATTCCCCTGACACTCCTGGGTAATGGATCTAATTTAATTATTAAAGACGGCGGCATTCGCGGCATTGTAATCAACTTGAAGCATCTGGACAACATTTCTTCTGAAGGCGGCGTTCTTGTCGCACAGAGTGGAGCACGAATCATTGATGCCTCCCGCTTCGCTTTGGAGGAGAAATTGTCCGGTTTAGAATTCGCCTGCGGCATTCCAGGTACCGTCGGAGGAGCCTTGTATATGAATGCAGGAGCCTATGGCGGGGAGGTCAAGGATGTGCTTGACTACGCCTACGTTGTTGACAAAGAAGGAAACCTCGTGAAACGACTCGCTTCCGAGCTGGACCTTGATTACAGGACCAGCAATATTGCTGCAAACGGGGACATCGTAGTAGAAGCGACGTTCCACTTAAAACCTGCGTCCTACGAAGAAATCAAAGAAGTCATGGACGACCTGACTTACAAGCGTGAATCGAAGCAGCCGTTGGAATACCCTTCGTGCGGAAGTGTATTCAAACGTCCGCCTGGATATTTCGCAGGAAAGCTGATTCAGGACAGCGACCTTCAAGGTACGAACATCGGTGGAGCGGAAGTTTCCAAGAAACATGCCGGTTTTATCGTCAATAAAGATAATGCATCCACCTCCGATTATATCTCCCTCATCGAGCACGTACAGAAAACAGTGAAGCAGAAGTTCGGCGTGGAATTGGAAAGGGAAGTACGGATTATCGGAGAAGATAAAGAATAAAAAAAGAAGGCTGTGCAGCTGCACAGCCTTTTTTCTATTATTTCCACACCGCTACAAGTTTTCCATTAACGTGTCTCTCAGACAGCCTTTCCAGTGCAGCCGGAACTTCTTCCATGGCAACAGTATCCTTCAGCATTGGAGAGAGTTTCTTATCGGCAACGAATCGGAGCATAGCATCTCCCATCATACCGAGATCTTTTCTTGCTTCCCGACCAGCTTTATGATTGGCAGCCAATGCCACTTCATGATAAGAAACGACACTGGTGAACGGCTTAACCTTTGTGAAATCAGGTGCACCCGCTATATAAACGATATGCCCCATATAGGCAATGGAATCAAGAGAGGCCGTTGCATTATCCCGGCTGACCGTATCAATAACCGCATCCACCCCTCGTCCCTCTGTCCATTCCATAATCTTGGTATGAACATCTTCCTGACGATAATCAATGACTCCATCAGCCCCTAAAGAACGGACATATTCATGGTTGTGTTCCGATGCTGTCGTATAAACGGTCTTGCCTGCCATTTTGGCCAGTTGAACAGCGAATCCACCTACTCCTCCAGCCCCGGCGTGAATCAAGAGAGAATTCACACGATCTAAAGGAAGCTTCCGATGGACAGCCTGGTAAGCCGTATATCCAGCGGTAGGAAGAGCAGCCGCTTCAGCAAAAGACACTCCCGACGGAATGCGGGACAGAATATCCGCATCTGCTACATCAAATTCCGAGTATCCTCCGCTCGTGCGCAGATCCCCGTGATAGACGACCGGGTCTCCAACTTTCCATCCTTGTACATCCTCTCCGACCCCGGCAATCGTACCCGCAACGTCCAACCCGAGAATATGAGGATAACTCCATGCCGGGTTGCCGTTCGTACCTGTTTTATAGTCCACTGGATTCAGTCCTACCGCCTGTACCTCCACCAGTACTTCTCCATTGCCAGGATCCGGGGTAATCACTTCTTCTATCTGCATCTCACGCCATTTATTTTTATTCTTAAGAACCAATGCTTTCATGATGACACTCCTTTATTTAACATTCACACTTTCATCCTCTATACTAAAACAGATGCCGGTCTGCGGACAAGAAGGCACTTTTCCGTAACGTAGTTACCAGACAGTAACATAGGCGGTTTATTTGGAGGAATGAATATGAAGAAATTACAACCGGAATATACATGCGCCATCGATCTCGTCATCGATATCATTGGAGGGAAATGGAAGGTGCTTCTGTTATGGAACTTGAACGAGGGTACGAAGCGTTTCAACGAACTGCAGCGATCCGTGCCGGGAATCACACGTAAGATGCTGGCACAGCAATTAAGGGAATTGGAAGAACACGGCTTGGTGGAACGCACTGTTTATGATGAGGTACCCCCGCGGGTAGAATATACAACGACAGATCTCGGCCGCGGTCTGCAGCCTGCTTTGTACGCGATGTGCCGCTGGGGTGATGAGTACGCAGAGGGCCACGGAATTCAAATGAACAGGTGTTGGACGCAAACGGATTTTATAAAGGAACAGAACTAAAAAAGGAGGCCCTGTTACGGCCTCCTTCTTTATCACGCCTCATACTTCACTCAGGTAAGAAATAAAATACTTAGGACATCCATTTCGGGGGAGTATTCTTCTCCCAGTATACCTCACCGATTTGATGGTGCTTAACAAATTGATCATCTTTCAAATGGTAATGGAAATTGAACCAGTACCCTTCGCCCGGCCGTTTATCTCTGCGGACATGGAATCTGGCTATTTCTTCTTTTGTCCGTTGGTTATATACATTAAATATCTTCTCTCCATAACCTGCTGTCGGCTCTTCTGTTATCTCCAAATATGGTACTTCTTCATCCCCGGCGTTCACCAAAAGATCTGTGACGACCTCTTCAATTTTCGGAAGAATCTCCGAAGTCATATCAGCGTCCACTTTTTCAATAATTCTTGGTCCCATCTTGATCACCGTCTGTGATTTCGCAGACTCCGTTAATTGTTGAATACGCTGCTCTGATGTCTGCGCTTCGAACGGCGGTGCGTCTAAATCAAGTTCTTCTTCGGAAAGAAGGCCGCTCTGTTCTTTAATGGACCCTTCCCCTGCGATATGTTTCTTCTCTGCAGCATCTGCATCTATATGAATGGGAGGGACATACATCCCCAATGTCATAACGGATATAAGAACAACGAATATTCTCTTCATCAACGGTTTCATTGCATTTACTCCCTTTTATGTAATCACTTATTTATAATTGTATACCATTTTCAGACAGCTTGTCCATACATGCGCTGAAATCGCTTCCAAAATACTATGCATCATTTACTATTCATGAATACAGCCAGCTTGGGAATCCATAAGATGTACCAAGATCTTAAGGAGGATGTATCCATGAACGTAACTCAAAACCAAGCCCAACAACAGGCGCAAATGCCGACGAACCATACGAGCCAGGCCCACGGAGGGCATGAGCTGTTTGACGCTCATGAAGTCATTGCTGGAATCATAACGATGCTCGACCAGTATCAAATGTACGACCAGCATATAAAGGATCAAGAGTTGAAGGATATTTTAAAGCGTCAGGAAATGTTCGTCACTCAGCTCTATAATACCATTGTGGAAAGCTTCCGCAGCGGACAGGATCCATCTGTAGACACACAGCAGTATAAAATGCAGCAGAGTAATGAAGTCGTCTATGGTATCAAGCCTGGGCAACCGAAAAAGCCGAATCAGTCTGTCAATGATCTTTCGGAGAATGGTCTTTCCGCCTATATGCTCGGCCAAACGAAAGGACTTGCAACACTCCTTTCTATGACCGCGCTTGAGATGACAAACCCCGTTCTTCGTCGTGTCATCGCAGACAGCGTTCCCAACTTCATCGAAATGAGCTATGAGATTTTTCTTTATCAGAACAAACATGGCTATTACCAAGTGCCGCAGCTGCAGCAGCAGGACATGAATCAAATGCTGCAAAGCTATACGACGGTGCAGTCCCAAAACCAAATGCACTGATCTACAGGAAAGAGATCCGGCTGCCCGGGCCTCTTTCCTCTTTCATATGTTGAAAAGAAGCATCGTATAATAGAAACAACCGCTCCCATAAAGGAGGAATTGGATGTTTTTCAGTTACATACTACTCGGCATCTCCCTATCCGCTCCCCTCGGTCCTATTAACGCCGCCCAGTTGGACAAAGGAGTTCGTTACGGTTTTCTCCATGCATGGCTTGTCGGAATCGGAGCGATGGCAGCAGATGCCCTGTTTATGCTGCTTATTTATCTTGGACTGGCCCAGTATGTCGATTTCCCTCTTGTTAAGAGCTTCCTCTGGTCGTTCGGGGCTTTCGTTCTTCTCTATACGGGAGTGGAAAGTATCCACTCCTCCGGAGGGTGGAACGAAGAGGAGCACATATCCGGCAGCTCGAAAAGGAAATCGTTTCGGACAGGCTTCCTTATGGCCCTGACAAATCCTTTGAACATTCTGTTTTGGATGGGGATTTACGGTTCCATTCTCGCCGAGGTTTCGTCCAGATATGATGACGCAGAGATACTTCTATACAGCGGCGGCATATTTCTCGGCATCATGTTATGGGACATCCTGATGGCACTCGCCGCATCCGGCGCACGCCGTCTACTCACCGGACGACTGCTTCGCGGCGTATCCATTACGTCCGGAATCATGCTGATGGGCTTCGGAGTGTATTTTGGCTTTCAAGCATACCGAATGATTTTTGGATAGACAAACACCCGCATTCTCCTCCTTCCATACGATAGGTATGTATCCCCAGGAAGGAGCGCGCTTGTTTATGCTTTACAGAAAAACAGAACTGGAGAATGCTCCGGAACGAACCACTTGGCAGTCTAAAGCCTTCACAAGCTTTTCCGAAATGATGCTCTCCAGAGAGAGCCCCTATCCATGTGTTCCCGGTATCCAAGGATTCAAAGCGGATATGCTGCGGTTCGCATTTTTATCCGATCCAAGCGGATCCGCTGCGCCGGAAACACTTGGACAAATTTTAAAGCAATACGGAACAATTTCAAGAGAAACGGGTGATTACGCTTCTCTTGTCGTTTTGTGTGAGCCTTGCCTCCATTCTTATCAAATCAAAGATTATGAGTCGTTGTTCTGGAACCTTCTAAATGAATGTCACGCTGCGGACGAAAGAGAATGGCCCGAACATATCCCACTTGATCCATCAGATCCTGCCTGGGAATTCTGTTACGACGGAGAGCCTTACTTCGCTTTCTGCGCGACTCCCGCTCACGAACGAAGGAAGAGCAGACACTTTCCTTATCTGCTTCTCGCCTTCCAGCCCCGCTTTGTATTTGAAAAAATAAACGCTTCCACTCCGCTAGGGAGAAAACTGCAGAATGTTATCAGGAAACGTCTTTCTATTTATGATGACCTCCCTATCCACCCTTCCCTTAAGTGGTACGGAGAAGAGAATAACCACGAATGGAAACAATATTTCCTGGCAGAAGAGAATACCTCGCCTTCTAAGTGCCCGTTTATGGCAATGAAACAGAAATGGAACAGTCTCCGATCATGACTTCATGATCGGAGACTGTTTTTGCTTTATATAGGTGGCAATTGCGATCACAATGAGAAACAGCAGACTTACATAAAAGCCGGTTCTTGCAATCTTTTCAAGAAGTGTACCTGTCACCGCTGACAATAGAAGCAGGAGACCGGTTGTAACCCTGATCTTGGCAAACCATGCCCGAGCCATTAATTTATAATAAGAGAGGAGGATGAATGCCCAGTTATAAAGAAGGAGCAGTCCCGCAGCCGTGGTGATATACTCGAAGATCGTCTCAGGCAGCCAGACGGCGAGAATAACCGAAGCGGCGACCACGATCACAGTAAGCAAGAATGCTGCTCCGGAAACCCTTCCCGATTTCTCTTCCTTAAACCGAGCCGGAGCATCCCCCTCCTCACTCAAAGTCATTAACATCGTAGTGACAGCATACAGCGAGGCGACCATCGTCGAAAATCCGGCAACAATCAAAAGACCGTTGAAGATATCAGGGACCAACGGAAGGGAGAACGTCTTCAAGGCCGAAAGAAAAGGACTCTCATCGGGCGATATCGCTGCCCACGAAACAATCTCCATAACAAGCCAGAACCCCAGAATATAGAGGACCGTCAACGCAAGAAGCATCCACTTACCCGACCTTAATGCGTCCTTGGGATCTTTTAATTCCTTTGCCATCAGCCCCATCACTTCTATTCCACCAAAGGCATAAAAACAAAAGATCAGAGCTGCCCATATCCCGTTGAACCCCTGCGTGAAAAATTCTTCCAGCGGAGAGGAAAGGGTTTGTCCGGCGGATTCCTCAAAGCCCCCGAAGAGAGCGACAATCGCTAAGATAAGAAACATGACGAGTGCTGCCAATTTAATCAGCCCGCATATATTCTCAAGTTTCTCAATTAATTGTGTACCGATCCACAACACACTCAGACCAAGCACCGCGAAACAGGCCGCACACAACCAAAGAGGCACATGCGGGAACCAGAACCTGGCGAATATTGCTAAGGCAGTTAATTGACTCCCCATAATAAGCATTTCGGAGCACCAGTACAGCCAACCGTTCCCAAATCCCGCCCACGTTCCAAATGCCTGTTTCGCATACGTACGGAAGGACCCTTTCTCTGGATGGTGTGCCGTCATAGAAGCAAGGGCGTGAAAAACGATATAGGTACCGATTCCGGCTGCCAGATAACAAATAAGGACCGACGGCCCGGCCAGTTCTATCGCTATGCTTGACCCTAAGAAAAATCCTGTTCCGATAATACAGCCCACGCCTATGAAGGACATCTGCCACCAAGTCAGCTTTCCATCCACGGTTTTATCCCCCTTTTTATTTCTTAGTCTTAGGGGAAATGAGAAGTTTATGTAAACGAATGGATAAAGCACGTAGGGACAAACTAAATTTAAAAATGACCAGGGGGAACGTGTTATGCTGAATCCGAACTGCTGGAATGAATTTGATCGTTTGAAGACTGTCATCGTCTGTACACCATCCTGTCTCGATATTCCCGATCAGAAAACTGCGGATTATGTGCAGTGGGAAAAGCCCGTCCAATCCGACAAAGCTAGGGCCTCTTTCGAAGGCATGGTGGATGCGATGAAGACAGAGGGTGTGGAAGTGATCAACTACTGCAATTACTTGTCTAAAGAGGACCAAAACACCCATAAACAATTAATCAACCGTTATTTCACAAGAGATCTTGCCTGCAGTTTCGGATCGATATTCATCCCTGGTGAAGCTGGCACCTCTCTAAGACGGCCGGAATACCGGCTTGCGCATCCTCTTTTTGAGAAATGGACAAGTCCTGACCAATATTCTGTTGACTGGAACGATCCTCTGCACGCGCTCGAATTTGGAGATGTTCTCCTTCTCAGCAGAGATGCCGTCTTTATCAATGTAGGATTACGCTCCAGTCACGAGAGCGCACGACTTTTGAAAGATCGACTGCTTGCAAGCGGATTCTCAGAAGTCGGTATCATTGATCTGCCCCGACAAGGAGCGGAAATGCACTTGGATATGAACTGCGCCATCATAGGTGCGACTTCCATCCTCTGCAAAAGCTACATGCGTTTCTTTCCTGTGGAAGTATGGAAGGAGGATGGTGCTTCGTATATGATGACAGGCCCCTTCCTTGAGCGTCACGGTTATTCCCCCGTGTGGACCGATGATGTAAAGCATACTGTCGCAGATATTAACTTTCTTAATTTGGATCCGGAAACCATCCTGATCAGTACGAAAGCCAACAAAAAAATTCTTAAAGAAGATGTCTTCCGAAAGAAGCGGCTGATTGAAATTGATGTTGATGAACTGGAAAAAGGCGGTGGTGGAATACGCTGCATGACGCTGCCTGTGACAAGAGAATAAAAAAAGCTGCTCCTTCAGGGGCAGCTTTCTGTTTTTTAAGCATAAAAAAACCACCAATAGTATGTATTGGTGGAGACGGTGGGAGTCGAACCCACGTCCGGAGATATCGGCACTCGGGCTTCTACGGGCGTAGTTGATATATTATCATTCACTACCTCTTCGGCCTATCAACAGGCTTCCGAGGAGCTAGCCTGATTAGTCTCTTCGTCTCTCCTCAGGCGGTGGAGAAACGCGTAGCCCACTTCAGTTTGAGACCCTTCATCCAGCACATGGGCGATGCCGGGAAGGATCAGCTATAGACTACTTACGCAGCTACAGCTAGGTTTTGTTTAGATTCGCCAGTTATTATAGGCAAATGACGGTTTACGAGACGTCGCTCGACTCGCGACCCGAGCTCGACCTATCCCCGTCGAATCCGTAACGTCCCCGTTAGGATTAAAAGGGAGTACAGTCAAGCTGTATCCAATGTCATATTGACGACAAATATTATTATAACAGAAACATTTATTTTTTCAACCCGGAGCTACCGCAGGCTGTCTTTCATGGCGCGGTCAATTTCCCGCTTCTGCTGTTTCTGCTTCAAGTCTTCCCGTTTGTCATATTTCTTCTTCCCTTTACCGAGTCCAATTAAAACCTTCGCTACCCCGTTTTTTATATAGACTTTGAGCGGTACGACCGAATACCCTTTCTGCTGGGTCTGACCAATAAGCTGGTTGATTTCTTTTCGGTGCAGAAGCAGTTTACGCGCCCGAGTCGGGTCGTGATTGAAGATGTTCCCCTGTTCATAAGGCGAAATATGCATGTTATGGAGAAACACTTCCCCTTTATTAATCCGGGCGAAGCTGTCTTTCAAATTTAGGCGTCCATTACGGATCGACTTGATCTCCGTGCCCTGAAGGACAATGCCCGCTTCAAACGTCTCTTCTATATGGTAATCATGACGTGCTTTTTTATTTTGTGCTAATGTCTTTCCGTTTCCCTTAGGCATAAGCTTTCCTCCTCTTTCGCGTACCTTCTATTGTACCAAATGTACCCGTTGTTTCCAATTCCAAACGAACGTCGCAATTATCTGATTTATTAGAATAGACTTCTTTAAACGGCATATGAGAAGATGGATGTATATATAGAAAAGGAGAACAAGCGATGGCTGATATAAGGCGCTTAACACGAAACGACTATGATGTCTTTAAGCGAATGGATACAGGAATAGAAGATGATTACGTGCTGCGTATCTTTCCACGTTTAGTGGAATCGGATAGCGAGTACTTGTACGGGATGTTTGAAGACGATGCCCTCCTTTCCATCTGCGGCATCAGTCTATATGGCAAGGGACGTTATGCGATGCTGGGGCGGCTGCGGAGTGACCGACGGCACCAAGGAAAGGGCTGCTCCACCAACCTGCTTTCCCGCGTTATTGAAGATTTTCAAATAAATGAGAATATCCGTTGGTTCGGAGGGCACACACAAATAAACAACAAAGCAGCGAGAAGAGTATTTTCCAAACTCGGTTTTCACGGTGAATCGGTTACTCATGCCGTCATTCTTAAGAAACCAGAGCACTTGAAAGGGCACACACCAGGGCCTGTCTGGGAGGAAGTCACCGATCCCTCTCATAAACGCAGCCTTCTGATGCAGTACGCTTCAAAGGTTTTCCCTTATGAATGCTACTATCCCCTTCCCTACGACGAGGTATTCTTTACAGATGCTTACATGAAAGCTTCCTCTTTCTACATAAACAAAGCAGAGGATCGTTTTATGATCATTAGAAATGATGTAAAAGGTGAAGCATATGCCCATGTGAAATACAGTTGGGATGATGCTTTTCATCAACCCGGTTTTTATGAAACCGTGCTGGAGTACTGGAAGAAGAACAGCGAAAATGATGGGTGCTGGTTTGACTTTACCGAAGCAGGCTTCCAAACCATCCCAAACACGACTGCCTTTGAATTTCAGGACCCTTGGATCCTGTACGGACAATGGAAGCGGAACCATCTTGACTTTTTAATGAAATCAACCTGTAAGTATTGACACGAGTGGGTTTAGTCTTTAAAATCCTGATGGTGAAACTTCTTCTCCAGAAAGGATAAATGATAAAATGAACTTTATTCAAGCCGTACAGCTGTTGGACGAAGGTAATGCATTACGACGTACTTCATGGACAAGTGCTGGATATATAACGAAGGACGAACAAGGAACGATAAGCTTCTTCGATCACAATGAACCGGCTATCTATCAACTCTCCACGACAGACGCTCTCGCAGACGACTGGGAGCAGGTAGAAAAAGACCGCTGGACGATCGTTTCCGTTTCTCACGATCGTGAACTGATGCAGGGCAGACTGTTCGTTTCCTACCAAATCTGCGCAGAACACAACGGCGAGGTTTTGAACAATCATTTGATCGACGAGCAGGAGCTGCCTCAATGGGCGCGCTATGTCGATGTAGACCTAAAAACCTCTTCCCGTCACCTCAACGAAAAAGACATCGAGAACGTACAGAACAAACTCAGTGCCTAAACAAAAAAGCCGTCCGCAATGGACGGCTTTTTTGTTATTTTTTCTTTTTCTTGCTTCCTTTTTTAGGAACGCCTTTATTTCTATAAAATGGTTTGTTTCCTTTTTGCTTGTTTTTCTTCTTATCTTTCTTCCGTTCCGGTCCTTTGGATTTAATCTGCTTCGGACGCTCCGGACGGGGACGCTGTTTACGGGGCTTCATACCGTCAATTTCGAAATCCACAACCCGTTCATCAAGATTTACATTCGTCACACGGATGGTGACTTCATCTCCAATACGGAAGACGTTCCCGGTCCTTTCTCCAATCATAGCGAACTGGTTTTCGTGGAAGGAATAGTAATCATCTGTTAAAGTACTAACATGAACAAGGCCCTCCACTGTATTCGGTAATTCAACGAACATACCGAAACTGGTGATGGAACTGATGACACCTTCAAACTCTTCCCCGATTTTATCCTGCATGAATTCCGCTTTTTTCAAATCATCTGTTTCCCGTTCGGCATCAACTGCCGCCCGTTCCATTTCGGACGAATGGCGGGCGATCTCCGGCATTTGATCTTTCCAATGCTTACGCGTCTTATAATCCAGCTTATCTTCTACAAGGTAAGTGCGGATCAGGCGATGCACAATTAAGTCCGGGTAACGGCGGATCGGAGATGTAAAGTGCGTATAGAAATCCGTTGCAAGACCGAAGTGTCCAAGGCTCTGCGGATCATACTTAGCCTGCTGCATGGATCTGAGCATCAGTTTTGATATGATCATGTCTTCCTGCGTCCCTTTGACTTCTTCCAACACTTTCTGCAGCGCCTGCGGGTGAACACTCTCGGCAGAGCCTTTCACGACATAGCCCAGGTTTGCTACAAATTCAAAGAACTTTTGCAGTTTCTCTTCATCCGGGTCCTGGTGAATCCGGTGAATGAAAGGGACCTCCATCCAGTGGAAGTGCTCCGCAACGGTTTCGTTGGCTGCAAGCATGAATTCTTCAATCAAACGCTCTGCCACCGACCGTTCCCGAAGCTTGACATCGACTGCTTTTCCTTCTTCGTCCACAACGACGCCGGCTTCTTTGAAATCGAAATCGATAGCTCCGCGTCCCATGCGTTTTCCGCGCAGCGTGCTGGCCAGTCTTTCCATTTCCCGGAACATCGGTACAAGGCTCTCATATTTCTTAATGAGTTCCTCATCCTCATCTTCAAGAATGCTGTTTACATCTTTATATGTCATTCGTTCATTTGTCTTGATCACACTTTGGAAAATTTCATGTTGGACTACTTCACCGCTGCTGTCGATTTCCATCTCGCAGGACAACGTCAACCTGTCCACCTGAGGATTCAGAGAGCAGATTCCATTCGATAACCGGTGAGGAATCATAGGAATAACCCGATCCACCAAATACACACTGGTCGCGCGTTCCCTCGCTTCTTTATCAATAGGAGATCCGTCTTTGACATAATAGGAAACATCTGCGATATGAACACCGAGTTTGAAATGGCCGTTATCCAGTTTCTTCACTGTAACCGCGTCATCCAAGTCCTTCGCATCCGCCCCGTCAATCGTAACGATCGTTTCATCACGAAGATCCCGACGGTTCTTAATTTCATCTTCACTGATTGTCTCCGGTGTATCCGCTGCCTGCTGCAGCACTTCTTCCGGAAAGTCCACCTTAATTCCGTGCTTATATATAATGGAAATGATATCGATACCCGGGTCATTTTTGTGACCAAGTATTTCAACAATTTCACCTTCCGCACTCATACGCCCTTCAGGGAATTTGGTGATATTGACGATGACTTTATGGCCGTCCACCGCACCATTCGTCTGTCCCTTCGGAATGAAAATATCATTAGGGATACGTTTATCATCCGCAATGACAAAACCGAAATTGCGGCTGGATTCATAGGTCCCCACCACGCGGGTTGTCGCTCTTTCAAGAATTCTGATAACCGCACCTTCCGGCCTTGTTCCATCTTCCTTCCGCTTCTCAATTCGAACAAGTACTTTGTCATTGTTCATGGAAGAATTCAAATCGGAATGATGGATGTACACATCATCTTTGTCTTCCTCATCAGGAATGAGGAATGCGAAACCTTTGGCATGCATTTGGATTCGTCCACGGATCAAATTCATCTTCTCCGGTAGACCGAAGCGGTTTTTCCTAGTACGAACGAGCTCCCCTTCCTCTTCAAGACTGTTCAGCGTCTTCATTAATTCCTTAAATGAATCAGCCCCATCAAGTTCCAATGCATCCTGCAATTCTTCGACGGATAATGGTTTGGAAATATGCTCCTGGAATAAATCTAATATCTTCTGCTTTAATTCTGAACTCAATTTGTCTTACCTCCTTTTAAATGAAGGACAAGACTCCGGTGTTTATGACCAATCCAATGATTCAAGGAATTCAAGTATATCTTCGTGAAGCTGTTCCTTTTCCTTATCCATCGTAATGACATGCCCGGAGTTTTTGTACCATTTAATATCTTTTTGATCTGCTTCCACCTGCTCATAGATGTAGTCAGCACTATCTGTGTTGATCATGTCATCCTGTGCAGCCTGGACAACGAAAGTCGGTGTGTAGATTTGGTCGACTTCATCGTGTACGCTTGTGATAAAAGCGCCAAGTTGTTTGAACATTTCAGACGATTCATCGAGCAGCTCAGCTACCTCTTTATCAATCGTTTCTTTATCTTTGCCTTCCAGTTGTTTGTACTGTCTTGCTTTGAATTCAAATCCTTGTGTGAGCTGTTTTTCGTTATCGAAGAACATCGGTGCACACATCGTAACAAGACCTTTAATCGGTTCGGAATAAGCGGTTTTCAATCCGAGCACACCGCCTAGGGAAAGACCAGCGACTGCAATCTTCTCGTAACCGGAATCCCTTAGATGGTTTAAGGAATCCTGTACATCCTTCCACCAATCCTCCGGTCTTGCATCGATCAAAGCTTCCAGTTCACGGCCGTGCCCTCTGTAAATGGGCGCATGAGCCGTATATCCGTTCTTTTGAAGGAATCGTCCCAGCATTCTCACATCGGCAGAATGCCCCGTGAATCCATGTAGTAATAATACCGCACGTTCTCCTCCTTCAAACGTAAATGGCTGAGGTTGTTTGATTTTCATATGTCATTCTCTCCTTACCTTCATCATTGTCCTAATTACGCAATTTCATTCTCTTACACAATCGTTTCTATTTTATCAAATGCAAGAAGAAGTGGCATTTCCTTTCCATGCATGCAGATCATGGAAGCAGGGGAATAAATAGAAAAACCGCGCTTAAAATAGGCGCGGTCTTATGTGCATCATTTTGTTTTACCCGAGAATATATGTCGCCAAGAAAGCGAAAACGAAGAACAGAACTCCTGTCACGATAGTTGCTCTGTGAAGGACTGCATCAATCCCTCTTGCTTTTTGCTTACCGAACAGCTGTTCCGCTCCGCCGGAAATAGCTCCGGACAGCCCGGCACTCTTTCCTGACTGCAGAAGAACCAGAATGATCAAAATAACCGTATCAATCGTCAATAAAGTAATCGCAAGTGTTTCCATAATATCCAACACCTCCCGGAAGACGTACAAATAACTAGTTTAAATGTAGCATAAACACCTTGTTCCAGCAAGATAATTATCCATTCCACTCTAAAATTTTTTGTAGGTTTTTCGCGTATTTTGACGAATTTCGTGTATAATGTTGAAAGTTATTGATTGTTTTTGATTATTTTTGGTTGCTTTATGTAAGTGCTTACTTTATTATGGTTGTAGGAATCATCGGAGAGGAGGATCGTGCATGCTCACGCCAGATCGTCACCAACTCATCCTGAAAGCAGTCAAAAACAATCACACAGCTAAGATACAACAACTGGTCGATGCTACGGGTGCTTCTGAATCAACGATCCGTCGTGACTTAGATCATTTGGAAAAGGAAGGGTTGCTGAGACGCGTCCACGGCGGTGCCTCCCTGAAGAGCTCTGCGAATACGGAACCGACGATGCGCGAGAAAGCTACCAAGTTTCACAAAGAAAAAACTCACATAGCAAAATTTGCCGCATCCCTTGTACAGGACGGCGATTGCATATTTCTTGATGCGGGTTCCACAACATTCGAAATGATTCCGTACCTTAAGCAAAACGACATCACTGTTGTAACGAACGGTCTATCCCATCTGGATGCCCTCAATGACCATCAGATAGCGACATACGTCTTAGGTGGAAGGGTCAAACACCGGACCGGCGCAGTCATAGGAGCCGGCGCTTTGGATAACTTGAAGCAGTATCGCTTTGATATCTGTTTCATGGGAGCGAACGGCGTCACCCTGGAGGACGGTTTTACGACACCGGATCCTGAAGAAGCTGTTATCAAACAAACGACGATCCGTTTTTCGCGGAAGCGTTATGTATTGATTGATCACTCGAAATTCGGGGAAGTCAGCTTCACTAAGATTTCCGATCTATCGGATGCTGAAATTGTGACAGACTATGATGGAGAAGACTTGAAAGAATATCAAAGCAAAACGAACATAAAGGTTGTGACTACATGATTTATACTTGTACATTGAATCCTTCCATTGATTACATTATGCATGTAGATGGATTCGAAGCCGGTGAATTGAACCGCGCAGAACGGACCTTCTACTACCCGGGCGGAAAAGGAATCAACGTGTCCCGCGTCATGGGCAGACTCGGTGTCGAAACAAAAGCACTCGGGTTCCTCGGCGGGTTCACGGGAGCGTTTGTAAAAGAAGCTCTTGAAGCGGAAAATGTATCCCACGACTTCATCGACACGAAGCAGAACACGCGTGTCAATGTTAAGTTGAAGAGCCAGGGTGAGTCTGAAATTAACGGTCCAGGACCTGAAATCTCAGAAATATTACAGGAAACCCTCCTTACACAAATCCGCAGTATGGATGAGAACGATACGCTTGTGCTTGCAGGAAGTGTCCCTTCCTCCCTGCCATCTGATTTCTACGTAACCGTTGTAGGTATCTGCGCAGAGAACGGAACGAAAGTAGTAGCCGATACTTCAGGAAAAGCACTCGAACAGCTGATCGGCCTTCCTTTATTCCTGCTGAAACCCAATCACCATGAACTTGGAGAGTTATTTGATGTAACGATAGACTCCAAAGAACTCGCAGCGGAGTATGGGAAGAAACTTTTGGACAAAGGTGTGGAGCACGTCATTGTATCAATGGGCGGCGAGGGCGCCGTTTATGTAGGAAAAGAGAGCGTTCGTTACGCCAATGTTCCGAAAGGTGTATTGAAGAATTCAGTAGGAGCCGGCGATTCTGTCGTATCCGGTTTTCTATCTGCCCTTCACCACGGCAAGCCGGAAGAGGAAGCATTCCGCTACGGCGTAGCTTCCGGAAGTGCTACAGCCTTCCAGGATGACCTTTGTCAGCAGGAAGACGTGGAGAAATTACTGCCAGAAATTAAATTAACTACTATTAAATAAGGAGTGTAACCATATGAAAATCACAGATCTTTTGACAAAAGACACCATTTTGTTGAACATGTCTGCCGCTTCTAAGCCGGAAGCGATCGATGAACTTGTCGGTAAGCTTGATACCGCAGGAAAATTGAATGACCGCGCTGCATTCAAACAGGCCATCGAAGCTCGGGAAGAACAAAGCACAACAGGAATCGGTGACGGAATTGCTATTCCTCACGCCAAAACAGCTGCTGTAAAAAATCCAGCGATCGCTTTTGGACGTTCCACAGAAGGATTGGATTACGAGTCACTGGACGGACAGCCGACAAACTTGTTCTTCATGATTGCGGCTTCTGAAGGTGCAAACAACGCTCACCTGGAAACGCTGTCCCGCCTTTCTTCCTTCTTGATGGACACGAATTTCCGCGAGAAGCTGGAAGCAGCAGAGACGGATGAAGACGTTCTCGCTGCTATTAACGCTAAAGAAGCGGAAGAAGAAGGCGAAGAAGAAACAGGAGACGGCGCATCCGGTAAAGTCCTTGCAGTCACTGCATGCCCAACAGGTATCGCTCACACGTACATGGCGGCTGATAAGTTGAAAGCAACAGCTAAAGACATGGGTGTCCAGATCAAAGTACAGACTAACGGGTCCAGCGGTGTAAAAAACCGTCTGACAGCAGAAGATATTGAAGAAGCAGACGCTATCATCGTAGCAGCTGATGTCAATGTGGATATGTCAGGATTCGCCGGCAAGCCGGTCATTCAAGTACCTGTTGCCAAAGCAATCCACGAAGCGAAAGAACTTATTCAGAAAGCAGTAGATAAAGACGCACCGATCTATCAAGGCGGAGGCGAGAAGCAAGACAGCGGCTCTGATGCTAAAGGACGTTCCGGATTCTACAAGCACCTGATGAACGGTGTATCCAACATGCTTCCATTTGTTGTCGGAGGCGGAATTCTGATCGCTATTTCTTTCTTCTGGGGAATTAACTCCGCAGATCCGGCCAGCGGCGAATACAACCGCTTCGCAGAAATGCTGAACATCATTGGCGGCGCAAACGCATTCTTCCTGCTCGTTCCTGTCCTTGCCGGTTTCATCGCATCCAGTATTGCTGATAAACCAGGTTTCGCCCCAGGTATGATCGGTGGTTTGATTGCCGTTACTCAAACAGTTGAAGGTGCTGGAAACGGTTCTGGTTTCTTAGGCGGATTAATCGCCGGTTTCCTAGCCGGTTATTTGACACTCCTTGTGAAGAAAATGCTTGAAGGCCTGCCAGCTGTTATGGACGGATTGAAGACGGTTCTTCTATATCCTCTTTTTGCGATTTTCCTTACAGGAATGATTATGTTACTCATCAACCCTGCTCTAACAAGTGTATACACATGGCTCTTTGATTTACTTGACAGCATGAGCGGTTCCAACCTTGCCCTTCTCGGGTTAATTGTCGGCGGTATGATGGCTGTAGATATGGGTGGTCCCGTAAACAAAGCGGCTTACACGTTCGGTATCGCAGCTCTTGAGGCTGGAAACTACACGTTCATCGCAGCAGCGATGGCAGGTGGAATGGTTCCACCACTGGCTATGGCTCTTGCCACAACGCTGTTCAAAAATAAATTTACGAAAGAAGAACGCGAAACTGGAAAAGCAGCCTATCCACTCGGCGCATTCTTCATTACCGAAGGTGCGATTCCGTTTGCAGCAGCGGACCCGGCGCGTGTTATCCCGTCCATGGTGGCAGGTAGTGCCCTCGCCGGAATGTTGACAATGTTGTTCGGCATCGATCTTCAGGCACCACACGGCGGAATTATTGTAGCTCCATTGGTGGCAGGCGGAATAACGCAAATTCTGCTTTACCTGGTGGCAATTATTGCCGGATCGATTCTTGGCGCAATTATTGTAGGATTGTTGAAAAAAGACCTAAGAAAAGCTTAAAATGATAAAGTTAGGGTATTTCCATCATTAACACTAATTCTTAGGAGGAATTATCATGGTAGAAAAAACTTTTAAAATTACATCTGCTGACGGTGTACACGCTCGTCCAGCCACTGTTCTCGTTCAGAACGCTGGTAAATACGAGTCTGATATCAACTTACATTACAAAGAGAAGGCCGTGAACCTGAAATCCATCATGGGAATCATGAGCCTTGGCATCCCTGCCGGCGCAGAAGTGAAGATTACTGCAGAAGGCAACGATGAACAAGAAGCAATCGATCATTTAGAAAAAACTATGAAGAATGAAGGCTTGGGGGAATAACAGCATGACACAGCTTCAAGGTATTGCAGCTTCCAGCGGCATCGCCATAGCGAAAGTATATCGTCTGGAAGCTCCAGACCTTTCGTTCACGAAAAACGCTATTGAACAACCAGAAGAAGAAGTAAAACGCCTGCATGAGGCTTTGAACACTTCTAAATCAGAATTGGAGAAAATCAAGGAACATACGAAGAAATCACTTGGTGACGAACATGCAGAAATCTTTTCTGCTCACCTTTTGGTCCTTAGTGATCCGGAGTTGATCCAGCCTGTAGAAGATAAAATCAAGAGTGATAATGTAAATGCTGAGTTTGCCTTATCTGAAACGGCGGATATGTTTATCAACATGTTTGAAAGCATGGATAACGAGTACATGCGCGAACGTGCTGCTGATATCCGCGACGTTACAAAACGTGTTATGGCCCACCTTCTGGGTGTGACCTTCCCGGATCCAGCATTGATCAACGAAGAAGTAGTCATCGTTGCCGATGATCTTACTCCTTCTGATACAGCTCAATTAAACAAACAGTACGTTAAAGGGTTTACTACAGACATCGGAGGACGTACATCCCACTCCGCTATCATGGCCCGCTCGCTTGAAATCCCTGCGGTCGTAGGTACGAAGAACATCACTTCCCAGGCTGATAAAGATACGATGATCATCGTTGACGGTATCAGCGGAGATGTCATCATCGATCCTTCTGAGGAGCAGATTGCAGCGTACAAACAGAAGCAGGATGATTTCGAGAAGCAGAAACAGGAATGGGCGAAGCTTAAAGATGAGCCGACCATCACTTCTGAAGGGGAGCACGTGGAGCTTGTTGCCAACATCGGTACTCCGGAAGACGTAGAAGGAGTTTTGAACAACGGCGGTGAAGGTGTCGGTCTGTATCGTACAGAATTCCTATACATGGGCAAAAGCCAGCTTCCAACAGAAGAAGAGCAATACGATGCGTATTCCTCCGTTCTGAAGCAAATGGGAGACAAACCAGTTGTTGTCCGGACGCTTGACATCGGCGGCGACAAAGAATTGGACTATTTGGAACTTCCACATGAAATGAACCCGTTCCTCGGCTATCGCGCTATCCGTCTCTGCCTTGAGCGCGACGATATTTTCCGTGTGCAGCTGAGAGCACTACTTCGTGCGAGCGTTCACGGGAACCTTAAAATCATGTTCCCAATGATTGCTACGCTGGACGAGTTCCGTCAGGCAAAAGCTCTTCTTGAAGAAGAGAAAGCCAACTTGGTGAAGGAAGGTCAGGAAGTATCGGATGACATTGAAGTCGGTATGATGGTTGAGATCCCTGCTACGGCGGTCATCGCTCGTCAGTTCGCTAAAGAAGTCGACTTCTTCAGTATCGGTACAAATGACCTTATTCAATACACGATGGCTGCTGACCGTATGAACGAACGAGTATCCTACTTGTATCAACCATACAACCCTGCCATCCTGAACCTTATCAATAACGTGATTGAAGCTGCTCACGCCGAAGGCAAATGGGCCGGCATGTGTGGAGAGATGGCGGGAGACGAAATCGCTATCCCTATCCTGCTTGGACTCGGCTTGGACGAATTCAGTATGAGCGCCACATCCATTCTTCCTGCACGTACACAAATCAAAGATCTATCCAAGAAAGAGCTTGCTTCCTTCAAGGATCAGATTCTTTCTATGGGTACTGCAGAAGAAGTCGTTGATTTCATTAAAGAAAAGACACAGAAATAAAACTGGTATAACTAATTGCTTTGTGGGACAATAAGTGTGTGCTGATGCAAGTCTCAGTACGTCGAATCTGACGAAAGAGATGTGTTTCCATGACATTGACGATTCTCTTAATCTTGTGCATCGGTATTGTACTACTGATAGCCGCTATGTTTGGTTTTGCTGTCTCTAAAGGCTATGACTATAAACACACCGTCGATCCTTTGCCCGCAGAGGATCTCCATGAAGACAAACACAAAAAAGCTGACGCCCCTTAAGCGTCAGCTTTTTTTCTTTATTAGAGACCTTCTATGATCTTTCTACCTATTACAAACCCCAAACCCTGCCATGCAACGAAAACGCTTCTAACCATGGTCTTTGTCGCTTATAATGCCCACGTCGGGTTCACTCTGTTTATTATCGATCGATAATACTCAACTTCTTACCTATCTCCGTCCGCAGCTTCGGCTTAGGAACTCTCGCCGGATACCCCATCTGCAACACAGACACGAGACGGTGAATGTGCGGATCCAATCCGATATCACGGACGAACTCCGAATCGTACAAATAAGGATTCGTCGTCCACAGAACACCCACTCCAGATTCCCAGGCGAGAAGCTGAACATTTTGGATATAGGCGCATACCGCAGCATAATCTTCATCGTATTTCCTCTTATCCGGGTCCTTCTCCATATAAATAAGGGCATGATGAGGAATGCGCAATAAGAAATCACGGATACCTTCTCTCACTTTTGTTTGACGGTCTTCTTTGTATCCCGAGAAGAAGCCCTGCCTCTCATAGCTGCGGAGCACATTGTCCGCATACATTTTCACCCCCGCCCCCTGGTACATATAAATATTCCAAGGCTCCTTCATATGGTGGGTGGGAGCCCAGGAAGCTTTTGTGAAAATTCCCTCTAATACTCCTTCGGGAACCAACTCCTGTTTATACTCATGAACGGATCTTCGCCCGAGAATCGCATCTTCCAGCTCCATAAGTCACCTCACACAATTAAAATCTTCGTTACCTGCTGGCCCATCGAGTACCCCCACTCCTTCAGGAAAAAGGGTACTTTCGTTTCCAACGTCTCATAAGCACTATATTTCGTCGGGACGCCTCGTACGTTCATTCCCTGGTTCTTCGCCATCCCTACCGCACGCTTGAGGTGGAATTGATCACTGACGAGAATATACGTGTGAATCCCTTTTTGTTCGGCTACCTCTTTTGCATTCGTCAAATTCTCTTCCGTCACCATGGAACGATCCTCATAAAGAATATGCTCTTCCGGGACCCCATGCTCCATCGCATAGGACTTACCAGTCTCCCCTTCCGAAGAAGCTGCGTTTTCACTTCTACCACCTGTCAAGACGAGGTAGTCCACTTTCCCGTCCTTATACAGTTCAATCCCCTGTTTCAGTCTTCCTTCAAAGACAGGGCTTGGTTTTCCATTCCATTGAGCGGCTCCGAGGACGATGGCTGCATCTGCTTTTTGAACAGGCTCCTCTTCTCCATAGGTCCACACAGAATATGCGGTATAAATACTGTATATAAAGACAATTAAACATACGAATTTGGCTACTCGTTTCATACATTCGTTCTCCTACTCCTGATAATCTTTTCCTATCATATCATAGAAAAAAGCCCCTCTGAATAATCAGAGAGGCTCAATTTGAAAAAATTATTTATTCAGGTTGTAGAACGCTTTTTCACCTGCATAGTTAGCTGTTCCAAGCAACTGATCTTCAATACGAAGAAGCTGGTTGTATTTAGCTACACGGTCTGTACGGGACGGTGCACCAGTCTTAATTTGACCAGCGTTCGTCGCAACTGCGATGTCAGCAATAGTAGCGTCTTCTGTTTCACCGGAGCGGTGGGAGATGACTGCTGTGTAACCTGCACGTTTAGCCATTTCGATCGCTTCGAATGTTTCTGTAAGCGTACCAATTTGGTTAACTTTAATCAGGATAGAGTTGCCAACGCCTTCTTCAATCGCACGGCTTAGTTTAGCTGTGTTTGTAACGAACAAGTCGTCACCAACAAGCTGTACGCGGTCGCCGATACGGTCTGTAAGAAGCTTCGTACCTTCCCAGTCGTTCTCATCAAGACCGTCTTCAATTGATACGATCGGGTACTTGTTAACAAGCTCTTCGTACCAGTCAACCATTTCTTCAGAAGTACGTACGACACCTTCACCTTTAAGGTTATATTTGCCGTCTTCATAGATTTCAGAAGATGCTACGTCCATAGCAAGCTTAACTTCTGCATCCGGCTTGTAGCCTGCTGCTTCAATTGCTTCAATAATAGTAGATAGTGCTTCTTCGTTGGATTGAAGGTTTGGAGCGAATCCGCCTTCGTCACCAACACCAGTGTTGTAGCCTTTGTTCTTAAGAACTGTCTTAAGGGAGTGGAAAATTTCCGCACCCATACGTAGAGCTTCTTTGAAAGTAGGAGCGCCCACAGGCATGACCATGAATTCTTGGATATCTACGTTGTTATCCGCGTGCTCTCCACCGTTTAGGATGTTCATCATCGGTGTTGGAAGAGTAGAAGCAGTGAATCCTCCAAGATATTTGTAAAGTGGAAGACCTACAACATCTGCAGCCGCGTGTGCAACAGCCATGGAAACACCAAGAATTGCATTCGCACCAAGGTTTCCTTTGTTTTCTGTACCATCAAGTTCTCTCATCATTTGGTCGATAAGGACTTGTTGTGTAACGTCCATTCCAAGAAGTTTTGGAGCAATTGTTTCATTTACGTTGGCAACTGCTTTTTCAACACCTTTACCAAGGTAGCGTTCTTTGTCACCGTCACGAAGTTCAACTGCTTCATATTCACCAGTTGAAGCTCCACTTGGTACAAGTGCTGTACCGAAAGCTCCGGATTCTGTATAAACTTCTACTTCTACAGTTGGGTTACCACGAGAGTCAAGGACTTCGCGTGCATATACGTCAGTAATGTATGGCATATAAATTCTCTCCCTTAATTATTTGATTAATGATTTTCCTGTCATTTCTTCTGGTTGCTCGACATCCAATAGTTCAAGAAGCGTCGGTGAAAGATCGCCCAGAATTCCGCCTTCGCGAAGTTCTACGCCTTCTTTCGTTACGATTACAGGAACCGGGTTCGTCGTGTGTGCCGTCATCGCATCACCGTCCAAGGTCGTCACCTCGTCGGAATTACCATGATCGGCCGTGATGATCGCATGGCCGCCTTTTTCAAGGATTTTGTCTACGATTTTACCTAGACATTCATCGACCGCTTCTATCGCTTTGACTGTCGGCTCAAGCATGCCGGAGTGACCAACCATATCCGGGTTGGCAAAGTTGAGGATGATAGCATTATGCTTATCCGCATCCAATTCA
Organism: Bacillus sp. SB49; assembly: GCF_000469135.2. Taxonomy (NCBI): domain Bacteria; kingdom Bacillati; phylum Bacillota; class Bacilli; order Caryophanales; family Bacillaceae; genus Bacillus; species Bacillus sp. SB49. The sequence continues at coordinate 2,711,580 of NZ_CP048117.1, forward strand.
CCCAGTAGAGCATCCGTTACTTCGTAGGCGCTCATTTCCGGTTTAAGGTCGTATGTCGCCACTTTCGGAGAATCGATGAGGATGCGCTCTTCCCCTTCAAATTCCTGCTCGCGGCCACCGCTCATGAAGAACGTTACGTGCGGGTATTTCTCCGTTTCCGCAATACGCAGCTGCTTCATATCATTAGATGCAAGTACTTCTCCGACCGTATTCTTCAAATTGTTCGGAGGAAAAGCAACTTTACTGTTCACTTGATCGCTGTATTGAGTCATTCCTACGAAGTGAAGATTCTTAGGAGCTTCTTCTCCACGATCGTAGTCACTGAAATCATCGTTGGCGAACGCCTTGGAAAGCTGGATCGCACGGTCAGGACGGAAGTTGAAGAATACAACACTTTCTTCATCTTCTACCGTTCCGAGCGGTTGTCCGTTTTCATCAGTCAGAACGACCGGCTCAACGAATTCATCGTACACGTTTTCTGCGTAGGAATCATCCATCGCTTTAATTGGATCCTGATACTTAGATCCTTCTCCATAAGCGATGGCGTCATAAGCCTTTTTCACACGTTCCCAGCGATTGTCACGGTCCATCGCAAAATAACGACCGGAAAGCGTCGCAATTTGACCAATACCGATTTCTTCCATCGCTTCCTGTGCCTGCTTGATGTACGTTTTCGCTGACTGCTGTCCTACGTCACGACCATCTAGGAATGCGTGGATAAATACTTTCTCCAGCCCTTCCTGTTTAGCAAGCTTTAATGTTGCAATCATATGATCGATATGACTGTGAATTCCACCGTCGGAAAGCAGACCGAAAATGTGAAGCGCTTTGCCGTTTTCTTTTGCATGGCGAACGGCGTTCAGCAATACTTCATTTTCAAAGAAATCTCCTTCACGGATGGAAAGATTGATTCTTGTCAAGCTTTGGTAGACCACCCGGCCTGCACCAATATTTAAGTGACCCACTTCTGAGTTACCCATTTGACCTTCCGGAAGCCCAACCGCTTCTCCACTAGCCGTAAGCTGGGAGTGGGGGTAATTGTTCCAGTACCGATCAAAATTTGGTGTGTTCGCCTGTTTGACGGCATTCCCCTTCTCTTCCTCGCGGATAGCGAAGCCGTCAAGGATGATCAAGGCAGCAAGGTTTTGATTACTCATGCTTACCTGCCTCCACTAATTTCAAGAAAGAATCCGCTTCTAAGCTGGCACCGCCGACAAGTGCGCCGTCGATATCAGACTGGGATAGAAGTTCCTCTACGTTAGCAGGCTTCACGCTTCCACCGTACTGGATACGTACAGCTTCTGCAGCTTCTGTGTTAACAAATTCGCTGACAACTTTACGAATGTATGTGCATACTTCATTTGCCTGCTCGGAAGTAGCTGTACGACCGGTACCGATCGCCCAGATAGGCTCGTAAGCAATGATGGATTCTGCACACTGTTCATTTGTAAGACCGTCCAACGCTTTCTTCACTTGCGTTTCAACAACGTCCATTGTCTGGTCCGCTTCACGCTGTTCAAGGGATTCCCCTACACAGATGATTGGAGTCAAACCGTGCTTGAATGCCGCATGGACTTTCTTGTTTACTTCTTCGTCTGTTTCTTTGAAGATCTCGCGACGCTCGGAGTGACCAAGTACGACATGGGACACGCCAAGTTCTTTCAGCATAACCGGACTAACTTCCCCAGTGAATGCTCCGTTTTCTTCAAAGTGCATATTCTGTGCACCGATTTTCAGGCTTGTACCTTCCGTCTCTTCTACCAGTTTCTGTAGAAAAGGGAACGGAGCACAAACGATGGATTCCACTTGCTCGGAAGAAGGAACCTCATTTTTTGTCGTCTGAACAAAATCAGCCGCTTCACGGTGATTCTTATTCATTTTCCAGTTACCTGCAATGACTTGTTTACGCATAATGATTCACCTCTCCTTTATTATTTATCGTTCAATAGAGCGACGCCTGGAAGTTCTTTACCTTCCATGAATTCAAGAGATGCACCGCCGCCTGTGGATACGTGATCCATGGCGTCTGCAAATCCGAATTTCTCGACAGCCGCCGCAGAGTCGCCTCCACCAATGACTGTATATCCTTCCGTTTCAGAAAGAGCGTTGGCTACAGCTTTCGTACCGTTAGCGAAAGATTCAATTTCAAATACGCCCATTGGTCCGTTCCAAATTACAAGTTTGGAATCCTTGATGACTTTAGCGTATTTCTCTCTCGTTTTCGGTCCGATATCAAGCGCTTCCCAATCAGCAGGAATGCTGTCGATCGCAACTTCTTTTTTATTGGCAGAATCAGAGAAGTCGTCGGCTACGACAACATCTTCAGGCATATAGAAGTTCACGCCTTTTTCTTTTGCTTTCTTCATGTATTCCTTCGCCAGATCGATTTTATCTTCTTCCAACAGGGATTTACCAATTTCGTGGCCAAGAGACTTCACGAATGTATAAGCAAGTCCTCCACCGATAATCAGATTATCGACTTTGTCTAGCAGGTTATCGATCACACCAATTTTGTCTTTAACTTTCGCGCCGCCGACAATTGCCGTGAACGGACGCTCCGGATCTGATAGAGCTTTACCGAGTACATTGATCTCTTTCTCCATCAAGAAGCCAGCTACAGCAGGAACATGCTCGGCAATACCAGCTGTAGAAGCATGTGCACGGTGAGCTGCACCGAAGGCATCATTCACATAGAGGTCAGCCAAATCTGCGAATGCTTTCGCCAAATCTGCGTCATTCTTCTCTTCACCAGGGTGGAAACGTACGTTTTCGATTAGGACGATGTCGCCGTTTGCCATGTCAGACACAGCTTTGTTCACTTCGTCTCCTACTACTTCGTCTGTCTTCGTAACCGTCTGCCCCAGCAGATCGCTTAGACGCTTCGCAACAGGATCAAGACGCAGGTCTTCTACTACTTCTCCCTTAGGACGTCCAAGGTGACTTGCAAGAACGACTTTCGCTCCGTTGCCAGTCAGGTGTTTGATGGTAGGAAGGGCAGCTTTAATTCTAGTGTCATCTGTCACTTCTCCATCAGCCATAGGTACGTTGAAGTCCACACGGCAGAAAACCGTCTTCCCTTGTACTTCTACGTCGCGGATTGTTTGTTTGTTCATAGAATGACAACCTCCTTAGAGTTGTGTTTGATGTCCCCTTATGTACGTTTCCACATCTTCCTGATATGGAAACGCCGTCTGAACGGGAACCAATAAAACATGGATAAAGGAGGAGGACATGAGACCCCCTCCTTTCCATTTTTTTATAGTATTTTCAAATCAGGCTTTCGGCTTACAGGCCTTGATTTTTAAGGTAAACAGCTAGGTCTACACAACGGTTGGAGTATCCAGTTTCGTTATCATACCAAGATACAACTTTAACCATGTTGTTTTCAAGGATAAGAGTAGATAGACCGTCTACTACAGAAGAGTGAGTGTTGCCATTGTAGTCAGTAGATACAAGTGGCTCGTCGCTGTATCCAAGGATACCTTTAAGTTTGCCTTCTGCTTCTGCTTTAAGCGCTTCGTTAACTTCTTCAGCAGTAACGTCTTTGTCAAGCTCCGCAACCAAGTCTACGATAGATACGTTCGCAGTCGGTACACGCATAGCCATACCGCTAAGTTTACCATCAAGGTGTGGAAGAACTTTAGCAACTGCTTGAGCAGCACCTGTTGTTGTAGGAATGATGTTTTCCGCTGCTGCACGCGCACGACGGTAATCCTTGTGTGGAAGGTCAAGGATCTGCTGGTCATTTGTGTAAGAGTGAACAGTTGTCATCATACCGCGTTTAAGACCGAATTTCTCGTCAAGTACCTTAGCATATGGAGCAAGGCAGTTAGTCGTACAAGAAGCGTTAGAGATTACATGGTGAGAATCTTTGTCGTATTTGTCTTCGTTAACTCCCATTACGACTGTAAGGTCTTCCCCTTTAGCTGGAGCAGAGATGATAACTTTCTTCGCGCCTGCATCCAAGTGTTTCTTAGCATCTTCACGTTGAGTGAAACGGCCGGTAGATTCGATTACGATATCTACACCGTGATCTCCCCAACCAAGTTGCGCAGGATCTTTTTCAGAAAGTACTTTAATTTCTTTACCACCAACGATAAGGTTGTCACCGTTTGTAGATACTTCCTGATCCAACTTACCATGTACAGTATCGTACTGTAGAAGGTGTGCAAGCATGTTAGCGTCTGTAAGGTCGTTTACTGCAACTACCTCAACGTCGTTGTTTTTCAACGCAGCGCGGAATACGTTACGTCCAATACGTCCAAAACCGTTAATACCAATTCTTACTGTCATGCAAAATTCCTCCTTGATGATTAAAAAATCATTTATTTAAAGGGATAAACCCCTTATTAACTCTTGTGCAGCCCCTTCATCCGTGATGAGGACATTACTTTGTCCGGGCTGGAAATAAGATGCGATCGCCTGGGCTTTGGAACGGCCGCCTGCGACAGCGATGACGTGCTCTGCATCCTTCAGATCTTCTAATTGAAGGCCGACGGTGCGGACTTTATGAACAACTTCCCCACTTCTATTGAAGTAATATCCGAAAGCTTCCCCGACAGCATGGTTCTCTTTGATGAGCTCCAGCTGTTCCCGGGATGTTTTCCGTCGTTCAGCCATCGTCAGGGCGTCTCCTACTCCGTGGATGACGATATCCGCATGGCGGATGATTTCAAGCACTTCTTTAATGGAAGGCTCTTTTTTTATCGTCATATAGGATTCTTCACTAAGTGGATCGGGTACATAAAGAAGACGATAGTCTCCTTTTGCTTTTTTGGCCATTTCAGCACAGATCGTATTGGCCTGATTCTCCACTCTCTCCCCAAGACCGCCGCGGGCAGGCACATACAGGCACTGGTCGGCTCCACGGTATGGACGCATCATTTGTGCGACAGCGGCCATCGTGGATCCACCTGTAATGGCGATTGCTTGATTCGGGACAATATGCCTTTTCAAATACTCGGTACACGCTTTTCCCATCTCTTGTTTAACCCAAGGGAGCTCATCGCTGTCTCCAGGAACAACAACAGCATAATCTAGGTTTAATTTATCCTTAAGCTGCTGTTCTAAAACCTTTATTCCCGTGACCTCTTTAATAAACTCGGCTAGCTGTTCAAGAATGTTCTGCCCTTCATATGTCAAATGCATACCTCTGGACGTAATCTCGACGGCGCCTTGTTTATTAAGAAAATCAACCTCACTTCGAACGGTACGCTCAGCGAGTGCTATGTTCTCCGCCAACGCCCTCCGCCCGACTGGCTGCATGATCTGAATGTAGTACAACAACTGATAACGCCGCTGCATAACGTCCAGAACGTCGGGGAATAATTTCTTCTGTAAGTCGATGAACGCTCTCATGGAAAAAGCTCCTTCTTTGAAATAATACCAACCGGGATAATTTATGTCCCAGCCAGTCATATTCTGTCCCGCTTGGAGCAAAAAAATATCTTATTACAGGTTTAATATTAACAGTCGCTCCGGCTAATCGCAAGCAGAATACGACACGTTTTTTATTGTAAACGCTTTTCCAACTGGAAATAGTCTATGCTTCTATAATCCAATGTCTCGCCTGAGATATCGACCACCGGTATTTCAAGTATATATTTCTCCAATAGATCTGGATTATCCTCAATATTTACTTCCAATACATGTGCATCGAACAGTTCGATCAACTGTTTTACCTCTTCACACAATTTACAACCCGGCCTGCTGTACAAGACTACCTCCTTCACATGAACACCCCTTTCCTTACAAAAAAGGCACGCTTATGAAGCGTGCCCGGTCTTATCGTAAAAACCATTGTCGATTTTCATTTTCCTCTTTTTCAGAAAGTCCGTTAACTCTTCGCCTACATAATTCTCGGGTGTACGTTTCAGCGACTCATAATTGAAGGACAGCTTCCGCTGACGCTGCATGTCGAACACGTGGATCCGTCTGTCTTCAGATATTTCCTCAGTCGACAACATTTTGTAACGGATTAGGTTTGTCATATATACCCCTTTTCTATTCCAAAGCGAAAAGTATCTCATCTATTATATAAATTCTAACATACTCCGACCCTTTAAGGAACTACATTACGATAGCAAAACCAAATAAATGTTCGTATCGTATTTGTGCGTATTTTGTATAACTTTAATCTAAAGAACATCTTTGTAACCGCAGATCATTCTTCAAAAATCATTATCTTTATATAATAACAGATACACACAAAATAAAAACCCCGATCTTCTTAATGAATGATCGGGGTTTTTATCACATTATGTATTTTCAGCGCGCCTGAGAGGATTCGAACCCCCGACTGACGTAGAACCGGAATCTACCGCTCTATCCAACTGAGCTACAGGCGCATTAGCGACATGCAAAATCTATTATAAGGTTATTCTTAAAAAAACGCAACCTTTTCCACTACATTCCTTAAATCTTATCTATCAAGGAGGGAAATAAAGAGGAAAGGCAGAAAAATTATTCAATTACGACGTGCGACGTTTAGTAAGGAAATTTAAGGGTATGATGGTAGAAGGAAAATCGAGAAAAAGGTCGATCGTTTTTGTTTGACCTTCATTGACCTTAATTGTATGATTAATGTATTCCATCATATTGACTTGATGATAAGGAGGAATTTGAAATGAATCTAGTCCCAACAGTTATTGAACAGACAAACCGTGGAGAGCGTGCTTACGACATTTACTCCCGCTTACTTAAAGACCGTATCATCATGCTCGGCAGCCCGATCGATGATAATATCGCGAACTCTGTCGTTTCCCAGCTGCTATTCCTTGCAGCTGATGATCCGGAGAAAGATATCTCTCTATACATTAACTCTCCGGGTGGATCTATTACCGCAGGTATGGCCATCTATGATACGATGCAGTTCATCAAGCCTGATGTATCCACCATCTGTACAGGTATGGCAGCGTCTATGGGTGCGTTCCTCCTTAATGCAGGAGAACCCGGCAAACGTTACGCACTTCCTAACAGTGAAGTAATGATCCACCAGCCGCTTGGAGGTACGCAAGGACAAGCGACGGACATCGAGATTCACGCGAAACGAATTATTAAAATGCGTGAAAAATTAAACCAAATCCTTTCCGAGCGTACAGGTCAGCCGATTGAAGTAATCGAGCGCGACACAGACCGCGACAACTTTATGTCCGCACATGAAGCGGTAGAGTATGGTTTGATTGATAAGGTTATGACAAAAGTTACAGACAAATAACTCCAAAAAATCCTCTCCGGCGGTCAGCCGAAGAGGATTTTTTATTTTTTTGAAATCGATACCTGCTTTGCGCTCATTCTTTCACAAGAATGTCGTCAATTCTTCACGAATGCTGTCAGACGCTCTATCGCTTCCTGTTCATCTGTACCGTCAGCAATCAATTTGATTTCTTCGTCTGTTCCGACAGCAAGACTCATTAATCCCATAATGCTTTTCGCATTTACACGCTTCTCCGCCTTTTCTATAAACACATCAGCAGAAAACTTGTTGGCTTCCTGGACAAACTGCGCGGCCGGTCTTGCCTGAAGCCCTGTGTCCAATTCAATTTTCACTTGTTTCTCAATCATCACTCACGCTCCTCTCTATAAATACCGCTCCGTTGTAAGCGGATTCAGTCCGGTGTAAAAAAGAACGCTTTCCAAAATTATGAAAGCGTTGGATTACCTAATATTATATCACGGATTTGTTAAGCTTACATCAGTTTCTTGAGTTTTCTGCAACTTCTCCTCTGCGTACCTTTTCAGCAAACTCGTCTATTTTCCGTAAACGATGATTGATTCCTGATTTGCTGATGGCACCACCCGAGACATACTCGCCCAGTTCTTTCAAGGAAACTTCCTGATATTGAAGCCGAAGCATAGCTATCTCCTGGAGTTTATCCGGAAGAGCTTCTAAACCAACCGTACGTTTTATGAACTTGATGTTCTCTACCTGACGGAACGCTGCACCGATCGTTTTATTCAAATTCGCCGTTTCGCAGTTGACGAGACGGTTCACCGAGTTTCGCATATCGCGTACAATACGTACGTCTTCGAATTTGAATAAAGCCTGGTGTGCTCCGATGTTACTAATCAATTCTGTAATTTTATCTGCTTCTTTCAAATACGTGATATAGCCCTTTTTTCTGCTCAGAGTGCGTGCATGAAGACCGAAACTGTTCATCAACGTACACAACGCTTCGTTGTGTTCCTCATCGGATGAGTAAATCTCTAAGTGATAGGAAGATGTCTCTGGATTGTTAACAGATCCCCCTGCAAGAAATGCGCCTCTCAAGTATGCACGTTTACAGCAGGTTTCTTGCAAATACTTCTCGGGAATCTCAGGATTTATCGACAGCGGCCCCTTTAATATTTCCAAGTCCTCCAGAACGATTTTCGCATTCTCCGTCAGCCTGACAATATAGACATTATTCTTTTTCAAACGCATTTTTTTCCTAACAAGCAGTTCTACCGGGTAGGGATAGAGCTTCTTGATGAGCGTATAGATTCTCCTCGCAATAGCCGCATTTTCCGTTTGGACATCGAGGATATATTCTCGATTTGAGAAGGAAAACGTCCCGTTCATTCTCACTAAAGCCGCCAATTCTGATTCCATGCAATGTGTATCCGACTCTACATTCGTCAATTCTTTCTTAATTTCTGATGCAAATGACATGATGTCCACCCCCTTTGTCGAGAAGTTACCGTTTAAAGCATGGATTGCAGTAAACGGGCAATTTTCTCTGTATCATGACGAAGCATTGGCTTGCTCCTGTCTATGATGTCTTCTTCTATTACTTCTATTCCCATCGATTTGATCCGATCGATGTCATAAACTACCGGTTCTGCATTTTCCTCGGCGTATGCCTTCCTGACACCTCGATCAATCGGCTGATTATGGACAATGACCGACTGGAGTACACCTTCACCGATATGATCGAACAGTGCCTGGATGTGATCTGCTGCCGTATAACCGGAAGTTTCCCCTTCCTGGGTCATCACATTGCAGATATACGTCACTTTTGCTTTCGTTTCCCTTAATGCCTCTCCAATTTCCGGGATGATGATATTTGGAAGGATACTGGTATACAGGCTCCCCGGAGAGATGACAATCAAGTCTGCAGCATTGATTGCTTCGACCGCTTCCGGAAGTGGCTGCACCGGTGTAGGGCTTACAAACACCTTCTTGATCCTTTTATTCTGCTTAGGAATGAGCGATTCACCTGTAACAATGGTTCCGTCTTCCATTTCTGCATGCAGGCTCATCGAATGATTGGCGATCGGGTATATGTTTCCGCGCACATTCAGCACCCGGGAGATTTCTTTAATACCCTGATAGAAGTCCCCGGTCATCGATGCCATCGCAGCCAGTAAAAGGTTTCCCATAGAGTGACCGGATAAGCCGTTCCCATTTGAGAATCTGTGCTGAAACAATTCCAGAAGCATTGGTTCTGCATCCGACAACGCAGCTACCACGTTTCGAATATCACCAGGAGCCGGGATTGCCATTTCCGTCCGCAGACGCCCCGAGCTGCCTCCGTCGTCTGCTACGGTAACAATTGCGGATAAATCAATGGGCAGATACTTCAAACCGCGTAACAAGACCGGCATTCCAGTCCCGCCTCCTACGACGACGACGCGTGGTTTCGTTTTCTTATCCATCCCTTACCGACCCTTTCTCTTCTCAATGTCTCGATGAGTCACGTGGGTGACAAAGTCTGAGGAGAAATATTCGCACAAATGCTCGGCCAATGCGACAGAGCGGTGCTGACCGCCTGTACAACCGATCGCAACTACGAGCTGGCTCTTTCCTTCCCTTTTATACTGGGGAAGCATGAATTGGAGAAGATCCTTCAATTTCTCAAGGAATTTCTGAGTGTCCGACCATTTAAAAACATACGAAGACACCTCTGTATTCAATCCGGTTAGAGGACGCATGTGTTCCACGTAATGGGGGTTTGGGAGAAAACGAACGTCAAACATTAGATCTGCATCAATAGGCACCCCGTACTTAAAACCGAACGACACCATCTGGACAGAAAAGACCTGCTGTTCTCTCTGACGATAGTTCTCTATGATTTGTTCACGTAATTCTTTAGGCTTTAATGTGGTGGTGTCAATGATTTTCTGAGATCTTCCCCGAAGCTCATCCAACATCTTACGTTCTTTCCTTATCCCTTCAAGGGGAAGCCCGTCTTTCGCAAGTGGATGAGAACGCCTTGTTTCTTTATAGCGGGACACAAGTGATTGATCCTCTGCGTCGAGAAATAGAATATGCTCCTGCAACCACTCTTCTTTACCCAGCCGGTCCAGCGAGTCAAATAAGGAATCAAAGAATTCTCTTCCACGCAGATCCATGACAAGAGCCACGTTTTGTATATTATTGCTCGAATCTTTCATCAGTTCCAGGAACTTTGGAAGGAGAGCGGGTGGTAAATTATCGACACAAAAAAAACCGAGATCTTCAAAACTTTGAACAGCCACAGTTTTTCCTGCGCCTGACATTCCTGTGATAATGACTAACTGCGTTTCATCTGTATCCATATGCATCGTTTGCATCGCTCCTCATTTTTCAGGCTGAGACGGGTCCAGTTCCTTATCAAGCAACTGGAAGTCCGTCGTATATACAAATGTTCCATATACTTGTTCCTTACTGTTGAGAAGATGGCGGAAAATTTCCCGGTCTCCTTCAGCCATCGGCTTTTGAAGCACGTCGTCTACGTGTACCCACTCCAGTTCACCTTCTTCGCTGATTTCAAGGAGTTCTCCTGTATAGGAAGTGCTGTAAAAAGTGAACATCATCCATTCCTGAACGGTCGTTCCTTCTTCACGCATGACGAACGTGAAAGAACCGCGCATTTCAGGATCTGTGACGGTCAATCCCGTCTCTTCCCAAAATTCACGGACAGCTGAATCTTTGATGTTTTCGCCTGCTTCCATTTTCCCGCCCGGTGCTACATACCATCCTCGGCGCGGCTTTTTCAATAACAGTACATAATCATTCACATGTAATACACAGTTTGCTACACGTTGCATTCTCCAGTCACCTCTGTTTCTTTCTGAAAAGGCATCTTCCCCCATTATACAATGAATACACAGACGCCCACAATGATTGGATTGATACGCCTGGTCCAAAGCGCAAAAAAAAGGCACAGATGACATGCACCTGTGCCTGATGGAAAAATCTATTAAAGGGGGGTCAATTGCTTGATTTCATCATAACAAGTGAATGTTTCACACGTGTTACACATGCGTTAAAAAGCTGTGTTAATTGACCACTTTCAATTCTTCTAAAAGGTTCTCGATATAGTGCTGCGCAGATTGAGCGGCGATACTGCCGTCACCAGTCGCAGTGACGATTTGCCGCAGCTCTTTCTCACGAATATCCCCGGCTGCAAAAATACCAGGAACTTTCGTTTCCATGTTTTCGTCTGTTTCAATATACCCTTGTTCATTCGTAATCCCAAGGCTTTCAAAGGGCTTACTCAGAGGATTCATTCCAATATAAATGAATGCACCGTTCGTATCAAATTCCTGCGTTTCGCCTGTTTTATTGTTGTGAAGTGTGACACTTCCCACTTTCCCGTCTTTATCATTGATGGATTTAACAACCGTATCCCAGATGAATTCGATCTTATCGTTATCAAATGCACGGTCTTGAAGGATTTTCTGTGCACGAAGCTCATCGCGACGGTGTATAATCGTAACTTTGCTGGCAAAGCGAGTGAGATATACCCCTTCTTCTACAGCGGAATCTCCGCCTCCTACAACGACGAGTTCTTTATCACGGAAGAAAGCTCCGTCACACACCGCGCAATAGGACACACCACGACCTCCGAGCTCTTTTTCACCCGGTACACCTAGTTCTTTATACTGGGCGCCGGTCGTCACGATGACAGCACGGGCTTTATACTCCTTATTACCGGCACGGACCGTCTTATATTCCTTGCCGTCTATAACTTCTTTAATATCTCCGTACGCATACTCCGCACCGAATTTCTTCGCGTGCTCGAACATTTTATTGGAAAGGTCCGGACCAAGAATGCTTTCATATCCAGGATAGTTCTCTACATCTTCCGTGTTTGCCATCTGACCGCCGGGTACGCCGCGTTCAATCATAAGCGTATCCAGGTTGGCACGGGAAGCGTATACGGCAGCAGTCATTCCAGCAGGACCGGCTCCTGCAATGATTACATCATAAATACGTTCTTCCGTCATTGATTATCCACTCCTTCGTTAGCATAGACACTGTTGTCTGATGTCTTAATCATAATAAATCAAGTGCAACCCGTCCATCAATGTGCTTAAATAAGCGGACTGCAAAACCGCATCGACATAAGACAAGCGCCGCAGTGAAGGACTGGACTTCACAGAAGCGCTCAGCTTATGTCCGTGTATGCAGGAAGGGAAGCCGCAGGATATTTATTATACCTCTTCCCACGGTCCGCCTTCATCCGCCATCTTAGGAAACTGTTTGCAGCCTTTTTCCCAAAGCTGAAGGGCCTTGGAAGGGTTGCCTGTATGATATACAGCAATGCTGTACCATTTATAATAGCCTCTCCGTCGAGTCACTTGTCTATCCTTCAATAGACGGAACCGATCCACGGCTTCCTGATAGTGGCCCGCCCTTGTAAGAATTTCGGCAATTGCCACCTTCTGTTGCTCATGCATCGGATAAACATTACGCAGCAGACGGACATAATTCATCGCTTCCTCCGTCTTTCCCTGTTTTAATAAAAAGACGGCCAGATTCACATAACTTTGGATGTTAGAATGATCTTCTTCCAATATCGAACGTTCAAATTCCAAAGCCGCCTCCTGATCGCCGTTCATAAATAATGCATAGGCATATTTATGCTTCGCAAGCGAAAATTCCGGAAATGATTCCATCATTTCCTCCAGAACACTCAATGCCTGAGGCCACTCTTCGTGCTCTAGGTGATAAAAAGCTGTCTCCTGATAGATAAGAAGTTCATCTTCATCTTCAAATGCCCAATCATCTTCTTCGTCCTCTTCTTCTAAGTTATCCAACATGTCCCGAAGCTGTAAGGCAGCGTCCTCGAACTCTCCGTCCTCTGCCTGTTCCAAATAGGTTTCTACATACTTCTTCGCGTCACTTAAAAGACCAAGATGTGCATAATTGTTCGCCATCAAATAATAACAATCGACATATTCTTTGCCGAACTGCGCCAACACTTCCGTCAATACCTGATTGGCAGCATGATAAGAACCAACTTCCGTGTACACGACAGAAAGTTGGCACTGATAGAGCGGTTCATCGGGAGAAGCTTCCATCGCTTTTTTCAGCCACTTCACAGCAGCACTGAAACGACGCTTTTTGAAAGCCTGAATCCCATGGGTGAAATAAAACGACCCTGATGGAAGAAATGGGATAATATTCGTATCCTTTTGTGCCGCTGTTTCTTTTAGTGATGTCGTCATGACTGTCCCCCTATTTCCGTTTCCAATCTCACTAGTTATGCAGTATAACATAAATGTCGATATAGAAATAGGAGAAAAAGGTAACAAAATCAGGAGTGTCTCTGCTCCAACACTTTCAGCACTTCATCAAGAGGAACACCACAATCCGTCAGAACCATCATCAAGTGGAACAGAAGATCGGCCGATTCCATAGCCAGTTCTTTCGGATCGTCGTTCTTCGCTGCGATAATCACTTCCCCGGCTTCTTCTCCTATTTTCTTAGCGATTCTGTCGATGCCTTCTGCAAACAGCTGCCCTGTATAAGAATCCTCAGGGAGTGATGCTTTCCGTTCTGCAAGAATCGTCTGCAGTGTATCAAGAATCTGATACCGCTCTTCTTTAGGCTCTACGCCTGTGTTTGTCAGTTCCTCTGAAAAACAGCTGTAGTCCCCTTTATGACAGGCAGGACCAGCCGGGATAACCTGTACGAGCAAGGCATCCTGATCACAGTCATAGTGGATACTTGTTACACGCTGCGTATTCCCGGAAGTCTGACCCTTGTACCAAAGTTCTTCTCTGGAGCGACTGTAAAACACCGTTTCTTCTTTACGAAGGGTTTCTTTCAAAGATTCTTCACTCATGTAAGCAAGTGTCAATACAGTTTTAGATCTTGCATCCTGGACAATCGCAGGGACCAAGCCCTTTTCATCGTACTTCACATCGCTCATATTCATCGCACCGGCACTCCTTTTTCCTTCAAATAGGTTTTCACATTTGCTACGGATGTTTCTTTATAATGGAAGATCGAAGCTGCCAGGGCAGCGTCTGCATCGACCTCCGTGAATACTTCATGAAAATGTTCGGCGTGCCCCGCTCCTCCGGAAGCAATAACAGGAACGGAGACGACTTGCTGAACAGCTTTCAATAGCGGAAGGTCAAATCCGGTTTTTTCGCCATCTTTATTCATGGAAGTAAGGAGGATTTCACCGGCACCCAGTCGAACTCCTTCTTCCGCCCATTCGGTCACAAGCCAGTCTGTCGGTGTCCTCCCGCCGTGCGTGTAAACCCTCCAGTCTCCCGCTTCTTCGTCATACCTTGCATCAATGGCAAGCACGATGCATTGACTGCCGAAAAAATCTGAACCTTCTCGTATTAAATCCGGCCGTAATACTGCTGCGGAATTAAGGGACACCTTGTCCGCGCCGTTCCGAAGCGTCTCCTTCATATCTTCAAGGGTGCGAATGCCGCCACCTACAGTGAACGGTATCGCAAGCTCGGAAGCGACAGCCCTTACGACGTCAATCATCGTTTTCTTCCCTTCATGGGTTGCGGAAATGTCAAGGAAGACCAGTTCGTCCGCTCCTTGTTCATCATACACCTTCGCCAGTTCCACAGGATCACCGGCATCACGGATGTCGACAAATTGGATACCTTTGACAACCCGTCCCTCTTTTACATCCAAACATGGAATGATCCGTTTCGATAACATCAGTCCTCCTCCACTTCTAATGCTTCACGCAAAGTGAATTGATTCGTGTATAGCGCTTTACCGATTATAGAACCGACTACGTGCTTATCGCTGTATTCTTTCAGTTCTGTTAAATCATCCAGTCCTTTAATTCCACCGGAAGCAATGACATTAACACCGGTCTCTACGGCAAGCCGGGCTATTTCTTCCGTATTTGGTCCGGAAAGCATTCCATCTTTAGCAATGTCCGTATAAATAAACGTTTCCGCTCCTGCTTCGGCCAGCTCTTTACCTAAATCCACCGCACGAACCTTGGATTGCTCCAGCCATCCGGCTGTAGAAACGAAGCCATTCCTTGCATCAAGACCGATGGCAATCCTTCCGCCGTATTTCCTCAACAGTTGCTTCGTGGCTTCTGTTTCGCTGACGGCAAGTGAACCGATAATGACACGGTCAACTCCTTTATCCAAGTAGTAGCGTACATCATCTTCCGTACGGATGCCCCCGCCGATCTGGACACGACAATCGAGCTCTTCGGCTGTACGAATAACATATTCCGCGTTCTTTCTTGAACCCGCTTTGGCACCGTCAAGGTCCACCATATGGATCCATGATGCACCGGCTTCCGCGAACTCTTTTGCTACTTCAAAAGGGTTCTCGCCATAAATCGTCTCTTTTGCGAAGTCCCCCTGTTCTAAACGAACACACTTGCCGCCACGCATATCGATGGCCGGGTATATAGTGAAAGTCATGATTATACCACTCCCTGTTTACACATTACTTTGCAAAAATTCTCGAGCAGCTGCATCCCTGCCCGCCCACTCTTTTCCGGATGGAATTGACTTGCAACGAGATTTTCTTTACCGATGATCGCAGGAACTTCGACATGATAGTCGGAAGTCGCATAAAGAATTTCCCTGGCTTCAGTCCTGGCCACATAAGAATGGACAAAGTAGACATGTTCCGCTTTCACATTGGCAAGGAGAGGCTCGCCCGGCTTGTGAATATCAAGCTCGTTCCATCCCATATGAGGAACCTTATAAGACTTACCTTCTTCATCTACACCTGGAAAACGGGTGATGGTTCCTGGAAAGAGGCCTAAAC
This sequence comes from Bacillus sp. SB49, assembly GCF_000469135.2. Classification (NCBI taxonomy): domain Bacteria; kingdom Bacillati; phylum Bacillota; class Bacilli; order Caryophanales; family Bacillaceae; genus Bacillus; species Bacillus sp. SB49. Next base: position 2,727,547 of record NZ_CP048117.1, read on the forward strand.
CCTCCGTCCATCCGCCCTCTTCACTGGATTCGAATAGCAGCTGCATACCAAGACAGATCCCGTACAACGGAACACCTCTCGATACCTCCGCTTTGATGAATGGGATGAACCCATGAAGATCGAGAGCTTTCATCGCATCTGGGAAGGCTCCCACACCCGGCAGTATGTAGCCGTCGCAACCTTCCAGCAGTTCGGGACGGTCTCCGATACAATAGTCGACACCGATTCGCTCCAGCGCCTTGGAAACACTGAATAAATTGCCCATTCCATAATCAATTATTCCGATCATTTCACAAACTTCCTTTCGTACTCGGCACACCCTTCACACGCGGATCAATGGTCGTTGCTTCATCCAAGGCTCGCCCAAGCGCTTTGAACATAGCTTCGATAATGTGATGGGTGTTTATGCCGTGGTGCAGAACAATATGTAGGTTCATCCGCGCTTCGACTGCAAGCTTCCAGAAGAACTCATGGACGTTCTCCGTATCAAATGTACCTACCTTATCTTTGGGAAGTTCTGCTCTCCATTCCAAGTGCGGTCGATCACTCAAATCAACAGCCACCGTTACAAGCGTTTCATCCATAGGGAGCGTCATAGACCCGTAGCGCTTCATCCCGTACTTATCCCCGACAGCCTTCCTCAGTGCCTGTCCAAGGCAGATGCCTATGTCTTCGGTCAAGTGGTGATCATCCACTTCGATGTCCCCTTTACCATCCACCTTTAAGTCAAATAGTCCATGCTTCGTAAACAGCTCCAGCATGTGTGACAGAAAGGGCACCTGCACATCCAAATCCGCTTTCCCCTGCCCGTCTATATTCAATTCCAGTCGGATATCTGTTTCTCTTGTCGTACGTTCAATTGCTGCACTTCTCGTCATTTCCACCGCTCCTTCCTGATTTCTACTGCTCTGGCGTGACCTTCGAGACCTTCAAGACGCGCAAAGCGGGCAATTTTATCTGCATTTCTTTTCAAGGCTGCCTCGCTGTAGGATATAACACTGGATTTCTTTAGAAAATCGTCGACCGTCAAAGGGCTGGAGAACCGGGCTGTACCGTTCGTCGGAAGCACGTGGTTGGGTCCAGCAAAATAATCCCCGACAGGTTCCGAGCTGTAAGGACCTAAAAAGACGGCTCCGGCGTTTTTGATCAGAGCAAGGTCGCGGAACGGATCCTCTGTTAGAACTTCCAGGTGTTCCGGTGCTATTTCATTCACCGTATCCACGGCCTCCTGCCATGTATCACAAATGATGATCATTCCGTAGTCTTCTACACTCTTTCTGGCAATATCTGACCTTGGCAGCACTTTAACCTGCGTCCGCACTTCTTCCTTTACAGCTTCTGCGAGCGCTGCACTTGTTGTTACAAGCACGCTTGAAGATCGCGCATCATGTTCCGCCTGGGAAAGGAGGTCGGCCGCCACTTCACCCGGAAACGCTGTGTCGTCAGCGAGGATGGCGATCTCACTGGGACCAGCTATCATATCGATATCCACATCCCCGAAAACTTCCCGTTTCGCAAGAGCCACGTATATATTGCCGGGACCGGTTATTTTATCAACAGGAGCTAAACTTTCTGTTCCATATGCCAATGCCGCAATCGCCTGGGCACCGCCCACTTTGAACACATTATCCACGCCCAGAATACGCGCCGCGACCAGGACACCCGCCGGCACTTTGCCATCACTTCCAGGAGGAGTGACCATGACAATACGTTCCACTCTGGCTACCTGCGCGGGAATGACATTCATAAAAACAGAAGATGGATAGGCAGCTGTCCCTCCCGGCACATACACACCTGCTGCTGCGATTGCTGTAATCTTCTGGCCGAGAATCGAACCGTCCTGCGTGGTGTCAAACCATGAATTCGGGAGCTGCTTTTCATGGAATCGGCGAATATTTGCCGCTGCCTCTTCCAAGATTTCTACATACCCGCCCTCTAGCGATTCGTAAGCCTCCTCGAATTCTGCTTCCGACACTTGGATGGAATTCAGCATAATACCGTCAAACTTTTGTGTGTAGTCTATAAGTGCCTGGTCCCCCATGACTTTAACATCCTGGATGATAGACTGCACCGTCTTCCGCTGCTCTTCTGTTCCTTGATCAACACTTCGCTTCAAGGAGATCCGGTCACTCTTCTTTACTATCTTCATGCCTTTTCTCCTTCCATGACCAGACTCAAATTGGTAACCATCTGTTCGATTTCCTCACTTTTCAGTCGGTAGCTGACCGGGTTCACAATTAAACGGGACGTAATTTCTGTGATTTTTTCATATTCGATCAGACCGTTCTCCTTAAGCGTACGACCTGTCGATACAATATCGACAATTCGATCAGCGAGACCGATCAGCGGTGCCAGTTCGATGGAACCATTAAGCGGAATGATTTCTATCTGTTCTCCCTGTTCACGGAAATAGTCGGAAGCGACTTTGGGATACTTAGTCGCAATCTTTGGAGCAATTCTGCTGAGCGGCTGATCAGGAAGACCAGCAACAGCAAGGTAACAAGGGCTGATTTTCAAATCGAGAACTTCATATACATCCCGGTCCTGTTCAAGTAGGACGTCCTTGCCGGCGATGCCGATATCTGCTGCCCCGTACTCGACATAAGTCACGACATCCATCGGTTTTGCCATCATCACTCGGATATTCTCATCAGGAAACTCCAAAATCAATTTTCTTGATTCATCAAGATCGGCGCCCAGTTCATAACCTGCCCGCTTCATTAGTTCCGCTGCTTCTTCATAAATACGTCCTTTCGGCATGGCAATCGTCAATGGTTTACTCATTCCCGCTACCACCTTTCGTTACATCCACCGTTTCTGCTAACTCCTTACGAAATGCTTGAATATCCGGGATTTGATCCATATGCTGAAGCAATACTTTTCTCCCCGTCTCCCGATAGTCAGAAGCTAGAGAAAGACCCTTCTGAAAGCTGTCATCATCGACAATGATTCCTACCCGTTCGTCGCTTCCTTCCCTCTCGTCCAATGCTTCCACTAGACGTTCCAGGTGAATGGCAAAGCCTGTAGCTGATGCATTCAGCTGGAAAGAAGGAAGCAGTGTATCGTATCGGCCGCCGTTGCAGAGCAGCGCACCTATGTGTGGTGCATACCCTTCGAATAGAATTCCTGTGTAGTAGTCCATATGGCTGATCAAATTCAGGTCGAAATGAATGTAGCGTTCGACGCCATATTGTTTGAGCAGTCGGAATAACTGCTTCAATTCATTTACCGCCTGCATACATGATTGATTACGGGCAAGGGACCGGCTTGCATCGAATATTTCTTCTCCGCCCTTCAAGTTTAAAAGCTGGAGCAAAGCATCCTGCTTATCCCCGCTGATCGTAAGTTCCTTGACCGCTTCTCTATATCCCACATAATTCTTACGGTATAAGTAATTCAAGAGCTTTTCCATTGTTTCCTGCTCTTCTCCGAGGAGGTCCTGGAAAAATGCCTTCACATAGCCGATATGCCCGACTGTAACGACAAAGTCCTGCAGCCCCGTCCGTTTCAAAGATTCGACGAGTAGTGCGATTACTTCCGCATCGGCATATGACGAATGATCACCAATCAGCTCCGTGCCTACCTGCTCGAACTGGGCAGGCTTCCCGCCTTCCGTCTGTTGCGCACGGAACACCGGTCCATCATAAGCAAGCCTGAGAGGGAACTCTGAGTTTTTAAGCTGGGATGCAGCCACTCTTGCAATTGGTGCGGTCATATCCGGGCGCAGCACCAACGTGTGTCCCTGCTGATCGAGAAGCTTGAACAATTGTGTATCAAGCGTAGCACTCACTTTTCCAACTGTTTCGTGATATTCCATGATCGGCGTATCCATAAAAGAATAGCCATAAGATAAGATTGTATCGGCTAATTTTTTACGTGCATTCGTTTTTTGATTATGAAAGAAGGGCAGCGTGTCTCGCATCCCTAAAGGTTTTTCAAACATTAGACGTTTAACCAACGGAACTCATCCTTTCCCCAAATCCTTTAGTCTGCTAACATGCTAACAAAATAAAGATAGTGCGTCAAACATCTTTTCCTTTTTTTGCTTTTATTCATCAATGATAGCAGAAAATGTCGAAATATTTCTGTAAATACGACATCTTATCATAAAAATATGCTTGAAATAGACGCTTTTCTCGTTTATTGCTAAAAATGGATTATATTTATTGCCTTCTGTTAACCTTTTCTCGAAGCACAGAAAAAGAGCCCCTCCATTAAGAAAGGCTCTTTTATCTTTCCCTTGTATTCATTAAAAATAAGAAAGCAATTAAAGAGGCTGGAATCTTCCCCCTCTCTTTCCACTCAATCAAACAGCCGGGCATCTTCTCAAACCGGTCCGCCGCTTCCGAAGGGATCGCACCACGCTTGATCATTGCCCATTCCTTACCAGCTTGATCTTTAACAAGAAAATGACCGATAAAGGCATCCCCTTCTGCAGTCCAGCGCTTATTATCCGTCCCGACATAGACAATCGTACGTTTCCCGGATTCCCGGTCTTTTGTTTCTTTGGTATAAGCGACGTACTCACCCGCATGGTTCTGAACGTACCCTCGCCAAGCAAATCCTCCTTTTTTCTCCATCGTGTACAAGAGGTTTCCTTCTCTGTCCGTCACTTCACATTCAAAGGAACGAATGTCAGACACAGAAAGCAATACAGAAAGCTTTCTCCAAAGCGGATACTTCCCCAGTTTCCTTTCCTCTGCTTCTGCATATACGGCTCCATCCATATCCACCAGCACCGCATGGGCGGAATCTAATGTTTTCTGACCGACATACATCCTGCCTGGGACCCTCTCAATGGTCAAGGACGTTTCGTCAGCCTTGACATGCATATCCGTTTTCTTTGCTTTCTTCCAATCAACAAAACCAGTTCGCAAAAGGCCGATTCCGCCCAGCGTGAAAGCGAATGAGTATAAACCCATGAATGCAATAGAGACAGACCGGTACCAAAATAGTTCAACAAGGAAAAGAACCGCTAATATGGACAGCACCGTCCCTGCCAGCAGTTGGCGTTTCGCATCCTTTTTAATAAGTTCCTCTACACTCGTCATATGTATCCCTCCTCTAACTGTTTCTACGGTTTGACTTAGAGAAAGGTTCCACTTCGCTGAAAACTGACTGTTGTTAACAAAAAAGCCTCTCCTAATTGGAGAGGCTTCTTTAGCAGGTCTTTATACAAACTCCACCGGTTTAACTGCTTCTTCAAGCAGAAGGTTCAGTTCTTTCGTGTACTCTTGTTTCTGCTGTTCGGAATACCCAAGTGCAGTCGTCAAGTATTCAATAACGGAATCCTTGTGCTCATGTACCCAGTTGATATCAAAGAACAGGGCACCTGTACGGCGGACAAAGAAATCGACCGGCTTCATAACCAGTTCATTCTCCAATCCGTACGTAAGCTGAGCGAATACAACAGGATCCACGCCGGCTTGTTCCGCTTCCTGCCTGCGATTCTTAAGGTTTTGGAAAACCTTATCGACATTAGCACCATACAGGCGGATCAATTTATCCGCTACTTTAGCGTCCAGGCCGATGGAATCTCCAATTTTCATCCGTTCTTCTTTGAATTTCTTAAAGCCTTTGGATCCGCCGACTTCCCCACCGGAAATAGGCATATGTTTCGTTTCTGAATCAGAGTAACGAATGCCGTACTCTTCCGTCAATTGATCACGAACAAGATCAACGGCTGTCTGTGCCATTTTACGATAACCGGTAAGTTTACCTCCGGCCATGGAAATAAGCCCGGAATCCGAAACGAAAATTTCATCCTTACGGGAGATTTCAGACGGATCTTTTCCTTCTTCATGAATAAGCGGACGAAGACCGGCCCAGCTGGATTCCACGTCATTGGCGTTAATTTCTACAGACGGGAACATCATATGAATAGAATTCAAGATATAGTCTCGGTCATCTTCTGTCATAGTCGGATGCGCAATATCTTCGTCATACGTCGTATCTGTTGTACCCACATAGGTCTTTCCATCACGAGGAATGGCAAAGACCATGCGGCCGTCCGGCGTATCAAAATAAATCGCCTGTTTCAATGGGAACTTGGCTTGGTCAAACACAAGGTGGACACCTTTCGTCAAATGAAGGGTCTTCCCTTTTTTGGAACCATCAATTTCACGTAATTCGTCTACCCACGGACCACCTGCATTAATAATTTTCTTCGCTTTCACGTGGTACTGTTCATTCGTTACTGTATCTTCGACTTTAGCACCGGCAAGTTTGCCGCCGTCATCATAAATGAAATCAACAACTTTCGTATAGTTCGAAGACAAGGCGCCGTGTTCAACTGCTTTCTTCATGACTTCCAGAGTCAAACGGGCATCGTCTGTTTTATATTCTACATAATAGCCGGCACCTTTCAGCCCCTCACTCTTAATCAAAGGCTCACGTTTAAGCGCTTCTTCCGCACTCATCATGGTACGGCGTTCTGATTTCTTAACACCTGCCAGGTAGTCATATACCCGCAGACCGATGTTCGTGGAGAACGGACCGAAGTTACCGCCTTCATGGAACGGCAGCAGCATCCATTCAGGAGTCGTTACATGTGGACCGTTCTCATAGACGATCTCCCTTTCTTTCCCTACTTCAGCGACCATCTTCACTTCAAATTGCTTCAAATAACGCAACCCTCCGTGAACGAGCTTTGTCGAACGGCTGGATGTACCTGCTGCATAGTCCTGCATTTCTACGACAGCTGTTTTCATTCCCCGGCTTGCCGCATCTAAAGCGATTCCGGAACCGGTGATACCTCCACCAATTACTAGAACATCCCACTCTTCCTGTGCCAAACGATTTAATTGATCCTGTCTTTCATAACTAGAAAGTGATTGCATACGATCTCTCCTTCTTCCATTGATGTTCAATTTAATCGGTCTGATAGGGGTATTCCCTAAAACGGGCCCAAATATGTGTCCGATTGCTCATCGAGCGGCCGTCTCTTCCGTAGGAGAATACAAAAAAAGAGACCACGAACACCTTTATGTATAAACATAAAGTTTCGTGGTCTCTCCGTATCTCCGACCAATTTGATTAACTTATGGGTATATTATATCCTACGCTCATACGTGTGTCAAAGGCTTTACTCTTCCTGTTTAAACACCCTTGTCGCCTCCACAGCCTTCTGCCAGCCTTGATAAAGTTTTTTCCTCTTCTCTTCCTTCATGGCAGGGTCGAACTCCCGCTCCATTTCCCATTGGGAATCTATATCTTTACGGTCTTCCCAGAATCCTACCGCAAGTCCCGCCAAATAGGCAGCACCAAGAGCCGTCGTTTCATTAATTCTCGGACGCTCCACCGTAACATTCAGAAGATCACTTTGGAACTGCATCAATAAGTTGTTTTTGACCGCTCCTCCATCAACACGCAGCTTTTTCAACTCAATTCCGGAATCCTCCACCATTGCATCAACGACGTCTTTCGTCTGATACGCAAGAGAATCGAGAGTTGCACGTACAAAATGGGCTTTCGTTGTTCCGCGCGTCAGTCCGAACACAGCTCCTCGTGCTTCACTATCCCAATACGGCGTTCCCAATCCTACAAAGGCAGGTACGACATACACACCTTCCGTCGAGTTGACACTGCCGGCAATTTCTTCACTGGCAGGAGATGATTCGATCATCTCCAGTCCGTCCCTGAGCCACTGAATAGCAGAACCGGAGACGAAAATGCTCCCTTCCAGTGCATATTCCACTTTTCCATCCAACCCCCAGGCAATTGTGGTCAACAGGCCGTTATTGGACTTAACCGCCTCTTCTCCGGTATTCATCAACATGAATCCACCAGTACCATAGGTATTCTTAGCCATGCCTTTCTCAAAACAAGCCTGCCCGAACAAAGCTGCCTGCTGATCGCCTGCTATGCCGGCAATGGGAATATTTTTTCCGAAGAAGTGATAATCCACCGTTTCTGCATAGACTTCTGATGATTCTTTTACTTCCGGAAGCATACTGGACGGAACACCAAGAATTTCAAGGAGTTCATCATCCCACTTCAAATCGAAAATATTGTACATCAATGTCCGGGAAGCATTGGAATAATCCGTTACATGAGCCGCCTTCCCGGACAACTTATAGATAAGCCACGTGTCAATCGTTCCAAACATCAACTCTCCTTGATCCGCTTTTTCACGTGCTCCTTCTACATTGTCGAGAATCCATTTGACCTTCGTACCGGCAAAATAGGGATCGAGAAGCAGCCCCGTCTTTTCACGGAACGTCGGTTCATGTCCCTGCTCTTTTAACTCATTGCAGATCGGCTGCGTTTGTCTGCTCTGCCATACAATTGCCTTGTGGACCGGCTTCCCTGTATTCTTGTCCCACACAACGGTTGTTTCCCTCTGATTTGTTATACCGATGCCGGCTACTTGATCCGCTTCGACATCCGATTTTCTAAGTACATCTGCAATACACGCAAGCACAGATGTCCAGATTTCATTGGCATCATGCTCCACCCAGCCCGGCTTAGGAAAATATTGTTCAAACTCCTTTTGACCGGTCTCCACGATTTCGCCTTCTTTATTGAATAAAATTGCTCGTGAACTGGTCGTCCCCTGATCGATCGATAAAATATATTTTTCCATCTTCATCACTCCTTTAATTGACTTGAGCCGCTTTTCTTAATTCCACCCTCATGGATGAGAGCAGGATGGCACCGACAAGGATTGTCCCGACCCAGAAAACGATCGTTGGTTCGCCCTCAAAAATGGCTTTATAAAACAATCCTCCATACATACCGCCGATTGCAGGACCAAGCACTGGTATCCAGGCATACCCCCAGTCCGACCCGCCTTTACCCGGAATTGGAAGAACCGCATGAGCGATCCGCGGTCCAAGATCACGGGCGGGGTTAATGGCATATCCCGTTGTAGAACCGAGCGACATCCCGATCGCTACAATCAATAATCCGACAATAAGCGGATTCAGACCATCCGTGAAATCATTGGCACCTATGAATAACAATCCCATCACCAATACGAATGTTCCAATCATTTCACTGACAAGGTTGGAGATTGGGCTCCGAATCGCGGGATCCGTACAGAAAATAGACTTTATAGCAAGCTGGTCCTCTGTATCTTTGAAATGGGGCAGGTAATGAAAATATACAATTGCAGCACCAATGAAGGCACCAATCATTTGAGCGGTGATATACTGTGGCACCTTTGACCATGGGAAATCTCCGACAATAGCGAATCCGAGCGTCACCGCTGGATTAATATGAGCATCGGTGATCCTTCCTACAGCATAGACACCTAAAGCTACCGCAAGCCCCCACGCGATGGTGATCAACACCCAATTCCCATCGGCCTTTGTTGCTTTTAAGTTAGCACCTGCGATGACACCGGCACCAAAAATAATCAAGATCATCGTCCCGATCAGTTCCCCGACGAATTCCGTCATATGCAACGACATCCCCTTTCTCCTATTGAACAGATCGAACAAAAAAACCACACAATATTAGTCACGCTAATGATTGTGTGGATCCGTCTGTCCCCTCACGAAAGGTGGTATGTATTCGTGATGCTAAAACTTCCATAATTCTGAACGTGAGGTGGAAACAGCTGAAGCTCCGGACGCAAGCGCTTTCTCAACCTCTTCATCTGTGCGTATCAAACCACCCGCAATCACCGGAACTCCTATACGATCCTTAATCTCTTTTATCATACCCGGCAAAATACCCGGTAAAACTTCCACATAGTCCGGGGATGTCTTCTGGATGATCTTCACGTTGTGTTCTATCGCCTGACTGTCTATCAGAAATAAACGTTGGACGGAGAGAATGCCATACTTCTTAGCCTGATGGATGACATGGGCTCTTGTACTGATCACACCATCCGGTTTTACTTCCTGACCAATGTATTCCATGCCGTAATCATCGGCCTTCAAACCTTGAATCAAATCAACATGGACCAATACTTTCTTACCTGCTTTCTGCCCCACCTTCACGAGCTTCCTCAATAGTCCGAGCCGGCTCTCCAGAAGAATAATGTAATCCGTGTTACTTTCCAAAAGCGTTTCAAATTCCTTTATTTTCTTAACAGCGGGCAGTACCGGCTGGCTGAAGCTCATAACGTCTCCTCTTTTCCCTGCATGTTGTTCCTCTCTTCCATTTGGTCTTTCGTATAGATGATCTGCATCGGGTTACCACCGACAAAGGCTCCGGCAGGAACGTCTTTATGCACAAGCGTCCCTGCCGATACAACAGCTCTGTCTCCAATTGTGACACCAGGAAGAATCGTCGTGTTTGCACCGATCAAGACTTCATCTCCAATGTCAATTATCCCCAAACGATATTCATCGATTAAATATTCATGAGCAAGAATCGTCGTATTGTAGCCGATAACCGAATTCCGTCCGACACGGATCTTCTCCGGAAACATAATATCCACCATGACCATGAGCGCAAATGCCGTCTGCCCTCCGACTTCCATCCTTAAAAAGGTCCGATAAAGCCAATTTTTCAACCCGAGAAACGGCGTGTATCTTGCCACCTGAATAATGACAAAATTTTTTACCACTTTAGTGAACGGAACGGTCTTGTAGATGTGCCAAAGTGAGTTGCCGCCTTCCACCGGATAACGATCCGTCTTCCTCATTCCTTCAACCCCTTGTAATGGAAAGCAGGTCGCGCATGTTGGACAGCATGTAATCCGGATTTAACTCATCCAAAACGCGTCTTCCCTTTATTGTCCACGCCACGCCTGCGGTCTTTGTGCCGGCGTTCTGTCCTGCTTCAATATCATGCGTGTTGTCTCCGACCATCAATGCTTCCGATGCTTTGGAACCTAAACGATCGAGTGCTTTGACAATTGGTTCCGGATGCGGCTTCGCATTCGTGACATCATCCAGGGTGATGATCGTTTCGAACATACCGGCAAGACCGGTCATTTCCAGCCCCATCTGGACGGTGTGACGCATTTTCGTAGTGACGATTCCGAGGTGGTATCCTTCTTCCTTCAATGTCTGAATCGTCTCCACCACTCCTTCATATGCCTTCACATACTTGTCATGATTTTCCACATTGTGTTCCCGATAAACTTCAATCATTTCCTGTACTTTATCAGGGTTAACTTTTCTCAGACTTTCTATAAGAGGCGGACCGATAAAATCAAGGATTTCCTCCCTGCTGTAAGGACGATCTGCAAATTGCTCAATGGTGTGTGTAAAGGAAGCGATGATCAGTTCGTTCGTGTCGATCAGCGTTCCGTCCAAGTCAAAGAGAATGGTACGTATGCTCATTAGTAGAATCCTTCCTATCTTGGTGTAGTCTGTTCCAAACAAAACCGATGACCGCAGTCAAAATAACAGCCGTGAGCAACCGGATAACAAGCAGAGGCCATACCGGTATTCCGAGCGGGATAAAGACAAGCGTATCTTCGACCACTGCGTGGCAGGAGACAAGAAAGATCACTGCGAGTGTCATATCTTTCTTTGAGACGCCGTCTTCTTTGACCGCCTGAATCATCAACCCGGCCCCATACGCGAGACCGATCGTTAACCCGGCAACAAGCGTCATCGACGTGTTTCTCTCCATACCGAGGAAGCGGGTCGCAGGCGCAATCCAGCCTGAGAAGCGATCGAGCCACCCTCGTTCCCTTAAGTACTGCATGACAATCATGAGCGGAATAACAATCAATGCCAGTTGGACGATCCCCATGAAGGCCGTCTGAACTCCGTGAAAGATAATTGCTGACCAGCCTTCCGGATCAGCTGCCTGCTCAGGAGCGAGGCCGTATTGGGCGATTTCACTGCCGCCGTTCCAGACGAGGTTGACCGTCACCGCAGCAAGAAGTGCCAAACCCACGCGGACGCAGATAACGATCCACCAGCTGACTCCAACTTTCTTGGCAACCGTCGATTCAATTAATAGGTTGTGCGAGAAGGACAGCATGATTGCCATGATGAATACTTCTTTGACCGTGAATTCAAATGACAAGATTGCGGCTATTCCCGCATACAAGTTCAATGCATTACCTAAAACAAGTGGAACCGCCGCTTCTCCAGATAGACCAATCCACCGCATCATCGGTTCCAACCGATCAATGACCCAAGGTAAAACAGGGGTGTATTGAAGAATCGTTACAATCAACGTTACAGGAAAGATGACCTTCCCCAACGTCCATGTCAAATCGATCCCTTTTCGAGCCCCTCTTTTCGCAACACCCATCATGGCACATGCTCCTTTATTTTACTTTTTTTCCACTATAATATTTATCCGCCATTCCTGACTTCCTGCGATAAATGATCAGAATGACAGATAAGACAATCAGCACGATCGAAATGAACTGAGCTGTGCGGATTTCAGCAAATAGATACAGGCTGTCCGTCCGCATTCCTTCGATAAAATAGCGTCCGACGGAATACCAGATGACATAGCTCAGGAAAACTTCCCCTCGACGAGGATCGAATTTGTGACGAAGAATCAGCAATAAGATGAATCCGATGATGCTCCACAGGGATTCATAGAGGAACGTAGGATGATAGACGGTCCCTTCGATACACATCTGTTGATTAATAAAGTCGGGCAGATACTGCATGTAATTATTATAGAACGATTCAGAGACCGGGCCTCCGTGCGCTTCCTGATTCATGAAATTACCCCAGCGTCCGATTGCCTGTCCGAGAATGATGCTCGGTGCGGCAATGTCGGCCATCTGCCAAAAGGACAGCTTCTTCGCACGGGTATAAAGATAGGCGGTTAATACAGCTCCGATCAAACCGCCGTGTATAGCAATTCCGCCTTCCCATACGGCGAAAACTTTCCACCACGGCCCTCCCGCATACCGATCCCATTCAAACAGAACGTAGTAGGCACGGGCACAGATAATAGCTGCCGGAATCGCATAAACCACGATATCCACCATGTAATCTTTCTTTAAACCAAGTCGTTCCGTCTCCCTTGTTGCTATGAGCAGCCCAAGAAAGGCTCCGGTGGCGATAATCAACCCATACCAGTAGATGGTGAGAGGACCGAGCTGGAGGAACACCGGATTCAACGGTTCTGGTGTACAAACTTGCATGATGTATTTCCTCCTTTACTCCGTCTCTTTATCTTGGTCAATCACTTTAGTCAAACGTTCTGAGAACTCTTCTGCTGCATTGACGCCCATCCGTTTCAAACGGAAATTCATTGCTGCCACTTCGATGATAACAGCCAGGTTTCTTCCCGGTCGTACAGGAATGGTCGCCTTCGGAACTTCGACATCCATGATCTTCATCGTTTCTTCTTCGAGACCGAGACGGTCGTATTGTTTATTCTTATCCCAAAGCTCCAGATCAATGACAAGAGTGATTCGCTTGAAACTGCGGACAGCACCGGCACCGAACAATGTCATCACATTGATAATGCCGAGACCACGGATTTCCAATAGATGTTCAATCAAAGGGGGACTGTTCCCGATCAATGTATCGTAGTCTTCTTGACGAATCTCTACACTATCGTCCGCAACGAGCCTGTGCCCTCTCTTGACAAGTTCGAGCGCTGTTTCACTTTTACCGACGCCGCTTTGACCGGTAATCAGAACGCCGATACCATATATATCTACGAGTACACCATGAATTGCGGTGAATGGTGCGAATTTAGATTCAAGAAAATTTGTCAAACGGCTGATCACACGTGTCGTCTTGTACGGCGACCTCATTAATGGAACGCCGGCATCAATCGCTGCCTCACGAAGTTCTTCAGGTACATCCATTCCTCTGGTAATGACAATACCCGGCGTCAAATCCGTACACAGTTTTTCGGCACGCTCTTTTCTCTGTTCATGTGTCAACTCATTGAAGTAGGATAGTTCCGTCTTGCCCAATAGTTGGAGACGATCTTTTGGATAGAACTTGAAATACCCGGTCATTTCCACACCAGGTCTGGAAATATCACTCATATGTATTTCACGATGAATGCCGTCTTCTCCGGCTATCAATTCTAATTTAAACTGCTCTAATAAATCTTCTGTTCGGACCTTGCTCATCTCTCTAACAACCTCCTTATTCGTGAACCACTGTCCCCTATTGTAGCATGTTTTTTTAATTCTTGAATATTTAGTCCTGACTACAGAGTAATCCATAAAAAAAGCACAGGCTGTTTCGCCCGTGCTTCCATAGAACATTATTTTTTCATATCTTTGATCAGACTGTTCAATACCAGGTTGATAATGGAAATGATGATGGCAGAAATGATTGCCATTCCGAATCCATCAATATCAAAGGTACTGCCAAGCAGCGCATCTGTAAGCCAAAGTGTAATGGCGTTAATGACGAACAGGAAGAGTCCAAGAGATACGAGCGTAATCGGCAGCGTCAAGATAACCAATATTGGACGTACAATTGCGTTCAGGATCGATAAGATCAGCGCAGCGAGTAATGCCCCGCCCACCCCTTCAATTTGTACAGAATCAAACAGGGCACCGACAGCTATGATCGCTATGGCATTCACCAAGATATGCAGGAACCAATTCTTCACACTATCCACCTACCTATTTTTTTAGACAAGATCAGAGGATGGACGGCGGGGTGACGGTCACAGGCCCGGTCTTTGTCTCAGCCTCTATATGATATGTCTGGTCATATTGTTCGTAAGCTTCGAATTCCAGACGTTTGTTCATTACATCTTTCTTGTCTTTTAGAATCTTGTAGTTTTCCAACTCGCAATATACGTTCCCTATATTGCTTTTCAATAATCCTACTATTTTTCTTTCATTGGGTATGGAAACACGAATGCTTCCAGCAGTTGTCTTATAGAAGCCCGTATGAGCTTTATTGCTCAAATGATCCACTTTAATTTGTCCGCTTACGGTTGAAATATCACTCTTGCCAAGATCACCAACAAGGGAGACGGTCCCATTGATGGTATCTGCTTCCCACTCCTCAAAATTAACGGATGCTGCCGTAATACTTCCATTACCTGTTTCAACCTTGCAGCTGCGACCAATCAACTCCTTTAATTTCACAGGACCATTTGATGTTTTCAACTGCAGCTGATCTGCTTTCAGCTCCTCTATTTCCAGCTCACCGTTGGACAGCTTCGCTTTAATAAAGGAAAGGTGGACAGGAGGAACATAAAGCTCCACCTTCACCTTTGTTTTTTTGACCGGGCTGGAAAGTCGGAGCAAACCTGCTTTCAAAGTCAGGTTCACGTCCTCTTGGAACCTGTCCTTCGCCTGCTGTTCACTCTCCGCCCCATACACCCTCCCATCAAATACGGCTTTGACATAATCCTGATCCCACGATCGAAGTACAAGGGAACCATTTGCAATCCATACATCGATATCATTCATTTCCCCTGCCTCCAGCACTGCCTCCTCGGAAAAAGATTGATATTCCCCGAAAACCATGTCAAAATCTGATTTTTTCACTTTCTCAACCGCATCATCGAAAAAGTTTCGTAACCCATACCTTTTGGAGGCGGGTTTCTCTTTGTCTTCCTCCGGCTTTCTTTCTACAGCTTCAAGCAGCTTCGCTCCTTCATCAGCCGTTATTTTCCCCTCTTCAATCATTTTGAGGATCTTCATTCGCTCTTCTGTCATTTTCCTCACTCCTTACTTCTTCGTACGATTTGCCAACAGCCAGTGATTCAAAAAACACCTTGAAAAGACATCGTGTCTTCTCAAGGTGTAATCTGCCTAAATACTACAGCGGTAGAAACGCTCTGTTTTCATACGTTCTAATTGTTCCGGGTTCTGTTCCATTAAACTCATCATACCATCCACCTGAGACAGGTGAGCGCGTATGGCTGCCATTTTCTTATCCCAATGAGGGCGGATATCCAATACGATTTCCGGTTCTCCCAAATCTTCCTGATGATCGTTGGAAATGGCATGCAGCCACAGCTCCGGCCGCTTCGAATCATCCATTAAACGCACAGCCTCCACCACGCCGGCACCGAGAGCGTCGTGATCCGGGTGTACGGCATAGCCAGGATAGTGTGTGATAATGATGGAAGCTCCGTACGCCTCGATTCTCTCTTTCAGATAGAGAGCCATTTGATCCAATGGTTCAAACTCCAGCGTCTTGTCACGGTAACCGAGAAATTCCAGGCCGATATCCAGCTCCTCAACCGCTTTTTGGAGCTCCTCCTTACGGAACGAGGAGAGCGTCTCTCTGTTTGCAAATACGGGCTTACCCATATTACGCCCCATCTCTCCTAATGTACCACATAGATAAGTGACTTCTGCGCCTTCTTCCCTGAACTTCGATATGGTTCCCGAAGCCCCAAAGGATTCATCATCCGGATGAGGGAAGATGACGAGCACTTTCTCTTTACTCATCCGGATCGACCTCATGAGAAAAAGGAGTCTCACTGATTTCCAGAGCTACCATAAGGCGACCTTCCCGGTCGTGTCCAGCCAAAAGGAGACGGTCATGTTCATCAATTTCGAAATCCGACACTCCTTCTGCGTACACCCATCCAAGATCCAGCTTCAATCCGACGCGGAAACCTCCGCCTGTGCTGACAATTTTTCCATGTTTATATTTCACTTTTGCATTGCGAATAAATGCCCCTACATTATAAGCGTTTTGATCAAAGTGGCTGGCATAAGCCCCATTCGTCGTTTCCAAGTGAACGTAGACATCTTTGTTGGCAAATTGATCTATTTTGTTCTGAACTGCTTCTTGCTGTATTGCTTTCACTAGTATTCCTCCCGTCAAACGATTCTTGTTTAACGATACTGAATTCTCCGGCAGGCGTCAAAACATCTACTTGGAGGCGACTTCTTCCCGCTCACTCATACGCTGTTCCATTCGCTTGCGGTCTCTTTCCAGAACCGGTTTTAAATACCGTCCCGTATAGGACTCCCTGTGTTCTGCCACTTCTTCCGGTGTACCGGTAGCAATGATCTGTCCGCCATTCTGTCCGCCTTCCGGTCCAAGATCAATGATGTGATCTGCCGCTTTAATGACATCCAGATTATGTTCAATAATCAGAACGGAATCTCCGTTTTCCACAAGTCGCTGCAGCACTTGAAGAAGTCGGGATATGTCGTCCACGTGTAATCCTGTCGTCGGTTCGTCCAGAATATAGAAGGACTTTCCGTTTGAACGGCGATGAAGCTCGCTGGCAAGTTTCACACGCTGGGCTTCCCCACCGGAAAGGGTCGTCGCAGGCTGCCCAAGCTTAATGTAATCAAGCCCGACATCCGCCACCGTCTGCAGCTTCCGTTTGATTTTCGGGATGTTGGCAAAGAAATCCAGCGCTTCTTCAATCGTCATCCCCAGTACATCTGCAATGCTCTTCCCTTTATATTTCACTTCGAGCGTTTCCCGGTTATAGCGTTTCCCGTCACATACCTCGCACGGAACGTAAACATCCGGCAGAAAGTGCATTTCGATTTTAATAATTCCATCCCCGCGACACGCTTCACACCTTCCACCTTTGACGTTGAAGCTGAATCGTCCTTTTTTGTATCCGCGGATTTTCGCTTCGTTCGTCTGTGCAAAAACATCCCGGATATCATCGAATACACCTGTGTACGTAGCCGGGTTGGAGCGTGGTGTCCGGCCGATAGGCGACTGATCGATATCAATCACTTTGTCGAGCTGATCGATTCCTTCTACAGTTTTATGCTTCCCTGGTTTTTGTTTTCCGTTATGAAGCCGCATCGAAAGTGTTTTGTAGAGGATTTCATTGATCAATGTACTCTTCCCTGAACCTGATACCCCGGTGACAGCGGTCAGAAGTCCAAGCGGCACATCGGCGTTCACTTTCTTAAGGTTGTTCTCTTCCGCTCCTTTGATTTTCAAAAAGCGGCCATCCGGTTTCCGGCGCTCTGCTGGAAGCGGAATGAATTTTTTACCGGACAAGTACTGCCCGGTTAAAGACTTCCGACTCTTCATTACCTGCTTCGGCGTTCCCTGGGAAACAATATTTCCGCCATGTGCTCCTGCACCAGGTCCAATGTCGATTAAATAGTCGGCAGCCAACATCGTATCTTCATCATGTTCTACCACGATCAGCGTATTATCCAAATCACGCATCCGCTTGAGTGTTTCAATCAGTCTGTCGTTATCACGCTGGTGGAGGCCGATGGAAGGCTCGTCCAGTACATATAATACTCCCGTAAGTGCAGAACCGATCTGGGTCGCAAGCCTGATCCGCTGCGCTTCACCGCCGGAAAGGGTACCGGCAGACCGGGAAAGTGTTAAATAATCAAGGCCGACATTCGCAAGAAAGCTCAATCGCTCTACAATCTCCTTCAGGATCATGCGCGCGATCGTTTCCTCCTTCTCTGTCAGTTCTAATGAATCGAAGAAATTCTTCGCTTCCGTAACAGAGAAGTCTGTTGTCACCCCGATATGTTTGCCGTTGATGAGAACGGCGAGAGCTTCTTCATTCAATCTGTTTCCTTTACACTTCGGACACGGTTTCTGTGCCATGTACTTTTCCATCTGCTCACGAATATAGTCGGAACTGGTTTCTCTATAGCGCCGGGAAATGTTTGGAATAACGCCTTCAAAGAAGATTTCATTTTCCCTTACTTTTCCAAAATCGTTCTCATAGCGGAAATAAACCTTCTCCTCTCCACTACCGTAAAGGATCCGTTCTTTATGCTCCTCCGGTAATTCTTCGAAAGGCTGATCCATATCAATACCGTAGTGATCTGAAACACTCTTAAGCAGCTGCGGATAGTATTGTGAGCTTTGAGGTTCCCAGGCGGCGATTGCGTGTTCGTTCAAGGACCGGCTCCTGTCTGGAATCACAAGATCGATATCTACTTCAAGCTGAGTACCTAAACCGTCGCAGCGGCTGCATGCTCCAAACGGGCTGTTAAAGGAAAACATACGCGGCTCCAGCTCGCTGATGGAAAATCCGCATATCGGGCATGCATGGTGTTCACTGAACATCAGCTCCTCCTCGCCGATTACATCCACAATCGTATGTCCATTTCCTAGATTAAGAGCCGTTTCGATGGAATCAGAAAGGCGGCCTTCCACACCATCTTTAACAACAATTCGGTCAATGACGACTTCTATTGAATGTTTCTTGTTCTTATCCAGTTTTATTTCCTCGGAAATTTCGCGCATTTCTCCGTCGACACGAAGACGGATATATCCTTCTTTTTGGAGCTGTTCAAACACCTTCACGTGTTCCCCTTTTCGCCCGGAGACGACAGGTGCGAGAATCTGAAGCTTCGTTCTTTCCGGATACTCCATCACACGATCCACCATCTGCTGGACGGTTTGAGAACTGATTTCTATTCCGTGTTTCGGACAGGTCGGACGTCCAATCCTGGCGAAGAGCAGACGTAAATAATCGTAAATTTCGGTCACGGTCCCTACAGTAGAACGAGGGTTCCGACTTGTCGTTTTCTGGTCGATGGAAATTGCCGGGGATAACCCTTCAATTGCATCGACGTCCGGTTTATCCATCTGCCCAAGGAACTGACGGGCATAAGCACTCAAGGACTCCACATATCGGCGCTGTCCCTCGGCATAAATGGTATCGAATGCCAACGAAGACTTCCCTGAACCGGATAAACCAGTCATGACCACCAGCTTATTCTTTGGAATGTCGATATCGACATTCTTCAAATTGTGGGCTCTGGCTCCCTTGATACTTATATGTTTACTAGCCATACTCAAATCATCCCTCCGCTTTTAGTTCCAACAAAACATCACGCAGTTCAGCCGCACGCTCGAAATCGAGTTCCCGAGCTGCCTGCTTCATTTCCGTTTCCATATTGTCGATAAGCTCCTGACGTTCGCGCTTCGTCATTTCCGACGGCTTCTTACCCGTATCGTACTGTTCCTCTTCTTCTGCGACGGCAGTAGCCTTAATAACGTCACGCACTTCTTTCTTGATCGTTGTCGGAGTTACACCGTGCTCTTCGTTATAGGCAATCTGCTTCTCCCGACGACGGTATGTTTCATCTATAGCAAACTGCATGGAAGCCGTCACTTTGTCGGCATACATGATAACTCTTCCGTTTTCATTTCGTGCTGCACGTCCGATCGTCTGAATCAGGGAACGGTCGGAACGGAGGAAACCTTCTTTATCTGCATCGAGAATAGTAACGAGAGATACTTCCGGAATGTCCAGACCCTCTCTCAACAAGTTGATTCCGATCAACACATCGTATTTACCGACACGAAGATCCCGGATGATTTCAATCCGTTCGAGCGTCTTGATTTCTGAATGGAGGTAAGCAACCTTCATTCCCAACTCTTTGAGGTAGTCCGTTAAATCCTCAGACATTTTCTTCGTAAGTGTTGTAACCAGTATCCTCTCATTTCGATCTTTCCGCTTGTTGATCTCTCCCACCAGATCATCGATCTGACCATGAATCGGACGCACTTCAATTTCCGGATCAAGAAGTCCGGTCGGCCGGATAATCTGCTCGATCATCTTCGGTGTATGTTCGATTTCGTATGGACCAGGCGTCGCCGAAACGTAAGCAATCTGGTTGATGTGTTCCTCGAATTCATGAAACATAAGCGGCCTGTTGTCCATAGCGGAAGGGAGACGGAATCCATGATCGACGAGCACTTGTTTCCTAGCCCTGTCCCCGTTATACATCCCTCTCACCTGTGGAAGTGTCACATGGGATTCATCAATCATAATCAGGAAATCATCCGGGAAATAGTCGAGAAGCGTATAAGGCGTCGCTCCCGGCTCCCGGAACGTCAAATGACGGGAATAGTTTTCGATTCCTGAACAGAAACCCATTTCCCTCATCATTTCCAAATCGTAGTTTGTCCGCTGCTCCAGACGCTGCGCTTCGAGAAGCTTGTCGTTGTCCCGAAGCTCTTTTACACGGTCTTTCATTTCCTGTTCTATATTTTCAATGGCTTTTTTCAACTTTTCTTCCCGGGTGACGAAGTGGGAGGCCGGGAAAATCGCTACATGCTCCCGATCGCCGATCACTTCGCCGGTCAACACATCCACTTCTCTGATCCGGTCAATTTCGTCTCCGAAAAATTCAATCCTCATCGCATGTTCTTCCCGTGAAGCAGGAATAATTTCCACCGAATCCCCGCGCACGCGGAATGTACCACGCTGAAAGTCAATATCGTTCCGCGCATATTGAATGTCTACAAGGTTCCGGAGCAGCTGATCCCGATCCTTCTCCATTCCCGTACGAATGGAAAGCACCTGACTTCGATATTCGTCGGGAGAACCTAAACCATAAATACAAGAAACACTGGCAACAATGATGACATCGTTCCGCTCAAACAAAGCAGACGTAGCGGAGTGGCGCAGCTTGTCGATCTCATCATTGATGCTCGCGTCCTTCTCGATAAACGTATCCGACGAAGGGACATAAGCTTCCGGCTGATAATAATCATAGTAACTGACAAAATATTCCACAGCGTTATTTGGAAAGAACTCCTTGAATTCACTGTAGAGCTGCCCTGCCAACGTTTTGTTATGGGCTATGATCAGTGTCGGCTTGTTGACCTGTTCAATGACGTTTGACATGGTGAACGTCTTACCGGTACCCGTTGCACCGAGTAACGTCTGATGTTTTTCCCCATTGTTAATCCCTTCGACCAATGCTTTGATTGCTCGCGGCTGATCTCCCTGCGGGGTGTATTTAGATACTAATTCGAATTGTCCCTCCACGACGAAAACCTCCGTTCCTCACTATTCCTTCCTAGTTTACCACAACAGTTTACCATTCTAACCTTAAACGAACAAACATTCGCACTTGCAATTGGTTTTTCCCTATTTTCCCATATTTATCCCCTCTCTCCGACATACTCCTTTTCCATCCAACCAACGCTCACCTATATCCTTTACGACTCGGAAAAATAAACAAAGCACCTGTATCCACAGGTGCTTTGTTTATTTCTATATCAATTCAGGGCTTACGCATCAAAGGTTTGATTATATTCATTTACTTCAAACAAATCGATCAACTCAATATCCGGATTCTTATCAATGAACCAACGCAGGGAAAAATCGTTTTTGAACAGAACAACCGGATTCCCTTCCCGATCTTCAGCAAGCATGTTCCGTTCATCGAACAGCGAAACGTCCACCTGATCCTCTTTAAGCCAGCGTGGAATACGCTCTCCAAGCGGTATTAACTCAATATCCACATTATACTCATTCTTCATCCGATATTCGAATACTTCGTATTGAAGTTCTCCGACAGCACCGATGATAAAATCTTCGAAGCTGTAGCGTTTAAACAGCTGAATTGCTCCTTCCTGAACCAGCTGTTCCAAACCTTTGCGGAACTGCTTCGATTTCATAACGTTTTTAGCTGTAACCTTCTTGAAGATCTCCGGCGGGAATTGAGGAAGTTCATCATATTCAAACTTGGATTTACCTGTAACAATCGTATCGCCGATCCGATAGACGTTTGGATCATAGATTCCGATAATATCTCCTGCATATCCTTCCTCAACGGTTCCACGTGAAGAGGCTACGAACTGTTGTGACTGGGCAAGTTTAAAGGTTTTTCCGGTTCGCGAGAGCGTGACGTTCATTCCGCGTTCGAATTTACCGGAACAAACTCGAACAAAAGCGATCCGATCGCGGTGCTGCGGATTCATGTTAGCCTGGATTTTGAAAATAAAACCTGAAAACTCCTCGTCTTCTGGTGAAACGACACCTTCCGTTGACTTACGTGGTGCAGGTTCGGGTGCCATTTCAATAAATGAATTAAAGAATGTTTCGACTCCGAATGGGGCGAGTGCACTACCGAAGAATACCGGCGTTTGATCACCGCGCAGCACCTTCTCCATATCAAATGCTTCCCCGGCTTCTGCCACAAGTTCCATCTCTTCCTGAGCTTCCTGGAATGTTGCATTTTCTGTTAATTCCGGATACTGATCGAGCTGGTTATAAGGAATATAATCTTCTTCCTCATTTCCTGTGAAATGAACGAACTGTTCCTGTTCTCTGTCAAAAACCCCGAGGAATCGTTTCCCCATACCGGCAGGCCAGGTCATCGGGTATGTTTCAATATTTAAAGTTTCTTCAATTTCCTGCATTAAATCGAACGGCTCGCGTCCTTCCCTGTCCATCTTGTTAATGAACGTAAAAATTGGGATGCCGCGCATTTTACAGACTTTAAACAACTTGAGCGTCTGTGCCTCTATTCCTTTCGTCCCGTCAATAACCATGACAACACTGTCGACAGCTGTCAGCGTGCGATACGTGTCTTCACTGAAGTCTTCGTGGCCAGGCGTATCCAGTATATTGACCTGGTAGCCTTTATATGGGAAGTTCATAACACTCGATGTTACTGAGATTCCCCGCTGCTTCTCGATTTCCATCCAGTCGGATGTAGCGAATTTACCAGATTTCTTTCCTTTTACCGTTCCTGCTGAACGAATCAGATTACCAAACAGCAGCATTTTTTCCGTCATCGTCGTTTTTCCGGCGTCCGGGTGGGAGATAATAGCAAACGTACGACGCTTTTTCATTTCTTCTTGAATAGGATTCATCGTGATATCCTCCATGTTATAAATTTTATATGTTTTGATTTAAGGCAGGATATACGTTACAACGACCGTGTCGTGGACACATGATCCGTACAGCATTCCTTTTCCATAAAAAAAGCGCGCCTCGATTTCAGAGCGCTTCAACACTTTTGATTATACTTTGAAAGTTAGCATAACCGCCCGCTAAAATCAATGCTTGACGTGACAGGCCATGATTCCTTCCACTTCTCTCCCCCTCTGCAAACCTGTTATAATAGAAGCAAATAACGTTCAGTAAGGATGCCATATATGCAAAGTTATTTACTACAACCGAAAGATATACAAAAGATTACCGGTCCCACTTACTATGAGCGGGGTAAACGCTACTTCGAATCAGGTAAAGTGTATGGACTGTCACATAATAGCGCCATCCGTTCCTGGCGGGCGGTCGTAGCGGGGACCCATGATTATGAAGTCCGCGTTTTCTTTTTTGACGATGAAGATGTCGAGGCGACGTGCGAATGCCCGGCATATGCAGAGCACTATACGTGTAAACATATCGCCGCCGTTTTAATCGCCATACGTGAGAAAACATTGGAGGAGCTCGCTCCGCGTCTGGCTGAGAAAGGGAAGAACGTCCAATTCCCTCCGGCCAGTCAAGACCGTATGTTCGCTGTAAGTTTGTTTGAGGCTTTCCGGCAGCGTCAGGAAAACCAGTCGGAAACAGAAAGCAAGCGGCCGCTGCAAGTCAACTATTTTCTGCACCTTCAATCCATGCTTGGCGCGAAGAGTCTTGGAATGGAGATAAAAATCGGCGAAGGCTATCCCTACGTCATCAAGAATATTCGGGAGCTTCTTGACCACATTCGGAAGCAGCAGCCTTACAGGATTACGAAAAAGTTCACCTTTGACCCATCCGAACACCTGTTTACAGAGCTGGATAAGCGAATTTTCCATATTCTTCAGCGGGCATATGAACAGGAGCAGTTTTATGAGCAGCATTGGAGTATGAACGATAAGAAAGTTTTACGCATTCCACCTGCCATGACCAAGGATCTCCTTCCATTGCTACAGGAACAAAATGCTGCGATGATTGACCGTGGCGATCCGATGGGGGCTGTCCGCTTCGAACAAGATTTTCCGGATTTGTCCTTTTACGTAACGGAAGAACGCGGTCACTTTCATATGCATATGAACAAGTTGAAGGAATATGATTACCTGGCAGATTACCATATGCTGTACCGTCAGTCTTCCTTCTATCCAATTGACCCGGAGAAAGAAGATATTTTGAGGACCTTATATACTACGCTCCCATACAACTCGAGCGGAAGTCACACAGTAAGCTATCACGATATGGAAGGAATTGTTTCCTACGTCCTGCCAGAGTTAGAGCGGATAGCTGACGTTAATCTGGACTCTTCCGCTAAGGAAAGAATTATTCAGGAGCCATTGCGGGCAGAAGTTTATTTGGACTTCTCCCAATGGACATTAACCATTGATGTAAAGTTCCATTATGGTGACATTACCATCGATCCTTTTCAACAGAATAACGGCTCTCAGGCAATTATACAGAGAGACAGTCAAACGGAAGAGCATATCATGCAGATCATTGAGTCTGCCGAATTTAAATTTGATGGAGAAATGGTCTATATTGAAGATGAATACCCTTTAGATGTTTTTCTGCGCTATTATCTTCCGAAGCTTAAAGAGTGGAGTGATGTCTACTTATCTTCCTCCGTACGCTCTTTAATCAGCGAAGAAGCACACGAACTCCAAAGTTCCGTCGAGCTTGAAAACGAAGGGAACTGGCTTGATATCCGCTTTACCATTGAGGGAATCAGCTCTGATGACATACACGAAGCGCTCAAGGCCGTAATTGAAAAGAAAAAGTATTATCGACTCTCGGATGGAGCTCTAATGTCTTTGACCTCGGACTCCTTTGAACGCTTCCAGAAACTTATGAACGAACTGGATCTTACCGCACAGGATTTAGATGACAATCAACTCCACGTTTCCACGGCGCGGAGCCTTCAGGTGGAAGATGCCCTTCAACCGACGGATGCGGAACGAAACCGGCTGTTCCATGAACTTGTGAACCAGCTTAAATCACCACAGTCGTTTGATATCGCACCTCCATCTGGACTGAATGCAGAGCTGCGCTCCTATCAGCTCACCGGTTTTCGTTGGATGAAGATGCTCAGCCACTATGGTCTCGGTGGTGTCCTTGCGGATGATATGGGACTTGGAAAAACGCTGCAGACGATCACTTACCTGCTTCATGAAAAAGAAGAAGGGCTGATGAATGAACCGGCGCTGATTGTTGCTCCGGCTTCTCTCGTCTTTAACTGGAAGAAGGAATTAGAGAAATTTGCACCTTCCCTTTCTCTCCAGGTGTTGACCGGGGACCCGTCTTCACGTCAGGAAGCTCTGGAAGCAGCTGCTTCTAAAGATGTTTGGATTACCTCGTATCCATTATTGAGACAGGATGTTGCCTCCTACAGCGACCAGTCATTCCACACCATGGTTCTTGATGAATCACAGGCGATCAAGAACGAAGCGACCAAAACTGCCGTCGCGGTACGATCCGTAAAAAGCAGACACCGCTTCGCCTTAAGTGGAACACCAATTGAGAATTCTCTTCAAGAGTTGTGGTCTTTATTCCGTGCAATTATGCCGGGTTTCTTCCCGAGCAAAAAGAAATTCACGCAATTAAAACCAGAGAAGATCTCCATGATGACGCGGCCGTTTATATTACGACGGATGAAGACGGAGGTTCTTGATGAACTACCGGATAAGATCGATTCTGTCCAGTACTCAGAGCTGACCAGGGAGCAGAAAGAGGTTTACCTCGCCTACCTGGAACGAATCCAGAACGATATCCAGGAGACCATTGCGACAAAAGGAATACAGCGAGGGAAACTTGAGATCCTGGCTGGATTAACACGCCTCCGCCAAATTTGCTGCCACCCGGCATTATTCCTGGAGAACTATGAAGGGAAATCAGGTAAATTGGAGCAGCTGAAGGAACTTGCTTTAGAGCGGAAAGAAAACGGCAACCGTCTCCTTATTTTCTCTCAGTTTTCCAGTATGCTTTCCCTCATGCACGAAGAACTTCAGAAATCCGGTCTGGATGCCTTTTATTTGGACGGTCGGACAAAAACAGAAAAACGCATGGAAATGGTCGATCGGTTCAATGCCGGAGAGAAAGATGCTTTCTTCATCTCCTTAAAAGCCGGAGGGACCGGTCTGAATTTGACCGGAGCCGACACGGTCATTTTGTATGACCTGTGGTGGAACCCGGCAATCGAGGAACAAGCCGCCGGTCGTGCACACCGAATCGGCCAGGAAAAAGTCGTTCAGGTCATTCGAATGATAGCAGAAGGTACGATTGAAGAGAGGATCTATCAACTGCAGCAGAAGAAAAGGGATCTTGTTGATCAAATTATCCAGCCTGGTGAATCGATGCTTACCTCTTTAAGTGAAGAGGAAATCAAACAACTCTTTGCATGAAATAAAAAAGCAGCTGTCTCACAAGAGACAGCTGCTTTTGTTTACACTGCGGCTTTTTTACGCATTTTAAACCAGTACCCGCCAAGGATGCTTGCTCCGATAGCCATCGTAACCGTTGATATCAACATGTGGAGGGACGATGCCAATACGACATTGCCCGTAATGACGATTACAAACCCTACAGCAGCGTTCATAACGATTGATAACAGGTACAACCAGGACAACAAGATATGATAGCGGAACCTGGAAGCGTAAATGACAAACCAAATGGCAGCTACTATTATGACAAACGTAGCGACCCAATGGAGCGAATAAATCATGTTGGCAATGGATTCACTCTTAATTAAGTACTCCATTGCAGGTATATCCAAGAGAACATTGCTGGCACGACTATGTTTAAAGAAAGCACCCAAAATGACTTGAAGAACGTATACACTATAGCCGATCAGGAAAGCACGGTAGCTTTGAGATACAGACGACCAGCGATCTCGATCCAACTCGACTGGTTTGTTGTTCAAACTGTAGCTGAGCAGTACAAGAATGACCAACAGCATTTGGCTGAACGTTACATCAAATGTCGTGAAGCCGGGAGGTGTTCCCAAGAGCACGTTCAAACCACCAACCATGGATTGGAAAAGCAGCAGAATGATACTCAGGATAGCCAATACGAATACAGGCTTATGCTTACGGTATTTGATGATAGCACCGATTGCATTGATTCCAGTCAATACAACAAGAAGTGGAACCATTAAACGGTGGGAATACTCGATGATGACATGATAATCCGTAATATCAGGAATAATTTGTCCATTACATACAGGCCACGTACTTCCGCACGCATCCCCGGAATCGGTTGCGACGACAAGGTTCCCGAGAATTAGTGCGAGAAACGTGACGATGGTAGTTAAAATTGAAAATTTCTTCATCGTCTTACCCTTTCTCTATTTAGATGTTAATTATAAAAACATGAAGTTCCAAAATAAATCATATCACGAATTAGAATTAATAGAGAAAGGAAATCCTATACGTTTCTCATGAACTTTTTGTGAACAACCTAAATCCACCTACTTCTTCGAGGTTGGCCATTAAAAGAATGGACGATCATAAAACAAAAAAAACCGGGAAGGTCCATTCCTCCCCGGTTTCCATCAGACCGTAACTGCTGCTTGTTGTTTGCGCGCTTCCGCCTGGGCTTGTTTGATAAGACAGCGGCCCTTTCCGTGCGGGATACACATCGGTGTGCCGAACAACGGATCTTCTCTGACATCACACGTCATCTCAAATACGTGCTGCATCATTTCACAGGAAACGACTTCTTCCGGCTTTCCTTGAGAATACACCGTTTTATCTTTGACAGCGATGATATGGTCGGCATAACGACAGGCAAGGTTGATATCATGGAGCACCATGACGACCGTCCGGCCTTTATCCTGATTCAAGTCGAACAGCAGATCTAAAATCTCAATCTGGTGAGTCATATCCAGATAGGTAGTCGGTTCATCAAGCAGAAGCGTATCGGTGTCTTGAGCCAATGTCATGGCAATCCACGCACGCTGCCGTTGTCCACCGGAAAGAGAATCGACGGTACGATCCTTCAATTCCGTTAAATTCGTATCTTCTAATGCCGTCATCACTGCATGTTCATCGTCTTTCGACCAACGCTTTCCGAAGCCCTGGTATGGATAGCGGCCCTGTTTAACAAGCTGATACACAGTCAAACCTTCCGGAGTCGTTGGACTTTGCGGAAGAATCGCCATCTTCTTGGCAACCTCTTTTGTCCGCATTTTTGCGATATCCTTACTATCAAGGATGACTTCGCCTGATTTCGGTTTCAGTAACCGCGCCATTGACCGGAGCAGAGTGGACTTCCCGCACCCGTTCCCACCGATGAGTACCGTCACTTTTCCTTTAGGGATTTTCACATCCAAAGAATCGATAATGATTGAGTCGCCATATCCTAATGTCAAGTTATTTGCAAACAAGGTATCCATAGTCGATCTCTCCTTTGTTATCACACATTCCAACGCCGTCATCTATATTCAATCATGGAATTCCGAGTTTTCTCTACTTTCTAGTTTATGGGCTCTATCGATTGCTGTCAATGAATTTGAGAATCATTTTCATTACACACTTGAAAATAATATGCAGGATGCCTCTGTGAAAGAACTCTTCTTATCCGAGAAAAAGCGCGCCGTAACCAAGTGCACCTGCAATGACCAACGCAGGGTGGACTTTCCACCGTTCCAAAAGCAGAAAGCTCGCTGCTATCAGAAAAATAGTTTGGAAAAGCCCCGCCCCTTCATAAGAATTCACAAAAAAATCATACGTAATTATTCCGAGCAATACAGCGATCGTCGGTCTCACCAGCATAGTCATCCGCTTTACGCGTGGTGATTCTTTGTATTTATACAAAATTCCAAGCAGTGCGATCATTAGAATCATGGACGGCCCTACTGTGGCTGCAATTCCGATGACGGCACCGAGAACCCCGCCCTGTTCATATCCGATGTAACCTGCCATTTTTGTCGCAATAGGTCCGGGCAATGCATTCCCCATAGCCAATATTTCACTGAACTCCCTAACCTCATACCAACCATAACGATCCACTACTTCATTCTCCACCAAAGGGATGGAAGACGGTCCACCGCCGTATCCTAGAATCCCCGGTATGAAAAAGGCGACAAATATCTTCCAATAGATCATGATGCACCCTCCTTCGATTTTTGCTTCCCTTTACCGGTCAGTGCCGCTACTAACAGAATGGCAATGATAATTCCCGGGTGTACGCCCAGCGGCCGCAAAAGGAGGAGCGTGCCACATGCAAGCAAACCTGTCATTAGATAACCAAGTCCATTTGCTGCTTTCTGTAGAAACTGCCAAGTCAGAACGGCAAGCATCACACCGACAACCGGTATGACCGCCTGGGTCATCCCCTGCACCCATGCTTTGTCTTTAAAAGAAGAAAGCGAAGTCAACAGCACAATCATCAAAACAATGGTGGGGAGAATGGTAGCTAGAATGGCATTGGTCAGCCCCAGCGTTCCTTTTACCCGAAAACCGATATAGCCGGCCATTTTAGTCGCAATGGGTCCAGGCAGCGTATTCGCAAGAGCGAGAAGATCACCAAATTCATCATCATTCATCCATTTATACTTTTCAACGACCTCTTTATGTACGAGCGGTATAGAAGACGGCCCCCCGCCATAGCCGAGGATACCTACTCGGAAGAATGCGAGGAAGATTTGAAGCTGTATTCTCATTTCCCTTCCCCCTTCCCTTTACCAGGCCGCGACAGAACCGTCGGTCCGGGATTCTGTTCCTCCGTATAACGTGCCGGTCTCCGAATCTCTCCAGATGATCTGCCCACGTCCGAACGATGTTCTGTCTTCCATCACTTCTATCTCATGGCCCCGTGCGCGCAATGCCTCCAATGCCTCTAATGGAAAATCACTCTCTACCAGCACATTCCTGCCGGTTTTCCATTGCCAGCGGGGTGCATCAAGAGAGGCTTGGGGGTTCAGGTGGAAATCGATCATATTCATAATGACCTGGACATGCCCCTGCGGCTGCATGAACTCTCCCATGACACCGAACGGCCCCACTGCCTGCCCCTTACATGTCAGGAAACCGGGAATGATCGTGTGGTAACTTCGCTTTCCACCCTCCAGGCAGTTGGGGTGATCGGGGTCAAAAGAGAAATTACGACCGCGATTTTGAAGTGCAATTCCTGTTCCTGGAACGACAAGTCCGGATCCAAATCCGTTATAGTTGCTCTGTATGAAAGAAACCATGTTTCCTTCTTCATCTGCTGTTGCTAAATAAACCGTTCCACCCGTCGATGGATTTCCAGGTGCCGGCAAAGCGGCCTTAGCACCGATTTCTCCTCTTCTACTATCTGCATATGCTTCACTCAGGAGTTCATCAACATCAACTCTCATTGAATGTTTCTCAGCAATATAGTGACCACCGTCTGCAAAGGCAAGCTTCATTGCCTCAATCTGCTTATGGAACGTGCTGCCGCTGTCTCTCTCTTCAAATGAGAATCCGTCCAACAAACGAAGGGCCATCAAAGCGACGATTCCCTGTCCGTTCGGAGGCATCTCCCATACCTCATACCCCCGGTACGGGACAGACACGGGGTCCACCCATTCCGGCTTGTAACCGGAGAGGTCCTCTTTCGTAAGGAAACCACCGCACTGTTCAGAGAATGCCGCTATACGGTCAGCAAGTTCGCCGGTATAAAAATCAGCCCCCTCCGTTTCAGCTATGGCGGCAAGTGTCGCAGCGTGGTCTGTCGACTGCCATGTATCGCCGGCTTTCGGAACCTTTCCTCCCGGTGCAAAGGTATCAAACCAAGAAGAGAATTCTTCCCTCGTCAACTCATGCTTATACCGTTCATATGCCCTGTTCCACAGCTTGCTCACGATGGGAGAGACTGCAAACCCTTCTTTTGCATATGCAATTGCCGGCTCAAGAAGTTCCCGAAATGGAAGCTTTCCGAACTTTTTCGAAAGTTCCACCCACGCCCCGGGAGCACCAGGTACCGTCACAGGCATCCAGCCATATTGCGGCATCTCTTCATACCCAAGAGCTTTCATTTTATTAATCGATATGCCTGAAGGGGCGGGACCGCTCCCGTTCAGCCCGTGCAGTTTTCCATTTATCCAGACTAACGCGAAGGCATCACCGCCGATACCGTTCGATGTCGGTTCGACAACTGTCAAGGCAGCAGCAGATGCGATCGCTGCATCGACAGCGTTCCCCCCTTTCTTCAATATATCCAACCCGATTTGAGCCGCAAGCGGTTGAGATGTTGCCACCATCCCTTTCCTGGCCGTTGTGCTCACACGACGGGATTGATATGGGTAATGCAAGTGATTGATTTTCGCCATTCTTTCCACCCTTTCTTTTTTCTATGAACAGACAGAAAGGAAATGACGGAATTCCGCCATTTCCTGATCAGCTTCCTCTGTAAACCTGATAACCAAACGGTGAGACGAGGAGCGGTACATGGTAATGATCTTCCCCTGCTTCCACTCCGAATCGAACCGGGATCGTTTGCAGGAACGGCTGTCCGTCTACGCCCCTCTCTTTAAAATAGTCCCCTATATGAAAAACAAGTTCATACGTTCCGTCATGCAACGAGCCCTCTTCCACAATTGGAGCATCCAGACGCCCGTCTTCATTCGTATAATCCGTTTTTAAATGAAAGTATTCCCCGTCTCGAATTTCCAGACAGTCAATTTTCACTCGGGATGCGGGTTTCCCATCAGCAAGATTAAGTACATGCGTAGTCAGTGATGCCATCAGTTAAACTCCTTACGTATGCATCCGTGCTTCGGATACGGTAGTTTCTTCGGAACCAAGATCAGCTTTTGTTACGTGGAATACCTGAAAACCATAAGGCGGACGGGGCTCCGTATAGACTTTCCCCTCAGACCCCTCGATTTCCTCTACTACGGCCTCCCACGTCCGGTTCTGGGATTCAAAGGTCACGTCCTTCAGCTGCGGGAAACGTTCGAGAATACGGCAGCCGATCCTGTAGATGAGGTTTTGGATCGATGGTGTCTGGAGTTCGTGAAACACACTGGAAGCAATATCCCTGATTTGTTCGGCGGCAACGTATAATGGAGGTTTCCCACCATAGGCATCTGCAACATTTTCATAACCCCAGTGAATGTTCAGGTAAATGAATAACGGTCGGTTGCTGTCTTCCGGAAGCGTCGTATACTCATCACGAATGTACCCCGTAAATGAATTTCCCTTTACTTTGATCAATTGAAGGTCGGTCAGAGAGCTGCGTTGTTTGTTTATGACCGTTCCACCGTCTGCTGTACGGATAAATTCCGTCGAAGCGGATACCCGCTCATTCCGGGAATGCTTGAAAACGACATCGCTCTTACTCCTGCCGTCAGAAAGGGATCGTGCTGAGGTCTGCTCAAAAGGGATTTCTTCCCCTGACATTTCCACCCGCTCAAAGTGGGGATACCGATCCAGGAAAGCCTTGGCTGCGTAAGCAAGGAATCCCTCCGTCGTTGCTCCTTCGTAGGTGGCAAGGTGCCTTAGAATGAAGTTTTTCATAGAATCCGTCGCGACAACTTTTGAATTATCCCCTTCGGTAAAAGAGGATAAAAATTCCTTCCCTCCGACAGATACGCTTGCATTGAGGCCGTACACGACATTGTCACGGCCACTGAAGTCCGATTCCGGGATTTCCTTTACTCCTTCGAGCGGTTTCATATAGGTGCGGTAAGCAAAGACATCTTTTTTCCCATAATACATTAAGCGGTCATTATCCATTGAATCTCTCCTCTATTCTTCTATTTTGTCTATAAGACGAAAGGAAGCGATCGCATAGACTTCTTCCAGCGCCTTCTGAAATTCCGCTCGTCTGTCATTAGCAACCCGCGTTCGCAATGCGGCGTGAATCTCAGTTTTACGTTTTCCCTTCACCGCAAAAATGAAAGGAAACTGAAAACGCTGCTGATAGATTTCATTCAGATGATGGAAACTCCTGAATTCTTCTTCTGTTAAATCTCTCAGTCCCGCCTCTTCTTGTTCAGAAACAGATTGACTGCTCATTTTAATGTTTGCACCCAAGTCGGGGTGAGAACGGATAAGCTCCAGCTGTTCCGTTTGAGGAGAATCAGCCACGATTCCGACCATTTTCTCATGAAGGTCTTTCAGGGAGGTGAAAGGCCTGAACTTGACTGCTTTCTTCGCCACCCACGGGGAGCTTTCGAACACTCCACCGAGCTCCTGGATAAATTGCTCGTCATTCCAATCATTCAATTCTTGTAATCGGACCATCGCTTCCTCCTCCACCATGCTTTATTTACCTGAATTTTACTTAATATTCTGACAAAAGTCATTATGCAGCATCCACAAGTTTCACACACAATTTTAATCATAGTAACTAAATTCAGGCGCCTCTAGTAAGTGTCTGATTCGTAGTGCAAGTCGAAGACGGATGGTGACCTCTGAATCCGATACACGTTCCCCCAGCAGCTCTTCACATTTCTCAAGACGATACACCACTGTATTTCTGTGAACGTACAGCCGTTTTGCCGTTTCAGAGATTTGACAATGTGTTTCAAGAAAAACAAACAAAGTCTGAAGCAGCGTCTCTTCTTTATCCATCCCCCTGGAGAGCAAAGGCTTCAGGGAATGAGCGCAGAACTCCTGTAGATCTTCCCGGGGAATAATGCGCAGCAATTCTTCGATATCTTTCGTTTGATAGAGTTGAATAAACCCGTGCTTCCCGGCTAACGTTCCCGTCTTCATAGCTCTCTCAGCTTCCTTGAAGGCATTCTTCACCTGCAGAAGCCCCCTCGCAATATTGCTGACTCCAAAAGACAAAGAACGTTGAAAACGCTGTTCTATTTTCTTTTGAACCAAACCCAGGGAGGACCGGGCATAGGCATTAATATTTTCCACCGTGTCCTTCACTTCAAAGATGAGGACACACAGATCCCCCTTCGTGAATAAATGAGTGGATGAAGAAAGCCGGATTACTTCATCTTCCATATATTCATAGATGGCATCGATCGCTCTCTGATTCTGAGTATAGCTCCCTTCAGCAAGACTCCCATCTACTTTTCCTGCTGCACATATGTAATTCGCTTCCCTCTCCAGCGAGAATTCTTTCGCTCTGCTTACGACTTCATCATCGGAATGGTATAAACCCTCTGTGAAATGGAAAAAGAAATCATTCTTTACCCGTTTGGAGTACTGCTTCAGTGCATTTTCCTTTACGAGTTCAAAAGAAATGACGTTGACAGCCTGTTCAATGGTAAGCATCTTACCATGATCGGTCGGATGAAGTTCCCCCATGACAAGGAGGTACCCTGCTCTTTTCTCGTGTGTATGAACGACAAACACAGAGTAACACTCCCGATCAGACACGATGGAAAAACTGAAGAACGGAGTATCCGGAAAATAAGCAGAAAAATCTTTGAAATACAGCTCTCCAATCCCTTTTTTCAATCGTGTGCTGACATTTGAATAAGCGATCGGCTTCGCATAAGGATCAAGCAGAACAACTGGATGGTCGATCGTTTCTGCAATGTTCCTCATCAATCCCTCCATCCCCTTGCCTCTCATCACATGATCGGTAAAGCGCTTATGCGTCTCCAATGCTTCCTTCAATTCATTGGTACGCCGGTCGAGAATACTGCTCAAAATTTCATTGACAATATCCCCAAGAGAATTATCTGCAGGAATTTCAATGATTGGAAACCCGAGACTATCTCCTTCCCGCAATACCTCACCAGGGATCTCCTGTAAAAAACGCTTCGTTTTAATTCCGAGTGCAGCACATCCCTGACTATCCATATGTCGAACGAGGTCTACGAGCTCCGCAGGATTTTTCCGAACATGATAGGCAGTCGTGACAAGCATTTCATCCTGTTTCAAAAAGCGCGCGATGTCAGGTGCATCCATCATATTGACATGGAGCACTTCCCGGTCGATCCCCGTGACACCGGCAATCACTCTGCTGCCGCTCAACGCCGGAACATCTAAAACATTTTTTACTTTCAAACGAGTATCCCCCTAACTATTATTGCGTACATTTTATCACAAATTTCTGATAATTTATTGATGTTGCACAAATAAATGAGCAAAATCCTACATAATTGCCAATGATGTTCTTCCTGTCTATTGATACACTTACAACTACTATTATGGTTACAGGACCTTTCCTGTCTCCATTACCAGACAAAGGATGGATAGGAATGAATACCAATACGGGAAGAGATCAAATCAATATTCCTGCAAACGAGGAACTGATCGAGTGGCTGGCATCCTACGGTAAAACAAAAGACGGAGGTGTCGAACGCCTCCTCTATACGGAGGCTTGGCTGAGTGCCCAGAACGCTTTGAAGGAACGCATGGAATCTATCGGACTCACTTCCCGCTTTGACAGTGTCGGCAATCTTTTTGGGAGATTGGAAGGAAGTGAGCCGGAAGCGGACTGCGTCCTGACCGGTTCTCATATCGATACCGTAAGGAACGGAGGCAAATATGACGGCGCCTATGGAATCATTGCGGGTCTGATTGCCGTTCAGCGACTAATGACTGAATTCGGAAGACCGAAGCGCTCGATTGAAATCGTTTCTCTCTGCGAAGAAGAGGGCAGCAGGTTTCCCATTACCTTCTGGGGTTCCGGACACATTACAGGACGATATGGTTTGGAGGATGGATCCAACATCCAGGATCATAACGGTATTTCCTTATATGAAGCGATGAAAGCATGCGGCTTCGATCCTGCCCGGTACACTTCCCCCGTTCGGAAGGATATCCATCGTTTCTTTGAGTGTCATATTGAACAGGGAATCGTCCTTGAAAAAACCGGATCAGCGCTGGGTATCGTCCGCCATATCGTCGGACAGAAACGCTTCACCATAAAAGTTAATGGAGAAAGCAATCACGCAGGTACGACACCAATGCCTTTTCGAAAAGATGCCCTCGCCGTTTCAGCGGATATCATTCATTTCATTACGAAAACGGCTGCATCCACACACCCGGACCTCGTCGCCACAGTCGGGCAGATCCGGGCGGTACCGAACGTTCCCAACGTCATTGCAGGGGAAGCCCTTTTCACCCTTGACGTCCGCCACCAGGATAACGACATTCTCCAGGAATATTGTGAGGAAATCCACCGTTACTGTCTTCACTGCGAAGCCGCCTATCTCATGTCTGTCGATATGAAGCCATGGCTTGAGGTAACGCCGGCAGAACTGGATCCGTCTCTGTTTCAATTAGCCTGCCATACGGCTGACAGGATGAACATTAACGCGAGAACGATCATCAGTGGAGCCGGACATGACGCACAGGTTTTCGCTCCTTTCTGTCCAACCTCTCTCCTATTCGTCCCGAGTCGAAATGGACGAAGCCACTGCCCGGAAGAATATACACCCCCCGAGGAACTGGAAAAGGGAATTGAGCTGCTCACAAGTATGCTTTATCAATCTGCTTATGTATAAGAAGGGAGAAAGAATATGACCTACCGTGACTTAAACACTCCAATACGAACCATTATGACACCAGGACCTGTGGAGGTGGACCCTCGAGTGCTTCGAGCCATGAGCACACCGATCGTCGGACAATTTGACCCCGCCTTTACCGCCATTATGAACGAAGTAATGGAAATGCTCCGGCAAACGTTTCAGACAAAGAACAAATGGGCATTTCCCGTCGACGGTACATCGAGATCCGGAATAGAAGCGATGCTGTGCAGCATCATCGAGCCGGGCGACAACGTTCTCGTCCCGATTTTCGGACGGTTCGGCTATCTTTTGACGGAAATCTGCGAGCGGTACGGAGCAGAGGTACACACGATGGAATGCCCCTGGGGAGAAGTGTTCGAGGAGGAGCAGGTAATCAAAGAAATAGAACGAATTTCTCCTAAAATCGTTGCCCTTGTCCACGGAGAGACATCGACCGGCCGGATGCAGCCTATGACGAAGATAGGACACGCATGTCGACAGGCGGGCGCCCTTTTTATTGTCGATGCTGTTGCCTCCATAGGTGGAGTGGAAATTAAAGTAGACGAATGGGAGATCGACGGAATTGTCGGCGGAACACAAAAATGCCTTTCCGTACCTTCCGGAATGGCACCGCTCACTTATAACGAACGAATTGAGGAACTAATCCGAGCGAGGAAGAAAGTCGAACGCGGCATCTCGACAGAAGGGGACCGCGAAAAAGAAGGACTCAGATCCAAACCATTTATTAAGAGCAACTACCTGGATTTAAGTATGCTGCAGGAGTATTGGGGGCCTAGAAGGCTGAATCACCACACAGAAGCTACGACCATGCTGTATGCTCTGAGAGAAGGCTTGCGCATCGTTCTGGAAGAAGGGCTGGAATATAGGTTTGAACGCCACAAGCACCATGAGTCCGCCCTCATCAAAGGATTAGAAGCAATGGGGCTGCAAATCTTCGGCAATCCAGCCTGCAAACTTCCGACCGTAACGTGTGTGACGATACCTTCTGAGATTGATGGGGAATCGGTACGAAGGATGCTGCTTGATGAATTCGGAATCGAGATCGCAAGTTCATTCGGTCTTCTCCAAGGAAAAATATGGAGAATAGGGACGATGGGTTACAGCTGCCGGAAGGAAAACATCCTTCGCACATTGAGCGCGTTGGAAGCTGTTCTCATCCGACACGGCACAGATATCCAGCCTGGAAAAGCACTGCAGGCTGCTTTGGACAGCTACGGCGTACAGACATTCAGAAAGTCAGCGCAGCACTGACAGAAAGGGGACAGCTGATATGAATGGAACGTTGGACTTAATAATAAAACAGGCGTCTGTCGTTTTAGAAAGCGGTATCCTACAGAAGGATATCGGTATTAAAAACGGGAAGGTCGTCTCTATCGAAGATACGCTTTCCCAACCGGCCGCCGATGTGTATGATGCCTCCGGGCTGCATCTGTTCCCAGGGATGATCGACACCCATGTCCATTTCAATGAACCGGGCCGGGAAGAATGGGAAGGGTTCGCTACCGGCTCACGCATGATGGCCGCCGGGGGCGCAACGATGTTCTTCGATATGCCTTTGAACGGCATACCGTCCACCACCACACGCGGAGCCCTCATCGAAAAGCAAAGAGTAGCAGCTCAAAAATCACTCATAGATTTCAGATTATGGGGTGGTTTGGTCCCCGGAAATGAACACCACCTCGCGTCCATGGCGGAGGAGGGGGTGATCGGCTTTAAAGCCTTTCTTTCTGAGACAGGAAACGATGAATTTGAAGCAGTCGATGACCATACCTTGATTCAAGGAATGAAAGAAATCGCAAAAACAGGAAAAGTCCTGGCTTTGCATGCTGAAAGTGGACCAATGACTGCATTTCTAACAAAGGAATTTTCCAAAAGAGGTAATGGTACACCGGAGGAATACCTCGCTTCCAGACCTGTCGAAGCAGAACTGGAAGCAGTGGAAAGAGCTATTTATTATGCAGAGATAGTGAAATGCCCTCTCCATTTCGTCCATATAAGCAGCAAGAGATCCTTAGAAAGGATTGAAGCAGCGAAAGCAAAGGGCATGGACATTACAGTCGAAACATGTGCCCACTATTTATTATTCAACCATATCGCATTAAAGCAAAAAGGAGCCATCGCTAAATGCGCTCCACCACTGCGCTCCGAAGAGGAGCAAAAAGAATTGATTGAACTGGTGATGGAAGAGCGATTCGATTTCATTACTTCCGATCACTCTCCATGCCCCCCCGATATGAAATCATCGGACAACTTGTTTGAGTCATGGGGCGGTATCAGTGGTGGACAATTCACCCTACTATCTATGGTCGAGCTTGCCGTCACTTATAATATTCCTTTTGAAAAAATTGCTTCGTTGACTGCCGGCAATGCTGCAAGGCGGTTTCAATTGGAAAACAAAGGACATATCCGAATTGGTAACGATGCAGATTTCGCCTTAGTGAACACCAGAAGACCCTTCACCGTGACAGAGGACAACTTCCGGGCTAAGCATAAGCACAGCATATATATGGGACACACTTTTCCGTGCACGATCGAAGCATCTCTGTCACGCGGGAGGATGGTTTTCAAGCAAGACTACGAAAAGCAACGCACTCATTAAAAGAAACCAGGGCTCCATCCTGCTAAAGGACGGTCACCCTGGTTTCTTTTCTTTCCACTGGATTTTCCAATGGATCTAAACCGGTGATTAAGCAGCCAGGACGGTCACCTGGATGAATCATGTTTGAACCCGGCGTCCCGGTCAAAATGACATCCCCGGGCTGTAACGTCATGATTTTGGAGAAAAAAGAAACGATGAAAGCTGGTGAATACATCATATTTCCTACTGTATTCTCATGCGTAACTTTTCCATTTAAGGTTGTCTTCACTATGACGTCTTCAAGAGAAGACCAATGATCTCCAGATACGAGATCGGACCCAAGGGAACAAAAGGTATCAAAGCTTTTGGACCACTGCAGATACTTATCATCAGCTCTATGAATGTCTTTCTCCGTCATATCAAGAGCTGTCGTGTACCCGGCAATAAAGCGCTGAGCCTCCCTCACCTCTATATCCCTGCAGGTTTTTCCTATAATAATAGCAAGCTCTCCTTCCGCTGCTACAGAAGTCGATCCCTTCGGAAGCTGCACCGCCGCTCCAGGACCGATCAACGTTGTTGGAGGCTTCATAAACGTAACCGGCTCCTTTTTCGGCGCTTCGCCTGTAAGCTCCATCGCTTTCTCTACATAGTTCATACCTACACCAAGAGTTTTCCCGGGACAGAGAAGCATATCATCCGGCTGAAGGTTCTCTAATTTCCGATAAGGAAAAGAGGAAAGCTTGTTTCTTCCGGAACTCCGATACCAACCCACAAGCTCTTCCCATTGTCCTTCCTTCAACAGCCCGTCCAAATCAATACTCCAGTTCTTTCCTTCTATATAATTGATTGTCTGCAGAGAAACAACCTTGCCTTCATGCACGATTCCACAGTAACTCTTCTGGTGTTCCTTGAACGCTGTCAGTTTCATAAGCATCCCCTTTTCGTAGTTCTTTACTAATCAAGCACGCCGTTTCTAATAATTTCAGATCCTGTCCCTTTGCCGCTATGAGCGATATGCTAACCGGTCCTTCGACCGTAGAAGGAAGAGGAATAGTAACCTGAGGGAGGCCGGCGAGACCTGCGATGCATGACAATTTCATTGTTTTGGTACGAATATCCTCCAAACGCGATGCGGGGGTACCTCTCTTCGGCGGGCCCGCAGGAGTAGTCGGAAGAAGAAGTACTCCGTCATCACCAATCCACGCATTCGTCCAAGCCTTGATTTTATTCCGGTAAGCCTTTCGTTCCGTCATATCCTGACCAGAGATAGAACGGGCCCAAAGAAGGCGTCTGTATATATCATAAGCAAACCTTGGACGAACGTCTGTTATCCACCCCCCGTGTTCCTGCCATATTTCCTGCGCCTGGAGCACCCGGAACGTATCCGCCCATTTCCCAAGACCATCCTCACAAAGAAGGCGTGTTTCTTCTTCCTTAAACATCGCTTTCACTTGACGAAGCGGAGCGGCATAGCATTTATGTAAGTCGGGATCGAGCAGCTCCCATAGATCTGATGCGATTTTTATCTTTTCCAACCGCGGACTCCCTTTTCCCCTTCGGAAGAAAATATCCCCGACACGTGACAGTATCACAGGATCATCTGCCATCCAGCCTATCGTATCAAAACTGGGAGCCAGGGGGATGACCCCTTGAACGTCGATTGCTCCATGCGTCGGCCGAAATCCATATATTCCGCAGTAAGAACTTGGGATCCGCACAGATCCGCCCGTATCCGTCCCTAATGCGAAATGGACCTCACCACCCGATGCCGCTGCCGCCGATCCACTTGAGGAACCACCAGGAATACAGGCAGGGGACTTTGGATTGATTGGTGTACCATAGTGAACATTTTCTCCGTTCAAACTGTACATCAGCTCATCTGTATGAGTCATCCCGTGAAGTAATGCTCCTTCCTCAAGCAGCCGGTCTATGACAGGCGCATTGTACTGTGCAGGAGCATGGGTATTTAACCAATCCGGGTTACCTGCTGCGTTTGTGTGACCTGCCACAGAAATAACATCCTTCACACCGAAGGTTAAGCCGTCAAGAATCCCGGACCCAGTCGGTTCCTTCCGCATATCTTCTTTTATGAAAGCATCAGTCATCTCCTAAACTCCCCCATCTTAAAGATGTATCTTTCACAGGATCATAAGAAATCTTTCACTCATACACCCTCTATACCACTGAGATACCACGGCTCTTCCTTTTTATATCTTGACTTGACGAAGCTCACGTGCCGCTCTTTTAACAGCACGGATAATCCCTACGTAGCCTGTGCAGCGGCAGAGGTTTCCGGACAAACCTTCTCTAATTTGCACTTCTGTCGGTTCGGGGTATTCTGCCAATAATGCCTGAACGGCCATCACCATCCCCGGTGTGCAGTACCCGCACTGGAAACCTCCATCCTTCAGGAAACTTTCTTGGATTGGGTGAAGCGCCTTTTCTCCCTTCAATCCCTCAATGGTTTGGATGGACTTACCGGCAACCTGATACACATTCAGCAAACATGCGTTCATTAACACCTCGTCCACAAGTACTGAACAAGCACCGCAACGGCCGATTTCGCAGGAGATTTTTGTTCCTGTCATACCCAGGTAATCACGAAGGAAATCTACAAGCCGCATAGAGGGGTCGACGTAATACTCCTCATAATCCCCATTAATTGTAATACGGAGCGGAGAAGCGTCCTTTCTCCCCCTGGTTTCATCTTCCATTTCTCTCATATCCATTGCTTGTTCCTCCTGTCAGCAAGCGCTCCAAGGACGGCAGCAGGTGAAATAGGAAGGCGGTCCATCCAATGACCTGTTGCATGAAATACGGCGGAAGCAATGGCAGGTGCTGCTGCCACGGTGCCTATTTCCCCTACACCTCTCGGACCGTATTCATCCCCAAATTCCAATTCCTGGATTGGTTCCACCAGCATTGTCTTGGGAACATCCTTTATGGTAGGTATTAAATACTCATCCAAGTTCTCTGTCACATACCTCCCCTTATCCATAATGGCGTCTTCCATCAAGGCGTACCCAAGCCCCATAATGCCGCCGCCCTCGATTTGTCCACGATAGCCAATTAAGCTGACAACCGGCCCGGCGGCAACGATTTGATCCAAGTCCGTCACCGTCACCTGCCCTGAACACGTATCAACTTCCACCTGTGCATAAGCTGCACTGAATGTATAAAGAAAATGACCGCCATCTACTGGATCAGAAGTCGTTGGAAAATCAAATTCTGTTGTCACGCAAAGGGGTTTTCCGTTTGCAGCGTGTTTTGCTATTGTCTGAAAATCAAGCAGTCGTTCCTCCGATAAACGCTTATACACGCCACCCGGCCCGAGCCGTAA
Source organism: Bacillus sp. SB49 (assembly GCF_000469135.2). NCBI lineage: Bacteria > Bacillati > Bacillota > Bacilli > Caryophanales > Bacillaceae > Bacillus > Bacillus sp. SB49. Next base: position 2,770,354 of record NZ_CP048117.1, read on the forward strand.
TTCTTCGTACGGGTCCCCTGTTAATCTTGACGCTTCCTGTGTAATAAGCCTCTGGAACGGTTCCTTCATCCGGCGAAATGCATGCCATACCATGCTCGTTCCTCTCGATGCTGTCGTAGAGCCGGTCGAAGGTACTTTATCGGTGTCCCCGATAATAATTATCAAATCTTCGGTAGTAATATTCAGCTCCGCTACCCCGATCGTTTCTATTACGTTTAAAATCCCCTGCCCTACTTCTTCAAAACCAAAAGCCGCTTCGATTTTGCCGTCCTTCTTTAAAGTAAGACTCCCCCCTGCAGGATCAAGACGCCCATAACCAAGACCACCTCCATGCATGGATATGGAGATACCACTACCAGTGAGTTTCCCATTCCCGGGGACATTCAGTTCCTTTCTCTTTACATGTTCCACCATCTTTTCAAGAACAGCGGACGCTCCGTTTGTCGGGGCAATGCGATGATTGAGGGGGCCCGGATCGTCCACTCCCCGGATATTGATCTTCCTGAGTTCAAGCGGATCGATTCCAGCTGCCTCTGCCAGCCGGTCCATCTGTCCTTCAAGCGCAAAAGTCACCTGGTTTCCTCCGAATCCACGAAATTCGCCGGACACCCCGTTATTTGTAAACACGGCTTTCCCTTCTGTTTCGACATGCGGTACGATATATGGGCCGACGGCATGTTCTACAGCAAAGTCAAGGATCGCCGGACCTAGCGTGGCGTATGCTCCTGTGTCAGAGAGAATCTTAACCTGATGCGCTTGGAGTCTCCCCGCGCTGTCCATCCCGGTTCTCATGGTGATTTTCATTGGGTGCCGCTTGAGACCGGAAACAATGGACTCCCTCCTCGTCTGATGAATCTTGACCGGCCGCTTTGTCTTTAAAGCCAGAAGAGCAGCGTACGGCTGAATATTCAATTCATCTTTTCCACCGAACGAACCTCCCATAGGACTTGATATGATTCGAATATCTTCTTCCTTCATGTCAAGAATCCTCGCTAATTGGAAACGGTCTTTGTATCCATGCTGTGTCCCTACATAGACCGTCAACTTTCCATCAGCTTCGGGGACAATCACTCCCCCCTCTGTTTCCATATACGTATGCATCTGGCGGGGAACGGAATAAGTTTCTTCAATAATAGTCGTACAATAACCAAATCCTTCTGCTACATTCCCTTTTCTATGAGATGCCTCATGAAGAAGGTTCCCGGTTGGATGGAGAAGGATCGCAGCCTCATCCATGGCTTTTTCAGGATCATCGATTACAGGTAAAGGGGCATACTCTACATAGATCCGGGACAATGCTTTTTCTGCGATGGTCATAGAATCAGCCGCCACCGCCGCAACGGCATCTCCCACATACCGGACTCTATCTTCACAGAAAACCGGTTGATCCGGTGTGATAATACCAAATCCATTAAGACCCGGAATATCGGCTGCTGTAATGACTGCCTGCACTCCTGGAATCTTTTCAGCAGCTGTTGTATCAATGGAGAGAATCTCCGCATGCGGATAACCGCTTCTCAACACCTTCCCATAAAGCATGGAGGGGAAAGACAGATCACTTAAATATTGCAGTTCTCCTGAAACTTTCGCCTTTCCATCCGGACGGATCATCTGCTTATAAGATGACAATGTTTCCATTTTCTAGATTCCTCCAGTCCAAAGTTCATTCCTAAGTCTCTCCATCTCAAAGGCAACAATGTTCACTACGACCTGCCGGCAATATTCCTCGGATGCGAAAGGTGTAGGAGCCGGGTGGTATTCCTCTTCTATTATCTTTGCAACATCCTCCCACCGGTCTCGGCGAATCGCATGATCCCTGAGAAACAGCTCCGTCCTCTCCAGACGTCTCGGCTGGTATCCTCCTCCACCGACCGCTATACGTACTTTCTTCACGTTCTGATCGGAATCGATTTCAACGCCTCCCGCTACAGTAACGACAGATGGAATAAACCCCTCTCTCCTCCCTACTTTCCGGTAAAAGCATATTCTCTCTTCATCAGGTAGTCGAAAGGATACAAGAATCATATTTTTCGGTTTCGGTGACCGAATAAATGAACGAAGAGGTTCAACCATTTCTTTACCACCATGGAACCAAACAACTTTCGCTCCCAAAACCAGCAGCGCAGGAACAAGGTCGCCGATTCCATAGCCGACATTGCCACCGATGACTGCCTGATTACGGACAGCCGGGGAAGCGATTCTTGAAGCCGCTTCCGAAAGAACTGGCCACTTCGCCTGAATTAATGGGTGAGAGGCACATTCCTGGAGCTTCGTCATCGCTCCAATAGACAATTCCCGCTCTCCATTCCTTACCAAATAGTCGACTTTATCAAGGTTTGGAATTGCCGACAAACTTACGATATGAAAGGGGATATCTTCACCTTTCTCCCGCTGTAACTGGAGAATCGTCCCTCCGGCTGTATAAACAGCATCAGATCCGTGCATGGTTTTCAACCGCCATGCTTCTGTTAATGTAACCGGAGAGGAAACGGCAGGGGGGTCAGCTGTCGTCATTTCGCTTCCACCTCCATACTTCTAATCCACGCATACTCCGCTCTCGTGTCAACGTCGAAGAAGCTCCATCCGTTCCGAAATGGTACACGCCTGCCTCTTTCTGCAAATTGCTTCAGTAATCGACCTGCCCCAGCATCTCCTTCCAAAGAAAGTAAGTGTTCGAAAATGGGAGCGCCCATTAATACAGGCGGCTGCACAATTCCCTCATGAACGGAAGCGACATAATAAATACCATGCTCCTTCTCAGCACTGTAGCAGGTGATCAGCTTATTGATGATACTCGCAGACAGGAATGGCTGGTCAGCGAGAAGCGTAATGACAAAGGATGCGCCATAAGCTTGAGCTGCCCGAACACCTTGGGCCAAGGATTTCGACTGTCCGTCAGCAGATTCGGTGCATCGGACAGCACTCCACTTCTCAGAGAAAGACGGGTCTTTCAGGAGAGGATCGATCCAATGGAGCGAATCCCCCTTCCTTACGACAACAAACACATGATCCAGCTCAGAATCTAAGGCTCTGCTCAAAGCTCTGCTTCCAATCGTGCTTCCTTCAAAGGGTAGTGCAAGCTTGTTTTCCCCCATTCTCCTGCTCTGTCCAGCCGCAAGGAGGATCCCTACTTTATTCCAGCGTTTCACGGGCGACAGCCTCCTTCGAAACACCATGTACGATTTTGGATAAAGGAATGAGCTCCGCCATGATGCTTACTGCTATTTCTTCGGGCCCCTCCGCTTTGATTGATAAGCCGAGAGGAGTGGTGATGGAAGGTGGAATCTCCTTGTTTCCCAACAGACGTTTCGTCCGTTGTTTCGAACCCAGGATCCCCAGATACTTCAATTGCTTCCCTATTAATCCCTGAAGGAACTCCCGGTCTTTTTGAAAACTGTGAGTCATAATCATTACACAGTCATTTGGCTGCCAATGGATATGCTTGATTATATCGGCAGGGGAGGCAGCTATTCTTTCATCTGCGGGACAGCATGAATCTTCTACAATCAAACCGGGACGCCAGTCTGCGAGAATCGTATAGTACCCGACTTTTTCAGCAAGTTCCAGCACCGGACGTGCATCTCTACCTGCACCGAGTATGACCAATCGCTGCTTAGGCTGGAAGGTATGGATGAATATATCTTCTTTCACGGACGTCCCCTGAATCCGCTGACTTCTTTCATCCGAACGATAGGTTGCCTCATGAAGAAGCTTCTGTTCTGCTGAATGAGAAAGCCAGTGATCACCGAATCTATTTCCTTCGCTTCCTTTATACATCACAAACGACGGTGATCCTTTTTCCGGGAGCGTCCGGATCATGGTTATCTGCTCCCCGCGTTCAAGAGCATCCCTTAAAGCAGCCAGCTCCTTCTGAACTTTGGGTGTGACCCATTCGACAAGAACATGAATGACACCATTGCACCCCGATCCTTCCCCCCAGGAAAGCATGTCAAATCCCCGCATATCATAGATAATCACTTCAGGATCTTTTGGTATTTTCCCCTGCTCCATCCTGGCGGCAAGATCCTGCTCGAGACAGCCTGCACTAAGCATGCCGTATTGGCAGCCGTCTCTGTCAATGATCATCCTCGCCCCTTCTTTTTTATAGGCGGAGCCTTCCACATAAACAATCGACGCCATCACACTGCCCAGGGACGGAATCCCCTTTAAATCTCTAAAAATTCCATGGATGTCGTCCATTCCGGCCTTCCCTCCTAATTTAGTCTTTTGTTCATTGTTATAATATTCCGATAATTAAAATTACAGAGATGTAATTATTTGTCATATTTGGTGTTATTACCATCAGTTTAGACCAAACGACTACTCAGGTCATTGTTCAAGCTGACCAATAAAACTCCGGCTTTTCAGCACATTAAACAATTACGTTAACACAGGCGTACGCTTTATGAGTCTTTTAATCGATACGTCAGCTTCTTTTAGAACGACCGCTTTATCCATCGTTTTCATTTTTCGATTTTCCATCAAAAATCTGCCCCCAACCATAGTCGATTCCACATCCGCCCGGGTAGCGGAATAGACGATTCTGGAAATCGGGTCCACCCCATGCATTGGATAGGTATGAAAATCTTCCAAATTCAATATCGACAAATCCGCTTTCTTTCCCACTTCGAGACTGCCGATCTCTTTTTCCATACCAACAGCTTTCGCGCCACCGATCGTTGCCATTCGAAATACGGTTCTGGCATCCATAGCTGTCGGACCATGAAAAGGTTTCGGCAGTAAAGCAGCAAGTCTCATCTCCTGAAACATATCCAGATTATTGTTACAGGGTGCTCCGTCCGCACCTAAACTGAGCGAAATGCCGCGATCCAACATACCTTTCGTATCAGCAATGCCTGATGCAAGCTTCAAGTTCGACCCTGGACAATGGCTGACATGGACCCCTTTTTCCTTAATGATTCGTTTTTCCACTTCATCCAACCATACACAATGAGCAAGTATTAAACGCTCGTTGGCAAGGCCCAGATGATCCAGATAAACGACATTTCTCATACCGGTCTCCGCTTCAACGATGGCAATTTCCCCTCGATTTTCAGACGCATGGGTGTGGACGAATATTTGACGTTCTTTTGAAAGACGCGCAACTTCCCTTAACAACTCCTCCGTGCAAGAGACAGCAAATCTAGGCGAAAAAGCATAACGGATTCTTCCCCCGTCGTAGTTATGCCATTTATCCAACAAGTCGAGACTATCCATGACGGATCTCTCCGTCGTTTCCTGAAGCTCACGCGGCACCTCATCCCCCTTATCCATCATCACTTTCCCTGAGAGCGCTCGAATACCACTCTCCGACAAGGCCCGGAATGCCGAATCTGTATGATGGACCGTTTCCATATCCACTACAGTCGTCGTTCCGCTTTGAATCAATTCACCAATCCCAAGCATGGCGGAATAATAGACAGATTCCTCATCATGAGCTGCTTCCAGCGGCCATATCCTGTTCTTTAACCAATCCATCAACTCCAAATCATCGCCGCGCCCCCGAAAGATCGTTTGACATAAATGGATGTGCGTTTGCACAAAACCGGGGATGACCGTTCTGCCACCGGCGTCCACCATTCGATGAGCACGGGATTCTTGTAGATCTTTTCCAATTCCCGCAATAACGTCCCCTTCTATTAATATATCGCCGCACAAAACCTCTTCGTCCGCATTCATCGTTACGATTTCCGCATTTTTAATTAACGTTATCTCCAACAAACCCACCCCTTCATTTAATAAGAGAGCAAGGAGATACTCCAACCCAACTGATCCACAGAGATCCCCCTCTGCGTTGCGTAGCCGGGAATTTACGGTTCCCTGTAGAAACACCCGAACCAATTATCAGGTTTATACGAACACTTTCAGCAATCGTACCCTGGTTTTTCCAATCACTCAACAGTTATGTCACATTATGTAACAAACAAATTCAATGGTTCTTTCGCCCTCCTTTGTTGATGAAATCCAAAAATTCAGAAATATTATAGTCAGTTTAACTAATGACCATCATTCATTCGTTAGATATAATGTCAACAAATCTTACATAACTTGTAATGAAACAGGAGGAGATCTTATCAGTTTACCTAATTTGGCATCTCAAACACCCCGTCCAGCACAGAAAAATCTGCCTGAAGGGGCTCCAAGAAAATTTCAAATGCCCCATATCTACGTCATCTTGTTTACATTCAGCGCTCTGGCAGCCATTGCTACCTACTTCATTCCCGCAGGAACCTACGACAGGATTGAGGGACCGGAGGGCAGAACTACGATTGATCCCACCTCTTATCAAGCAGCCGAATCCAACCCCACCAGTTTAATGGACTTTATGCTGGCTTTCCCTCAAGGATTGGTTAGCGCCGGTTCCGTGGTATTCTTCACCTTCATTATTGGCGGCTTATTCATGGTTCTTAGAAAAACGGGCATTATCGAAAACGCAGTAGATGGATTGACGAGGACATTTGCCGGCAGAAGCCTGGCGGTCGTCCCGGTTCTGATGATCACCTTTGCAGTCGTCTGCAGTTTAATAGGAACACAGGAACTGAGCCTCGTCTATGTGCCTGTCATCCTTCCTCTCATCATCGCACTGGGTTACGACTCCATGACCGCTGTAGCCATAGCCCTCTGTGCGACAACAGCAGGTTTCACTGCCGGATTCTTAAACCCGATTAACACGGGGCTCGGCCAGCAGCTTGCCGGTGTCCCTTTATACAGCGGCCTCGGTCTGCGCCTAGGAATATTCCTTATCATCATTACTATTGGTATCCTTTATGTCATGAAATACGCGAAGAATATACGCACTACTCCATCTGCCAGTTTTGTCTATGAAGAAGACAAAGAAAAACGACAGCTCTATTCTTCCGCCGATCAAACAAAACGCTACAAGGCAACAAAAAGACAAAAAGCAGCAGCCGTTACAGCGCTCCTTTTCTTCGGAATTCTTGTTTATGGTGTCCTGAAACATGGTTGGTTCATGATGGAAATGGCCGGGCTGTTCATTATGATGGGTATCGTGGTCGGGCTCGTGGCAGGATTGTCGACCAGTGATATATGCGATGGCTTTAATGAAGGCTTTAAAAACGTCCTGCTCGGCGCATTCATCGTAGGTGTCGCAAGAGCCGTAGCCGTCATCATGGAAGAAGCGCAAATTATGGATACGATTGTTTTTTATCTCGGAGAATGGGTCGGGCATTTCCCTTCCATTTTCAGCGCCATCGGCATGTTCGGTGTGCAATTACTGTTCAACTTCCTCGTGCCGTCAGGAAGTGGTCAAGCGCTCGTGACCATTCCGATCATGGCTCCTCTTGCCGAAATCATCGGCGTCACAAAACAAACAGCCGTACTCGCTTATCAATTAGGGGACGGGCTCGGAAATATTCTTTACCCGACGTCCGGATATTTCATGGCAACTCTGGTACTAGCCGGCGTGAAGTGGCAGAAGTGGGTCAAGTTCTACCTGCCACTGTTCGGGATGTGGGTGGGCGTCAGCATCCTCTTTCTCATCCTGGCACAATGGCTTCAGTGGACAGGAGTATAAAAAAAAGAACAGCACCGAATTCGGTGCTGTTCTTTTTATGTTTGTTTCACCATTACAATCCGATTTTCTTTTTCCACAAAGCCGTTCTTTATGTAGAAATCGGCAGCGTCACCTGCATGGCTTGTCAGTAGATTAATAGAAGAAACACCTTTCTCCTCTAGGAATTCTTCTAAAGACCGCATTAAAAAAGAACCGGCACCCCGGCCCTGCAAACGATTGTCGATACAGAATTCCGCTATATAGAAGGTCCACCCTCCCGACGTCCGCCTGCTGTTTCCAATAGTAAAACCGATCATTTTCCCTTCCGCATACAAAGCCAGACCGAAACTTTTAGGTGTATTCATTAAATCGCAATCGTTCCTCTGCAGCCGTCACGGACCATGATTCAAGCCAGGGGGCTGACTGAAAAATAGTCCGAAACAGCTCCACACAGGATACGAGGTCTTCTCCTTTCAAAGAAGCCGTGCTGTAGTTCAAACCTATCCCTCCATTAATTGAAAAAGCCGTAATAAATGAAACCCGCCAGCGAAAACAGCGGAATGACGAAGAGCAGCGACCCTCGTAAAGCCCGAAAATAAGAGCGGAAGCCTCCACCCTCATCACTAACGGAAGCGATCTCCATCGACAGCCAGATGATCGTAAGCAATCCCAGTCCAATACCCGCCAGAACATTCATTACGTCCGCCTCCATTTTTTCCCTTTCCACTAGTTTACCACAGTCTCCCTTTTAAATGACCGAATTTTCAGTTTAATAAGGAATTAGTGGACGTATATTATATCTTTTTTCCGGTATACGCTGAGGACGAGTCCGAACACTAAAGCACTCATAACCGTCGGATAGAAGCCGTAGCTGAAAAACGGCAAAGAGATTCTCGTAATAGGAAGAAGACCCACGATCATCAATATATGATAGAAGGTTTGAACAGTGAAGAACACTCCTCCACCCGTCACCAACATTTTCCCGAACGGATCCCTTACCCTTAGATGAACGAGGACAAGACGTATGATAAGAAGGACGAGAACGAACAGGACTATGAACGCAGTAATCCAGCCAAAGTGATAGACGAGACTGGCATACATGAAATCTTCATATGGAGAAGTCAAAACATCCGGCTCACTCCTGTGTCCGAACCAGCCGCCGTTCAAGAGCATATATCTGACTCCCATATAGACAGCTCCACTTCCTTCTGTAAATTGCTCCGGATGAAGGAAGGCGAGCAATCGTTCTTTTTGATATACTTCCATGTGTTTCCATACCCATACACCACCACCAACTATAACTGCTGATCCACCGATTAATACCCCCGCAATCATCCTCCTGTGCCAGTTTGCATTCCATGCCATTGCAATAAAGGCAGTCAGTAATAGAAACAGCGATGCGATGTCGGGCATCATCACATAGAGAAACAAAGGAAGAGCAATCATGGCAAGACCTATCCATCTATTTGAACTTTTCTTTACGAAAAAGGCAGCGAATCCAACCAGCAGCAACGGGAGGAACATGAATGCTTTGAAAGAGAGGGGACCAGCCTGCAAAACTGGAGCTCCGTTGACAAAAGATACCGGAAGGACCAGTAAAGAAAACAGCCCTGCCACCCCGAATCCATACACTAACCCACCCCACTTCCTCAACAAACGATAGTCCAGAAAGAACAAAGCTGTCATAATCGCTATGCCTAGCGTTGTGTACAACACTTTGTTCCAAGTCGAGTATCCTTGGTCTATTCCGTAAACAAAAACCGGAAGAAAACTAAGAGTGATGGCGATACCGAGAAGCAATACCATCCACCAATCTGTCTTCGGACGATGAAGCTTATTTAAATCCATACCAAGGGAAACCGGGTTCCCCATTTGTTCCACCGCCTGTTGTTCTGCATGATCATGTGGGATACCTTCCTTAACGAGACGCTCCCTTTCGGTCTCTAAATGGCGAGCCAACTCTTCTCCTACCAGTTCCCTCGCTTCTTTGTTTTTAATATGTCCCTTTACTTGGTGTAAGAAATCACTTTCGACTCTGGTCATACGTGAATCACCGACTCAAGCAAGGGTTGAAACAGAGTCTTTTTCGTTCCAGGGGTAGTTTCGTAATTCTTCAGGAGTCTTTGACCTTTAGATGTCAGTCGATAATATTTAACGTCCGATTCCCAGGATGAAGAGAGATAGGACTGGTTCTCCAGTTTGTGCAACAGAAGATAGAGTCTGCCTTCCTCGCCGTCAAACCTTGTAATCCCTCTCACTCTAAGCTGCTGCGTCAAATGATGCCCGTTTTTCTTATACACAAGCAGTTGGAAGACAACAAGTAACACATCAATATCCCTTTCTCCCTCCTGTTTCCGTATATGGTTGATAACGGTCTCCATTTTTTCTTCACTAAACCGAAGCCTGCCTAATGCTGTTTCATCTAGAGAATGTTTTAATCTCTTCAATCGTTCATCCATCATACAAATCTCCTCCCAATTGATTTTCAAGCAGTTCCTTCGCCCGTTTAAGACGGGTCTTGATCGTATTTTCACTCTTCTTTGTCACGTTTCCAATTTCCTTGGCAGTCATCTCTTCGTAATAATAGAGATAAATGACTTCCCGATACTTCGGAGGGAGCTGCATGACAGCCGTTATTAGTTCTACATCCATAAAGCCCCGAACAACCTTTTCCTCCGTGCCCAAAGGCTCCTCCTTCTGCCTAAGCGTCTCTTCTCCTACAGCGATGACTTTTCTGTTGTACCAGCTCTTTAAATAATCTTTGCATTGATTGATTGCAATTCGCCACAACCACGTTTTCAGTTTTGAGGTACCGTTATATTTATGCAGATTTGTATAGCACTTAATGAAAATCTCCTGGGTGAGGTCCTCCGCTATTGCCTGGTTTCTCACATATGTATAAACAAGCCGAAGCACATCATCTCCATACGTATGCATAATTTCCGCAATTGCCCGTTCCTTGTCTTCTAACATCGTGTATTTCTCGATTGATTGTTCCACATTCTCGCCTCCTGCCTATTTAACGACACTACCTGACTTATAGTTTTCTTTTTCACATAAAAAAAAGAAATTCCCGTTGAAAAGGAACTTCTTCTAACGATGAAAGATGGGGCGCAGTTCTTTCCAGTCCTTCCATATGTAATCCGTCGGTACTCCCTTACTACGACCGTCGTCTTTCCACGCTGTCTGCATACCGGCATTCCTTGCTCCTTCTATATCGTTCACGGGGTGATCGCCGAGGAATACACAAGTTTCTGGAGATACACACAAGGCATCCACAGCTCGTTGAAAAATACCAGGTTCAGGTTTCTTCATCCCTTCCGCTTCCGATACAAGAATAACATCCATATACGGATCCAACCCGAGCGCGGTGATGTTGGCCCTTTGAAAACCGCTTTTGCCATTAGTAATGATCCCGATAAGAAGCTTCTCCGCTTTCCACTTCCTGACCGTTTCCATCATGCCGGGAAAAGGAATGCAGTAGCACGGAAAATGGTTAATGTAGTCGGCCAGCAGCCACTCCCATGTCAAAGAGGAGATAGAAAACTCCTCGATGAGCTGCTGATATACAATATCCTTCCAAACGTATCCATGGTTATCCAGTTCGATGAAACGATCCACATAGTCCTGTTTTGGTACGTGAGACAATTGCTCCGTCAAACGGTCATACTGTGCCGTGACAAACCGTTTAAGGGAAGAATCCCTATCAAGCATCGTTCCATCTAAATCACAAAGAACGGCTTTAATCATGAACCAGAACCTCCATAAAAAAAGTAATGATAGTACTCCACCGGTTACAATCTCCCTAAAAAGAAAGGCAGATTCGGCGGCCAACCTCTATCGGTTTCCATTAAAAAGAATCACCATTCTCAATCATAGAACACCTTCCGATAGAATTGTATGATTTTAGTACCGATATAGCTGGAACGATCCGGGTACTCCTCCCTGTAATAAGCATTCCAATAGCTGATCACTCGGCTCTCGATAAGCTGATGGAAGACAGGGTTATCCAAAAGGAACCTGTTTAATTCCTCTGTATCGAGCCTCCGCCTGTTGTCATATATGACATGGAGGATTTCCTTCACATACTCCCCGGACAGACGAATTACATATGGCAGCACCCAAGGATACACGTTTTTAAAGCTCAGGATTTTCTCCAGCTGATTCTGTCTTACAAATCCATCGTGATGTCTTGAAAAAAGGCAGGCCGCGATCATCTGCTGCTGATCCGTCATTTTATTAACCAGCCGAGAGGAGATTGGCTTATCGTACATTCGTTCAGGGATCACGAGTTCTGTTTCATGAAACCGTACACAAAAGGTTCCGGAAACATGGAACGTTTTTTTTCTCCATAAAGATAGAACTACCCGGACATCTTTTGCTAAACACGGTGGAAAGGCTCTTTCCAAGCAGCTTATACTGCGCTCCCTATTCAATTAAAAACCTGGTAAATGACATACCCGACGATCAGCAGCACGAGAAGCAGTGCCGTCCACTTTGCCCCGAGTGCTCCGACCAAATCCGGCAGTACCCCGCCTCCAGATGCACTCGATGAGTTACGCTTGATGTCCTTCGCACGCATACGTTCTCTTCTTTCTTCCGGTGTTTCCTTTGCTTCACTCATCCCCACCCCTCCTTTTTACAATTATTTCAAACGAATCTTTTTATCACAAGAAAAAAGATCACCACCACAGCGGAAACCGGTGTGACAGTGACCTTTTGTTCTAAAAGAAACCTACCGAGGATTCGTGAGTTGGCGGCTCTACAAAAACAATTCCTAATTCAAAGTGTTCCCCTTCATACATAGCACGCTGTACGTAGCGGTTTTCCCCCTCCGCGTCACGGACCTCCAGCTTCGTAAAAGCTCCGGTATTCTGCAGGGCTTCATAGAACTGATTCTCTGTACGGACAGGGATACTGTTCACACGCTCAATCACTTCACCGGGAACAAGCCCCATCTGACTGGCCGGGCTTCCAGGAAGAATACCCAGAATCCGAACGCCCTTTGGATTGGAGGAGAAGAAAGCCGGTCTGTCTTCCCTCACGCGGTGCAGGATATGAATCATTTCCCGCCCTAAAAGACTTACTATTACTGCCGCAAGGGAGAGGGCGTGGATGTAGAAGCTGGCACCCGCCAGGCAAAGGACCAGAAACGCAAGGAGGAACGTGTGTCTCCCTAATGCCTTTGCTGCCACTTCCGGCGCCTGTCCCCGTGCCGTCCATTCCGATCCCATGACGAACGGAATAAGAATGAGGCCAAAGCCGTCCTGTCCAATCGGAAACAGCGGCCACCAGGAGACGAACGATTCGATACTTCCAGAAGGTAGGAGGGCAAAGAAAGGCACAACAGCGATATTCCGCGAACGGTGCTGTCCGATCCACATGCCTCGGCTTCCCATCACCCGCTCCGGATAAGTGTGAGAAGGTGTTGTCTTCAAAAAAAGAAACGCTTCGACGAACAATAACACCGCCAACACAAGGACTACCCCTGTCAGCGGAGTTTGTTCCAGAGATTCCACCCAGCCATTGGAACGATATCTTTCCGGCAGGAGCGGAAGGAACAAAAGCAGCAAATAACTGATTCCAAGCGTATAAGCCGGCGAGTACCAATTTGATTTTCCCGTCAAACTAACCAGAAGAAGAACGACCGATACAAGCAGAAGAAAAGAAAAGCTGATAACTATTCCTCCTCCGACAGCAAGAATGGATAACAGCAGCCCTGCAGCGATCGATAGTACGACCGTCCCGCGCCAATCGGAATATCGATCAAAAATACGAATGCCGAAGGTGGCACGCTCCTTCTTTATACGCTTCACAGCAAACCAAGCCATTCCAAAAAATGCTATGTACAAAAAGGGCTGGGCGAATGCTCGCCCGATCCCCCGCAAAAGCTCCCAAATCCAAACGTCCAACGTGATTCTCCTTTCTGAATCTTCTTGATGTCTTATGTACGAAAAAATCCGCAGTCATCGACTACGGATATAGTTCGGCAAACTTCAACAGAATCCTCCTTATTGGAACAAGACGTCCAAGGCTTTCTGCATCTGTTTATCATTGTCCTCGTTACGAACTTCCTCAATAATTGCCTCTTCCAGTTTTCCACCGGTCTCTTCGTCGACTTCACCGGTTACGGAAAGGTCCGCTTCCTTCTGAAAATCTTTGACAGCGGCTTCCGTTCCTTTACTGAAATAGCCGTCCGTACGGCCGGGATCGTGACCGAGCCCCTTCAGCATCTTCTGGATGTTTCCTACTTTCTCATCCGTGTCATTGTATTTCAGCGGTTCTTTGATTTCCACCGGATTGGTATAAAAATAGGCCGGTTGTTTTACTTCCACCGTCGGTTTGATCCCTTTTTCGTGGATCCAGTTGCCGTCCGGTGTCAACCATTTGAAGAGAGTAAGTTTGATGGTGCTTCCATCCCCCATCGGAATCGCCTGCTGAACCGTACCTTTACCGAAACTCTTCGTTCCAACAAGGTCATAGCCTCCTGCTTCCTGCATCGATGCCGCTAATATCTCAGAGGCGGAAGCACTGCCTTCATCCATCAATACCGTAATCGGATAGTCCTTCTTCTTACTCTTACTGGAATATTCCTTCGAAATTTCTCCATTCCGATCTTCCACCTGTACAATCGGTTTATCATCCGTGAGGAATTCTTTCAGAATATCTTTGACATCCGTGAACAATCCCCCTGGATTTCCACGGACATCGATCACAAGACCTTCCATTCCATCCCCTTCCAGCTTCTGCAGGGCTTCATGAAATTCATCAGACGTCTGTTCCGAGAAGGAAGTAATCTCAATCACTCCGGCCTTTTTACCATCGACCGTCTTCATATCGCTGTAGACGGTCTCCAACGGAATATCGTCACGTACCAGCTTAATACTGAGCGGGTCCGTCACCCCGGGGCGGTCGATCTCGAGCGTTACCTCTGTTCCTTTTTCCCCACGGATCTTAAGAACCGCATCATACAAATCAAGGCCTTCGACACTTTTACCGTCCACCTTCAGAATCTGATCGTTCGGCTTCAGACCCGCTTCTTCCGCGGGGGAACCTTTAATTGGAGCAACAATGGTCACTTTATCATTGACCATGCTGACTTCTGCGCCGATTCCTTCAAAAGAAGACTCGATCGTCTCATTGAACTGCTCCATCGTTTCCTGATCCATGTAAACACTGTATGGATCTTCGAGCGTATCAAGCATACCCTGAACGGCGCCTTCAACGAGCTTCTTATCGTCTACCTCTTCTACGTAATTCTTCTTGATGACACCCATTGCCTGCTCAATTTTCTTCAAATCCTCCGAGCCAGCCATGTCCTTCAAGAATTCTTTCTGTTCATCTGCAGATAAGCTGCCAAAGTTCTCCGCGCCTTTATCTGCGACTTGTGCGGACTGCGATTGTTGTTCCCCACTGCCGAAGTACTCTATCCCTATGTAAGAGCCTGCTGCTCCCACGAGGACCGCAAGCGCCATCAACAGCGCGATGTAACGCGGTTTCCAATTCATCGCATTCACCCTTCTATAATGGATTTCCCTATGCTGATCGTGCTACCGATGAGCTCGGTGATCATAGACCAATGCCTCTATGTGCTACTACTATATGCATCTTTCCATAAGAGCATGTCCTCTCCATTATAAGTCATCCTCCGCCATCTATCTACCGGTATTTGGATGATATAGCAGGCCTAAAAAAAGAAAAACCACCTCTTTCAGTAAGAGGCAGCCTTCATCTGTCAGTATTGATATCCGTATTCTCCACGGCTTTCATCACGCACGATCATGCCGTCTTCAATCGCTATGACCCGCTTACGAATCGTATTCACGATTTCCTGGCTGTGGGTCGCCATTAACACAGTCGTTCCACCGGCATTAATCTCCTCCAGAATGTGCATGATCTCCCAAGACGTTTCCGGATCGAGATTTCCTGTCGGCTCATCTGCGATGACGACCTTCGGATGATTGACGATTGCACGGGCAATGGATACCCGCTGCTGTTCCCCGCCGGACAATTCATCCGGAAGAAACCGTGCCTTGTTTTTCAGGCGTACTTGATCAAGTACATCCATGACACGGCGGCGGATATTGGCCGGGTTCTCTTCGATTACTTCCAGAGCGAAAGCAACATTCTCATAGACGCTCAGCGTCGGCAGCAGTCTGAAGTCCTGGTAGACAACACCGATCTGCCTGCGCAGTTGAGGAATCTTGCGCTGCTTCATTGTGGATGTATCCATATTGTTTATCGTCACTTTGCCTGTTGTCGGCTTTTCTTCTCTGTAAATTAATTTCGTAAACGTAGACTTACCTGCTCCACTCGGACCGACGATATAGACGAATTCACCTTGATCAATCTTGACATCGACACCGTTCAGCGCTGTCACACCGTTGGTATAGGTTTTATATACCCCTTGCATTTCTATCATATAAGAATCACCTGTATTTCTATATTTGTTAATCCAGTTATCATTGACAAACAAGTCCATTATAACATTAATATTCGATGAATTTAGACATGAAATTATTACAATTGTTTTTCAATGTCGAAAAAAAAGAGCCCGGTACAACCCGGACTCCTTCGTTCTATTCTTCCATTGTAGACAACCAGTTGGCCACCAGGTCTGCATCTTCTTCTGATACATCCTGCTGCGGCATGCTGCCACGCCCATTTAAAATAATTTCCTTTATTTCGTCTGCAGAATACTTGGAACCGATCGTTGTCAACGAAGGCCCGAAGCCGCCTTCCAGATTCCCACCGTGACAGTTTGTACAATTAGCTTGATAAACGGCTTCCGCTGCTGAAGCGTCACCATTACTATCCGCACCCGCATCTTCTTCTGTCTGCTCATCTGATCCGGTATCATCCTGTGTTCCGTCTTCCTGTCCACCGCCACAGGCAGCAAGGACTAGTACAAGCCCTAAACATAATACCAACCACCACTTCTCCATCCAAAAAGTCCCCCTTCATGAAACGTACATTCTACTAACCTGTATTATAACCGAGTCACGTCGTTTTGAAACCCTCACCGAGAACTTCGGTCGCATTCATGGCGACAACGAATGCCCGCGGGTCCACCGTTTTAACCGTTTGTGTCAATTTAATGAATTCATTCTGCTGAACGACGCACATAACGACCTGTCTCTCTTTATCCGTATATCCGCCCGATCCGCTTAAAACCGTTACCCCGCGGTCGATCCGCTTGAATATGGCTGCCCTTACTCCATCCACTTCATCCGTTATAATGAGAACATTTTTTGATGTGTTTAATCCAACCTGAACGAAATCAATCGTACGGCTTGTTACAAACAATCCAATCAAGGCGTAAAGACCGGATTCAAGCGAAAAGACGAAAGCCGAAGTGATCACAATCGTTCCGTCCAGCATTGCAACGCAAATTCCGAGAGGGAGGTGTGTATACTTATGTACGACTTGAGCTGCCAGGTCAATCCCGCCTGTAGAAGCTCTGCCGCGAAATACGATGCCGAGACCCAGTCCTACTCCCATACCTCCGAAAATTGCCCCAAGAAGAGGATTGGGAGTCGCAGGGGCAAGTTCACTTGTCAGAAGCACGAATAGCGGGAGTGTAACCGTGCCGACAAACGATTTGATGCCGAAATTTTTGCCGAGAATCAGCAGTCCCATTATAAATAATGGGATATTCAGCGCCCATTGAACAATGCCGGGTTCCCATCCGAAGACGTACTTCGTAATGGTACTAATTCCAGCAACACCACCGGAAGCGATATTATTTGGCAATAAGAATAAATTAAATGCCAGCGCAACGAAGAATGCGCCTACTATAACCAACACATAATCGAACCCATGCCGGAGCAGCGGCGGCATCGGTTCTCTACGGTATTTATTTGCCATCATCATATTGTCCAACTCTCCCTGAACATTTGTCCCGTTTATTTAACCGATTGGAGTATAACACTAGGCACCCACCGTGTAAATGAATGCCGGATAACGTGTTACCAGAGTAAAGCGTCTATGTATAGTCTCATTCATTCCACCGTTTCTATCCATGAAAAAAAGCAGGGCACCCCTGCTTTTTTCACCGTTGGATTGACTCCTGTTCTTCCAACACCTCATGAAGAAGTTTCAGGACATCATCTCTCATATGTTCCCTCTCCATAGCAATAGAAAGAGTTGTTTTAATAAAGCCAAGTTGATCACCAACGTCATATCGGTCGCCAGTGAATCGATACCCATACACCGGCTGCTCTGCATTCAAACGTTCAATGGCATCGGTCAATTGAATCTCACCGCCGGCGCCTGATTCCTGCGTGGACAACAAATCCATGATCTCGGGTGTGAATATGTAGCGGCCGATGATGGCAAGATTGGATGGGGCGTCTTCCACATTCGGTTTTTCAACGAAGCGCTTCACCCCGTAACGACGATCCTGCTGCTCCTCAGGGTCGATAATACCGTACCGGAAGGTCTCTTCTCTCGGCACTTCTTTAACACCAATCACAGAAGCCCCTGTTTCTTCATACTGTTCCATCAACTGCTTTAAACATGGCTTATCGGCACGCACAATATCATCACCAAGCAGAACCGCAAAAGGCTCATTACCTATAAATTTACGCGCGCACCAGACAGCATGACCGAGCCCCTTCGGCTCTTTCTGGCGAATATAGTGGATATCAACCTTCGCGGATTGCTTCACTTCCTGAAGCAGGTCAATCTTCCCTTTTTTGAAAAGGTTCTCCTCCAGCTCAAACGCGTGATCGAAATGATCTTCAATCGCACGTTTTCCTTTCCCTGTTACGATAATGATATCTTCTATCCCGGACTCAATGGCTTCTTCTACAATGTACTGTATAGTCGGCTTATCAACGATTGGCAGCATTTCTTTCGGCATCGCTTTCGTCGCCGGAAGAAACCTTGTCCCGAGCCCGGCAGCCGGTATAATTGCTTTTTTCACCTTCATCCTTCCTAACGCCTCCTCCGTATGTATCTGCTTTCATAGTAGCAGAATTTCGTTCTTCAGGAAAATCATCTATAATGACAAACAAAAAAAGCTTCCCGCCTTTTGGGCGGAAAGCTTTTATATCATTTATCCATTTGAGAACGAAGGTACGCATTGATGAACTTATCAAGGTCTCCATCCATGACAGCTTGTGTATTTCCATTTTCAATATTCGTCCGGTGATCTTTCACCATTGAATACGGGTGGAAGACGTAAGAACGGATCTGACTTCCCCAGCCGATTTCTTTCTGTTCTCCACGAATATCGTCTAGCTCCTGCTGCTGACGCTCAATCTCAAGTTGATAGAGCTTTGCCTTCAACATCTTCATCGCCTGCTCACGGTTTTTGATCTGAGAACGCTCAGACTGACAGGTTACAACTGTATTCGTTGGCAGGTGGGTAATCCGGACAGCGGAATCTGTTGTGTTAACGTGCTGCCCGCCGGCACCACTGGAACGATACGTATCGATCTTAAGATCTTCTGTTTTCACATCGATTTCCACTTCGTCATTGAATTCCGGCATTACTTCGCACGATACGAAAGATGTGTGACGACGGCCCGAGGAATCGAACGGAGATATCCGTACAAGGCGATGAACGCCTTTTTCCGCTTTCAAGTAGCCGTACGCATTATGACCTTTAATAAGAAGCGTGACACTCTTGACACCAGCTTCTTCTCCCGGAAGGTAATCCATCGTACTGACGGAAAAACCTTTCTTCTCTGCCCACCTGGTGTACATACGCAGCAGAAGGCTCGCCCAGTCTTGTGACTCTGTTCCACCTGCACCGGGATGAAGTTCGAGAATCGCATTATTTTTGTCATAAGGCTCGCTGAGCAAAATGTTAAGCTCATACTCGTTCAAATCCTTAGAGAGCTGCTGGACTTCTTGTATAAGATCTTCCAGCAGTTCCTCATCCGCTTCCTCTTTTACAAGCTCATAGGAAACTTCAAGGTTTTCGTGGGATTCCTCGTGTGCTTCCAGTGTGTGGACTAAACCTTTCAGCCCGTTCACCTCGTCAATGACTTTTTGAGCCGTGTTTTGGTCGTCCCAAAAACCAGGCTCTGTCATTTGTTCCTCTAATTCTGCAATGCGGGTCTTCTTATGATCGACGTCAAAGAGACCCCCTGAAGTCCGCTAATCTCTTAGCTGTATTATCTAACTCGTGGCGAATTTCTGCCATATCCATAAATGATCACTCCTCTTAATATCTAACACACAAGGGAAGACACCCTCTTATATAAAGAGAGTGTCTTCAACCTTATTGACCGTGGCAATTCTTGTATTTCTTACCGCTTCCGCAAGGACAAGGGTCATTTCGACCGACTGTATCTTTCTTCACGAAAGGGGTCTTCTTCTTCGCTTCCTTGCTTTCCCCGCCGCCGGAGACGGCTTTCGCCCCCTGCGCAACTTCCTGTCGTTGAAGGTTGTTGCGAATCTGCGCTTTCATAATATAACGGGCCGCTTCTTCATCAATGTTTGCAATCATCTGTTCAAACATACGGAAGCCTTCAAAGTTATATTCACGAAGTGGGTCATTCTGCCCATAAGCACGCAGATGAATTCCTTGACGAAGCTGGTCCATCTGATCAATGTGATCCATCCACTTCTGGTCGACGGAACGAAGCAGGATAACTTTCTCAAATTCCCGCATTTGTTCGGATGAAAGCTCTTCTTCCTTCTCGTCATAGCGCAGCTTGACTTTATCGAGGATCAGTTCCTTCATTTCTTCCGGATCTTTACCTTTCAGGTCATCAGCAGTAACGTCCCCTTCCTGAAGAAGGTTAGCTCTCAAATACTCTGCAACTGCTTCCAGGTTCCAATTTTCGTCCTCGTCATCTGCCGTATGAACATCGACTGTTTGAGACACGACACGTTCTATCATCTGTTCTATGATTTCACGCAGGTTCTCAGAAGTCAGCACTTCATATCGTTGTTTATAGATAACTTCACGCTGCTGGCGAAGCACATCATCATAGGAAAGAACGGTTTTACGAGCATCAAAGTTGTTTCCTTCCACCCGTTTCTGGGCAGATTCAACAGCGCGGGAGATCATTTTACTTTCGATCGGTTGAGAATCATCCATACCGAGACGATCCATCATACTGCGAATATTGTCTGAGGCGAAGCGCCGCATCAATTCGTCATCCGTCGCCAGATAGAACTGGGACATACCAGGGTCCCCTTGACGACCGGAACGACCACGGAGCTGGTTATCGATCCGACGTGATTCATGACGCTCTGTACCGATGACAGCCAGTCCGCCAAGCTCTCTGACGCCTTCGCCTAACTTGATGTCCGTTCCACGACCGGCCATGTTAGTTGCGATTGTCACCGCACCTTTTTGACCTGCATTCTCAATGATTTCCGCTTCTCTGAAGTGGTTCTTCGCATTGAGGACGTTGTGCGGAACGCCGGCTTTATTCAAGTAGCGGGAGATAATTTCAGACGTCTCGACAGCAACGGTACCGACAAGGACAGGCTGCCCAAGATCATAGCGCTGTTTGATATCTTCCACTACCGCTTTGAATTTTCCATCCATCGTTTTATAAACGAGGTCCGGCTTATCATCACGCGCAATGTCGCGGTTCGTCGGAATGACAATAACACGCATATTATAAATGTTCAGAAATTCCTCTTCTTCTGTTTTTGCTGTACCGGTCATCCCGGAAAGCTTCTCGTACATACGGAAAAGGTTCTGGAATGTGATGGAGGCAAGCGTCTGGCTTTCATTTTGAATTTCCAAGCCTTCTTTTGCTTCGATAGCCTGGTGAAGACCATCACTGTACCGGCGTCCCTTCATCAGACGGCCTGTGAACTGGTCCACAATGACTACTTCTCCGTCTTCAATGACATAGTCCGTATCACGGTGCATAGAAGAATGGGCCTTCAGCGCCTGATTGATATGATGAATCAAAGAGACGTTGGACAAATCGAACAAGTTCTCAATTTTAAAGAACCGTTCTGCTTTATTAATACCTTCTTCTGTAAGCTGGGCATTTTTCGTTTTCTCATCATACGTAAAGTCCTCTTCTTTCTCAAGAAGACGGACGAACGAGTTTGCAGACTGATACAAGTCTGCAGACTTTGAAGCGGAGCCGGAAATGATCAACGGCGTACGTGCTTCGTCAATTAGAATAGAGTCGACCTCGTCAATAATGGCATAGTGTAACGGACGTTGGACCATCTGTTCCTTATAAAGCACCATATTGTCACGCAGGTAATCAAACCCGAATTCGTTATTCGTTCCGTACGTGATATCAGCCAGATAAGCATCACGTTTCTCTTCCTTGGACATCCCGTTCAGGTTAAGACCGACAGTCAATCCGAGGAATTGGAACAGCTCACCCATTTCCTTCGCGTCACGGCTGGCCAAGTAATCGTTGACCGTGATGATGTGTACACCTTTTCCTGTAATTGCGTTCAAGTAGGCAGGCATTGTGGAAGCAAGAGTTTTACCTTCCCCTGTCTTCATCTCTGCAATATTACCCTCATGCAGAGCGAGCGCGCCTAAAAGCTGGACTTTGAAGGGACGCATCTCAAGAACACGCTTAGAAGCTTCCCGGACGACCGAGAATGCCTCGACAAGCATATCATCCAGCTTCTCGCCTTTCTCATAACGCTCTTTAAATTCAGCTGTCTTATTTGTCAGTTCTTCATCGGATAATTTCTCTATTTGTGATTCCATTGCCTCAATATCGTCGGCAACCTTTTCTAACTTTTTGAGTTGGCGGTTATTTCCATCGCCAAATATTTTTTTTAACGTTCCAAGCATTGAAACCGCTCCTCTATTGATTTCCTATCTTCATTAAATAGTGTAATCCATGTCCTATCATAACACTAAGAGAAGCAGACTGACAATAAAGGAGACAAATGAGGAATTTGTGTGGAAATATTATATTGGGGAGGGGGTTACTTCCTCTTTTAGTGGCTCGTGGAGAAACTGATCCATATCGGAGACACGGCGGTTGGTGGCGGCAATAATCGTAACCAGTTGGGCAATCGTATCTTCCTGTCTTTTCAAACGTTCCTTAACATCCCTGCATTCGTTGCACATCATTCCATCCTCTCCTCATCTAATTAATCATCTACACTGTTTATACTACATAAATAAGACTGGAGCGAGGAGCCAAATATCAATTCTTCACCGGTTTTCATGTCGAAAATTCCCTTTTCAGCGTATAAAAAAGGAAGAATTGCTACATCAAACTCTACAAACATTAAAAAATCCTCCTGCCGGGGCAGGAGGAGCATCTTTTCTTATATTAAGTTTCGATCAAGCCATAACGGCCATCCCGACGTTTGTAGACAATATTTGTTTCGTCGGTGCTTGCATTTGTGAAGACAAAGAAGTTATGACCCAGCATATCCATTTGAAGAGCCGCTTCTTCGCTGTCCATCGGTTTCAAGTCAAAACGTTTCGTTTTTACGATTTGTACATCGAGTTCATTCTCATCTTGGATCTGGCCCTGCTGAGACTCGCGTTCAAGTTCAGCAAAGACGTATTTCGGAGCACCCTCTTGGCGGAAACGGCGATTCACTTTCGTTTTATGCTTTCGAATCTGTCGTTCCAATTTATCTACCACAAGGTCGATGGCAGCATATAGATCTGTGTTATGTTCCTCGGCACGAAGAAGTAAATTCTTCATCGGGATCGTTACCTCGATTGTCTGCTCATCATTATAGACACTTAAGTTTACGTGTACCTCGGAAGTCGGGGGAGTGTCAAAGTAGCGTTCAAGCTTGCCCACCTTTTTCTCCACATAATCCTTGATAGAATCCGTCACTTCCAAGTTTTCACCACGAATGTTGTATTGTAGCATCAGAAGTGTCCTCCTTTCATCCTTATGTGATATATATTCTACCATACCCATGGCCTTTCCTGCATAAACTTTCTAAATATTTTGTCATATTTGTGTCGGTAATTGCTGGAAGGTGTCAATCGGAGGGAAAAACGTTGATTTTCGACGGTCGCATTAAGTAGAAAAATATAAACATCGGGTGGAAGAGGGTGTTTCTTCTATCAAAGGAGAACTTAAAAAAGCCCCCTTACTAAGAAGAGGACGGACTTGTTTCTCTCTATTAATGGGTGACATATGGATACAGATACCGCTGAACGTCCAGTTTCCAAGCTTCATAACTTGGAATGATCCGGGTACGAAGGAGAAGTATTTTCCCTTCTTCTGTATCTTCATCAAACCATGCCTGTAAATGAATGATCATCCGACTGAATTCTTCTAAAAGCAGGTGCATCCCCTCTTCGTTGAAGATGTCTGCTATCTGCTCATGGGTGTGGTTCATCTGGATGAAGGCATCCAGGATATCCTGGAAAACCACTGGTGTCCTGAATGAACCTCCATCACAGATTTGTTTTTCCACATATTCCAACCCTTCACTGATTGTATGTATCAGGTTGTCATATTGGATAAGCAAGTAGTGCTGAGCTTCTGCCAAAGCTTTCAAATAATCACCTATTCTACTTCTTATGGTCCAGATACATCCCGTCATAACCAGAAATGCTTTGATACGGATTTGTATAGCTTTGTTTTGATTTTTTCTGCTTCTTCATGTTCCGCATATCCCTTTTTAACCCTTCAAAAAGAAACTCCATCTTTTGATTAATCACAAGATCATGGTTACCGACAGCTCTAACCAGTTCTTGCTCTGATCGAGAAGGCTGAGGAAGATGGGGAAGCAAATCATCTCTTTTCGCTAAAAGTTTCTGAATATCTGCAATGATTCCCGCTCTATTCTGGTCCGTTACGGGCTGTTCTACAGTGTGTTTCAGTTCTTTCGTTACTGTTAGAAACTGCTCCCACACACACATCAAGCATTCCCGCCGGAACCATGCTGAAGTTTCCTGTCAGCAAGCAGCACCTGCTTCCAAGTATCACGAAACTCCTCCACCATTCCTTGAACTTCATCAAGAACGCCGGTATCATTTTTCGTATTCGCTTCGATCAAGCGACGGTTCATATAATCATAGAGCGGAAGAATCTGTTTCGATACCTCATACTGATCGTCGATGGTGACCATCAGCTCCTGGATAATCTTCTGGGCTTTTTGAATGTTTGTATTTTTTGCTTCGATCTCGTTGCTTTCCATCGCTTTTTTCCCGGCTTTAATAAACTTAATACAGCCATTATAAAGCATGAGCGTCAGTTCCCCGGGAGAAGCTGTGGAAACAGAGTTGTTTTGATACGCTTGAATAGACATCTATCAAACACTTCCTTTAATTAAAAAAGTTCTGCATAATATATGCGGATTGGGAATTCATCTTCTGAATGGCACTCTCCATTGCGCCAAATTGCCGCCAGTACCTATCCTCTATGGATGTCAGACGGTCCTCGAAATCTGTCATTTCCTCATTGATATCCTTGATCTGTCTCCCCAGCAGGAAATTATTGTCCAGGCTCGTCGGTTTTCCGGCTTTGCTCTCAATCGACTTGACCGCTTCCGTCATCGTCGCCTCCAACCTGCGCGCAATACCAGGCTTCTCTTCCGTTCCTGCAAAAAGCTGGCGAACGGAGGATGGATCCTCCTGGAGTGCTTTACGAAGGTCCGCCTCGGTAATTTCCAGTTTCCCACGATCCAGATAGTTGGAGGAGGTCTTAATGCCGATGTCGGCCAGCTGGGTAAACGCACCACCTGTCTCCACGGGAGTGTACCAATTCTGGCGCATTTTACTCAGAGCACTACTGATGACGGAATCGCCTCTAAGCATCCCGCTCTTCGATTTTTCTTCCCATAATTCAATTTCGTTCTCTTCCATTGCTTTTTTTTGTTCTGCTGTCAACGGTTGAAAGTCGCGGTAACGCTTCTCCTGAAGCTTTCCATTCAAGTCTTCGATGATGGAATTATATTTATCAACAAACTCTTTCACTTTATCAAAGGAGTCATCGACGTTATTGGAAACACTGATCGTAGACGTCCCGACTTCGTGGAAGGTGAAATTCATGCCGTTTAAACTATAATCGTTTGTGTGTGACGTCATTTCAAAGGAATTATTGTATTTGAAACGGGCATCTGTCCCGCCTTTCTCATTTAAAACCCATCCAGTCCCATCATTTGACCCGTTCTTAATATTTAGTGTATCGGCTAGAAAAGGAGCCGTACTTCCATTAAAGCCGATTTCCGCACCAAGAAATTTGTTTTCGTCTTTATTAAAGTTTCCTGTTACGGTACGCTCCATCATTACCTTGTCTGCACCTTTATCATAAAAAGCCCGGACACCAAGATCCGAGTCACTGATTTCCTTTAACAAGTCATTCAACGACTTATCCCCGGATACATCGAAGGACACTGTCGTTTCTTCTCCCTCCGCATTGTAGGTCGTAATCGAGAAGGCTTCATCCAGTGTCAGTCCGTTTATAAAATTGTCTTTTTGATTTTGAAGTGCATCATCAGGATCGAAGCTTCCATTAGTTATGCGGCTCTCGCTGTAGTTGTAAGCCCGTTCAGCAAGTGCCAGCACTTCTACTTTATAACTGCCGTTATCTGCCGTCGCGGTCCCTGTTGCAGACACAGCATCGCTCGATGAGCTTGTCGTTTTTTGGGAATAGGTGCGTTCCAACCGCATATCGAACGCCATTTCATCCAATTCCGAAAGCAGCTTGTTCACATCACGATAGGAGTCTCTCTGGTAAGTGAGCCACTCCCGTTTCTGCTCCATTTTGTCTAGCGGCATACGTTCCGCTTTCATCAAGTCTTTTATAATCTGATCTGTATCCATTCCGGATGCAAGACCGCCAATTCGCATATCACTCATATGATCACCTGCTTATATTTTATGATCGACAAGGAACCCCAGCTTCTCTGCAATCGCCGCGTACATATCAAGAAGCTTCTTCGGAGGCACTTCCTTAACGACCTCTCTCGTTTCATTATCAACGACGGTTACATAGTACTCGCCAAGCTTGTCATGAAATTGGAACTGAAGCGAAGTTCTTACCGGTTTCAGAAACTCATTTACACTTTCCACCATTTGTTTCACTTTCTCTTTCTCATTCCGATCGGAAAAATAGACCGCTTTTTGTAAACCTTCCTGCGCGACTGAACCTTGCTTCTGAGCGGTTGTTGTAGGACTAAGGGGCATACTGCTCTGCAGAAGTGATTGATGCTTAGTTATATCCACACCGAACAACTCCTTAAATCTCATTCGCTTTATAATAATATCGGAATAAGAGAAATTAGTTTAATAGAACGGGGAAGAAAAGAATTGCTTACCTATATACAATCTGAACCAAGACACCGACTATACCCTTTTACCTCCAATACCTCCAGCGATGAATTAATCCGTATGGAAGCTTTTTAACAAATCGAGCATATGATCGGGAGCAGAGGCTGCTGCCTTGTTTTCATCCTTAATAGAGATATAAATTTCTTCGCGGTGGATGGCGATATCTTTCGGGGCTTCGATACCAAGTTTCACCTGACCACCTTCGACGGCTGTAATCGTGACAATAATATCGTCGCCAATTCGAAGCGACTCCCCTTCCTTCCTGTTAAGAACGAGCATGATTGCCACCACCTTTTATTTCCTGAAGAAGTTCATGTTTCGTCCGGTAGACGGAATCATTCAAAATGATTTGTTTTCCCTCTTTTGTCCTGACATTGATAACGATCGGTGCCTGAAGGTTTAACGTAGATTTCTCAAACGGATCTTCTAACGTGACGACACTGTACACCGCTACTTCTTCCAGTCCTTTAATCCCCATAGATTTCTCATCAAAATCGAAAGAATAATTTTTATAGAAAAGGTACGGATTCGTTACGAT
Source organism: Bacillus sp. SB49 (assembly GCF_000469135.2). Lineage (NCBI taxonomy): Bacteria > Bacillati > Bacillota > Bacilli > Caryophanales > Bacillaceae > Bacillus > Bacillus sp. SB49. The sequence continues at coordinate 2,797,615 of NZ_CP048117.1, forward strand.
CAAAGCTACATCCGCTTCTTCGACGGACTGTAATACGAAGTAGGTTCCAGTGTCATCGATTGGAAGTAAAACAAATTGATGATAGTCTTCAAACCCGGGCAAACCATGGGCGAATACTAAAAGATCGCTGTCCGTTACTTCCAACTCAGAAAAATATTTTGTCTGTATATACATGCTTACACCTTCCAATCAATCTTCAATTCTGGATAGTGGGCCATCTCCACTTGGACAGCCCCCTTTCTATAGATGTGTTCTGGTTTATGGGGCACGGTTTCAATTATTGGTTTCCTTGGTGTCACGGAAATTTCCGCTTTCCCAGGCTCATAAGAAAGAGCAACGAGTTCGTAGACAGGACGGCCGCCAGGGGTGAAAGTGAAGTCATAGCCGCTGTTACGCTGAGCTTGATCGGCAATTGGACTGCCGCCGTTTTCAATCCTCATCAGCTCGTCTCCTTCGCCGGCCACCCTTGCGATCCCTGACAGCAGGTCTTCCCTTGCCATTCCTGCGAGCTCTCTTGTACGTACAGGGGAACTTTTTAAATCGATGTTATGCCATGCATTCGTTTGGTCAATCGTAAGCTTCCCTTTTTTCTGGCGTATGGTTACATCAGCTTTAGGTTGTTCTATCGACTGCTCGGCCCTTGGTTGACGGATTGTTTGTTCCGGTCTCTTTGTCAAAATGCTGATCTTCCCCGGAGAGGTCTGTAATTGGATTTGCGGGACGCCCATGTTTCTCTTCCCTTTCGTAAAAAGAAGCTTCCTCTATACCAGAGAAAGCTTCCTATTTTAGTGATATTCGTCAGCGCAGGAAGTCCATCAGTGTTGGCTGGATGATCCTCGCACCGACGCCCATTGCAGCCCGGTGGATGCTCTCCTGTGTCTTTAAATTCGTAATTACTTTCTCTATATCGGCATCTTCGTTATCGGACATCATTTTCGTCGCACTGATTTTCTGCGTCTCCAGACGGTCTTCAATCAGCTCAACACGGTTCATCCGAGCTCCAAGGTCTGCGCGTTCGTTTACGATATCGTTGATATGTCCGTCAAAGGTATCAAGAAAGCTGCCAAGCTCCTCTTCGGTACCGTTTCCTTCAAGGGCTGATGCAAAGTTCTCCAAGTCCTGAAACAAATCCTGATTGAAGACATTTCCTCCTGTGACGTTCGTTTGGATTTTTACTCCAGCAGATACTTCGATGAGGACCGGATCTGAACTCGGCGGACCGGAATTTTCCAAATCACTGATATCAAAAGGCGCTTCCAGCGTATTTGCCCCGTTGAAAATATATTTGTCGTTCACCTTCGTATTAGCTATCGTACCGAGGTGTTCTTTCAACTGACGTATTTCTTTAGCGACAGCGGTGCGTTGTCCTTCTTCATATGTATCGTTACTCGCCTGTACCGTCAGCTCTCGTATTCTCTGCATTGCCTGCGTCGCCTTATCAAGAGAGGAGTCCGTATTGTCCATCCAGTTGTGCACCTCGCCGATATTCCGTTGGAACTGCTCTACTTCCTCTACTTGAGAGCGGTAATTCATTCCTTTCATTGCAACAACAGGATCCTGAGACGGCCTGCTTATTTTCTTCCCAGTTGCAAGCTGATCCTGGTATATTCCCATATTGCGGTAGCTGTCGCTCAAGTTGCGCATCATATTGTTCGACAGCATGGATTGCGTAACACGCATTTAGGTTCACCTTCCTTTCTACACACCCATCCGGTTGATGATTGTATCGAGCATCTCATCTATGACAGTGATATTTCTGGCTGCTGCGTTATAGGCATGCTGAAATTTAATCATGTTAGACATCTCTTCATCGAGAGAAACCGAGCTGACTGACTGCCGCTGCTCATCCACGGCTGATTTCAACGTGCCGGCATTTCTGGACATGCGTGATGCTTCCTGTGCTTCTACGCCCATCGTTCCTATCATCGATTGGTAGAAGCTGTTTAATGACGTCTCTTCTCCAAAAAGAGCATTAGCTTCGTTCTGCACTTCAGAGAGTCTCAGAGCATTTTCTCCGTTCCCTGTCTGCAAGGCTCCTGCTGCTGCGATATGATCCGGATCTGTCTGAATCTCATCCGTGAGAGACAGCCTGCCCGCAATTCCTTCTACTACACCATCTTCATTTACTTCGGTCATATCAATAGCGAAGAAATCAGGAACAGCATCCCCGTTTTTTATACTGTTCAGAGACTGTCCTTCTTTATGAATCGTATTGAAAGCGTCAGCAAAACCAGTCGCCATCCGATCAAGATTGGAAAGCATCTCTGCATACGTTCCTTTCTGTTCTCCAGCCTCGATATACCCGCCTGATTCGATCAATGCTTTCAGTTTCCCCTGAGATCCAAAACTTTCAATGGAATACGTCTCTTCTCCTATTTGTATACCATTGGCTGCCGGTCCTCCGTTCTCGTAAGAAACTTGGACAGTATTCACTTCATTAACAGCTCCATCAACAAGTTTCGCTGCTGGAGTCAAATCCTGACCGTCCTTGTCAACTAACGAAATTGTTACATTCCCCATAGCCAGAGGACTTGCCGAATCCGCCGTGTTTTCGTAGCTTACCTGAACGTTCACATGTTTGGAAAGCTGATCAATGAGGCGATCCCGTTCGTCATATAAATCATTAGGAACAAGGCCGTGCGGCTCGACTTCTGAAATCTGCCGATTGATGTTGTTGATTTGATTGGCAATCGAATTGATCTCTGTCTCTGTCACACGTGTTTCCTGTTTGATATCCTTCTGAATCGTCTGAAGGGTGCCCGCCAGGTAATTAAACGTATCCGCTACTGCTTCGCCCCGTTGTTTTACGACGGACCTTGCTCCGGAATTCTCCGGATTCGTGGATAAATCCTGGAGAGATTTCCAAAAGCGGTCCATCGTTGCAGACAAGCCATCCTCAGAAGGTTCATTCATGACCGTCTCCAATCTGCCCAACGCTTCCGAGCGGGAGTCATAATAGCCGGATTTACTGTTTTCCCCACGAAATTGGTGATCGAGGAATCCCGTACGTACACGTTCGATGGAGCCTGCCTGCACTCCGCTTCCCACCTGACCGGGTATTTGCGGTCGGTTCCTTGAAGCAGGAGGGAAAGGACCAGTCTGCTCAAAATTTACGCGCTGCCTCGTATATCCTTCTGTATTCGCATTAGCAATGTTGTGGCTTGTCGTGTATAAAGCGGACTGCTGGGCGTAGAGTCCCCGCTTTGCCACTTCCAGTCCGTGGAAAGTTGATACCATATTCTTTTGCTCCTCTTCTGTTAAGCTTTGGAATCAAACAGCGAGCGCTTCGGCGCACCACTATCACCTGGGTTTTCGTTTTGAGCATAGTTCATCGACTGAATGGATGGCTGCAGAAGATCCAGGGATAGGGAAACGAACTGCAAGGACTGCTTTGTAAGTTCCGCATTCAACTCTTCCTGACTCTTCAAGTCTGCAAGAACATGAAGAAGCGACTCATATGCTCCTTCCAGCATCTGCTTATCCTGCCCTTCAAGACATTCACAAATGGCGGAAACCGTAGGGTTATCCATATTCATTCCTGTTTTGTGAAGCCAGCTGTCGACGGCTGTCCTGCGTTCTTTCTCTATTTTCTCTATCGCCTGAATGTGTTTACGCTCTTTAGTCAACAGCTGCTGAATTGCCTTTGTATCATTAGATTTTAAAGCACTTGTCTTTTGCGTCGACAACGCGAGAAGACTCTCATGCAGCTGTTGCAGGCGTCCCATTTCTTCAACGATCGCATTTACTGTCATATCCGTTCTCCTTTATTCTTTGGTTGACCAGAAATCGAGCATTTTCTTAGCAACCGCATTCGTATCTACCTTGTATTGATCAGAATCAATATCTGCTTTGATCTTCTCGATGAGATTCATGCGGGCTTGATCCGGCTTGTCCGCCTCCTGCATCATCTTCGCTTCCTTGGAAATGTGCAGCTGATCATTCTTCTGCTGCATACGGACGTCCTGTTGTTTCTGGATTTGTTTCTGATAGGGATTAAAATTAGTGGAATTCGGCCCGTTGATTTTCATCGTGTTCACCTCGTTTCCAGTCCGGTTGTATTTACCTCTTTTATCGGTATCGTTCTTTTGTAGTTTAATATGCCTTATTAATCATTTTCTACTGAATAATAAGTCCTGCTCACACGCTCTTTCTCAGCTGCACGCTTTCGATTCTCCAGTGCTTTATTTCTTTCATCGACAGCAACACCACGCGTGATATCTTCCCGGCATCCTTTACAGATTCTACCTTCAGATATCGACGTCCCGCATTTCTCACAAGGGTAATCTAAATTCGGAAATTGGGAGGGATGCAGGCGCTTTTGTTTTACAAACTGCCTGATTCTCTCCTCCGAAACGCCAGTCTTAGCAACAATTTCTGCCACCACAGCCGTCCGGTTCTGTTTTTTACGCATAAAAGTGTACACGGCTTGAAAATCGCTCTCTTCCTTCTGCTTACAGTTCGGACAAACTACCGAAGAACCTTTTATGAAAATGCCGTTACATCTGGGACAATTCGCCACTTCTCCCATCATTCCGCCTCCCAAATCTCTCTTTTATATTATATCGTCAGAAAAAAGAGATTCCAAAGTCCGGAGAGTATATTCATCGAAAAAGCGTAAAAGAATAGACCGCCGGGCAACCCGATTGTTTCAGAAGGGCTGCCATATGGCGGATGGTCCTTCCTGTCGTATAGATATCATCGACGATCACGCAGGGACCATCAACTTCTGTCACCAGCGAAAAAGGATTGATGCCGCGAAGTCGTCCTTGGCGGCCCTTCTTCGCCTGTTTCCCAGAATGAACACGCTTGAATGCATGGATTGGCTTAAGACCAAGATGATGAATGATTGCTTCTGACTGATTGAACCCACGCTCTTTCTCTCTTTCTATACTTAAAGGAACGGCAAGAAATGAGACTTCGCCAAGCTGCTCACGCTTAAAAATCCGCTGAACTTCTGGTATTAATGCCTCCAAAAGAGCATAATCCCCCCGATACTTCCACCGCGCCACGAAATCTTTTGCAGCCTCTTCATAGCTGAAAACAGACCGGTTCCATTCGAGTAAGCCGGGATTCGTAACCTGCCACTGCCGGCAGTCCGGACAGATGCCGTCTCCATCCGGACGCCCGCACTTCAAACAACCGGGATTCTCAATTATCCTAAAAGCATGGGAGCAGGACCGACAGCATTGTTTCTTATCAGGAAGTCTCCAAAAAGTAACCCATGTTACATCCGGAATAATCTCCCCGTGACAGATCAGACACTTCATAATTTCCTGCCAAGCTTGTTCATATAAAGAATCGAATCTACCGCATCCAACATATCGTCGGTTTTGCCTGCGTGAAAAAAGTACACGTCCCCGTCCGGGTCTTCCGGACTCCGCCCGGCTCGGCCGGCAATTTGTACGAGTGCCGGTTCATCAAATACGGCGTGACCGGCATCAATTACATACACATCAACCGAAGGGAAAGTAACGCCTCTTTCCAGGATCGTCGTCGTAACAAGCATCCGGTAATTCTTCTCACGGAATGCGTCCACCTTAGCCGCCCTGTCCGGATCATCCGCATGGACAGCCGTCACACAATAACCTAATTGTTTAAGCATTCGTGCAACCTCTTCCGCTTTTTTAATAGATGGAAGAAATAGAAGCAGCTGCCGAGAAGACGTCTGTTGTTCGGCAATCATTTGTAAAATTTTCGGTGGAAGCATTCCCTTTTTTAAATAGGAATTTAAATGGAAAAGGAGCTTTAATATGGGAACTGGAAGAGGGTGGCCGTGGAATCTTTTTGGAATGAACACGGCAGGAAGGGACTTATTGCGAATGCGTTTTCTTTCCGCTTTGCGAGGAGTAGCTGTCAAATAGACGATAGCAGCATCTGTTTTGGCTGCGCGTCTGGAAGCGTAATGAAGATTCGGATCGTTATGGTAAGGGAAAGCGTCGACTTCATCAATGATTAAAAAGTCGAAAGCACGTGCAAAGCGGTAAAGTTGGTGGGTCGTTGCTATTAGAAAAGGAGCATCGCTAGTTTTGGTCGGGCTTTCTCCATACAACCCCTGAATTGGAACATCAGGAAATGCCCGCTGAAGACGTGGAAGTAATTCGCGTACAACATCCGTTCTAGGAGTGGCAAGGCAGATTCTTTTACCTGCTTCAAGAGCAGCGGAAAGGCCGGAAAACAGCATTTCGGTTTTCCCCGCTCCACAAACGGCCCAAACCAGCAGTTCCCCCGATCCGCGGTCAACGAGATCGCGGATGGTTTCGGCAGCATTATCCTGGGAGACTGTGCGTCTGCCTGTCCATTTGCAGGGGGATGAAAAAAACGGCCAAGTTACGTTAGGACTTCCGTAATAGAGGGGTTCACAGGATAACACCCTCCCCATTTGAATGCACGAACGGCAGTACGTGCAAGTATCACCACAATGGGGCATGTTTCCAAAAAGATGGGGAGACGAATTGCCGCACCTCCGACAAAGGTAACCGGACCAAGACATTTCGATAGATGAGAGAGGTGTAACATAATGAGGAGGTGTATCAAAAGGGAGCTCGTGTTTCAACAACAATTTTCCAGCCAGTTCCGGAGTGGTATGAGCGGGGGAATCGTGCGGGAGCCAGGAATAATCGTCTTTCTTTTTGTTCAACCATAATTTCACCATTGATTCACCTTCCATGTGATAATTAGAGCCTGTTTGAGTCTCACAAACAGGCTCCCTTTATCCTCAGGAGCGGCGGTACCAACCCAGACCGATCGCTCCCTCACCCAGGTGCGTACCGATGACAGGGCCGAAGTAACTGACAGACATTTCCACATTATCATAGGAAGACTCCAGTTCTTCTTTAATCTGCTCCGCTTCCGCAGGACGGTTGGCATGAATGATACAAGCACGGTAGTTCCCGCCATTGCGGACGTCCTCATCAAACAGTTGGAGAATTCGCTTGATCGCTTTTTTATTTGTACGGATCTTTTCGAAAGGAACAATTTGCTTATCTACGAAATGAAGCACAGGCTTCACCTGCAGCAGGCTTCCAACAAACGCTTGAGCGCCGTTCAATCTCCCGCCGCGGTGAAGGTGGCTGAGATCATCCACCATGAAATAAGCGCGCATGCTCGCTTTCATTTCTTCCAAGCGACTCAGAATTTGACCCGGTGTCGCACCATTCGCAGCCAACTCAGACGCTTCAAGAGCATAATAGCCTTGCATGTGACAACTGATCTCTGAGTCGAAAATATACACTTCCATGTTTTCTACCATTTCACCTGCTGTCACCATCGCCTGGTATGTACCACTGATTCCACTCGAAAGATGGATGGCAACGACCGCATCATACTCTTTCGCAAGCTCTTCCAGCTTTTTCGTCATCAATCCAATAGCAGGTTGGGATGTTTTAGGAAGCTTCCCCCCTTCTCTTACCATGTCATAAAAGTCATCTGCTTTAATATCGATCTCTTCCTGGTACGATTCTTCTCCAAAAATAACGTTTAACGGCACCATATGTATATGATTCGTCTGTCGGACCTGCTTCGGTAAATATGCTGTACTATCCGTAATTACCGCTGTTTTCATCCGATTCAACTCCTTGCTTTAATATTTAACATTCCTCTAACTATGCACGAAAACCTTCCAGCTTCTTCTTCCTCTTATTTTACATGAAGGGGTGTAACAATGCATCAGAAAACTAACACCGGCCCCATCTACAAAAAAGGGGTCGTTTTTCAGGTATACATTTCGTATGCCTGAAAAACGACCCGCTTGTTTCCAAAGGTCAGAGTGGGTTAAATAACTTCTACCCATCCATTCTTTATTGCTGTAACAACGGCCTGCGTACGGTCATTTACATTCATCTTCTGAAGGATATTACTCACATGGTTTTTAACGGTTTTCTCACTGATGTACAGAGACTCTGCTACACCTCGGTTACTGTTTCCATCGGCAAGAAGCTGAAGCACTTCACACTCGCGACGGGTCAAGAGATGAAGTGGCTTACGGTATTCGATTGTACGGTATGCGCTGCTTCCTTTCGTCTCAGAAAGGCGGCGATATTCCGCAACTAAATTATGAGTCACTTTCGGATGCAGGTAAGAACCGCCTGCCCCTACAACTTTGATTGCTTCAATCAAAGCGTCTGAATCCATCTCTTTCAGCAAGTACCCCTGCGCACCAGTTTTCAACGCATGAGTCACATAGTTTTCGTCGTCATGGATAGAAAGAATGATCACTTTCATTTCCGGATAACGCTTTGTAATCTCCGCAGTCGCCTCGACTCCGTTCATGCTCGGCATGTTGATATCCATTAACACAACATCCGGCATGTATTCTTCGATGATTTGAAGGGCTGTATCTCCATCGTCGCCTTCTGCCACGACTTCGAAACTGGATTCAAAATCCAAAATTCTTTTTACGCCCTCCCGAAATAATTTGTGATCGTCGATTAGGACTATTCTGGTCGTCATGATTACTTCCTCCTGATTCTTATACATAGAATGGTTTTCACGTTCCCCTGAAACCTATTCCTTCTCTGTCTACATCTATCTTTATCTGTGTTTGGTCGATCTACCCTAATCCTATTTCTATTATAAACGATACACGTCCATTTACATAGTTTTTGTATAGAATATCAATTTATTGGTAAATGGATCGTGACAATGGTCCCTTCTCCAGGGCTGGAATCGATATGAAGGTCCCCCTCGAGCATGTCGACACGTTCCCTCATTCCGACCAACCCGAATGACTTCTCTTTTTTCGCCGAAGGGTCGAAGCCTTTCCCATCATCTTTCACAATGATGGTTGCCGCGTGGGGCTGAATCTCAATTTTCACTTTAACTTCTTTTGCTTCTGCATGCTTAACGGCATTCTGGACGGCTTCCTGTATTAATCTAAAAAGTGCAACTTCGTACTTGGACTCCAACCTCTCCTCAGAACCGAAAGATGTAAAGGAGAAAACCATTCCTTCATTATAATCTTCGACCGTTGTGAGGTATTTCTTAAGTGTAGGAATCAAACCGAGATCGTCAAGCGCCATTGGTCGGAGGTCGTATATAATGCGGCGCACTTCGTACAGAGCAGACCGAACCATAGATCGGACACTCTTTACCTCTGCCATCGCTTCTTCAATGCCCCGTTCACGATATGTGCGGTCGACAAGGTCGGACCGCAGCATCACGTTCGCCAGCATCTGTGCCGGCCCATCATGGATTTCTCTGGACAAGCGCCGGCGTTCTTCCTCCTGCGCCTCAATGATCTGCAGGCCGAACTGCTGCTTTTCTTTTGCCGTCTCAAGCACATCGGACACATGCTTGAAGTCTTCTGTCAAATAATTGAGGACGACCGAAATCTTTCCACTCAAGGCCTCCGCCCGCCCAATCGTCTCTTCCAGGTTGCGCAGCCTTCTTTCTATGTCATCCCGGCGTTCACGCAGTTGTTTTTCTTTTTCTCGTTTCATGGATAAATCCATCTGCAAAGCGTGCGTCTGTTCATAAACTTTACGGATTTCATCTTCTGAATATTTCTGGAATTCTTTGCTAACTTCGGATAAGCGTATACGCGAGAAACGTACTTTTCGGTCCAGAATGTCTCCCTCCTCAATAAGAGTGAGCACTTGGTCCTTTGTTTCCGCAAGCTCTTTATTCAGTGTTTCGAATTCGCTCCGGGATTCTTCACCAATTTGAAATATCTCATCCTTACTGTTGGTGACCGTCTCGACCATTTCATTAATAATATAGTCAAGGGCGATATCCCCATTTTTCCTTTCGCTCATGACAAGTCCCTCCATCAATATTCACATAATCATTCGTATGGCCCATGTCCATTTGTGGGGGTGTTCGCTGAACAATGAACAAAAAAGTATATAGCAAATACTTCTTTTATCAGCCTATGTAATTAGTTCCCCGAGATTGCCGATTATTCCTTCCCTCTATATAATTGAATACAGGAGGTTTGTTAATCGATGTTAGAAACGTATTATACCGTAAAGCCGGAAGGTTCAGAAGAAGTCGTCATTCAAAAATCCCGTTTCATCGGCTATGTGAAACGCTGCGAAACAGAAGAGGAAGCACAATTATTCATTCAGGAAATCAAGAAGAAACACAGTGATGCAACCCATAACTGCTCCGCCTATATGATTGGAGAACATGATTTGATACAAAAAGCCAACGATGACGGAGAGCCAAGCGGCACAGCAGGCGTGCCGATGCTTGAAGTACTTAAGAAAAAGGGGCTTAAAGATACAGCCGTTGTCGTCACCCGTTACTTCGGTGGTATAAAACTCGGAGCGGGCGGTCTCATTCGCGCCTATTCCTCTACGGCCTCTGCTGCCATCAATACGACCGGTGTAGTGAAGAGGCAGTTAATGAAAGAAATAAAGGTAAAAGTGGAATATCACTTACTTGGAAAAGTGGAAAACGAAGTAAGGAATTCCAAATATACACTCGAAACGGTTAATTATCTCGAAAATGTGGAATTGATAGTATATGTAGTAAGTGGAGAAGAAGAAGCATTTATCTCATGGATGACCGATTTGACAAGCGCACAGGCTGAAATCCATGAGGGTACAACTTCTTATGTAGAAAAGGATGTCAAACCCGAGTAAAGGAGCCCGTCTATGATATGAAAAGGAAAAAAACAAGAATTTTCCTTTTGTCTCTATTTTTCGTATTGCTGATCGCCATCGGCGCTGCCGGTGGATACGCTCTTTATTTAACCGATCAGGTCAAACAGACTGCCACGGAGTCCCACCAGGAATTAGACCGGGGAGATAAATCAGAAAAAAGAACGAAAGCTGTAAACCCGGGGTCCGACCACATTTCCGTCCTTTTCGTCGGGGTAGATGAAACTGCAGCCGAGGCACCCTCACGCTCTGATGCTCTTGTCCTCGCAACATTCAATGATGAAAACAAATCCATAAAGATGGTCAATATCCCGAGGGATTCTTATACCTACATTCCAGAGGTCGGCTATCAGGATAAAATCACCCACGCCCATGCGTTCGGCGGAGTGGATGCAACAGTAGAAACCGTGGAGCAAATGCTGGATGTTCCTGTCGATTATTATGTCCGCCTCGATTTCCAATCTTTCGTTGACATCGTCGACGCCATCGGCGGCATTACCTATGACGTCCCATTCGATATGACAGAACAGGACAGCTCCCGGGAAGCAGGTGTCATTAAACTGGAGGAAGGGGTTCAACTCTTGAATGGAGAGGAAGCCCTTGCCTTGGCTAGGACACGCAAATACGACAGCGATCTTGCACGAGGACAGCGGCAGATGGACATTATCCAGGAGATCATCAGTGAAACAATTTCTACCCGTTCCCTGAACAATATGGACAGCATCCTCACTTCAGTCAGTGAGAATATGAAGACGAACTTGACCTTTGATGAAATGATATCCTTTAAAGACTATCTGTTACAAAAGGACGGACTTGATTTCGATAAACTCCAGTTGGATGGAGAAGGCATGTATATAAATGGTGGATGGTATTATCAAGTCGACCAGGAGAGCCTGACGACAACGATTGGTTCATTAAAAACACATCTCGACATGGATCAACCATTTGTAGAAACGGACGAGCCGGAACTCAGTCCGTCTTCTGGAGAAGAGCAAGCCATGCCGAATGAATGAAGTATTTGCAGAAATTATTTCCCAGGCAATAAGATCTAATTAAAAGGAGGTGCCCGGCATTAGCCGGCGCACCTTCTTTTTATCTTCGATTTCGATCACGTATCATGTTCAGAATCGGTCGGTATTCTTTTCCAATTAATCCTGTAACTTCGACAATCAGTTCAATCATAATAATGAGTGCCAGAATAACAGCCATGGCTCCAAGGATCGTTGCCTGGGAGAAGATAACTGCCGCAAGACTGAACAAAGCACTGACTGCATAAATCATCAATACCGTTTCGGGATGACTATACCCCAAATTAAGGAGGCAGTGGTGCAGGTGAGATTTGTCAGGTGCCGAAAGCGGCTTTCGCTGAATAATTCGACGTACAATTGCAAACAGCGTATCAGATATCGGTACACCGAGAATGATGACTGGAATAATGAAGGAAAACAACGTGACGTTCTTAAAGCCGAGTAAAGACAACACACTAATCATAAACCCGAGGAAAAGTGCTCCTGTGTCGCCCATGAAGATCTTAGCCGGGTAAAAGTTATAGACAAGGAAGCCAAGTGTACTTCCAAGCATCATCAGACCGGCAAAAACAACGAATACGTTCCCCATCGTGATGGCGATACCGGAAATCGTCAGTAAGGCAATAGCTGAAACACCTGCGGCTAAGCCGTCCAAGCCGTCTATGAGATTGATGGCGTTAGTAATGCCCACAATCCATAAAATAGTAATCGGTATACTCAAATATCCAAAATCAAGCTGGCCTCCGAAAGGTAAATTGATGAACTCGACCTGAACGCCGCCGATAACAACAATCGCAGCTGCAAGCAGCTGTCCGGCAAGCTTTACCTTAGCCGAAAGCTCTCGCATATCATCAACGACACCAGTAATAATAATCACTGTCGCACCGATCAGCACCGGCCAAGTGTAGGAGCTTTCCGGAAAGAAGAAAATTATCCCCAATGCAAAGCTGAGAAAAATAGCTAAGCCGCCGAGCCGCGGCATTACATTTTTGTGTACTTTTCGATGGTTCGGTTTATCTGTAGCACCTATCTTCAATGCCATTTTCTTGACGAGCGGTGTGATGAGCACAGATGCAATCAAGCAAAACAGCAAGGCCTTGTATTCCATAAAGACCCTCCTCCGGTTTATTATGTCCTCTCCCTGTATGTCGTAAGCTTTAATATTTTTTCCAAATGGATCCGAATAAGAACCCTTTGTCCACGACATATTAACCATAAGAATTATAGCACAACAATTTCATGTCAAACATAACAATTTCTTTAAAATTCCGCCACCCATTTACTAAAAATGGCAAATGGTTTTCCACATCTGGCTTATCCCCTTTTTATCACCCTTCTAATCCTCTCACATTTATATTTAAATTCTGAATGTTTTCGTTTGAATTCGTTTTGTTTGCACCAGTCTTTTATACTCTATAAGCTCGGAAAGTATGTTTTTAAATCTTTAGGAGGATTATGACACCATGACTACGTCAGAAAGAAAAAAATTAGAAAAATCCCTTAAGCCTCACTGGGTCTGGGCTATTGCCTTTGGTTCCGCCATTGGCTGGGGAGCATTTGTGCTGCCTACCGATTGGATTAATCAAGCAGGGCCTATGGGCGTGACGATCGGTATTCTTCTTGGAGCTGTCCTGATGATGATTATCGGCGTCAGCTACGGGTTTCTGATTGAGAAATTCCCCGTAACCGGAGGGGAATTCGCCTATGCCTATATAGGATTCGGTCGAAAGGTTGCTTTTTTCGCCGGCTGGTTTTTAACACTTGGTTATATTTGTATCGTTGCATTGAATGCATCAGCGCTGGCTCTGCTCGCTAAATTTCTTTTTCCGGAATTCGTCCATACCGGAAACCTATACACAGTGGCGGGCTATGACGTATCCATCATTCAAATTGCTATTGCCAGTATCGCTCTTATTGTATTCGCATTATTAAACATCCGTGGAGCGAGCTTTTCCGGGCGTACACAATTCTTTTTCAGCGTGCTGCTCATTGCCGGAATTGTGCTGCTCGCGATCGGAGCAATCCTGACGGAGGGCCCGAGCCTTACCAATATGTCTCCTGGATTCTCGCCTGATAAGACACCAATTGGTTCCATTTTAACAATATTAGCCCTGGCTCCTTTTGCTTATGTAGGATTTGATAATATCCCCCAGGCAGCAGAAGAGTTCGAATTCGAGCCGAAGAAAGCCTTCGGATTGATTATCTGGTCTCTTCTCGCAGCCGGACTCGCTTACAGTATAATGATCTGGGTGACAGCGAGCTCCATGCCATGGCAGGAACTTCTTACCTATATACAAGACACGGGATCGGTATGGGGGACAGGAGATGCGATTGAAAGTTACCTTGGAAGAGCCGGTGTCTTCATTATTGCCCTGGCTGTCTGTATGGGAATATTTACTGGATTGAACGGTTTTTACATTTCGTCAAGCAGACTGACGTTTGCTATGAGCCGCGCCCGAATTCTCCCAGATGCTTTCCGGCGCCTTCATCCGAAATATAATACGCCATACATCGGCATCCTATTTACGATGTTCTTTTGTCTGTTTGCCCCGTGGTTCGGCAGAGAGGCATTGCTGTGGGTCGTAGACATGTCTTCGACTGGTGTAGCTGTCGCATATTTCTTCTGTACCGCTGCAGCTTATAAATTTTTGGCTTGGTCGGAACAAGATAAACACGGGAGCTTCCCTAAAACCGTTGCCCCCGGAAGGAAAGCATTGTCCTTGATCGGAATAATCAGCTCCATCGGGTTCCTCGCCTTGCTCCTGCTGCCATGGTCTCCCGCAGCACTAGGAAGGGAATCCTACATCGCTCTCGGTGTTTGGATTATGATCGGACTCGCCTTTTATCTCTTTAATGCTAAACGTTACAACAGCATCAGCCGCAAAGAAATGAACTACCTCATTTTTGAAAAAGAAGAAATCGATTAATAAAAGAACCTTCCTTATAACAGGAAGGTTCTTTGCTTTTGTTATAGATTTAGACGGAAAAACAACGTGAAAGTTTCAGAATTCGGGATAATATGACAAATAAATTACAAATCTATACACCTGTGTAACTTGTTCTTCCATTATCGACAATTGTGATAGAATAGAACATCGAGAGGTTAAGAATTGAGGTGTAACCATTGGCTAAACGAATTGTACGCGTTCGAAGGCGCAGCCGAAAGAAAAAGATAAGAAGGCTCGTGTTCGTCCTGTTATTACTTGGACTATTAGTGGGGAGCGGCTTTTATTACGTTTCCCAAGTTTATACAGCATCTTTTGAAGGGTTAGATCGCGGCGAGAAGTCTGATTTGCGGGAAGAAGCCGTAGATATCGGGGATGATCCAATATCTATTCTGCTCCTTGGAGTAGAAGATTACTCCACAAACGGACAAGCCGGGCGGGCGGATACCCAAATTGTCATGACACTCGATCCAAAAACGAATGAAGTGACGATGACATCTGTACCGCGGGATACGCAGATTGAACTACCTGCATCCAAAGTCGGGGAAGAGTATGCCGGCTACCATAAATTAAACGCATCCTATTCAATCGGGGAACTTTCCGGATACGGGGCCGAACGCTTAGCGGTTGAAACGATTGAAGATGAGCTAGGCATTCCTATAGATAAATATGTCACCGTAAACTTCCAAGGGTTCACTGAAATTGTTGATGCACTTGGAGGAGTAACGGTTGATGTCAAAGAAGGGTTCTGGGAACGGAGCCACCTCGATCATGATAAACGAATTGAATTTGAAGCAGGACCACAAAAGATGGATGGAGAAGAAGCCCTCGCCTTTGTTCGGATGAGAAAACAGGCAGCCGCCGTCAACTATCCACGGGATGAAAGACAGAGACAATTCATCAAGGCCGCCATGGACGAGGCTATCTCAGCCGGTACCATCTTTAAAGTTGGAGAAATTACTGATATTTTAGGGAAGAACATTCAAACGAATTTGAGTCCACGTGAAATTTACGCGATTCAGAAAGCCTTCTCTTCCGAGTCTAATGCGAAGACATTTGAAATTGAAGGTGTCAATGAACGGTTGCAGGATGGACTGTATTACTTCACTCCTGATGAGGAGAGTCTCTTTGATGTTCAAACGAAATTGAGAGATGCTCTGAATCTCGATCCACCAGCTGAACAAGAAAATGGCCAGACGAATGAATCTAGTTACGAAGAAACCGACAGTGGCTATAACCAGTCCAATGAATACAACTCATCGGACTCGCAGTATGAAGAAGACAACTATTATTCCCAATAACGAAGCAGCGCCCGCAAATAATGCGGGCGCTTTTTTTCATCATACCAATCAAAAAGAACTCCCCACTCCTGTTTGGAAGTTCTAAAGATGTTATGTATGGATTATATTGCCGTACGCTGGAAGATCAAGATACCGTTCACCCTGCGGAAAGAGTACGGTCCATCGAACGTCAGGAAGCTCTCATCTTCCTGTCTGCGAATTCCGATCCGCTTCACAATTGCTTTACTTCTAAGCAAATTACGGAAGGTGTCTTCCGTCAGGTGCCGAAGAGGCTCAATGACAATTGTCTTATCGATACGCACACTATAGCGCCCGGTGATCGATAGTTCATCCTGATCCAAAAGTAATTTAGTCAAATGCGCCAAACCACTTCATCCTCTCATGCTCATTTATTCACGAATCCCCCGGTACGTCCCCCTCCTTTTAATAGTAATAAAAAAAATGGAAGATGAACACAGGATTTTTTCCTATAAAATAAAGTATAGGAAAAATTATCATATTGACTCGTCGTATATATTACGATATAAAGCATTGCTACATAAAAATACCTCCCCTATATAAGAGGAGGTTCAACACTATTCTTCTATAATGCGGTAATTGGTATGAGCCACTACAGTTCTGTCATACTCAAAGTCAATCTCTGCTAAATTGTCCATGATGGTCAGGTCGACGATGACAGACTGTTGGCATTGACTGGGGATTACTCTTCCTTTAAAAACAATATCGTTTCTTTCAAACGTTACTATTTGACCGGGTGTTGCAATGCGATCATCAGGCTTTATCATCTTTCTCTACCCTTTCTCATATTCATATTTTCAACAAAGTTGAATTCATTTTACATCTAATTGACAAACAATTCAAATAAAATGTTTTACAGGATATATTACTCGATTCCATTAAAAAAAACAAGTCGAACCAGACTTAAACTGTTATACCCTCCTAACAATTATGTCAAAACATGTGGTAAAATATTCTATAATTTCTCGTTACATAGAAAGGAAGTCTATGGTGCACACACCTTTGCCGAGAGTCAAGAAAGTTATTCTAAGTATCTTCGCAATTACCTTTGTATTATTCATTACCGGAATCATCATACTCTACAACTTAGGGAGTGGCTTTTTGTTCATAGAGGATTCAGAAGACGTGCAGCCGGCAGATGCTCTCATTGTTTTGAGCGGCGAATCCAACCGTCTCCCTTATGCCGTCGATCTCTTCAATCAAGGACTTGCCGATTCTATCATTCTCACAAATTCTACAGAGAAGGGCGTAACACGAGAGGACGCAGAGAACCTGGGTGTTCCATCGGACGCGATTATTGAAGAAACGGAGGCCGAGAGCACCTTGGATAATGCTGTATTATCCGAAGAAATCATGTTCAAATACGACTTCACTTCAGCAATTGTGGTAACAAGCGATTACCATTCCCGTAGGACGAAGATGACCTTTGATAAGATCTATGAAGATTCCATCGACCTTTCCTATGCATTCGCCCCCTCCTTTTTCGACGCAAGTGACGGATTAAATGAGCGGGAACAAAAAATGACGTTCAGTGAGTATGTGAAGTATATCGCCTATTCCGTCAGACTGCTGACTTATTAATCGGGTAGAGGGCAGAGTCCCCTCTACCTTTTCTTTTTTCTGGAAATCACTAGATTAGTCCCATAGACATTCGAAGCTTTATTCTATATTATGAAAGCGATTTCATTATTATGAGGGGGAATGCAGAAAATGAAAAAGTGGTCGCTTATTTCATTGGTCGGTATTGCACTTTTGTTTTTGCTTTTTGCGCAACCGTTTGCACAGAAAGCGGATGCGGCGGAGACTACATATGACAAGGTAGTTCTTCGCGGCAGTGCGGAGTCATTGGATTGGGGGTCGGATAATCATCCACTTGCTTATGATGCAGAGAAGCAGCTTTGGGAAAGTGCACCTGTGGAACTAAAGGGTGGAAAACTCGTGGAATACAAGTTCGTCTATGACGGCAAGTGGATGGAAGGATCGAACTTGACGTTCACCCCTTCTCAAGATGGAAAATATATCTTTACCTTCCATCCGGACAAAGAAAGGACCGTTGATATCCGCTTAGCGGATACCCACAGCGGCAGTGTCACGTTGAATTTGTCTGTGCCTGAAGAGACACCGGACTGGGCAATCCCGACTGTCGCATCAAGCAAAAACGGTTTCAATTACACCGTCAGCCCGATGGAGAAAACAGGAGACGGCATCTACACCCTCCGCGTTGTCGGGGATGCTTCCAAGGAGCTTACCTACTTCTACAGCCTTTCAGGTGAAGCTTATAAGGAAGATCGGACAGATCCGCGGACCGTAACGCTGCGTGAAGACGGCGACAACGTGTACGATAAAGTCGACAAATGGTTGACAATTCCAGTCGCCCAATCTGTGCGTCATGATTTTAATCACGCCCCTTACACTCCTAATAAAAAAGACGTCGTCCAGGTAGAAGTAGAGGTCCGGCATTTCGGCCCAATTGACGCAGGCGCGGTCTACTACACGACAGACGGATCGATTCCAGATGGAAAACGCGGAACAGCTGTTCAAGGCAGGACGTCCTTCCTTACTGTTCAAGAGACATCTACTGCCCCGGACGGTTTACAGACGTCCATATTGGAAGGCACCATTCCTGCTCAAAAGAACAAGACCCGCGTCAAATATAAGATAGATGTGTGGAACAAGTCATCTGAAGGGTCCCAGTTTGCTGATAATAACGCGTTGACATCTGAGGAAGCAACGGAGTTCGCTTACTATGTCGATGACTATAAATCGCCGAAATGGGCAAAAGAAGCAGTCATCTATCAAGTTTTCGTCGACCGTTTCCGGGATGGCGATGTAACCAACAACACATCCGTTCAGCCTGATCTTCCGAAAGACGAACAACTGAAAGGCTGGATGGGAGGAGACCTTCAGGGAGTCATCGATAAGCTGGATTACATCGAAGAACTGGGTGTCAATACGTTATGGATCTCACCGATCTATGAAGGGCCCTATTCCCACGGTTATCATCCAACCGATTTTATGAAAGTTGATCCCCGGTTCGGCAGCAATCAGCTGATGAAAGAACTGGTCAAAAAAGCGCACAAACGGGATATGAAAGTCATCTATGATCTCGTTCCCAACCACACATCGAACCAGCATGATTTTTTCCAAGATGCCCTGTCCAAAGGAACAGACAGTAAATACTATGACTGGTACACGTTTACCAAATGGCCGGACGAATACGATACTTTCTACAGTGTCAAAGAGCTTCCGGAGCTGAACAATGACAATCCGGACACGAGGGACTACATGTTGAATGAAGTCGTTCCATTCTGGATGGAAGACATCGGTGTCGACGGCTTTCGTCTTGATTATGCCAAAGGACCGAGCCAGAGCTTCTGGGTCGACTTTCGACATAAAGTAAAGTCGATTGATTCCAACGCATTCATTTTCGGAGAGGTATGGGATGACTTGGATACGATCACATCCTACACCGGCAAGCTTGACGGCGCTATTGATTTCGAAACGCAAACCGCTCTTCACGGCGCATTTATTCAAGGAAAATCGATGAACGAACTGGCTGCTTCGCTTGAAACCATCCAAAACGGGTATGCCGAGGAATTCGTCGCTGCTACGTTCCTTGACAGCCACGATATGCCACGCTTCTTCTATGAAGCGAAGGAGAACGAAACGACAATGAAAAACGCGGCCACTCTTCAATTCCTGCTTCCGGGAGCACCGATCATTTATTACGGTGATGAAGTAGGGCTGTCCCAAAGCGGTGACCACAATGCTGTAGAAGAATGGAAGGACCGCTATTACCGCGAATTTATGCCCTGGAATAAGCAGGAACAAAACAGGGAAATCAAAAATCATTACAAGAAGTTGATTGATATCCGCACGAAGGAGCAGGCGCTCACCCACGGCGATTTCAGGATTGTTTACTCTGATGAAGACGTCCTTGTTTTTGAAAGGAAAACACGTAAAAATCATGTATTAGTCGTCGTTAACCAGGGAACAGAGAATCAACGCCTGGACGCTTTTGAATTATACAATCAGCGTACCCCTAATCGTGTGCAGCTCCAATCACTGTTGGACAAGGATAAATACAAGAGTCATAAAGGGAAATTGATGATTGAAAGTGAAGCAAAAACAGTATCCGCCTTTGAAGTCAAAGGTAAACTGAGATAAATAAGTGAGCCCCCTCCGTATAGATGGAGGGGGCTCACTTATTATAATCCCATAGGATACGCCATTCCCCTTCTTCCTTCGTAACGTAAACGAATTGTGTAAAAAGGAAGTGTCCGTATTTACCATGGTACGTCTGTGTGACCACCATTTCGTAGACAACACCAAACGGCTCCCCATCCTTCTCCATCTTCCAGTTATCTCTTTTCTTCTTGCCGTCTATCGTAAAGGTGAAAGTGTCCGCACCGAAGTGGTTCATAAATACGTGGGATCGGTCTTGGATGTATGGTCCTTTCGCAAATTTCTCCTGTATGCTGGTATGTAACAATTCCCATGACTTATTGTACTCGCCTTCCTGCTCCAACGTATAAAACTCATCGACCACTCGTTCAGCTTGATAACTCGGCCTTGTCATAATGAAAAATGCTCCGGCAGCTATCAGTGTCAGCAATAAGAACAGAATGAAGAGGATTAATGCAGGCTGCTTCTTCCTTTTCATTTCTTCCCCCCTCCTTCCTTACCCTATGCAGAAGAAGGACAAAAAAGAGCCTGGCATCAAATGGCGGGCTCTTTTTTGTCCTTTATCCTTATGCCTGGTTGACTGTCCGCAAATTTGGCTGATTGAACAGGATGCCCCTCTGCCCAAGGCCAACGGATTATCTTGATTTTCCTTTTTATCCATTGCGTATCTTTCTTCGTATTTAGGGATTTCCTGTGCGGTAAGCTTTTTCATCCAAAAAAAGACACCTGTATCCAGGTGTCTTTCCAGAAGTTTTATTCTGTAATCGTGTCAAAATACTCTTTCAGTTGATTGATCCGGTTTGTCATGCTGCTTGGGCTTACCCCATATTTTTCAGCAACAGCTTTCTTTGTAACTTTTTGTGTCTCTTCCCGGAAGTACGTCGTTGTGACAAACATATGCTCAAGCGCTGCAGCGACGACTTCAGGCTTTCTAAGATTCGGCTGCTCTGCTTCTTTATAAGACAGCCATGCTCTCTCCAGTCGATCAACCGCTTCTTGATCATCCATATCCAGCTGCAACAACTCCAGCACTTCATCGTTTTCATTGGAAGGAGCTGCTTTTGCCTGCTCTTCTGTCTGCACCTGCTGCTCCCCGTTCATGAACATCCATTTTCTCAGGGATTCAATAAATGTCTCTTCCAGATAAGCCTCGATGGAGGATGCTTCTGATGCAGCATAATTCTCTTCCAGCTGTTCTCGGAAGGAAAGGTAGGATTCCTCATAATTAGGGATGGACAATGGAATGAAGTTAAAGACCGGTCCCCACTTCAGAAGGATACCAATGCAGTAAGGCATGCGCGCATAGTTCTCTTCCTTAAGAGGAATCCCCTGCTGATTGACTTCCAACAGTTCCTTCGTCCAAACGTCCTCGACGGTGACACTTTGAGCAGCGTCAACGTTGACAATTTTAAAAATGCCGGTCTTCGGCTGCTTCCACTCTTCCATAGAAGCAAGCGTGGAAGGTCGGTTTATTTTTTTCTTTTTCTTCTCAAAGAACTCATCGAAGATCGTGCCGCCATTCTCCTGTTCTTCCATAAAGACCTTCTGCACCATTCGGAAGGCCGCTTCGATTTCTTCTTCCTGGGTCTCTTTTTGCTCCAGCGGAGCCAAATTCGGGTAGTTGCGGTTCACATAAGCCATCAAGTGACTGTAATGATTGTTCAGCTCTTCATGGAGCGATACAGAACCTAATCCCTCTACGTTCTTATTCATACAACATTTCTTATATTTTTTCCCACTTCCACAAGGGCATGGGTCATTCCGTTTGATCTTACTCATATTAATTCCTCTCCTAATTCTAAACGTCAACTCTACTAGGGTAACGGATATTGACCGAACATGCAAAAATTCTTAAAAAAATCTAAGAAAAAGGACCCTGCACTCCTAATGGAAATCGGGGTGCAAGGACCTATCCTGACAGCTATATATCCCTTCTGAGCGCACGCAGAACATCAATCCTCGTTGCCTTGTTCGCAGGCTTCCATCCTGATATCATAGCAATGCCGATGCTGAGAATGACACAGGCGACTGCTAGATAGGGTGGGATAAAGGACAACTGAATCGCTGCCTCCGGCGTTTCCTCAAACACTTGTTTCATTACCAAAGGCAGAATAAAGTTAATACCAATGCTGACAGCGTAAGCAGCGAGGACACCTGCTAAGGCACCGATCAAACCAATGCAGCCACTTTCCATTAAAAAGATACTTCGAATCATCTTCGGGTGACCGCCGATCGCTTTCATGATGCCGATATCCTGTGTCCGTTCCGTTACGGCCATGGACATCGTATTGAATATACCGATGGACGCGATTAGAAGAGCAATAGTTCCGATGATGACAAGACCGGTCTTGATGACTGCAAAAACGACATTCACTTCATCAATCTGCTCGGTTACGGAATAAACATTATACCCTTCTTTCTTCAATTCCTCTGTTACGTTCTCCACCTGTTCCAGGCTTCCGGCAATGACATTGACTTCACTGAAAGAACGAGGTTCGTTTAGATCCTGGAGCAGTGCAATCTCGTCATCGCTCATCGCTGTCTGTATTTGCGCACCGTTCTTCGTACCGGTAAATGCTTCGATTTTCTCAAGCATGGATTCAGAGATTAATACTTCATTTCCTACTTCCCAATCCCGTGCAGGTTCTTCCGCCACACCTACAATCGTAACAGGATACATGTTCGTTACGCGCTCCCCTTCTTTGATCTGTTCTATTTCAATGTCTGCTGACTTCCCTAATACCGGTTCATCATAGCGATTCTGTTTTTTTACAAGTCCATCGGGATCATAAAGCTCTTCATCCGCCCCTTCCTCCTGATTGACGAGTAGTTTGTCGAAGTGATAGCCGACCAGCACTTCATTTTCTTTCGCCGGCATGCGTCCTTCAGCCAGCTTCAATCCAGCCTTCTTCTCAGAATTAAAATCCACCATTTCCACAGAAGGTTGGACTTCATAGTCTCCAAGTTTGGTTACAGCCGGGTTCTCCACTATCGTAGAACGGGAGACGGCTTTTACCCCATCCAGTTCCTCCAGACGATCGACGTCCTGCTGTGTGAGTGCAGGATTCTCTCCCTCGGCCACTTCTGATTTCCCAAAGATGGAAACTTCCGTAACAGCCCTATCCTTCATCAAATCATCGACAATATATTTCTGAGCCCCAATACCTACGGAAGCAAGTATGATAAGGAACGCGCAGCCGATCGCTGTCGCAAGCATGGTCATCGCAACACGGGATCTGTTTTTCTTCATGTTCTGCCGGATAAATCGGAACCTGTCTTTCCACTTCATCGGATCGCCCCCTTATCCAATCGTTCAACGACCGAGCCATCTTCCAGACGGATGACCCTGTCCGCAACGGAAGCCACTTCTTCATCATGAGTAATCAGAACGAAGGTGATGCCTTCTTCTTCATTCAATTGTTTAACAAAAGAAAGCAGTTCGTCTTCTGTTTCCTGATCCAGGCTTCCGGTAGGCTCGTCCGCTAAAATAATGGGGGGCTCGACTATGAGCGCCCGTGCCACGGATACCCGCTGCTGCTGTCCTCCAGACAGTTCGGACGGATAATGCTCTGCATAGTCGTCAAGGCCGACTTTCGCAAGCATTGATTTGACAATCGCCCCTCTGTCAGCCTCATTGATCCCCTTCATGACAAGCGGGAGTTCAATATTTTGAAAGGCTGTCATACTCGGAATCAATTGAAAGCTTTGGAAAATGAATCCTAGATTCTCTGCACGAAACGTAGCCCAATCGCCTTCTGATAAAGCAGTAACGTCTGTACCATTAAGTACAATTTCCCCTTGCAGTGGCTTGATATATCCGCTTAACAAATTCAGAAGTGTGGACTTGCCTGAACCACTCTTGCCTATTACTGCAACAATTTCCCCTTTATTGATTTTAAGATCAATCCCTTTCAACACAGGTATTTCCTGACGACTATTTTTCTTTCCGACATAAAAAGAATGTGCCAAACCACGTATGACAATCACGTTTACCTTCCTCCCTTTTCCTCTTCTACTACATAAGACGAGGAGGAAGATGGGATCATTTCATTTATTTTCATAAAAAAAAGAACTTCCCTTAAGGAAGTTCTCAAGCTGATCCGTGATTCCCGGATTCCGCTGCAAGAGCGTCTGCTTTCGTTTGGTGCACAGTCCCAAACGGATGCTGGGGCGGGGCATAGATGGAATAGAGCTTCAACGGTTTGTCACCTGTATTAATAACGTTATGCCATGTTCCGGCGGGGACCATGATGGCATAACCATCGTACGCTCTGTCCTCAAATGTAACCGTTTCTTTCGTGCTCCCCATTTGTACGAGTCCTTCCCCTTCTTCGACACGTAGAAATTGATCGACGTCCGGATGGATTTCCAGGCCGACATCGTCGCCGACACCGATGCTCATTAACGTTACCTGCAGATGATCTCCCGTCCATATCGCCGTCCGAAATGTGTCATTCGCTTTCGTTGCTTCATCGATATTAAGCACATAAGGCTGCTTGCCAAAATCTTTGCCCTCCGATCTCCCATCATATGCGAGCGTCTGCAGGCGATTCGCCTGAATGACTTCGTCATTGCATACTCTCCCGAACCACTGACGAATGGTTGGATGCTGATTGGTGTAGTATTGCTGGCGGTCCATCTGATAATTACGCACATTTACTTCATATGCTTTTATCAAACCTTCCGGATAACTATGAAACGGCATCCTTTCAATCTTGTATTCCGGCTGTTTGCCTGCAAGCTGAATATAAAGCGCTGTCCTTTGCTGCAAACGGTCGTTCCCCTCTTCCAACGACTTCTGCATCTCCCCTTGGTGCATAGAAGACGGCGCTGATGCAAGCAGTCGGGTGTACAAGTCTACCGCTTCCGCCTCTGACTTAATTGCATTTTTAAGGCCGTTCAGCATTTGTTCAGAACCATCCTGTCTATAGACGGACGGATGCGCCGGGCTCTGGTACGACCTATGACTGTTCGGATACATACTATCATCTCCTCGATCCATGATCTCCCATATCCTATGCAACCTGTGCCCAAGTGTCCGTCATTTTCAAGATTACCTACTTCCTTCCCATAAGGATCATTCTTTTTTTAACATTTTTGTAAGCGGAACCATTTTTATATTGACGGGGAAGGAATCTTTCTATAGTTTTAGTAGGAAGCGTTCGTTATTTTATTCATGCAAACGTTTGCCCCAATATATGTGTAAAGGAGTCCTGTCATGACTCATGAAAAAGATGTTAAGAAACTGACACTGTTTACGCTCACATGGCCTATTTTCATCGAAGTGCTTCTACATATGCTGATGGGGAACGCCGATACCCTCATGCTCAGTCAGTACTCGGATGAGGCAGTCGCCGCTGTAGGGGTAGCCAACCAGATCCTTTCCGTTATCATCGTCATGTTCGGATTTATTGCAACGGGAGCGGCTATCCTTGTCGCTCAAAACCTAGGAGCCGGAAAACCGAAAGAGGCAGGAGCCATTTCCGTTACTTCCCTCAGCGTGAACTTGTGGTTCTCACTTCTCTTAAGTTTCGGCTTATTTCTTTTCAGTGAGCCTATTCTTGCCGTAATGGACCTTCCTGCCCAGCTTATGGGGGAAGCTGTCGATTATATGAATATCGTCGGTGGATTGATTTTTGTCCAAGCATTGCTCATGACAGCAGGCGCTATTCTGAGGAGTTATGGGCATACAAAGGATACGATGTATGTCACGATCGGCATGAATATTGTCAACGTAATAGGAAACTACATTGTCATTTTCGGACCGTTCGGGCTGCCTGTTTTCGGCGTCCAGGGAGTAGCCGTCTCTACCGCCGTTTCCCGTGGTTTAGGATTCATCGTGCTCTTTCTCCTATTAGTGAAACGCGTGTCGAGTTCTCTTCCTTGGACAGCCCTCTACCGTTATGAAATCAAGCATATCAAAAGTTTACTGAATATCGGAATTCCATCAGCGGGAGAACAATTATCGTACAATGCAAGCCAGATGGTCATTACGTACTTCGTCGCACAGATGGGCGCGACTGCTCTCACAACCAAGGTGTACGCCCAAAATTTGATGATGTTCATATTCCTTTTCTCAGTCGCAATCGGCCAGGGCACACAAATTCTGATTGGCCATCATATAGGAGCAAAGGAAACCGAGCGGGCATACAGGCAGTGCATGCGCAGTCTGAAGCTTGCGATTACCGTCTCGATTGTAGTCGCTGTCGTTTTCTACTTCTCAAGCGATATCCTGCTCGGTTTGTTTACGGACGACCCATTAATTATTGCATCGGGCGGGACCTTACTGCTGCTCAGTATCCTACTGGAACCAGGGAGGGCGTTCAATCTTGTCGTCATCAATTCTCTAAGAGCGGCAGGCGATGTCCGTTATCCCGTCGTCATCGGTATTCTTTCCATGTGGGGGGTCCAAGTCACAATCGCCTGGCTGCTCGGTCTTCCGCTTTCCTACGGGCTGATCGGTATATGGATCGCCTTTATTGTCGACGAATGGCTGCGGGGACTGCTTATGCTGCGAAGGTGGCGAGGAAGAACCTGGTACAAGAAATCATTCGTTCACCAAAATAACCATGATACTGAGTTAAAGAAAAAAAACCATGCATAAAAAAACCTGTGCTTTAAAGCACAGGTTTTTTTCATACCAAATCAGTCTTAAACTCACGAACGTTACCACTCAATTGGTCGGAAAGCTCCGACAGCTGCTGCGCACTGGCAGAAACCTCCTCCATTGAAACCGTCGTTTGATTGGTGGAGGCAGCCACTTCCTCCACGCTCGCAGCTGCTTCTTCTGTGACGGATGCAATCTCTTCAATTGAGGCACTCATGTGGCTGCTGTCTGTCGTTATATCTTCCAGATGGGTGGATATATGCTTAATTCGCTCAACCATCTGCGTCACAGATCCTTGAATAGTAAGGAACGTTCCCTCTGTTTGTTCAAGCTGCTCAGACCCGGTAGTAACCTCTTTATACCCGCTCTCTAAAGAACCCGCTACATTCGTAGATTCCTGCTGGATAGTATGTACAATCTTCGTAATGCTTCCTATAGATGAGGATACTTGCTCTGCCAATTTGCGGACTTCACCCGCAACGACAGCAAATCCTTTTCCGTGTTCTCCTGCTCTTGCTGCTTCTATTGCAGCATTCAGGGAAAGGAGGTTCGTCTGGTCGGCAATTGCCTGAATGACTTGGACCAGGTTGGTGATTTCCTTGGATTGATGTTCCAATCCCTGCACCTTGTCCACAGCATCTTTAACAATAGTATGAATCTTGTTCATCTGATGAACAGACTGCTGCATCAGCTTCCTTCCTTCATCCGTCATCTGAAGCACCTCATGAGACGTACCGGCTATTTCCTTGCCGGTCTGATCTGCCTCCTTAATTTTCAGCGTAAACCGATCCATCATAACGGAAAGATTGCCGGAACTGTTCGCCTGGGATTCTGCTCCTGAGGAAAGTTCCTGCATGGTGGAAGCCACCTGACCGCTTCCTTCTTTTACTTCATTGGCGGAGTGAGTCAGCTCCATACTTCGTCCTGCTACTTCATTGGATGCCTGAGATACACGCTTCACCAAAGAACGAAGGCCGTCCACCATGTCATTAACTGCGTTGGCAAGCTGACCGATTTCGTCCTGCCTCTTCACTTCCACACGGCCTGTCAAATCCCCATCACGAATTCGCTTCATTGATCCCAGAAGAATTTGGATGGACTTATTCAGTCTTCCTCCAAAGACGTATGCAAACAACGCGCCGAGCAGTAATGCAAGGATTAGGAAAGCAATAAGGAAGACGTTGATACTGTTTTCCAGGGTCATAATGAATGAACCATCCATATCCACCCCTGCAACGGCATCCGAATTTTCCAATGGGATAACTATTGATTTATGCGTATCTCCGTCTACCGGGTCTTTATAGAAATCTGTCATGACTGTCTGTTTGTTATCCAGAGCCTGCTTTTGTTCTTTCGTAAGGGGCGACTCCACCATCATTTCTCCGCTTCCATTTCTGCTAACGTAGTAACCTTTCCCTTCCTTTTGTGTAAGGATATAAGCATGCTTGAGTTTATCATTGTCCTCTACGATAGAGTCCATGGTTTTTAATAAACCCGCATGATTTCCTTCGGGATTGCGGATCGCCTGAAGTATGCGGTAATCATCGACCGCCTGAACAAGTTCATTCCCCGTGTCTTCCAGTGTGCTTTCAAATTGAGGAACAAGATAGGAATCAATGATATGGCTGGACAACACTTTGACAAATCCAAAAACAAGGACTCCTAATATAACAATAGGAATCAAGAAGTTAAGAAACAGCTGCGCCCGCAGCGACTTTTTAGGGTTCATAAATCTGCTTCACTTTCCTTTCCTTAAGATTGAGTAGGTTGGTATCACCTATTTACACTCTTTCTTATATCGGCGGAAATTTCTGATAATATAGTTCTATTTATGGATAATGACTTAATACTTTTCGACTACGAAATAAAAAATAAACCGGACTCTGAAAAGTCCGGTTTATACGGATAGGTTCTCTTGATCAAACTGTCTGGAAAATGCCTGCAATTGATCCAGGTCCGCAATGTCTTCCGTGAATAAAGGAATCTTCAAAAGCCGTTGTTCCTTAAAAATCTCACCGATGTCCTGCATGTACATCTGTTCCTGCTTTCTTCTACGTTCAAGAAAGCTTCCGTCTGCATCAGGCGGAAGCACTTTGTTAACTACCAGCGTATGGACACGGATGTCGTAGGTGTCCAACTGACGGACTGCCTGCTTTGTTTCAAGAATTGGAAGGCGCTCCGGATTTAAAACAAACAGGAAGCCCGTCTTATCTTCATCAAGGATAATTCCTCGGGCTTTGGCAAACTTCTCGCGCCGCTCCTGCAGCACCTCGTATATCGGATCTTCCACAGGTTCTCCATCATGAAGCAGCTGCGTATAGGTATCATTCACTTTCTTCCGCCTTTCCAACAGCCCGTCCACCCACACGGTCATCATTTCCGGCAGAGTAAGGAGACGGATCGTGTGACCGGTTGGTGCTGTGTCAAAAATGATCTTATCGAAATCCTTCTCCTCGATCATAATGGATATCAGCTTATCGAACAGTGCCGCTTCTTCTGCCCCGGGGGTAGAAGAAGCAAGATCGATTTGTCTATGTACTTCCTCGATCATTTTCGCATGAACGAGTCCCTTCAGGTTATTTTTCACTCCTTGAATATACCGCTTCGCTTCCTTCCCTGGATCGATTTCTAATCCCCACAAGCCATCCATCAGCGGCTTTTTACTATTTTCTAATTGCTTATGAAAAATATCACCTAAGTTGTGAGCTGGATCTGTGGAGACAACGAGTGTCCGATAACCACGGCTCGTGTAACTTAGTGCAAGAGCTGCTGCCGTCGTCGACTTTCCCACTCCTCCTTTTCCTCCTACAAAAATGATTTTGTTCTTCTCTATACTTGTCATCTTACCCCTCCTCAACAGCAGCGGATTCCCTCCAGAGGTGATTTCTCCATACCCATCCGGAGATGCCAATCATGGAATTTCTCCACGATATGAGGATACAGCTCGAGCGTGTAGTAAAAGGCAGGGTTTGGAATCCCCAGCATGTCTGAATAAATCAGGAGAAGAAACAAGTCCTCCTCCTGCCTCAGCTCCCTTGCAATTTCACGCTTATGAGGAACCCGCAGCATTTCATCATACATTTGTATCAGGCGTTTAATGGAGTAGCTTTTCTTCACTGCCGACATCCCTCCAAACTTTTATGCACTTTTTTCAATAGAATCCTTATTCCTGCCGGTAAGGGTGGAAACAGCTGTCAACAAGATCCATAACGTAAATACAAGAATAATTGCCCCGAAGGTGAAGAGCATCCAATCACTGCTTTCCGCCCACGGTGCCCATTCCATGAAAACCTGGGTGATCATGGCCCATAATGTCATAAACATAAGGAATACCATAGGAATGATCGTCGGCAGGTAATTTCTCCCCTGCCTCTTCAGCCAGATGGATACAAGGAGAAGACTGATGCCTGCAAGCAGCTGATTGGATGTACCGAACAACGGCCAAAGCAGGTAACCACCAGATCCAAACCCTTTTGGTCCTTGCGGAATTAATGTGAGAGCCGCACTGGACACGACGGCAAGCGTTGTCGCTGCATGTGTCTTTGTAAGCGGGGTAACATTATATTCCGACCCAAGCTCTGCAATAATGTATCGCATCAGACGGACGGATGAATCCAGCGTTGTCGCCGCAAAGCTTACAACAATGACAGATACGATCGTAGAAGCGACAGAAGCGGGAATACCTAGTCCCGACGCCAGCTGGCCGGCACCTTGAATAAATACACCGAGGCCTGCATTGCTCGCTTCGGCAAACCCACTGTACGTTGCTGTGAATTCTCCCCTGGTCGGGAAGAATGTGATAACTGCGATAATAGCGACAAGAGCGAGTGCACCTTCACCAACCGATCCCAGATACCCGACAAATCGTGCATCTTTTTCATTATTCAACTGTTTGGAAGAGGTCCCTGAGGATACAAGTCCATGGAAACCGGAAATCGCTCCACAGGCGATCGTGATGAATAATAGTGGAAACCAGGAAGTGTCCGCAGCACCATTGGTCACAGGAGCCGTAATTTCAGGGTTGGTGAACAAAAGGCCGAGATAAAGCAGACCTAGCCCGACAATAAGTTGGTGGGAATTAATATAATCCCTCGGCTGCAATAGTTTCCATACAGGCAAAGTGGATGCAATGTACACATAAACCATCAGAACAACAATCCAGACAAAGAAGGACATGGATGTTGCATTCAAACCGAAAATTGTTTCTGCACCTTCTCCTCCAAAATAGCGGACGAGATCAATTTGCAGAGCAGGAACGTAGCTGGCTACGATTGCAGAAAGATACATGACAGCAAGAGCGACGACGGATGGAAGCAGCATATTTCCCTGTCTTTTATACACGTGATAACCGATCCATACTGCTAACGGGATTTGAATAAATACGGACAGGACACTGGCAGGAAAAGAAATGAAAAGGTTGGCGATTACCCAGGCGAAGACAGCGTTAACCATCAACACCAACAATAAGATGATGAATAGGAATAAGACCTTTGCCCGCTGACCGATCAACTTGCTGGCAAGTGTGCCGATTGACTGGCCTTTGTTCCGCACGGATAGAACAAGCGTACCGAAGTCATGTACGCCGGCCGCGAAAACGGTACCGAGAAGCACCCATAACACTGCTGGAAGCCATCCCCAGTAAACAGCGATTGCTGGTCCTACGATTGGCGCTGCGCCTGCTACGGAAGTGAAGTGATGCCCCCATAAGATAAACTTATTGGTTGGGACGAAATCGACACCATCTTTATATTGATGGGCAGGCGTTACATAGTTTGGAT
This sequence comes from Bacillus sp. SB49, assembly GCF_000469135.2. Lineage (NCBI taxonomy): Bacteria > Bacillati > Bacillota > Bacilli > Caryophanales > Bacillaceae > Bacillus > Bacillus sp. SB49. Next base: position 2,829,078 of record NZ_CP048117.1, read on the forward strand.
CCAACCTGTAAATTTTGTCTGCTATGAATCTCGAATAATAGCGATAACCCAGAAAAAACACGAAGCTGCCTACAACCGCAAGCCAAATACCACTCACACAATCCCTCCTCTTAATGTACGCGCTTTCATTATAGTTGGTATTATACACCAGAAACAGGTAATACCCCAATAAATTTACAGATAAATCAGATAACAAAAGGATTTTCGACGACTTGGGAAAGTATGTGTCAAAAAATGCATGTTACCCCCTCTTTTTCCCTGCCACTATCCCAACACCTATTTGAGAGGGTTTTTCCTGATTCTTTCGAATTACTTATATATATCTTATCAAGGAGGAATGTTTCATGAAGTTGAAAAAGTTTAAGAAATTAGCAACCTTATCCCTGGCTGCAAGTCTTGCACTGATTCCGACAACAGGACAAGTCTTCGCCGATCAGACGCCGGAACCATTGAAGAAAGAAATGAAGGTACAGACAGATGTCCAAAAAGGGGACTACGTTAAAGGAGAAGTCGTCGTTAAATTCAAAGAAGGGAAAACGTTGAGCAGCAAACAGCTTCAAGCCTTCGGTGCAGAAAAAGCGAAGGAAGAAAAAAAGGTCGTTGATTCAAATGTGAAAGTTCTCGAAGTCGGCAACGTGGATGCAGTCGTAAAAGCCTTGAACAATAACCCGAATGTCGAATACGCAGAACCTAACTACATATTCGATGTCACATGGACGCCGAATGACACCTACTACTCCGGCTATCAATATGGACCTCAGAACACGAACACCGAAGCCGCTTGGGATATCACCCGGGGGAGCAGTAACCAGGAAATTGCCATCGTAGACTCCGGAGTAGACTATAACCATCCTGATCTAAAAAACAAAACGATAAAGGGCTATGATTTCGTTGATAATGACTATGATCCGATGGACTTGAATAATCACGGTACTCACGTAGCAGGGACAGCTGCAGCACAGACGAACAACGGAAGCGGTGTCGCAGGAATGGCTCCCAATACTAAAATCCTTGCCGTCCGCGCCTTAGATGCCAATGGCAGCGGCTCATTGAACAATATCGCCAACGCCATCCGCTATTCTGCTGATCAAGGGGCAGAAGTCATTAACCTTTCCCTCGGATGTAATTGTGATACCCAAACACTCGAAGACGCTGTGAATTATGCATGGAATAAAGGCTCTGTCATTATCGCTGCTGCTGGAAACGACGGAGTAAGAACGACGTTCGAGCCGGCATCCTATGATAATGTGATCGCGGTCGGAGCTGTCGACCGATATAATCGTAAAGCCTCCTTTTCAAACTATGGAACATGGGTGGACGTCACCGCTCCTGGTGTAGACATTGCATCCACCGTTCCTAATGGAGGGTACGCCTACCTTTCCGGAACGTCCATGGCTTCGCCACACGTTGCCGGACTTGCAGGACTCCTTGCTTCTCAAGGACGTTCAAACAGCAATATACGGGCAGCAATCGAACAAACAGCGGATCCGATCAGCGGGACAGGTTCTTACTTCCAGCACGGGTTGATCAACTCTTATAACGCCGTAAACTATTAAACGGATTCTTAACAGCCTCCGAAGGGCCTCAAGGAAACTTGAGGCTCTTTTTAATTTAGAGACGATTGTACAGTGGGTATCGACACTTATCTATTGACGCCGACTTCTACCTCGGCTATATTAGAATCAACAAGGGGAGTAGCGGCCGTATAATACGGATTGTTGGATCGTCATTCCAGTGCTGCGGCACTCGGTCCATCAAACTATCAACTAGTACGCAAGACCTTGGCCATCAGGGCCGAGGTCTGTTTTTTTGTGATCAAGGCTCTGAAAGTTATCAAAAGGAGGATTTACTTTGGTATTTTTCTTATTTGCCTTATCCGCTGTGATTGTCGTGTATGCGGCAGTCCAATTAAACCGTTTCGGAGATGTGATCAGTCGAAAGTCTTCGCTCAGCGGTGCTGTTGTCGGTACTTTTCTTATAGCAGGAGCAACATCCCTGCCTGAGCTGACAACAAGCTTAACGGCCGTCTATATTGACAACCCCGACATCGCCGTCGGAAACATGCTTGGAAGTAATACGTTCAATCTATTAATCCTTGCTGTCGTCGATATGATTTACCGGAGAAAAAGAATGTTTAACACCATCAATCAGAAGCAGCACCTGCCTTCTGCCATTGCAGGAATCGTTCTCACAATGGTTGTCGTTCTGTCCCTTATTCTTCCGTTTCAAGCGTCACTTCTCCATATTGGATGGGAAATGTTCGTCCTCGTTGCCCTCTATGTGGTTACGATGAAATTCTTCGGGAACTCCGAAGAGGAAGAAGAGGAGATGGACGAGGCTGCCGCCGCAGGCAAAGATTATACGCTTAAAGGGGCCAGTATCGGCTTCGGTGTTGCAGCCGTCGTTGTTTTTGCAGCAGGTAGTGCCTTGTCGATCTTTGGAGACCAGCTAGCCCAGCAGACAGGAATGAGTTCAAGCTTCGTAGGAAGTTTCCTCATAGCTGCTTCCACTTCGCTTCCTGAATTGGTGACCGTCCTCGTTGCATTTCGAATGGCTAATTACGGGATGGCCGTGGGGTCAATCCTCGGGAGTAACCTGTTCAACTTACAGCTTCTTGCAGTAACGGATGTTTTCTATACAAAAGGAGCAATTCTGACCGTTTTAAGCTCTTCTCACCTTCCGATTGCGCTGTTGAGCGTAGCCATGCTTTTGTTGACCGTTTTGACGATCGGACGCAAGCCGCGAACCAATAGTTTTTATTATGCAGCGCCATCGCTTTTAATAATTCTGATGTACTTCATTACTTCTTACAATCTATTTTGACCGCAGAAAAGACACAGTCTCCCTGTGTCTTTTCTTACGTTCTAGAGAAAGAACAGAAAGGGAGAAATATCGGGCGGCAATACACCCGATACTTCTCCCTACTCTTACGCATGTTTTTGAAATGCTATAAAACTTTGCTTAAAAATTCCTGTGTCCTTGGGTTTTGAGGGTTGCTGAAAATATCTGCAGGCAGTCCCTCTTCCATGATGATACCTTCATCCATGAACAACACCCTATCTCCAACCTCCCTTGCGAATCCCATTTCATGAGTCACGACGACCATCGTCATCCCTTCTTTCGCAAGCTCCTTCATAACAGCAAGGACATCACCGACGAGTTCAGGATCGAGGGCCGATGTCGGCTCATCAAACAACATAATTTTCGGCTCCATAGCCAAAGACCGGGCAATGGCTACCCGCTGCTTTTGTCCACCGGAAAGACTCTCCGGATAAACATTCGCCTTATCGGCCAAGCCGACTTTCTCCAGCAGGGGACGGGCAATTGCCTCAGCCGCTGCTTTCTTCATCTTTTTCACTTTCATTGGACCGATCGTTATATTCTCAAGAACGGTCTTATGTGGAAATAAGTTAAAGTGTTGGAATACCATCCCAACCCGTGATCGCACATCATTGATATTCACTTTAGAATCCGTAAGATTATCACCCTCAATATACACATCCCCCGACGTCACTTCTTCCAGGAGGTTCAAACAGCGAAGGAAGGTGCTTTTCCCCGATCCAGATGGTCCTATGACACATACGACCTCTTTTTCATCGATTTCTGTGTTAATTCCTTTCAGTACTTCGTTGGAACCAAACGATTTATGTAAATCTTTCACAGTAATCATCAGACGTCCAGTCTCCTTTCCACTCTCCTTAAATAAACAGCTGTTGGTACAGTGATGATCAAGTACATCACACAAACCATCGTCAGTGCCTGAAACGGCTGAAAGGTCATTCCGTAGTATTGCTGCCCCATATACAACAGCTCCCCTACGGCTATGACAGAGAATAAAGAAGTATCTTTCAGACTTATCACGAATTGGTTACCGAGAGGCGGAATCATTCGCCTGAAAGCTTGCGGCCAAATAATGTACCGCATCGTTTGGTTTCTCGTCAGGCCGATGGAACGCCCCGCTTCTTCCTGTCCCTTATCAATGGAGTAAACGGCACCGCGGACGATTTCAGCAATATAAGCTCCTGCATTGATAGCGATCGCAATGATAGATGCAGTGATTTTATCGATGTTGATTCCTGTCAAATCAGATATCCCGAAATAAATGAATAATATCTGTGCAAGAATCGGCGTCCCGCGAACGGCTTCGACGTAGACGGTAGCAATGCCATACACCAGTTTGTTCTTGGAAAGACGGGCAAAGCCGAAAACTGCGCCCAGGATAAAACCGAAAATCAGACCGACGAATGTTATGATCAATGTCCATACCAGACCTTCAAGCAGGAAAGGCATGACACGGTAATAATGGGATTCTGTTATAAACTCCATATGAGAGACCGCTCCTTAAGTTTTGTAATTCAGTCGATGCCGTACGTTAAAGAAAGCGTAACAAGCCGGCCACTTGTTACGCTCCTCTTGATCAGCTTGGTCATAATAGTGTCTGTTACTCTGATGATTCCGTTCCGTATTTACGCTCTCCGAACCACTCTTCATAAATGTCGTCATACGTTCCGTTGTCAATCAACGTCTGGAGCGCTTCATTCACATCTTCTACAAGCTCGGAGTCCTTCGGAAAGGCTATCCCGTACTGCTCTCCCTGGAGAATATCTCCAGCGGTCTTCAAATTCTCTGCATCGTTTGCCACATAATACTGTACGTTTGGCACATCGTACATGACGGCATCTAAACGACCGGATTCCAAATCCAAATACGCTTCAACAATGCCGGGGAACGTAACGAGCTCGGCATCCGGATGGTTCTCTTTCAGATATGTTTCACTGGTCGTACCGGAACGAGTTCCCACCTTTTTACCAGCAAGGTCATCCTCCGATTGGATTTCTTCGTTATCTCCATTGACTGCTATCATTAAGCCGGCATCATAGTATGGATCGGAGAAAGCAATCGATTCTTTACGCTCTTCCGTAATTGTCATACCGGCAATACCAATATCATAGCGGCCGGACTGCATGCCCGCTACGACACCATCAAATTTCATGGATTCGATATCCACGTTGAAACCTGCTTCATCTGCGACCGCTTTAATAAGATCGATATCGAAGCCTTCCATTTCGCCTGTCTCTTCATTCATAAACTCAAACGGAACGAAGTTGTTATCGGTAGCGACGGTGTACGTTTCACCAGAGTCGCCGGAAGCATCTTCATCCCCGCCACAAGCGGCAAGAATAGATACCATAGCAAAAATCGTAATTAATAAGACCCACTTCTTTTTCATTTTTTCTCCCCCTTATGAAAGATCGCTTCCCCATTATCTCAAATATAAATAATAATTAAAATTTTCTGAATTATTTGTTTTCAGCCTTATTATTGGATATTCACCGGATTAAGATGTCAGGAAGACATTTTTCTCATATTTACGACTTTTTCATCGGATTTTCTCGTTATTAAACTAAAAAAAGCCCAAAAAAGTCGTTTAAAGATTTTACCAAAGGGTAGTGGGGAATATTGGACTTTTAATTTCTAATAGAGGAAGGGTAATCATGCCTAACGAGTACAAGTTGGATACGACAGATTTCCAGTCCTTAAGGACCGCTTCCAGGAAAATGTTCCATATAATCAGCGAACATCTGGATGTCCAAACTGCCTATATTGCTAAAAAAGATGATACAACCATGACTGTGCTTAGTTCTTATAACAGAGATGAAGGTATCATCAACGAGGGATATACGGTGGATTACGGAGGTACATACTGTCGGTTTATATTAAACAGCCGCAATAAAACAATGACCACAGAGAATTTGATGCAGGAAGCACGGACGAAAGACTTAGAAGTTACGGGAGAGCTGCGGAAAAGAGGGTTTCTCGGCGTGGAGCTTACGGATGTTGATGGCAACACGTTCGGTACCCTTTGTGTAATGGATTCCGAGGAAAAGGTATTTGAGCAGGAAGACATTCGTTTCCTGAAATCTATCGCTGACGTTCTCTCCCATATAATCGAATTGGATCAAACGCAGTATAATATGGCTTTGCTAAATGTCCCGATCATACCGATTACAAAGGGTGTATCGATTTTGACTATCCAAGGAATTATTGATGAACGACGGGCGAAAAAGATTATGGACACTACCCTTCGATACGGGGCGGAGAAGGACATTGATTATTTCATCATTGATTTGTCCGGGCTGGTCATTTTGGATGATCTTTTCCCGGACGTGCTGGCGAAGCTCGTTCATTCCCTGGAATTAATGGGAATTGAAGCACTAATGACAGGTATTACCCCGGCGATCGCCCAGCGCGAAGTGGAAAATGTAAAGTTCAACAAACTAAAAGCGAGAACCGTTGTTAATTTGGAAGCAGCTCTCTCGTCTATCGGATTTTCTTTAGTAGAGAAACAATAAAACCTCGTCACTGGACGAGGTTTTTCTTTTTATTATTTCTTTTCCTTTTCATATTCAATGACTTCTCCTGTTTGTCCATCCACCGTAACATCGTATTCGTGGGTATCATCGACAAGCTCGAATTCAAAGTGGCCGTCATCAACCTCTGATTCTGTAATGGTCCCGCCGGTTTCCTGTTCTGCAGTCTTTTCAGCAGTCGCTTGGTCCACCTTCAAATCAGCTGCTGATACTTGATCAGAATCACTGTCCGAATCCTCACGATCCACTTCCAACACTTCTCCGGATTCTGCGTGAATGTCTACGTCCATTTCCTGGCCGTCTTTGGTCATTCCTTTCACTTCATACTTCTGTACACCGTCGTCTACATCTTTTTCTACTTTAGTGATTTCCAAACCTTCCACTTCTTTAACCGCCGTATCTTCTGCCTGTTTCTGGGATACTTTGACGTTCTTATCAGACCATTGACCATCGTTACTTACCGCACTGACACCGAATGCACCGCCCAGAATCATTACTCCTGCCACTCCAGCAATCATCCATGTTTTCTTCATTTTGTTTCCTCCTTTGTTTTATCTACTTACACTATATCCAGGCAAGATGAGAACAAATGGAGTATAAAATGAGAATTTCATGAGAACCGATTAATCGTCCCAACTCACGGACATGACCTCTCCTGTCACGGCGTGTACCTGGACGGTTGCTTCTCGCTCATCCTTTTGTTCAATTTCCACTAAATAATAGATAGTTCCGTCATTCTCTTCGAGGTCCACGTCATCTACCTCTCCGTCTACTTCCGCTAATGCTAGCCTTTCCGCTTCCTGCTCGGAAATTGTCTTAGTTTCAGATGATGGACTGTTTTCCTCAGGTGGGTCAGACGACTCTTCCTTCTGCTGTTGATCTGTAGTGTCGCTTCCAGCGACCCTCTGCACATTGGCAATACTTCCATCTACTTTCAGCACCGTGACTTCATACGTCCCTGCATCTGTTTGAACAGTGGCTGTATAGTGGTCATCCTCAGCTATTATTCGGCTCACTTCTCCACTGTACTGGTCTTCCACTTTCGTGCGGACATCGTTATCAGTTAACGGCTCTGCACTGGAACGGTCATTAATCATCTGCCAGCCAAGGAGAAGGAGAAGGAGCAGGCCGACTGTTGACAACAATAGCTTCCATAATTTTGACATAGGATCCCTCCTGTTCTTCTCATTGTATAGGAGTTATCTGAGATTCTTCTGAGAATGGGCAAGGATTATCGAAGCCGTCGTGCCTTTCCCTTTAATACTCGTCAACTTCAGTTCCGCCCCAATTGCCTCGGCAAGCTCCTGTGCAAGGGATAACCCAAGGCCATATCCTTCCGAGCGGGATTGATCAACCTGATAGAATCGGTCGAACACGTGTTCAAGTTCCTGACCCGTCATTCCAATCCCTTCATCAACCACATCGATAATGACCTTACTACTGTGCTGTTTGACAAAAACAGCGATTGCTTCGTCGCTGTATTTTTTTGCATTGTCCATTAAGATATAAAGCAGCTGCTTCAGCTTCTGTTCGTCTGTATATACGGTTACGGCACTATCTGAAAGTAAGCGCACCTGTCGACTATAGGCTTTTTCAAAGGAGACTACCGTTGACTCAAGTAACGAAACCAGCGGTATATTCTCCTTCTTCACATTCCAGTGCTCCTCTTGTTTCGCCAATAAAAGCAGCTGCTGAGTCAGTGCTCTCATTTGCTTCGCCTCAGAATAGATTGCTTCTATAGATTCACGGAAGAGTTTCTCGTCTTTATTCCCACGACGTTTCAGTAAGCTGGAATAGGATTCAATAACAGTCAATGGTGTTTTCAATTCATGGGATGCATTGGATACGAACTGCTCTTGACGTTCATAATTTCGCTCGAGCTGTATGATCATTTGATTAAAGGCATCCGCCATCTGATCAAGTTCATCCTTGGACTGCTTCTCTGTCTCAATCTGTTTGAACTCTCCACTTCCCCTGATTTCCTGCATCGTATCGGTAAGCGATACGATCGGCTTCGTTATTAGGTTGCTAAGGATGCGCGCAGAAAGAAAAAGTGGAAGGATAGCAAGAATGGTAACGACCAAAAGCACTAGTCTTAAAACTTCTAAGTTGGACGACGTTGAAGCAAGACTCTGCGTCAATTGCAGAGACGCCACTTCTCCATTCATCCAGAGAACCGGAACAGCAGCTACAGCGTGAGGTGTTTCGTCGTATTTCTCTACTTCCACCTGTTCTCCCTGATAATACCGGTACTCCTGATCAGCGAGGTCCTGCTGACTGCCTGCCGCCACCGTTTCCGCTTGTCCGTTTCGGCGTATGATTCTAATCATACCGTTTGCCGGTACATAAGCCCTGAGAAGGTCTGTGGACAGGGAAGTGCTCTCCTGTTCGTTGATACCGGCAGCGATACGCTCTGCCTCGAGACGCGTTTGTTCCAAGTCGCTGTCGTAACTGATATGGCTGAACGTGAAATAAACAGACAGGCTGATCAGGACCAGTAAGACAGTGAACAGCACTGTGGTGTAGACGTGGATTTTATTCGATAATTTCATCGCGGATCCTTTAACACATAACCGACGCCCCGGACGGTGTGCAGCAGCTTCGGTTCATAGTTCTTGTCCATTTTGTTACGAAGATAACGAATATAGACGTCCACGATATTCGTATCTCCATAGTAGTCATAGCCCCACACCCCGTCGAGAAGCTGCTCCCTGTTCAAGACCTGCCGCTTGTTCTTCAATAAATAAACGAGCAGCGCGAATTCTTTAGCGGTCAAATCGATCTTATCCTCTCCGCGGCTCACCTCATGTGTCGATTCATTTACTTTAAGATCCGCAAGAGACAAACCCGGCTCGCCTGTTTCATCAGCAGGTTTGAAGCGTAGAGCAGCTCGAATTCTTGCTAATAATTCTTCAAAATCAAACGGCTTGGTCACATAATCGTTTGCGCCAAGGTCCAGCCCTGTCACTTTATCTTCGACGTTATCTTTAGCCGTCAGCATAATTACAGGAGTTGCCGTATCTCCCTTTCTTATTCGCTTCAGCACATCGGTACCGCTCATACTTGGAAGCATGACATCTAGGAGAACCAGGTCCCAGGACTTCGAACGGAAAAGGTCCATCCCCTCCGCTCCATCGTGTGCCTTTGTCACGGTGTAACCTTCATACTCGAGTTCGATTTCAAGCACACGCGCAATTTTCTGTTCATCTTCAATAACGAGAATATCCGCTTTCATCACCTTCATCCCTCTTTCCCTTTTATTGTTTAGCATCATTCTAGCAGACATACCCATCAACGCGCATAAGAAAAGACGATTCGATAAACGAATCGCCTTTAAACTATTTCGGGAGCGGATCCGCTTCCATCAGCAGATCGACGATGTGAACCGAATCCATCACCCCACTCTTTCCTTCCCTTTCGACACCAAGCTTCATCTGCAGGAGGCAGCCTGGGTTGGACGTTATGATCCTGTCCGGCCCCGTCTGACAAACGTCCTTCATTTTAACATCCAGGATATCCATCGCCTCTTCATAGTTGACAATGTTATATACCCCCGCAGATCCGCAGCAGAACTCTGGTCGATCCAGCTCTTTTAAGGTAAGCCCCGGAATACGCTTTAAGAGATCGATGGGTTTGTTCGTCACCTTCTGAACATTTCTCAAATGACAGGATGGCTGATAAGTAACTGCCACATCCAACGACTTATTAAAGATAAGGCCGTCCATCTCCACCAATACTTCCGATATGTCTTTCACCCGATGTGTAAATTGGAGAGCCCGCTTGTGCCATGTTGTTCCTTCTTCAAAAAGAGTGGCATATTCGATTAAACGTGCTCCGCAGCCTCCTGCATTATTCACAATATAATCGAAGTTCTCTTCCTCAAATGCTTCTATATTTCTCTTGGCCAGCTCCGTCGCCTCTTCCTTTTTTCCGGAGTGACCATGAAGGGCCCCACAGCACGTCTGCTGCTCAGGAATAACGATCTCTGCTCCACTTCGCAGGAGCAGTTCGAGCGTATTTTCATTGGATTCAAAAAAAACGCTGTCCATGATACATCCTCTAAAAAACCCAACCTTAGCCTTAGCCGGGCGCATCCTTACATAGCGATTCGCTCTCTGCTTACGCAGTTTCGGCGGCGGCATGGCCGGGAGCACCGATTCCATCTGTCCAAGCGGCTCGGAAATACGCTTAAGGAGCCCGAAATGACCAGCTGCTTTCTGTGTCCCCGTCTTCTGATAGAGCCACGCCGCATTTCCCAGGAAATCCATCCACTTCGAGGAAGGAAAAAACTCCTTGTATAAGAAGCTTTCCATCCATCTTTGCGGGCGGGGCTTTCCTGTTTCTTCTTCCATGAACGTCTTTGCACTTTCCAAAAGCTCTCCGTACTGGACGTTAGTGGGACAGACGACTGTACAGGCCATACAGCCAAGGCATTTCTCAATCGGTTCTTTCAATTCCTCTACTGCCGCTTTTCCTTCTGCCACCATTTTAATCAGATTGATCCTTCCCCTTGGCGAGTGCGTTTCTTTCTCCATCGTTTCATATGTCGGACAGGCTGGGAGGCAATAGCCGCACTGGACACAATCAATGGTCCTGTCATAGGACAACCTTTCTTTCAATTGTTCACTCATCTGTCAACACCAGCTTCTGACCCTTCTCTGGAAAGATCTTTCCCGGGTTAAGAATTCCATTCGGGTCCCAACTGTCCTTGATGCGTTTCATCATCCCAAGACCGACTGCTCCGAGCTCTGCCTCCATGAAGGGAGCTTTCATCGTGCCTATCCCGTGTTCTCCTGACAATGTACCTCCGAGTTCCAGTGCAGCTTCAAACATGGCTTCCACTGCAGCTTCTGCACGCTTCATCTCTTCCTTATCCCTTTTGTCACATAGTACATTTGGGTGGAGGTTTCCATCTCCTGCATGTCCGAATGCGACAACTTCGACTTGATATTTTTCTTTTATTGTATGTAACCGGTCGATGAAGTCAGGAATTTTGCTTCTGGGAACGGTAGCGTCTTCCGAGACTTTGGTCGGTTTGATTTTGGCGATTGCAGGGGATACTTGTTTTCTTGCGTGCCAGATGGCAGCTGCTTCCTCTTCGGTTTTAGGGATGATGATTTCCACAGCACCGACATCCAGCATGATTTCTTCGACAAGCCCGCGTTCCACCCGAAGCGTTTCCGGATGACCGTCAAGCTCAATGATGACGATAGCAGCATCATCGACGGGAAGACCGACAGGCTGGAAGTTCTCGACAGCGACGATACAGGCCTGGTCCATAAATTCCATCTTAGCTGGTAGAATCCCGGAAGTGAGCGTCCGTGAAATCGCCTCTCCTGCTTTCCTCACCTCTTGGAATGCGACCATCATCGTTTGTACAGCTTTCGGTTTCGGCATCAGCTTCAAGGTCGCTCCGACAATGACCGCAAGCGTTCCTTCCGATCCGACTATCAGCTTCGTAAGATCGAAACCTGTCACGTTCTTAATCGTCCGGCCACCGGTTCTGATTATTTCCCCCTCCGGTGTCACTACTTCAAGGCCGAGAACGTGATCCTTCGTCACACCATACTTCAAGCCCCGGGGCCCGCCGGAATTCTCCGCAAGGTTGCCGCCGATTGTCGCAACATGAGCACTGCTTGGATCAGGAGCGTACATTAAACCATGCTCCGCAGCCTCCGCATTAATATCCACGGTCTTCACACTCGGCGTAACGTCTACAGTCAAATCATAAGGCTGCATTTCGATCACCGCAGGCCATTGGGACATATCAAGAACGATTCCTCCATAGACAGGAAGAGGACCGCCACTCAGACAAGTACCCGATCCCCTTGGATAAACCGGTACACGACAGCGGTTCGCCACCTTCAAGACAGCTGCTACTTCCTCTTTCTTCTTCACCTGGACGACGGCTTCGGGCATATATTCACCGAAGGATGCGTCAAAACTGTAGCTGTAACGATCGGCGGCCGATGTGAGAATTCTTTCTTCCGGCAGAATCTGCTGGAGTTCCCTCAACCAATCTTTCATTCTATCCAACCTCCCTGGTCATTGCTTCATAGATTTGACGTTTTTCAGAGACGGCTTTCCTTTCAAATCATTAATGACTTCGGTTATTTCCTCAAAGTAATCCGATGCTTCTCCCCATTGTTCTGTGACAAGATTGACAAAAAGAATATCGATCATGTGGAGCTGGGCAAGCCGCGAGGATGTAGCACCGCTGCGGAAAGGTGCTGGAATCTCTCTAGAGGCGGATATATACAGCGAAACATCCGCACAGGCTGTAACCGGAGACTGTCCATATCTTGTGAGGCTGATCGTTTTGGCTCCTTTTCGTTTAGCAATTTCCATAACTTTGGCTGTTTCGTATGTCTCCCCGGAGAAGGAAATACCGAAAACCACATCCCGGTCAGAAACGTTCGCGATGTTCATGGCAGCATTATGTAAATCGTTGAATGCCGAAGTAGCCTTATTCATGCGCATGAACTTCTGTTGGGCATCCTGAGCAATAATGCCCGACGCGCCAACACCGAAAAAATGAATTCTCTCGGCATTTTTCAAAAACTTGATGGCTTCAGACAGGGTCTTGTAATCGACCAGCTCGGTGGTTTCCTTAATTGCCTGCACACTGTTGTTAGTTACTTTCTCTACAATTAAATCCGAAGGCTCTCCGGGCTGAATATCCCGGTACTGTTCCTCTGGTTTCTTCTGCAGGTCACCGGAGATTCGAAGTTTCAATTCCTGAAGCCCCTTTAAACCAAGTGATTTGCAGAGGCGGATGACAGCCGCGCTGCTTGTTGAACTCAACTCCCCGAGCTGAGACGCTGTGCAGTGTATCGCTTCATGCGGCTGATCCAGAATGAAGCCCGCAATTTTTCTTTCTGAAGGAGGTAATTTATCCTTCATTTCTTTAAGCATGACTAGACCGCCTGTAAGCGAAGCTTTCATGATCATCACCACTCTTATCCTTTAATAGCTCCTTCCGTCATCCCTTTCACAATCCGGCGTTGGAAAATCGCATAAAGAACGATGACCGGAATGATAGCGATGACGAGACTCGCAAATAATGTTCCCCAGGCATTGGTATACTGGGTTTCGTTACTAATAAAGTCAATAGCCAGTGCCAATGTATAGTTTTCTTCTGTCTGGAGAAAAATCAATGCCATAAAATATTCATTCCAGAACTGAATCATATTCATAATCGTTACGGTAATAATTCCGGTAGTAGACAACGGCGTGATCACTTTCCACAAGACACCGTAAGGAGACATCCCGTCGATAGCTGCCGCTTCTTCCAATGATTTTGGGATCGTGGCCATGAAACTCGTAAGTACGAAAATGCTGAATGGCAGTTGGCTGACAGCATAGACAATGCTCAATCCGAAGATGTTATCAAGCAGATTCAGCTGCATGAGCAGGAAAAACAACGGAATCCATCCGAGTACCATTGGGATCATCATCGCAGAAATGTATAAAGTAAACAAGACACGGTTCCCACGGAAAACCATCCGTTCGAGCGCATAAGATGTCGGAATCGCCATCATTAACGTAAGCGTCGCTCCAAGCCCTGTGACAAGGAAGCTGTTGAATACGCTTGTATCTATATTATAGTTACTCCAGGCGTCCACGAAGTTGGAAAACGAGAAGCTCTCCGGAATCCCCCATGGATTTCGGTATATCTCCGCATTCGACTTGAACGCACCAAGAATCATCCAGAAAATCGGATACAGAACGGCCAAGGACCAGATGATCAGTGGGACACGGACGATCGTCCGTGAGAAAAAACTGCCTTTGTGCACGGTATTCCCCTCCTGTCGTTTAATACTCTACTTTCTCCCGCCTCATAAAAAACTGCAGGATAAGTACCGTCACGAGGGACAGAATCAATATCATTACCCCGATTGTAGCCCCGTAACCGAAATTGTATTTGACGAATGCCTGCTCATATAAATAGGACCCCATCACATGTGTCGAATTGTTCGGCCCACCCTGGGTCATGACCTGGACGATGATGAAGGAGCCGTTCAATGTTGTGATAATGATATAAAGGATCGAAATTTTGATCTGTGGCCATATAAGCGGAAGCGTTACTTTCCAAAATTGCTGCCACTCGGTCGCACCGTCTATCTCCGCCGCTTCATAGTAGCTCTTCGAAATGTTCGAAATTCCTCCCATGAGCATAAGCATGAACAAGCCGATACCGGCCCATATCGACGGCAGTACCAGACTCGGCAGAGCCCAGTCTTCACTTCCAAGCCATGGACGCTGCAGGCTTTCAAGACCGATAAATTCAAGCCCCGAGTTTACCAAACCAAGGCTTGGGTTGTAGATGAACATCCAGAGAATACCGATAACAACGACGGACATAATATTTGGGAAGAAAAATACGATCCGATAAAATGGTGCTTCTTTAATTTTCAACTGAGTCAACGCAACCGCGAAGAACGTCGCTAGTACCATGATGCCGATTACCTTCGTAACGACGAGGAAATAATCATGGAGGATCGTATCAGGGATAATTCCATCACTGAACAACCGGCGATAATTATCAAAGCCGACAAATTCAGCAATCGAAGAGGAACCTGACCATTTAAATAATGAATAATAAAGCCCGTTGAACAAGGGATAAAGGGTGAAAACCGCAAACAAAAGAAACGTCGGAACAAGGCAGAACGCCAAAAACAAATATCTCTGCCGCTTCGACTGGACCATCCTTCCCACCTCTTTCTCTTTCAGATTCTTTCTTGGACAAAGGAAGAAAAAGGGAATGCAGAAGAGTGAATCCTCCACATTCCGCTGATATTCCTACTCGAGACTCTTACGATATTCCGCAGCTGCTTTTTCTGCTTCCTCCACGAATTCTTCCGCAGTAATATTACCCAGCATGAGAGAGACCAGCGAATTACTTACAGGCGTTTCCAATTCAGAGCTCATCGGATGCGGTTTCTGATAGATTTGAACCTGCTCCGGATCGTTGATCATCTCGTTCGCTTCAATAAGGAACGGCGGGACTTCCTCACTGGAAGAAAGGTCGACTCCCTGAAGGTTCATAATTGCACCGGTATGCTCAGAAAAGCTCTTCGCATATTCCTTCGTATACACGAACTCAACGAACGCTTTGGCAGCTTCCGGATTTTCGGCCTTCTCTGCGATCGCCAGTGGGCGAAGATCCGGTACGATCGCATATGGTTCACCCTCTGCCTGCATTGGAGATGGAATAAATCCGTATTCGAAATCTTCCGGTGTATCATTGGCCATTTCATTCGGCAGCCAGAAACCAACCGGGATAAATGCATTATCATGGAGAAGGAAGTTCATTTGGGACTGTGTATGATTGAGAGCACCAAATCCAGGATCGATCAGCCCATCCTTCTGCATCTGCTCCACATTCTTCATCACTTCCAGCACCGGCTCACTCGTCCACGCACCTTCTTTACCTGTGATGACATCCGTCAATAGTTCATCCCCACCGGCTGCACCGAATGCCGGGTAAAGGACACCACGAAGGAAATAATATGGATATTGGCCGGTTGTAACGAACGGTGCGATATCCTCTTCGTCCTTGATCGTCTTCATCGTTTCCATAAAGCCGGGGAAATCTTTCGGAACATCCCAGCCTTTTTCTTCAAACCAAGCATTGTCATACCACGTTCCCCATGTATCGAAGACTAATGGAAGGCTGTAAATATCGCCGTCATAGTCAGCCGGGTCGACGATAAAGCTTTCGTTCAGCTTGGAACCGTCTTCCAACTCTATACCGCTCACCCATTCCGACAAATTCATCAACTGCCCGTCTTCCACCATTTGTGTTTCACTGGAACCGGCACCGTCAATATAAACGACATCAGGCGGATCGTCGGATACCCAGCGTGATCTCATTTCTTCGTTAATGTTCGGACCGGCATGTTCTGTAATGGTCACATCCGGATATTCTTCCTGAAAATCAGCAATCACTTCTTTCCACCACGAATCCCCGTAACCCCCGACAAAATACTGGATTTCCAGCTCACCGGAAATTTCTCCGGATGAACTTTCCTCTCCTGAACCATCTCCTGAGTCCTCCTCGCTCGACTCATCTGATCCTGCCCCCGGAGCACAACCAGCCAGCACCACGAATACAAACAGAATACCTATCATCCACCAAGATGAAACGTTCCGCCACTTGTTCAAAGCAAAGCTCCCCCTTTGTTTTGGTCATTTATTTGAAACCATTGAATGGTTTGCAAATCAACTGTTCGTTTCCAGCGCTTCCCTCAGCTGCCCCTCATGAGCCGCGAGCAATGTTTGTGCTTCTTCATAAGAAACAGACTTTAAAAGCATTAAAATAGCCGGTTTCACCTGCATATCCGCTTGTTCCAAAGCAGATTCCGCCTCTTCATACTTCGTCTTCGTGCTTTCCATCAAAATGCTTTTCGCGCGTTCACGGAGTTTATGGTTGCTTGCGTGGACGTCGACCATCAAGTTCTCATAGACTTTGCCAAGTTTCACCATACTGACGGTACTGAGCATATTAAGCACCATTTTATGAGCGGATGCTGATTTCAACCGCGTCGAACCAGTCAATACTTCCGGTCCGACGATGACTTCGATCGGACAATCCGCGAAGGTGCTGATTTCTGATGCTTCATTACAAGAAAGTGAAACCGTAAATGCACCGATACGGCGGGCCTCCTTCAGAGCACCAATAGGATAAGGCGTCCTGCCGCTTGCTGTGATGCCGACAACCACGTCCATCGGGGAGACTTTCTTCTTCTGTAAATCCTCTTCTCCTTGTCGTTCATCGTCCTCAGAGTTTTCTTTCGCCTTAAGAAAAGCTTCCCCACCGCCTGCCATGACCGCCTGGACCATATCGTAGTCCACTTGAAATGTCGGTGGACATTCAGAAGCATCCAAAACGCCAAGGCGGCCGCTTGTACCTGCCCCTACATAAAAAAGACGTCCCCCACGCTTCAAGGCTTCCGCAATCCGATCTACTGCTTTCGTTATCTGTGGCAGCACCTGCCTTACAGCGGATGCCACTTTCTGATCTTCATCATTCATCACCGTAAGGATTTCTGCGGTTGTCATACGATCGAGTTCTCTTGTTCGCTCATTTCTCTGTTCCGTCGTCAAAGATGCCAAGGAATCTGTCATCTATTCTCCCCCTCCTTTATTACCAAGGACGGTTGAGCCAGTAAAGCCGCCCCAAATTCCGGAGGCCCGTATGCTTCCACATGCCTGCCCCATCCTCGTTCCTCCATTTGTCTGATGAAGTATTTCTTCAATACATGGGAATGAGTGAAAATTGATCCAGCCGTCACGACTGCCGGTATCGTGTTAAATCCTTTACGTCTTATAGAGTAGAGATGAAGCAGCAATTCCTCCGCAGCTGTATGCAAAATGCGTGTTGCCGTGCTGTCCCCCGTCTCCGAGGCTGCAATAACACATTCTGCAACACCGGCGATTGTCTGCTTTTCCATTCGAGTTCCCTCATGGATAAACCGGATCAGCTGTTCCGGTTTATCCAACTGCCACTTTTCCAGAAGCAGTTCTGTCAGAATGGTTTCCCCTCTTCGTCCATCTGCCGCCTTCGTCACTTCTGATAACGCTTTCAAAGATATGTAATATCCACTTCCTTCATCACCAAGGATATGCCCCCAGCCGCCGCACCGATGCAGCCTGTGGTCCGGAGCAATTCCGATGGCGCTTGAACCAGTCCCTGAAATGACAAGAATACCCGACTCCTCGTGCGGTGGTAGTGCACCTCTTAAAGCCGCATGACTGTCCGATCCGATAAACAAGTGGCAATTTTCAGAAAAAATTTGATTTGAAAATTTTTTTTGGGCTATTGCCTTCATTTGCTGCTTATCTTCTGCTCTTCCGACTCCCGCAAGACCGACTCCCACTCCTGCAACTTCCTTTGGATCAATGCTGAATTGCTCCATACCTTCCGAAATTAAAGACTGAATCCGGCCCCACGCCTTTTCAAAGCCAATGATATGTGGATTCGTTCCAGGTCCTACCACTACCATAGGATCCGGAGAGCTGGTTGTTTTCCCTGCTTCCATAAATAGACACGCCGTTTTCGTTCCTCCTCCGTCTATTCCAATTACATATTCCATAGACGACCTCCAATGGGAATGATTGACTATATTATAGATTTATTGAATTTTTATGTCAATATACCTTTTTATATTCCGTTATTTTATTTCAAAAATAACAAAGCAAAAAGCCGGGGAACTCGAATTCCCCGGCTACCCTGTTTCTATGCTGAACGACGTTCTTGATTGTGCATCTCCTGCTTTAAACGAAACGGAGCCGTAATCAATGCCAGAATTAAAAATATTCCCATGTATCCGATTACCGGATAAAAGATACTGACAAGCTTTGTAAACCCTGCAAAGCTTAAGATAAATGCGGCTATGATGGAAACAGTAACGAACTTACGGTGGGCAGGTGTGCCGACCGTCGTAAACCTTGCGGAAAGGGAGAAGAACATACTCACTGCGGTATTGAATACCATCCCGAATAGAATAATGGAATATAGGATTCCGAGGGCAGGAGAGAGATCGTCCACCATCTTCAGCATCGGCATATCATACGTGCCCACGACCTCTATTTGAGCGAACATAGCTAGATGACTCAATACGATCATCAGACCGAGGACCAGTCCACCTACAAGACCGCCAAGAGAAGAAATGCGCTCATCGTCTTCATTTCCTCCCATCAATAGAGACATGGAAGCTCCTAATGCCAAGTTCAAAGATACATAATTAATGGAGGACATGAACCAATTGGAAACGGCCGATGGCTGCTCCTGAGCAACCGAGTTCCACTCGGAGAACGTCCCGTCCATGGTGATTAAGCTGTATATCGATACACCGACCACCGAAACGACCAGGAATGGGGTGACGCTGCCGATGATCCGAATGACTTTCTCTACATTTAACATAACCGTCGCCAGAACGATAACACTCATAAGAATGACGCCGAATAACGGGGAAAGACCGAACTGCTGACTAGGTATCGATCCAGCACCAGCAATCATGACGACTCCGATACCGAACAAAGTGAAAATGATAACGTAATCAACGACGACCCCTAAGTATTTTCCGCTTACGCGGTAGATCGCTTCTTTATGAGATTTTGCCTTTAAGCGTGTCCCTATTTTTGTAAGCATCATTCCAAGGTAAGCAAAGAGCGCGGTTGAAATGACCGCTCCTATCGTACCGATCGTACCAAAACTCGTGAAATATTGAAGAATTTCCTGACCGGAAGCAAATCCTGCTCCCACAATGATTCCAATGAATGCACTAGCAATTTTCAATACCCTAATCAAAACATACATCCTCCCAACTCTGTCTTCACCTGGTGATTCAACAAAATGTAAAGGCTTTCAAACCGGTTGAACTACCTCAGCTTATCATGAATGCGTTTTCTTATGTTTGTCATTTTAAACAAACCATAACATATATGTTCGTTTATTTACACAAATAAATCAAGTGTAAAAATGCGGATGTCTGTTCTGAGAAAGCATGATAAAATAGAACTAACCATTGTTATAGAAGGAGAACGGCTATGAAACATTCGACACGTCAGCACCACCCCTATAAAGATATGTTGGATTCTCCAGAGGGGATGGCGGATCAAATTGCCGACAATCTTGGCTGTCCCGTGACTATCGAAGATGCAAACCATCACATTGTTTCCTACAGCAAGCATGAGTCCAACGTCGACGATGCGCGAACGGCTACGATTATGCGGCGTAAAGTTCCAGAGCATGTTGTCAACGGGCTTTGGAAACACGGAATCATGTCCCAGCTGTTCGAAAGCGGCGAACCTATTATTGTCGACAGTATAGACTCTATTGGGCTAGGTAATCGACTGGCTGTGTCTGTTCGCAACAACAAGGAAATCCTTGGTTTCATTTGGGCACAGACAGATAAGGTCACCGTAACGACGGATCATTTGTCCACTATTCGCGAAGCAGCTCAAATGGTAGCCCAGCACCTCCAGCGCCAGCAGGCGAAGAAGCAGAAATCCGAAGAAAACGAAAAAGAATTCTTCTGGCAGTTATTGACCGGAGCCGCCACCAATTCAGAGGATATTCATAAACAGGCAAAGCGGTTTGGCCTTCATTTGTACGGTCAGCTTTGTGTTGCGGTCTTTGAATTTACAGAAGACACGAGCCAGTCCGTCGAGCGTCATGCCTATTATTTATCGGAGACACTGCAGCAGACAAAGATTATCAGCCGTATATTTGATGACCGCCAGCTCATCCTGCTTGTGAGAACCGACAACTTAGAAGATGCGAACAAAATGAGCCAGGCCTTCATTCGTGAATTCACACAAAAGATGAAGGAAAGGCTTGGATTTGAAGATTTAAAAGGTGCTTTCGGACTGGTCTATGATAATCCACAGTCTATTAAGGACAGTTATAAACAAGCGTTGAAGGTATTGGAGCTGAAAGAGCAGTTTCCTGTGAAACTCGCTGAGGTCGATAACTATCAGGATCTCGGTATTTATCAATTCATTAACGAACTCGCCTCCTTACAGAAGCGGGAAAACTATAAAAATGATTCCTTGATGAGATTGAAGGCTTACGACGAACAAAACCGTTCTTCCCTATTGGAAACATTAAAGGTCTTTCTCGAGATGAACAGCAATGTTCACAAAGCCGCTTCCCACATGCACATACACACAAACACGCTGAATTACCGCTTGAAACGGATCCGGGAAATTGGCCATATCGATTTTAAGGATACCAACCAGAAGACGATGCTTTATTTAGATTTGTTGATACAGGAAAGCGAAAGAGAGGATTTGTGATTTTTCACAAATCCTCTCTTTCATTTTTTCACTTTCCCCTAAACAAAAAAATAGTCAGACGAGATATACTTTTCTTACATTCGATTACGAAAGGTGGACCTATCCCATGATTATCGGTATTCCAAAAGAAATTAAAAACAACGAGAACCGCGTAGCCATCACTCCATCCGGTGTTATTCACCTGCTGAAAGCCGGGCACAAAGTGTTGATCGAGACAGAAGCTGGACTTGGCAGCAACTTCACGGACGAAGAATATATTGCATCCGGAGCAACCATTATTGAAAGCGCTTCATCCGTTTGGGAGCAGGCCGAGATGGTAATGAAGGTGAAAGAACCACTACCTGCAGAATATGGATATTTCCGCAAAGGGTTGATCCTTTTCACCTACCTTCACCTCGCTGCTGAGCCGGGCTTAACAAAAGCATTGGTGGATAACGAAGTGACAGCAATCGCTTATGAAACGGTAAGTGCAGATAATAAGCTTCCATTGCTTACTCCAATGAGTGAAGTAGCCGGACGTATGGCTACACAAGTAGGCGCACAGTACTTAGAAAAATCTTTCGGCGGTAAAGGAATTCTATTGAGTGGGGTGCCGGGTGTATCCCGCGGGAATGTCGTGATCATCGGAGGCGGTATCGTCGGAACAAACGCGGCGAAAATCGCAGTCGGTCTCGGTGCACACGTAACCATTCTTGATTTAAACCCTACTCGTCTCCGTGAATTGGATGATCAGTTCGGGGGAGATGTCCAGACGTTAATGTCGAATCCTTTCAATATCGCGGAATCAGTTAAAAATGCGGATCTAGTAATTGGCGCGGTTTTGATTCCTGGAGCGAAAGCACCGAAACTCGTAACCGAGGACATGGTGAAGGAAATGAAAGCAGGCTCTGTTATCGTTGACGTCGCCATCGACCAGGGTGGTAACTTTGAAACAGTCGATCATATCACGACACATGATGAGCCAATCTATGAGAAACATGGCGTCCTCCATTATGCTGTCGCAAACATCCCTGGAGCTGTTCCACGTACGTCCACCATCGCCCTTACAAACGTGACGATTCCTTATGCGGTCCAAATCGCATCGAAGGGTGTCGTGAAAGCAGTAGAAGAAAATACAGCCATCGAGCACGGCTTAAATACAGCGAACGGCCACTTGACTTATGAAGCAGTAGCAAACGATCTCGGTTATGAATATAAACCGGCTCGTGAAGCCATTCGTCAAACCATAGAAGCCTGACACAAAAGCCCCGTTCTTCCCGACGGGGCTTTTCCATTCAGTATATATATGTCTCCGATTGTCTGCTCCGCCACTCAGATTCCAGCATACTCATCTCCCATAAGCTCCAATATTCCTCTCCCACTTTTTGTTTGTCTCTATGTAACCCTTCCTTAATGAATCCTGCCTTCTCATAACAGGAGATGGCTGCTTTGTTGAAGTCAAAGACCCCTAAGCTGACCCGGTGTAATTCCAGTTCATCGAAGGCGACAGCAAGAACTCTGTCGATCATTTGACCGGCATAGCCTTTCCCTCTGGATGATTCTTCACCAATTAATACTTTCCCGATCCGTGCCGACTTATTATGATGATCGATCCTCCCAAGAGAAATATGTCCGATGACCCGCTCATTCTCCATGTCCACCGCTTTAAAGATGAGCACTTCTGAACCCTTTTTGTTCGATCCCCTCCTATAAACTTCAAGCTGCTCTCGATCTAAAGGATAGTCGAAAGTCGGACCCGCCCACTGCATCAGAAACTCCGGAGATTTCACCCACTGGATAAGCTGAGTGAAATCTTCCTTTCTAAAATCATGTAATGTAATCACCTGGCATCCTTCCCTTCTTTTACCTACTACTATAATAATAAAGAAAAGGATAAAAAAACGTCCGAAGAATAAACTTTCGGACGTTTTCCGTATTCAATAGGCTTTCACTAAACCGCCATCGACGACCAGGGCCTGCCCTGTCATGTACGTATTGGCAAACGAGCCGATAAAGGCAACAGATGCCGCGAATTCCTCCGGTGTCCCGTATCTCTGCAGAGGAATGGCTCCCTCTGCCTTTCGTTTCAACTCTTCCACAGACACGCCTGATTCATCCGCCCGCTTCTGATCTAATTGCTCGACGCGTTCTGTCGCAATCCTGCCAGGGCCGACGGTGTTGATCAATATATTATCCGGTGCAAGCTCTTGGGAGAGGCTTTTTGACAGGCCTACGATACCGGCACGAAATGTGTTGGACAGAATGAGATGATCGAGAGACTGCTTGATGGAGGAAGAAGCAATATTGACGATGCGTCCACCGCCCTCTTTCCTCATCGAAGGGAGTACTGCACGAATGGCTCTCGTGAAACTCAATAAATTCAATTCGAAGGCCTGCTGCCAATCTTCATCATGGAAATCATCGAACGTTCCTGCCGGCGGACCGCCGGCATTGTTAATTAACACATCCACTTTCCCGTTCAGCTCCACTGTTCTTTCCATCAAACTACGAATATCTTCCGGTTTGGTGACATCACAAACATGGTAATGGACGTGCTCATTTCCTGTTGCTTCTTTCAGTCCCTCTACGGTCCTTTTCAATTCTTTTTCCTGTCTGCTGGAAATCACTACGTGCGCACCTTCCTGTGCATAAACAGTTGCTACAGCCTTCCCTAATCCTTTGCTCGCAGCCAAAACAACGACAGATTTCCCTTCCAAATTCAAATCCATCTTCCCCATTCTCCTTTCTACTACAAAGCGGAGCGCTGTTCCGGGATCGCCTTTTCCTTTTTAGAACTGGTAATAAGTAGAAGCGCCAGAGCAGCGACCCCCATGATGTCTGTTACAATACCCGGATAGATAAGAAGTAATGCTCCTATACCAGCGACTGCTCGCAGCCAGAACGGCACTCTTTGTCTGAAATGACCTTCCGTCATGACAGAAAGAAGGAACACTCCGGCTAACGATGTAATCGTAATTAAAAGAATATTTCCTGCCGTTGCGTCAATCATCAGCATTTCATGAGAGAATACGAACATAAACGGGACAATGAATCCAGCAATCGCCAGTTTCATAGCCTGGAACCCGGTTTTGTTCGGATTTCCTCCTGCGATTCCGGCTCCAGCAAAGGCAGCAAGGGCAACCGGCGGCGTAATATTCGCAAAGATCCCGAAATAAAAAACGAACATGTGGGCGACAAACGTAGCTGTTTCCGGAGATCCCGCCAATTCCCGATACAATGGAAGCTGAAGCAGGATTGGTGCTGCCATCGTACTTGTAATAATATAGGTTGGAATACTTGGAAGCCCCATTCCCAGGACAATGGATGTAATCATCGTAAGGACCAAGGTTATCAGCAATTGGATAAGCGGACTGTTCACGGCGCTTCCGATACTGACAATGCTGTTGGCAATCTCAAGCGCCACACCGGTGAGGGACGCAATACCCACCACAATTCCTACGGCTCCACATGCAATGGCTACCGGAACAGTGGTCTTCGCTCCATCTTCCAGAGCCTTCAGGCAATCGATGATGGTGACTTCATCGCCTTCGATCTTCAGCCACTTTCTCCAAAGATTTATAACGAGCGGGACAGCAAGAATGAGAAGCAGCTCCCACCAGTCTCCCCGTACGTTCGGCATAGACCCGCCTGATAGGAGAGCAGACAGCTGAGGCTGAAAAATCAAGAACAGCGATACTCCAAGGATAACCGGAATCATCCGCTTCGATCCCGCAATGACAACCGTTGCAATAATGGACCAGAATGCTGCATAAAACGGTGTTTTCCCTGAGAAAAGGAGATACAGCAGTGTCAACATCGGAACAATTAAATGACCTCTTTCTGCCAGCACGGCTCGTAATGAAGGAAGTTCACTTTTAGGGATTCCTTTCAACCCTCGTTTCGATGCACGGAAATGGACTTGCAGCAGGATGCCGACATAAAACAGAAGGGCTGGTATGATTCCCGCCAAAATGATTTTTGTATAGGCGACATTCAAGTTTTCGGCCATAATAAAGGCCGCTGCACCCATGATCGGCGGCAGAATCTGCCCGCCCACACTTGCTGCCGACTCTACTGCCCCGGCAAAATCTTTTTTATAACCAATCTTCTTCATCAAAGGAATGGTGAACGTTCCGGTCGTTACAACGTTCGCTATGGCAGAACCGTTGATCGAACCAAGAAACCCGCTTGCAATGACCGCTACTTTCGCGGGGCCTCCCTTCGTATGTCCCGCTACAGCTAGTGCCAGATCATTAAATAACTGTCCCATGCCGGACCGACCAAGGAACGCTCCGAACAAAATGAACAGAATAATGTAACTGGCAGATACACCAACGGCTGTACCCAGTACCCCCTCCGTTATGAAGATCAGCTGAGAAATGATTTGTTTCGCAACGCTTTGAATGACGACAGGATTCCATTCTGGATACACGGACAGCTTGACGTAAAAGCCATAAATGAGAAAACCCAGCCCCAAAAGCGAAAGCCCCCACCCTGTCACCCTTCTTGTTATATCAAACAAAAGCAGGAGGATCAGGATTCCGACATAGAAATCAACGTCGTTAATTTGGCCGCCTGTTTGAATAATGCGCTCGGCTGTCATCAACATATATACTGCTACAAATAAAGACAATCCAGCCGTTATGTAATCATAGAATGGAATCCCTCTGCTCCCTTTCTTCTTGATGAATGGATACATCAGAAACCCTAATGTCATCAACGTGTATAAATGAATGCTCCTCTGTTTAATATCTACCAGAGACCCTGCATAAGACGTATATAAATGAAAAATAGATAAAGCGACAGCCAATACAGATACCGTCAAAGCGATCGGTTTGGCAATGGCACTCCTCGTCGTACTTTCTCTATCGAAATTCCCATCTACTTCCTGCTTGTTCATGATTTTCACCTCTACTTATTTAATAGTATTTCGAACGAGCATGGACAAGAGGGAGATCTCATTCCCTGCTATCTTAAAGGCTTCCCCCGACGCTAAGTCCAACTGCTCCCGGTTTCCTATGCGCAGACCATGGTTGGTTCGATCCCCCGTCCGGACGATCAGTTGTTCTCCAATGTTTCGGGAGATCCCTTCCATGTAGACCCAGCCGTCCTTCACATATGTCTCTGTACCAATATCATTGGGCACACCCGCCCCGAAGGTTTTAAACCTTGTATTAATCAATCGGATTTTATCCTGTTCCATGAGAAACGTCTCTTCCCAATCTTCATTTTCTACGGAATGTGTCCACCGGATGGACAGCTCCGTGCCATCCTTTATAAAAAAACACTCCTCCATGCTTTCCGAAGAAACGGTAAGCGTATGGACTTGTAATGTCAGAAGAAGAAAACAGACAGCAGCGACATTTACTGCTCGGACATATCCGGTCATCGATGGAAAAAAGGGCACCCTGTTGATGCCCTTCCCCTTCACTCCAGAATGCCTTCTTCTTCATAGAATTTTTTCGCCCCAGGATGAAGAGGTGCAATCAAGCCTTTTGCGATTTCTTCACGTTCCAACTGCTTCAGTACACCAATGGACACTTCCTCTGAACCAAGATAGTCGTAGTAGCGCTTCGTCATATCATAGACGACGTCCTCGCTCAAATCCTTAGAAACGATGATCATGTTCTGGATGCCTACCGTTTCCACTGCGTCAGACAAGTCATAAACAGCCTCGTCGCCGGCTTCGATCGTATACGGTTTATAGAAAGGATACTTCTCCATCAATGCATCCGCCGTCGCTCCACTGATTTCGACGAAAGTAATATCCGTCTGCTGCATTAAATCAGTGATGTTGCTGTTGGGTACGCCGGACGTAAAGAAGGCAGCATCCAGGTTGCCGTTTTTCATTTCCTGCACACTGTCCGCATAGCCGGTATGGGTGACCTTGGATAAGTCATCATAAGTAAGATCGACCGCTTCCAGCACCTTCTTCGCACTTTGCTCTACTCCGGATCCTACCTTACCGACACCGACTTTCTTCCCCTTCAAATCTTCAACCGTGGAAATACCGCTGCTTTTCAAAGCCACAATCTGTACCACGTTCGGATACATGCCTGCCATGGCTTGGACGTCGACGGAATTCCCTTCAAACTGCCCTATTCCTTCTATCGCGTCATAGCCGACATCACTCATGATCGTGGCCATTTGATTCAGGCTGTCCTTGATATTCTGAATGTTAGCCACAGATGCTCCTGTGGATTCGACCGTCACGTTGCTGATTAATTCACTTTCTTCCAGGACAGGCTTTAAAGCACCTCCGATCGGATAATAGGAACCCGATGTACCACCTGTGCCAAAGACAATCGATTCCGCACCGTCTCCACCTTCTCCAGAAGCCCCTTCCGATCCCCCGCCGCAAGCAGCAAGAAGTACCAACGATAAAAACATGACTGCAGACCATATGTATTTCTTCATCAAACCATCCTCCGTTTCTTAATTTTCTAAAAATTATGATAACGCTTTCATTCAGGGAAGGGAACCTTTTGACCATATTGGACATTTTGGTCTTTTTGGTCATAAAAATAGACGACTCCTTTTCTGGAATCGCCTTATCTTTTATATAGTCTTTTGTCACCTTTCAGTATGGAATATATGCAAAGATCATCAAATTTCCCAAGTGTATATTCATAATTCCTGAGCAGTCCTTCCTTCATGAAACCATGACGGGTGACCATCTGTCCGGAGGCAGTATTATCCGGTTCAATCAATGCCTCCACCCGTTCTAAACCCAGCGTTTCAAATCCATAATCAAGGACGGCATCCAGTGCTTCTGAAGCAATTCCTTTTTTCCAATGAGATCTGCTTAATTCAAAGCCGATTTCGGCACGATAATGCTCCTTCTTCCAATGGAGATAACCACAGCTACCAATGACCTTATCGTCTTCTCTCCTTGTCACTCCCCACCGGATGCCGGTACCTTCTTTTCTAATCTTTCGGTACCATGCCACTTCCTTCCGGGCATCAGCAACTGTGATGGATGGTGCTAATCCGAGGTGTGCAACCACCTCTTCATCCGACAGGTATTCCAACATATCTCCTGCGTCTCCATCCGATACTTCTCTTAGAACCAAACGTTCTGTTACGAGCTTCGGGAAGTCTCCCATATCATTCTCTCTCCTTCTAATTATAGCGATAGCGGTTGACTGGTCTTCCTACACCTCCGTACTGAAGATCCAAAGTAACCACGCCCTGCTTTTGAAGATACTCCAAATAACGTCGAGCAGTCACGCGTGCCATACCCAGTCCGTCCGAAACTTCTTCCGCAGAGAGCGCTTCCGATCGACTTTGTATATACTCCTGGACTTGCTCCAGCGTCTTCTCATTCAACCCTTTGGGCAGTGTTTCGTTTCTAGTCTTTTTTTCTCTTTTTAAAAAGGTGTCCAACTGATCCTGACCCAAGTCCCCCTCACCGGTTGTTTTGCTGTAATAAGAATGGTAAGACAGCAATGCCTGCTGAAGCCTTTCAAACTTGAAAGGTTTCATAATGTAATCATGCACCCCGTACCGCAGCATAGCCCGTACCGTCTCTTTCTCCTTCGCTGCTGAGATGACAATGATATCGGAGGGAAAGGCATGCGCCCTGATTTCCTTGATGGTCTGCTTCCCATCTTTCTCCGGCATATACACATCCAGTACAATCAGATCCGGAGACAACTTCTCAGCCAGTTCCACTCCTTCTCTCCCATTCCCTGCTGTCGCGATGACTTGAAAGGGAGTCACCTGCTCAATGAACTGGCGATTGACTTCCTGCACCATCGGATCATCCTCAATTAACAACACATTAATTACTGGCTTCACACTCATGATACCTCTCCTTCCATCGGTATGGTTAACAAGACACTCGTTCCTTCTCCAGGTTTGGTAACAACCTCCCAGTCCCCGCGGCCCTTCTCCACGATCTGTTTCACCAAAAACAGACCGATTCCGGATCCCGTCTCCTTCGTTGTAAACCCTTTGTCGAACATCCGAATCCGTTCCTCTTCTGTCATTCCTCTGCCGTTGTCTTCTACTGAGATCACACAGGAACATCGACCCTGAATCACAGAAATATCCAACCATTTCTGTTCTTTATAGATTCCGTCAAACGATTGGAAGGCGTTCTCAATCAAGTTGCCGATTATAATGACGAAATCGTGCTGATCCAATAAAGGAGGAAAAACGTGCATTTCACTGTAGTCATCCAATGTAACCTCGATTCCAAGCTCCAGACCTCTCGATATTTTACTGAGAAGCAGACCGGCAATGCTGTAATGAGGAAAACGCTGCATGAGGAACCCGGATAAACGTTCCTGATTTTCCGATGTATCAAAAACAAAATCCAACGCCTCTTCTCTCTTGTCCAGTTGAATCAACCCTGCAATGGTATGTAGTTTATTCAGGTGTTCATGGTTCTGTATTCTTAACGCATCCACAAACGCTTTGACTCCCGTCAGTTCTTCAGCGAGCTCTTTTACTTCCGTACGGTCTTGAAATACCATGACAGCTCCGACGATTTCCTCCTCAATCCTAATCGGTATGGAAGTACTTAGAATAACTGTCTGATCCATTCGAACTTCTTTGTTTCTTACCTGCTCCCCGGTCACTAATGAATGGATAATTCCTACATCCGGAATAACACGCTTCCAATGCTGATTCAGGAAATCTCCCTGTAGAGAAAGGATGGCTTTTGCTTTCTCATTCATAATCGTGATCCGGCCTTCCTTGTCAATGGCAATGATCCCTTCATTCATCGCCTGAAAGGTAGCTGTTCGTTCTACGAGCAGCTGAACAATTTCATGAGGCTCAAGACGATAGGTCCCTTCTTTTAAATGACGGGCGAGCATCCAGGAACCGACGATGCCGAAGCTCAAAGTTAGAAGTAATACGAACAATATCTCCCCTTTAACCGCCCCAAGAATATCAAACCAGGAAGGAAGCAGGTTCCCGACGATGACCACTCCGATCTGTTCATGATTCTCATTCATGACGGGGACGAATCCTCGTACGGCAATCCCTGAATCACCCTTGGCTTTGGAGACATAGCTGTGTTCTGCGAAGGCAGGCCCTTCATCCTTCCCAGCAGAAGCTGTCCCGAGTTTGGAAACCATTGGATGGGAGTAGCGGATACGATTCATGTTCAAAACGACGATGTAATCTGCTTGATTGACCATCCGGATTTGTTCGACAATCGGGTTAATGACTTTCCACCCTTCTGATTCTCTCAACCCATCTTCTATTGCCGGCAGGTTAGCGACCGTTCTCCCTGTCATAAGGGACCGTTCCCCTAAAGACTCCTCCTGCGACTCGACGGCATTACCGATAATGACGATTCCTCCGATTAAGATGGAGAACAGGACAATCCCAAAAGACAGAATGGTAATCTTCCACCGGATCGGCATTTGTTTCACTGGCATACATAAGCTCCTTCACTCCATCACTTCTTCTAGTGTATCACTTAAAAGTAAATCTATGGTACACTGTTGTAAACGATTTCAAGAGGGGGATTCTCATTGAAATCATTTCTGGCGATTGCCCTGCTTCTCTTTCTCGGAATCGCTTCAGCATTATTCTTCGGCCGGGATTTCAGTGAGACTGCCCAGTCGCTTGAATATGACGACGAACAGGAAGGATTAAAGGAAGCGGTTGTTATCAACTTCAGTCATGTTGCAGCAGAAAACACACCGAAGGGAATGGCTGCAAGAAAGTTCGCCGAGCTTGTGGAGGAGCGTTCTGCCGGCAAGATAAAAGTAAATGTATATTCCAACGGCTCTCTGTACAATGACAAGAATGAATATGAGGCATTAAAAAGCGGCCACGTCCAAATGATTGCGCCGGCAACATCCAAAATGACCATCCACTTCCCAAGCTGGCAGATTCTCGATCTTCCTTTCGCTTTCCGTAATGTAAGCGAGGTTAAAGCCGTGTATGAAGGAGCGACCGGTGAAGCACTGCTCGGAGAGTTAGAAGAGGACGGTTTAAAAGGAATGACCTTCTGGTATAACGGGTTTAAACAGATAACGAGCAACAAGCATCCACTCATCATGCCGGAGGATTTTGAGCAAATGCATTTCCGGATCATGCCGAGTCCAGTACTTAAAGCTCAGTTCGAAGCGCTTGGAGCAAGCACAAGCGAACTCCCATTCAATGAAACTTACAACAATCTGGAGGTCGACTTCATTGATGGACAGGAAAATACAATCTCCAACATTTACACCAAGAAACTTTACATAGAACAAGCACACATGACCATCAGCAACCATGGGTATTTAGGATATGTGGTGTTGATGAATGAAGACTTTTGGGAACAGTTAACGGACAGCCATCAGCAAATACTGACCGAAACTATGGAAGAAACGACGGCGTGGATCGAACGTCATTCCATTGAAATGAATGACGCTTATCTGAGGCAGATGAAAAGGGACGAATCCATTGAGATTCATTACTTGACCCCCGCTGAAAGGGAAGAGTGGCAGAAGGCGATGGAAGCTGTTTACAGACGTCCTTCCACGTTAACCGAAAACAAATGAAGAAAGAGGCGGAATAGAATGAAAACCATTTTTGTAGCGGGACACGCAAAGCTCCCCGGAGGTATGGCTGCCAATCACATCTCCGAGTCGTTGACATTGACACTGGAGATTGACAGGAAATACGGGGTAATTATTGATGCTTCCTGTACCCTGGCAACCGATCATGGCAGGGAATATATAAAATCTCTCCTAAAAGGATACAGCCTGAAAGACGGCACGGAAGAACCTGTTGCGAGCCTCAGAGAAGGATACCTCGGTAAAGCCGGCAACGCTCTTGAAGCTGCCTTGAAAGACTCTTACAAACAATATCAGCTCCATCACTGACAAAAGCACCATTGCCCGGGCAATAGTAAAAGGACCAGACTTCATCTGGTCCTTCCTTTTTTACTGCACATTCTCTTACCCGGCCTTCCTGCCGGCAACCTCAGGCATTCTCCTGGCAATTTCTTTTCCTATCTCCAACGAAGCCGTTGCCGCAGGAGAGGGAGCATTACACACATGGACCGTCCTTTTCCCTGCAATGATATGAAAATCATCTACCAATCTTCCGTCTTTCAACATGGCCTGCGCCCGCACCCCCGATTTTGTCGGGATGACATCCTCCGTTCCAATTTCCGGAACCAGACGCTGCAGGCTCTTCACGAAGCTCTGCTTATGAAAAGAGCGGAGCATTTCCTTCGATCCCTCTTTCACGTTCGCTCCGGCAAGCTTCCAAAATCCCGGGAAGGAGAGGACGTCCAAAGCATCCCTCCATCCAAAATCCGTCTTCTTGTACCCTTCCCGCTTCCAGCTCAGGACGGCATTAGGTCCTGCATGGACACCTCCGTCGATCATCTTCGTCAAATGCACACCAAGGAAAGGGAAATCAGGGTTCGGTATCGGATAGATTAATCCTTTCACCAGGTGAGCCTTCTCAGGTGTCAATTCGAAATATTCCCCTCGGAAAGGAATGATTCTTACATCCGTGTGAATACCTGCCATCTTTACAAGTCGATCACTGAAAAGTCCTGCACAGTTGACCATGTACCTCGTACGTATCGTCTTCTTTTCTGTCTCGATGTTCACATCTTCGGGTCCTTCGTTGATGGAACGGACGGCTTCTCCCATTAAAAATTCTGCGCCGCCGCCTTCCAACAGAGCCTTTAATTTGTGACTAACCTGCTTATAATCGACGATTCCGGTGGAAGGAACCTTTAACCCGGCAAGCCCGGCGACATGAGGTTCAATAGCGGTTAGTTCCCGCTTGTCCACCCTTGTCACGTTCAGCCCATTTTCCTGAACTCGTTTGTAAAGCGCTTCTAAACGCGGCAGCTCTTCCTGTTCCGTCGCTACCAGAACCTTTCCGCAGATATCGTGTGGAATGTTATGCATCCTGCAGAACGCTTCCATACTGTTCCGACCCTGAACGGCCATTTTCGCTTTTAAACTTCCCGGCTGGTAGTAAACCCCGGAATGGATGACGCCGCTGTTTCTGCCCGTTTGATGTTCTGCTATTTCTTTTTCTTTCTCGATAACGATTATCCTTGCATGTGGATGTTCCTGCATCAGTGCATAGGCAGTCGATAATCCTACAATTCCTCCACCAATGATTCCATAATCATACATCTGCATTCCCCCTTATTGTAAGAACCTCCCGCGCTGTCGGAGCAGCTCTCGGTGCAGGGATTCATTCCTCTCGAAACCGGCTCTCCCGTGCAGCCAAAAGCGGTTGTTGAGCATAACCAAGTCTCCGACCGGCAGTTCCAGCTCCAATACTCCAGCCGAATTTTCCATTGAACGGGATAACTGACTTAAGTATTGAGCTTCCTGCATCGTTTCGGGATACACAAATTGATCGATAAAGCAGATACAAGGTTTGTTATTCCACATATAAAATGTTTTGCGCGTAACTTCCTCCGACACGTTCTTACTGGCCGGCGCCTTATAAACAAATGGATGTTTCCCCAGCGGCTGGTTATAAAAGTAATCGAAATCCTCCCAATCATCCAAGTGCAGCAGACGGGAACTGCCACCGACCGCATTTTCTTCTTCCATCTTCATCATCAAGAGCCAGTCCGTTGGCTCATCGACATACGTACCATCTGTATGAAGGGTGAAGCGGCGATATGCCTGGCGAAGATACGAATCACTGTCATCTGTATGTTTCACGGAAAAGCGTGCGTAATACTTTTTAGACATGGCATCAAAGTTAGGAACTCCGGCAAGATGGGAAAGAGCTGTCGAGAACTTCACATAATCCTCTGTGGATGACGTACGCCCCTGTAATCCGATAGTAAAGCCTCCGGAATTTCTGTCGTGAAGCATCGTACAGACAAGCGTTTGAAAGTCTTCGTCTAACAATTGCATCAGAGCATCAGCCACGATCAGACGCTGGTAGGGTATATACTCCAGTTGTTCCACACTGATATCCTGCACTTCGTTCAAGAACTGGGTAACGACTTCTTCTTCCAATTGAATGGAATATAATCGCTGGTGTTTCGGATGCGGCGCAATGTTATACCCTCTTCCAGCAAAAGTACGGAGACTATCTTTCTTCATTTCTACTGCACACATGTTTACTCCTCCATTTATTAAGTAGTAGGATATCCAGGGCCCTGGAAACGAAAAAAGCCAGTTTTCTCCCTTCTCTAAGGAGAAAACTGGCTTATACTGCGAATTCATCTCTGGATCCGGCAGAGACGAGACAGTCTTTACAGTTTCATTTTTTATTTTACGAAACGTTCTTTGTAACCGGTTGATGAAAGGGGCTTCCTCTCTATCTGGTTACTTCTAATTTGATAGTACAACTAACTGAAATTTCTGTCAATACCTTCATCCTAAAAAGAGAGCACCATAAATAAGAGCCCCGAGGATGACGAACGCAGGGTTTAGTTTAACCTTCTCCAATAATACAAAGCTGACCACAATCAGTCCGGCTGTCTGGACGGTACCACTACCTTCATAAGAATTATGGAAGAATTCAAAAGCCATAACTCCCAGCAGAACAGCGATGACCGGCCGGATCAAACTCGTCATTTCCTTGACACGCGGGGAGTCTTTGAACTTAGATAATAAACGCATTAAGAACATCATTAAAATCAGGGACGGAGCAACTGTAGCAAACACTCCGACAAATGCACCTAATACTCCAGCCTGTTGATATCCGATTAAGCCGGCAATTTTCGTATTAATTGGTCCGGGCAGGGCATTTGCCAAGGCCAGCATTTCACTAAATTCAGAAACGGACATCCAGCCGAAACGGTCAACGATCTCGTTTTCCGTCAATGGAATGGCAGAAGGACCTCCCCCATAACCGACGATACCAGGGATGAAAAATGCAAGAAAGATCTTCCATAATATCATGACGCCTGCCCCCTCTCTTTTTTACGAGGACGAAGCAGTGCGTAGGCCAACAGGGCCGCTATAAGTATAGCAGGGTGAACTCCCATCCATTCCATTAGGAAAAGCGAGAGAAGTCCAAGCGAAATGGCAAGAAGCCATCCCATATGTCCTTTCGCTTTTATCATAAAATCATAGGTGAGTTTAGCGAGCATGACTCCGACGACAGGAACGACTGCCTTCGTCATTCCGGACACCCATGCCTGATCTCTAAAGTTATTTAAAGATGTGAGGAAAATGATCAACAACACGATGGTTGGAAGGACCGAAGCCACCAGTGCATTCATCATCCCGACTACGCCCGACACGCGATAACCGATATATCCAGCCATTTTTGTGGCAATCGGGCCGGGCAGGGAATTCGCAAGAGCAAGGACGTCCCCGAACTCATCATCCGACATCCATTTATATTTCTCGACCACTTCCTTATGCACAAGAGGAATAGAAGATGGGCCGCCGCCATAGCCGAGCATGCCTACTCGGAAAAATGCTATAAAAATATCCCACTGTACCATTACCATACTCCTTTCTCCGCTCCCCACTGTACTCCAAATCGATTGGATTTTCTACTCTTACCTATCTCCTCTGGTACAATAAAGGGAAGCAAAAGAAGGGAGTCTTGCCGTTCATGAAATTTGTATTAGCACCGGATTCATTCAAAGGCAGTTTATCGTCAATCGAAGTCAGTCAGGCGATGAAACAGGCCATTCGCGCAGTTCTACCGGATACAGAAACCAGGGCTATACCGATGGCGGATGGAGGAGAAGGAACCATCGAAGCATTGGCAGCCTCTATTCCTCATGAAAAAATCTCCTTCCCATGTACCGGCCCCCTGGGAGAAGAATCGACGGGCTGGTATGTCAAGACGGAAGATAGAGCAATTATAGAAGGTGCAGCCATCGCGGGACTTCCTCTCGTCCCAAAGGACAAAAGAAACCCTGATCATACGACAAGCTACGGCATCGGCCAGGCAATCAGACATGCGCTCGATGAGGGGCTGCGCGACTTCATCATCGCAATCGGCGGCAGTTCTACAAATGACGGGGGACTCGGTATGCTTCAGGCTCTTGGAATAAAAGCATTAGATGGTAACCGACAGGCTGCAGGTATCTTCGGTAAAGACTTACATAACGTCGAGCATATGGACTTTACGACCATCGACCCAAGGGTGTCGGAAGCGACGATTCAAGTAGCCTGTGATGTCGATAATCCATTAACAGGTAAATCCGGGGCCAGTCACGTTTATGGCAGGCAAAAGGGAGCAACAACAGAGCAGATACTCGCCTATGATCAAGCGTTATCGTGTTATGGGAAATTGGTAGAAGAAGCAGTAGGTCATCCACTGATGGATCAGAAGGGAGCAGGTGCTGCAGGAGGACTTGGATTTGCTTTCCTGGCGCTTGGCGGCATCCTTACGTCCGGAGCCCAACTCGTGGGAGAGGCCGTCCAATTGGAAGAAGCGGTCCGGCATGCAGATTTGGTGATTACGGGGGAAGGGCAGAGTGACGATCAAACACTTTACGGCAAAGCACCAGGGTATATCGCCGAGCTATGCCACCGGCACAAAAAGCCGGTCATTCTCCTCTCCGGAAGCCTGGATGGAGATATTGAAAAACTCAACGATCGATTCACCGCCTGCTTCTCCATTGTACCAGGACCCAGGACACTCGATGACTGCCTGGACCATGCAGAAGCCTATGTGAAGCAAGCAACCACACAAATCGTACGGTTATTTAACCATAAGTGAGAGGAGGGCGCATGGCCCTCCTCTTTTTTATCTGATCAACTTGAACGTCCCCATTCCTTTGGCAGCCATCACACCCTCCGTGTCATACATTTCTGCTTCCGCAGTAACAATCTTATAGCCTTGCTGCAGCAACTTTCCTTTGGCGTAGAGATCGCCTCCAGAAACCGGTGCAAGATAATGGACATTCAGGTTTATAGTAGAACAGCGCGTCTTGGTCGCAGAACGGATGGTCATCCCGAGAATCAAGTCGATCATGGATGCGTGGACGCCTCCGTGCAACGTGCCGTTTACATTTCTAAGCTTATCTGTCACAGCAAGCTTCAGAAGAACATCCCCCTCTTCAAAGCGTATAATTTCAAACCCAATGTGCTGGAAATAAGGACTTTGTTCAAAACTCAAACGAACATCATCAACAGAAGCAAGCATGGAGTTATCCCCCTTCATTTCCCCTGGAAAACAGCTCTGCGTTTTTCCATAAAGGCCTTGGTCCCCTCATTTTTATCTTCCGAATTGAACAGGATCGCCTGAGACAGCTTTTCAAGAAGCAAGCCGGTCTTCATATCCGTCTCCGCTCCCATGTGTACGGTCAGCTTGGCAAGCTGGACTGCCAACGGTCCTTTGGCGAGGATCTTTGCAGACACTTCCTCCACTTTTGCTTTCAGGTGCTCCGGCGGTACCATGTCGGTTACAAGTCCTATTCTAAGCGCCTCCTCTGCTTCGATGACTTTTCCGGTCAAAATCATTTCCAATGCTTTTCCTTTTCCGACAAGCCTTGTAAGCCGCTGGGTGCCTCCTGCCCCGGGGATGATGGACAAATTCAGTTCAGGAAGACCAAACTTTGCGTTAGAAGAAGCGATACGGATATCACAAGCCATAGCCAGTTCACATCCGCCACCTAAGGCGAGACCGTTGACCATGGCAACCGTCGGCTTTTCAAAACTCTCGATACGATCGTACACTTGCTGCATATCGTTTTCCTTTAAGGCATCGATGCCTTTCTTGTCAGGCATTTGACTAATATCCGCTCCGGCTGCGAACGCTTTCTCCCCGCTTCCAGTGAAGACGACGAGTTCGACTTCCGGATCGGCTGACGCTCGATCCAGTGCCTCACTCATCTCCTCAAGCGTCTGTTTATTCAGTGCATTCCTTACTTCCGGACGATCGATCCTTAAATATGCGAGCTTCCCTTCTTTTCCATATTGAAGCATTTTCTCCTTCATACGTCTCATCCCTTCCTTTTTTGGTCGATTTGTTCCACCATCAATGCCATTCCCTGTCCTCCGCCGGCGCATAAAGCAGCAATTCCTACCTGTTCGTTACGTTTCCTCATTTCGTGGAGCAGGGTTACAAGTATCCTCGCGCCGCTGGCACCGACTGGATGACCTAAGGCGATGGCTCCTCCATTGACGTTGACGCGTTCCCTGTCCAGTCCGAGCTCCTGTATGACAACAAGGGATTGAGAGGCGAACGCTTCGTTCAGTTCGAATAAGCCGATATCTTCCATTCTCTTCCCTGTCCTTTGCAGAAGCTTCATAACGGCAGGTATCGGGCCGATCCCCATAATCTCCGGAGACACTCCCGAAGCAGCCCAATCCACAACCCGGGCGAGAGGAGTCAGCCCCATCTCCTCAGCCTTTGATGCGCGCATCATAATTAGTGCAGCTGCACCATCATTACGACCACAGGCATTTCCGGCTGTTACGGTGCCGCCTTCTTTAAAAACGGTCGGTAATGCGGCTAGTTTCTCCTCCGTTGTCTCCGGACGTGGATATTCATCCGTTTCAAAAATACTGGTACCTCCCCGCTTATTTAAAGAAACCGGAACAATCTCATTCTTAAACTTCCCGTTGCTGACAGCTCTTCCAGCCCGCCGCTGGCTTTCCGCAGCAAACTGATCCTGTTCTTTCCGTGAAATACCGTAGCGCTCTGCGACATTTTCCGCTGTCACCCCCATCCCAAGACCACTTCCATATAGTTCATGAGGTTGCTGCCCTGCTTCTGTATTGGAGTCGACAAGGTGTGTCCGGTCGCCCCCAAACCTTGCGTTTCTAAGATATATTGGTGATCTGCTCATGCTTTCCGTTCCTCCTGCCACAACGATGTCCGCCTGCTTGAAAAGGATTTGCTGGACGGCGGAAGCGACACACTGCAGACCGGAAGCACATAAGCGGTTGATCGTATAGGCGGGAGATTCTTCCGGAATTCCTGCACGCAGAGCTGCGACCCTTGCGACATTGGAGGCTTCCGTTGTCTGCCTGACTTCTCCAAAAATCACCTCGTCGACTTGATCTTTTCCCACTCCCGAACGGTCCAGAGAAGCTTTAATGACAGTCGCTGCTAGGCTTGAGGAGGGCTGGTCCTTCAACGCTCCCCCGTATCGGCCGATTGCGGTTCGGACAGCACTGACAATGACGACGTCTTCCATCTCATTCCTCCTACCTGGCATATTCCTTCTTCAATTGTCCCGCAATGATGTTTTTCTGAATTTCAGAGGTTCCCTCATATATTCTTGTAATCCTGGCGTCACGGTAAAATCGTTCGATCGGGTAATCGGATATGTATCCAATCCCGCCATGGACTTGTACCGCTTTATCAGCGACGCGGTTGTAGACCTCGGAACCATATAACTTAAGCATGGCAGCTTCCTTGATCACCTTCTGTCCTTGATCGACCATCCAGGCAACTTTGTAGGTCAGTGCGCGAAGTGCTTCTATTTCCACCGCCATTTCCGAGACCATATGAGCTACTGCT
The DNA here is from genome assembly GCF_000469135.2 of Bacillus sp. SB49. Taxonomy (NCBI): domain Bacteria; kingdom Bacillati; phylum Bacillota; class Bacilli; order Caryophanales; family Bacillaceae; genus Bacillus; species Bacillus sp. SB49. The sequence goes on from NZ_CP048117.1 coordinate 2,868,617, forward strand.
TGATGATCAATGATTGGAACGCCGAACTGTTCCCGTTCCCGGGTATAGTGCATCGATAAGTCGAGCAGCTTTTGACAGGAGCCGAGATTCCTTGCAGCCAGTCCTGCCCGGCCATTGGCAAGTATCTTAAGCGCGTTGACATAACCTTGACCGATTTCTCCAAGAACATTCGCTTCCGGCACCTCACAATCTTCCATAATGACTTCCGCCGACTGGGAGCCGTGAAGCCCCATCTTCGGTTCTACTGCCCCTACGTGAAAGCCCGGAAAATCCTTCTGTATGAGGAACGACGTAATCCCCTTCGCTCCTTTCTCCGGATCGGTCACTGCCATTACCGTGAACACATCCGCAATAGGTGCGTTTGTTATATAGTGCTTCGTTCCGTTTAACAGATACGTATCGCCATGTTTGACGGCTGTCGTCTTCAAATTGGAGGCGTTGGAACCGGCACTCGGCTCGGTAAGGGCGAATGCGCCAATCGAATCCCCCCTTGCCATAGAGGGAAGATACCTTTCTTTCTGAAGATCATTTCCCATCTCGACAATGCCCACTGTTCCAATACCCGTATGCGCACCGATCATCGTGGTATAACCGTTGTGTGTCGCTCCAATTTCTTCATAAAGTGCACACTTACCGACCATTCCAATGCCAAGTCCTCCATAGGCTTCCGGTATACTCAAACCAAACAAGCCCATCTGTTTGGAAGCTTCCAAGATCTTATCGGGAATCCTGTCTTCTTTTTCGATGACTGCCGCTGCCGCTTCCACTTCCGACTGGACAAATTCTCTGACGTTTTTCTTCAATAATTCCACGTCTTTTCCCAAGGTGAAATCCATCTGCCGCTCTCCCTTCCTTTTTCTGCCTTCTATATAAGAAAAAGCCGGTCTATCAGTCTACTGATAAAACCGGCCATCCCGTCATTCTACAGCCAGGTCGACAACTTTGCCCTCTTCAATGACACCGATACGAAGATTGGTATGGAAGCCACCGTTCTCATCCAACTTAACAATGGTATAAACCTGCTTCTCTTCCGGCAGTGCTTCCAGACCTTTCTGCATATTTGCCCGGATTGCCTCAGGATTATCGACACTGCCTGCTGCTTTCATTGCTTCCATAAAAATATACGTGGCAACATAGTGATAGCCGGCCTCCGATCCAGGTGTTTCCCCATGTTCAGCTTCATATTTTTCTATGAATTCAGCCGTACCCGGAAAATCAGAATCTACTAATGGAAGCACTCCGACAGAACCGTTCAACATGTCATAGGATTCTGTAACGACTTTCATCTCATCGAACTTCGCCTGGTCCATGACAAGGAATCCGCCTTCAAAACCAAGCTCTCTTGCCTGCTTGGCTACTTTCGCCGTCGGTTCCGAAGGTCCTCCGATAAAGAGTACGTCCGGATCTTCCTTCAGCGCATTTGTCACGAGTGTGAAGAAATCCGTATCTTTTGTGAAATCGATGGAGGAGTTGTAGACGACCTCGCCACCCTGCTCCTCCCAGTAAGGAACAAGTGCTTCCGTCCAGTCTTTTCCGTATTGTGTCGCTGCAGGGAGTGCTGCGAGCTTCTTCCCATGGTTCTCCATGGCATAATTAGTGAACGGCTCCAAATAGCCATCATAGCTGGGCGGAATTCTTACCGTCAGTTCATTGCCTGCTGCTGTAATGTCCGGCTCACTGGAATAGGCGGCTACTAAGAAATTTTCCTCTTCATTGAAGACCTGCATTGCTTTGATTCCACCGCTGTGAGGAGAGAAAATGATCGGTGTGTCATTCTCCTGAAGCATGCGTTTAGCGTTCGCTGCCGTTTCGTTCGGGAGGTATTTGTCGTCGAGAGCAACGACGTTGAACTTATACGTCTGTCCGTCGATTTCAAAACCACCGTTCTCATTAATTTCATCCACTGCCATCGAAAGCCCGTTCAAGGTTCTTTCCCCATAGTAGGCCGCAGGACCACTCAAAGGACCACTGTATCCGATATGGACGACTTCCTCCCCGTCCTTCACTTCCGGCTCATTCGTTTTTGCATCCGCCTCTCCTTCTCCTCCCGACTGGGTGGACGGGTTATCAATACATCCTGCCATAACCATCATCATCGCCAACATCACGAACAAAACCGATAGTTTCATAGATTTCATCGTATAATCCTCCTATGGTTTTTAACTGACTTGTGATTACGCACCAATATATGCTTTTCTTACGGTATCGTTGGCCAGCAGTTCTTCCGCCGTTCCTTGGACAACAACTCTGCCGCTTTCGTATACGTAGCCGCGATCCGCAATCTTCAAAGCTGCATAGGCATTTTGTTCCGCAAGCAGCACCGTTGTCCCGTCCTTATTAATCTTCCGGATGACGTCAAACATTTGCTCGACAATGAGCGGTGCGAGTCCGATGGATGGCTCGTCTAGAAGCAGAAGCTTGGGCTTCGCCATCATAGCCCGTCCAATGGCCAGCATCTGCTGCTGTCCTCCACTGAGTGATCCGGCAGCATCTTCCTTCTTATCGCGAAGGATCGGAAAAAGCTCATAGGCTTCTTCCAAAGATTGTTGAACCTGTTTCCGCTTTCTCCTGTGCACATATGCTCCCATTACAAGATTCTCTTTCACAGACATTTGCGGAAAAAGTTTTCGATCTTCCGCACACTGAACAATACCGGAACGGACGATTTTATCCGGAGCTGTCCCTTGAATGGGTTTTCCTTCAAACAGAATCGTACCAGTGCTCGGTTTATGAAGTCCGCTCACCGTATGGAAAGTAGTGCTTTTCCCCGCACCGTTCGAACCGAGGAGCACAACGAGTTCCCCTTCCGCTACGCGGAGATTGACATGTTCGACAGCGGCAAGATCGCCATATTTCACAGTCACATCCAACAGTTCAAGCACTGGCACTCCCTCCCAGGTAGGCTTCGATGACAGCTTGGTTATTCATTACTTCATCAGCTGTCCCTTCCGCAATCTTCTCGCCGTAATTCAACACCATGATTTTGCCTGCAAGTTTCATAATCATCTTCATTTTGTGCTCAATCAGACAGACAGTAATACCACGTTTGACCATTTTCTGCATGAGCTCTGCCAGGCCCTCCGTCTCCCCGGGGTTAATACCTGCGGTCGGTTCATCGAGAAAAACCACTTCCGGGTCGGTAGCGAGTGCCAGAGCAAAAGCGACACGTTTCTTTTCTTCCTGGGATATTCCTCCCGCAACTTTGTCGCGGACGTCCGTCAGTCCGACAAACTCCAGGACTTCCATCGCCTTATCCCGACACTTCTTCTCCTCTCTGTGGAATCGCTTCGTTCGGAGAATGGCATCCCACAGATTGGAATTCGTTCTCAGACGATGTCCAACAATGACGTTATCAAGCACCGTTGCCTGTTCAAATAAATTAGTGGTTTGGAAGGTTCGTGCCACTCCGAGCTTCGCAATCCTGTTCGGAGGCAGCTTTGTAATATCTTCTCCCTTGTAGAATACTTGACCGGTACTCGGTGTATAGGTCCCGCTTAACAAATTGAAGAATGTCGATTTCCCGGCACCGTTCGGACCGATAATGGCATTGATTTTCCCTGCTTCAATTGTGAAGTCCACTTCATTGACAGCGACAAGGCCTCCGAAGCGTTTCGTCAGCCCCTTCGTTTCCATTAACATCCTCATCCCTCCTTCACTTTTTGTTCCGATTCTTCTTCCTGTGGTTCGAAATACGCTTGGCGCCTTTTCGTTTCCGACCGCTTCTTCGACCCCATCTTTACGCGCCAGTCCATATAAGCTCCGGCAATCCCCCTCGGATAGAAAATGATTAACAGGGTGAGGAGTGGACCGAAGATCAGCATTCGATAATCCTGCAGAAATTGAAGCGACTGGGACAGGGCTACGATGAGAAACGTACCGACTATCGGTCCTGCTAAAGTGCCGATCCCGCCGACAAGCATGTACGTCAACAAGTCGAAGATGACCGTCATATAGCCAATATCAGGACCTATGAATCGAATGAAAGATGCATAGAGAGCACCGGCAAATCCAGCAAAGAAGGCAGACAGGACAAAGACAATCAGCTTATTCTTCATGGTCGAAATACCGATAGTTTTTGCAAGATCCTCCCCATTACGGATGGCTATAAAAGTACGGCCGGTCAGCGAGTGTACGATGCGGTACATAACGAGTATGGTGAGTAAAAGAAAAAATAGGATTAAGTAATATTGAGAGAGTGGTGTGTCAAATGACAATGGTCCAATTGCGGAGGGGGCGGGGATTCCAATCAAACCGCGGACACCGCCTGTGAGACTGTCCCATTTATCAATGACAAGGTAGATGATGTAACCGACACAAAGCGTGTAGATCGCAAAGAAGTGTTCTCTCGTCCGAAGAGCAATTAATCCGACGAGACAGCCGATGGCGCTTGTGATCAGGCAGGCAAGCAGAAGAGACAGCCAGTAGTTGAGTTCTGCCTTGACCGTGAGGAGTCCCAGAGCATAAGCTCCGACAGCGAAGAAGCCGGCATGGGCAAGGGACAGATATCCCGTATAACCAGCGAGCAGGTTCAACCCATAGACCGCAATCATCCATATGAAGGCCAAAGTCAATACATGAAGGAAATAACCGTTATTCAGAACGAAGGGAAACAAAACAGCGACGAGGATGAACCCAATAATCCAGCCCCGTTGTTTAAGAAGCGCTCCCAATCAAAATCCCTCCCTTGCAAATAAACCTTTAGGCTTGATGGACAAGATGGCGACCAGAAGCAGAAACGCGATAATGTCTTTATAATCGTTGGATATATAGGTTGCACCGAGACTCTCGGTAAAGCCAAGAATATAGCCGCCGAGAATCGCCCCCGGGACGCTGCCCATACCACCGATGATAATAATGACAAATGCCTTCAATATAACGAGGTGGCCCATTCCCGGAAAAACGAGGTTAATCGGTGCAGACAAGGAAGCAGCAATGGCGGCAAGCGCGCCTGAGATCATGAACGTCAGCATGGCAACTTTGTTTGTGTTGATACCGACAAGGTGTGCCCCTTCCCGATTCTGAGCCATCGCGATAATCGTCGCTCCGACGTATGTCTTTTTCAGGAACAAATAGAGGAGGACCATGACAACAATGGCACCAACGTTGATCAGCACCCGCTGCACCGTCGCCGTCATTCCAAAAATATCGACGACCTGCCCATATGGGGTAACCATCGTGCGGTAATCTGCTCCCCAAATTAATTGAGCGAAAGCTTCCAAAAATAACAGGATTCCGATGGCGGCAATTTTGTCATGGATCGGCGGGGCGTTACGGAGCGGATGAAATACAATCCGGTCCATCAGTACACCAAGCAGACCGACAACGAGGACGGAGACGGCCATAGCAACCCAGTAATGGACACCGTAAAGCAGCATCATAGTCAGAGTGACATACGCCCCGAGCATATATAATGCACCGTGAGCAAAGTTAGGAATATGAAGAATACCGTAAACAAGGGTGAGACCAAGGGCAACCAGACTGTAGACACTTCCGATTGTCAAGCCATTGAACAACTGTTGCATCAGAATATCCATGAAACTTCCCCTTTACGCTCGATTTTTAAGCATATGCCCCGGCCGCCCGGGGCATCGGTGTTCAGGATTCTTGATTGGCTTCGACCTTTTTGCGTTCATCCTCCTGCAGTTTCCGCCACAAAATCTTTCCGCTGTTGGTCATCGGAAGTTCCTGGATGAATTCAATCATCCGCGGATATTTATAAGCGGCCATTCTCTCTTTCGACCATGCAATGATTTCTTCTTCTGTAATATCACCTTCGTAGGATTCGTTCAGAATGACGAACGCTTTGATATTTTCTCCTTTACGCGGATCCGGTACACCGACGACACACGCCTGCTGGACAGCGGGATGATCATAGAGAGCGGATTCCACCTCTGTCGGCCATACGTTATACCCTGAAGCATTGATCATTCGTTTCAGTCGATCGACGATAAAGTAATAGCCCTCCTCATCCATCCGGCCGATGTCCCCCGTTCGGAAAAAGCTCTTTCCGTCCATATCAAGAAACGCATGCTCGTTCTCCTCCGGACGATTGTAATACCCGACCATGATTTGTGGACCGTTCACAACGATTTCACCGACTTCTCCCGTCCCGACCTCCTCCAAGGTCGCAGGATCTATAATTCTCGCATCCACATTGAACGATGGAATACCGAGACATTGCATCTTCGGACGATCCGGTGGATTAAAATGGGTTTGGGCGATTGTTTCGGACAAACCGTATCCTTCAACAAATTCGAGGCCGGTAAGCTTGTACAGTTTTTCACCAAGCGCTTTTGGAAAGGATGCTCCTCCGCCGGAGATGGCGTAGAGAGTGGTCAAATCCTCTGCTTTCACTTCCGGATTGGCAAGAAAATCAACAAGCATTGTGCTGATTGTCACCCAGTGCGTGCATGCTTCATCTCTGATCGTCCGTCTTGCCATTTCCCGGTTCCACCGCGTCATTACGACTGCGGTATTGCCACTATAGACAGGCATAAGCATACTGTGGACCATACCTGTAACATGGAAGAATGGAAGCGTCGCGAGCGACTTGGAATCCATCGTCGTCCTGGACCAATAGAAGGCACCGAGTGTATTTGCCTGAACCGTACGATGCGTATGCATACATCCTTTCGGCAGCCCTGTCGTTCCCGAAGTATAAGGCATGACGGCAAGATCTTCTGCGCGGACATCGACATCTATCGGTGTATGCTCCCGCTCCAGAGCATCGCTCCAGAGGGTAATCGCTTCCGATTCGAATACCCTTTTCTCTGCTGTTACTTCCTGCGGCTGGAGTTCTTCATCCTTCTTCCCGCGATAATCGGAATACGCCGCAGACAGAATGCTATGTAAAGTCGTAGATGTTAGCAGCGGTTCCACGACGGACATAAGCTCCTGACCTGCAATGGCATGCTCGATGGCTCCGTCTTTCACATAAAACGCGAGCTCTTCTGCTTTCAACATCGGATTGATGGGAACGACAACAGCTCCTGTACGCAGAATGGCAAAAAAACTGACGATATACTGAGGGGCATTCTGCATCAATAAAAGGATTTTATCCCCTTTTTTGACCTCCCACTCTTTCTGCATATATCCGGCAAGGGCATCAACTTCCCCCAGCAGCTTCTCATACGGTATAGTCGTGCCATAATAAGAAATGGCCGCATGCTTCGGATAGCGGCGTGCGGACACTTGCAGGTTTTCATATATCGAGGTTTCCGGAATGGTCAGTGACTTCGTAAGCTTAGGCCAGAATTCATAATGTTTCGTGTGCATACATAGTCCTCCTTCTTCCTTTTTCACAAGACTTTTCTGTAAGCGCTTTCTAAACGGGGCGAAAATTCAGCTGATCATCCATCCTCCATCGACCAGCAAATCGGTGCCTGTCATATAGGATGCTTCTTCGGAAGCTGCAAAGCAGATGACGGCTGCAATCTCTTCCGGTTTTCCTACCCTTTTCAATGCTGTATGACGTTGAATAGACTTCTCAAATTTTTCATTTTTCAACCCTTCTTCGGTCATCGATGTCACTGCAAATCCGGGAGAAACGGAATTGACGCGTACACCGGAATCTGCGAACTCCAATGCCAGCGCTTTCGTGAAATTGATGACCGCGGCTTTTGATGAACTGTAATGCGGAATTTTCGCTCCTGCCTTATGTCCGGACAAAGAAGCAACATTCACAATCGACCGTTTTCTACTTTCCTTCTCCATCATCAGTGGTGCCAATGCCTTCGATACGAGGAAGACACTCTTCAGGTTCACGTCCTGAATGCGGTCCCATTCTGACGCTTCCATTTCCAGAATAGAAGATTTCCCGGAGGTTCCCGCGTTGTTAACCAGAACATCCACGTTCCCATATGTTTCGTAGAGAAAAGCAGCAAGACCAGCTAACTGCTCCTCTTCGGAAACGTCTGCTTGATAAATCGAAGCTCTTCGCGCTCCGAACGCTTCCTGAATATCCGCTGCCACATGCTCAAGCTTGGAAGTCGTCCGTCCTACAAGGACCACAACCGCTCCTTCTTCAGCCAGTCTCATAGCAGTCGCTGCTCCGATTCCGCTGCCGGCTCCGGTCACGACGGCGACTGTGGAATCAAATCTTCCCACGGCTCCCACTCCTTTCCGTCATAAGACAATCGTCAAGTAAAAGGCGAAGCTCATCGGGAATCCGTTCACTTATTTGCTTATCATAATTGAAATGAACAATGACGGCACTCGCTTTCGCTACCAGCTCCTCTGTTCCTTCGACGATGATCCGATGCCCGAAGGAAAAACTGCTGTTGCCGATATCAGATACCCAGGACTGGACAATAAGCGGCTGTCCGAAATAGGCCTGGCTGACGAAATCGCACGTCGTTGTTGCAAGGATGAACGTTCCAACTGTATTCAAGTGGCTCGGGAAAATATCTTGAAAGAACTTTCCCCGTGCCTCTTCCAAGTAGATGAAGTAGCTTGTATTATTGACGTGTCCAGCCATATCCGTCTCGCAGAAACGGACCCTCACTTTACTCTCATGCTCCACTTCCTCACCCCTTCTGACTAGTCAGTATGTTATGGCGATAGCTCTTAAAGAGCTATCATGATTTTGCAATTCCGTTCAAAATCATTTCAAGATAAATGGAAGTGAGATCCTCCTCAGAAACTTTCCCGGTTGGATCAAACCAATAATAGCTCCAGTTCGTCATACCAAGAATTCCACGTGTCACCATATCCGGATTCATCCCTTCCTCGAACTCCCCGTTCGAGATTCCTTCCTCGACTACCTTTTGGACATTCACCCGGAACTGGTCCCTCTTTTCAATAATCGGTTCCAAGTAATCCGGACCCAGATTCCGCATTTCACGGAAAAAGATTCGGGCACTCTGCTTTCGATCCTTAATGCTGTGGATACTCATATAAATCATGCTGCGGAGCTTTTGCTTGCTATCTTTCGAGACGTCATGCAGAATCTCCTCCTGGTTCCGCAAAAGAAATTCAATGAAGTCCAAATGGATGACCGTCAAAAGCTCCTGTTTGTTTTTGAAATAATAGTAAAAGGTACCTTTTGTTACACCGATCTCTTCCACGATTTCCTGCAGAGACGTTTCGGTAAATCCTTTTTCATCAAAAAGGTGGATACTGGTATGAATGATTTTATCTCGCATAGAAAAACACGATCCTCTCGTTTAGGGATGATATAAATTATAACATTCCTAAATCGGGAAAAAGCGACGGATTTCGTCAATCACGTTCGATGATCATCGATATCCCCTGGCCGCCTCCGATACAAGCCGTGATCAACGCATATCTTCCACCGATGCGTTTCAGCTCATAGGCTGCTTTCGTCGTCAGGATCGCTCCGGTCGCACCAAGTGGATGGCCATGAGAAATGGCTCCGCCGTTAACGTTCACCTTCTCCATATTCATTTTCAATTCCGCCTGACAGGCAAGAACCTGGGCTGCGAACGCCTCATTAATTTCAATGACATCCATGTCAGCCAGTGATAATCCCGTCTGCTCCATGATTTTTTGTGTGGCGGGAACCGTACCTATCCCCATAATGTTAGGGTCAACGCCGGCAACCGTACAGGCAACAATTTTTGCGAGCGGCTCCACTCCAACCGCCTCCGCTTTTTCACGCGACATAAGGGTTAATGCAGCAGCGGCATCGTTCAACCCGGAACTGTTCGCTGCCGTCACACTGCCCCCTTGAGCAAATGCAGGCTTCAGCTTCGCCATCCCCTCAATCGTTGAGGACGGTCGTGGATGTTCATCCTGTTTAAATTCGACCGGTTCACCTTTCCGCACTGGAATGTGAAGAGGTACAATCTGTTCATCGAACCGCCTTTCTGCCATGGCAAGCCCCATCCGCTCCTGACTACGCTGGGCAAACGCATCTTGATCCTCCCGGGATATATTGTACTGTTCGGCAAGGTTTTCTGCCGTGATTCCCATGGGTGGATCTCCAATCTCCTTCGGCGATAACTGTGAGGATCGGAACGATGGGGGGACAGGACTGTAGGGACGCTCCGGCCGATCCATCAGATAAGGAGCCCTGCTCATGCTTTCTGTTCCCCCAGCGACATATACATCTCCGTCTCCAGATCTAATGGCTTGAGCAGCTAAGTGAATAGCATTCACCCCGGACCCGCACTGGCGGTCCACCGTCAATCCGGGGATTTTCATTGATAACCCTGTCTGCAGGGCGGAAAATCTGGCAATATTTCCTCCCCCGCTCAAAACATTACCGAAAATGACGTCTTCAATCTGTTCGGGATTGACTTTCGCACGCTTCACGGCTTCCTTAATAACTTCTGCACCAAGAACATGCGCCGGTACGGTTGCAAGAGAACCTCCCTGCTTTCCAATGGCCGTCCGGACTGCTGATACGATCACTGCATCTCTATTCCCCAATTACTCCACTCCCTTCGAAAATGTCACATAGCGTGAGAACCACCATCGATGATGACGACATCCCCTGTAATATGGTTCGACGCCCGTGAACTTAAGAATATTGCCGTTCCTTTCAAATCATCATCGCCGCCGAACTTCCGCAGAGGCGTCCGATTAAGAAACGTATCCTCTCCCCGCTCCATCAGAACCTTGGACATTTTCGTCGGGAAGAATCCAGGTGCAATCGCATTAACGCGGATACCACGGGGACCCCATTTGACGGCAAGATCTTTTGTAAACGTAAGGACGGCACCTTTGCTTGAGTTGTAACCGATTGTATCCATTTGTTCCGGATCAGACCCTTTCATTCCAGCTACGGAAGCGATGTTAATAATGTTTCCTTCTCCTTGTTCCAGCATTATTTTTCCTATGGCCTGGGACATGAGGAACGTTCCTGTGACGTTCACATCCATGACCTTCTGCCAGGCTGCAAGCGGCATTTCTTCCATTGGTGCTCCCCAGGTCGCCCCGCTGTTATTGACCAAAATATCAATGCGGCCGAAATGATCGACGGTCTGATCGACCACATGCTGAATGCTGGAAGCATCTGTTACGTCGCACTCGAACGCCAGCGCATCGACCCCTTCTTTTTTAAGCAAATCACGCACTTGTTCACAGGGCTCAAGTTTCCTTGAACAAACGACGACATGTGCACCTGACTCGGCCAAGCCAAGCGCGATCTGCTTCCCAAGCCCGCGACCACCTCCGGTAACGACGGCTACTTTGCCGCTTAAATCGAAAAGGTCTTTAGCGTGCATGGACTTCGCTCCTCTTTGAAGCTTTTTGCAGTTCATACTTCGCTACCGCACGCCGGTGTACCTCATCCGGACCGTCCGCAAGACGAAGGGTGCGGATGTTGGCCCAGCTTGCGGCAAGGGACTGATCTTCACTGACACCGGAAGCACCGAAAGCCTGGATGGCTCTGTCGATGACATTCAAGGCAATGTTGGGTGCCACTACTTTGATCATCGCGATTTCCGATTTTGCTTCCTTGTTTCCAACTGTATCCATCATGTACGCAGCCTTCAGTGTCAAAAGACGGGCCTGTTCGATTTCTATCCGTGAATCAGCGATCCATTCCCGAACAACTCCTTGATCCGCGATTTTCTTTCCAAACGCTGTACGTTCCTGAACACGTGCACACATCTGTTCAAGCGCGCGTTCTGCTGCACCGATTGTGCGCATACAGTGGTGAATACGTCCCGGGCCGAGACGGCCTTGTGCGATGGCAAATCCTTTTCCTTCTCCCCAAAGCAAATTAGTGGCCGGAACGCGCACATCCTTGAATTCTATCTCCGCATGACCGTGAGGCGCATGGTCATAACCGAATACCGGAAGCATCCGTTTGATAGTGACGCCTTTTGTATCCAGTGGAACAAGAATCATCGACTGCTGCTCATGCTTCGGTGCATCGGGGTCCGTTTTACCCATTAAAATGCTGATTTTACAACGAGGATCTCCTGCTCCGGAGGACCACCATTTCGTTCCGTTGATGACATATTCATCCCCGACCCTCGTGATACTCGTCTGCACATTCGTAGCATCCGATGAAGCAACATCCGGCTCGGTCATCGAGAAACAGGAACGGATCTCTCCGTTTAATAACGGTTCAAGCCACTGCTTCTTCTGCTCGTCCGTTCCGTATCGGACGAGCACTTCCATGTTACCTGTGTCAGGTGCCGCACAGTTGAACACTTCCGGTCCGACGAAGGAACGTCCCATAATTTCACACAGTGGAGCATACTCCATGTTCGTCAAACCTGCTCCATATTCGCTGTCCGGTAAGAACAAGTTCCAAAGCCCTGCTTCTTTGGCCTTCTGCTTCCATTCGTCCATGATTGGCGGAATGTTTTCGAAACGATCCTGTTTTCCAAGCTGTTCTTCATAGATCGCTTCGTTCGGGTAGATATGTGTATCCATGAATTCCTTCAACTTCTCCTGCAAGGCTTTTACCTTATCGGAATGTTCAAAGTACATATAACATCCTCCTTAATGAATAGGCGCTTCTATTAAACGCTTACAAAATACAACATTCCCTTTGATGACATCTTCTTCTTTCTGATTCCTTGCATACACGCGGAACGTAGTCTTCTCTTCCGTATCCTCTTCCACTTCCGCATGAAGGGTGAGCACATCACCAAGGAACACCATGCCCTTGAAGCGGATGGAATAATCCTGGATGAAGCCTTGGTCATAGTAAGGAGTAAACAGCTTGGACAAATTCCCCATCGTCCACATGCCGTGAGCGATCACCCCCGGAAGTCCTGCCCGTTCCGCTTCCTTATCGATCGTGTGGATCGGATTGTAATCGCCGGATGCTCCTGCATACTTGATCAAATCCAGCCTCGTTACCGGTTTCATCGTCACCGTATCGAGGGTTTCCCCAGCTTTCCAATTCGTCATACGCGCATCTCCTTCCTGACCGCTTCCGTAATGATCGCTGTCTGCTCTTCTGAGAAAATCAAACGACCTTCCAAGTCCTCTCCATACTTTTTCACTTTCAAGAATCCCATATTGCCGCTGGAGCCGCTCCGTTCGTAATAATCTTCGATGACCGTATAACAGAGCACTTCCTCCCCAACGAACAGCGGGCGCTCATAATGATAGTGCTGCTCTCCGTGGATAAGCCCTTTAGCGGGAAGATCCAGACCCTTCACGCTTCCATAATCAAACACTCTCGGAAATGTTGGTGGAGCAATATTACGCGTGTAAGCGACATCATCCAAATAAACAGGGTGAGGGTCACCGATTGCCTCGGCGAACTTGATGACCGCTCCCCGCTCTACCGTGTTCTTCACTTTTTCGGATTTCTTTCCGACCGCATGTTTAAACATAGGTATCCTCCTTTTAGTTTCTCGGGCCACCGGCGACATAGATGACCTGCCCGCTTACGAACGAAGATTTTTCGTCAGCGAAAAACGCCACTGCGTTCGCAATATCTTCCGGATGCCCGCTCCGGCCTACCGGTATATTCTGAACGCTTAAGCGAATCATTTCTTCAAAAGAAATTCCTACCCTTTCAGCCGTCTGCTTCGTCATTTCTGTTTCGATGAATCCCGGCGCAACGGCATTTGCGGTAATGCCGAATTTTCCAAGCTCAATGGCAAGCGTTTTTGTAAACCCCTGCAGGCCGGCTTTCGCTGTGGCATAGTTTGCCTGTCCCCGGTTTCCTAATGCAGACGTGGAGGAAATGTTTATAATTCTTCCGTATTTACTTTCAACCATGTACTTTTGTGCAGCTTTGGCAGCGTTGAACGACCCTTTCAAATGAACGTTCATGACTGTATCCCAGTCCTCTGCTGTCATTTTAAACAGCATATTATCTTTGATTACACCAGCATTGTTGACAAGAATGTCGATCGATCCAAAGCGCTTATAGGCTTCCTGCATCGCATCTTCCACCTGGCTGAAATCACTGACGTCCGCGACTTTCGTGTACAGCTCAAGTCCTTCTTCTTTAAATTCTGCTTCTACTTCCTGCAGCGCTTCTTCATTAATATCGATGACAGCGATTTTTGCACCGTCCAATGCCAAGTGTTTGGCAATACCCTTGCCGATCCCGCGGCTTCCACCGGTTACAAAAGCGACACGATTCTTAAATCTGTCCGCCATGATGCTTCCCCTCCTTTATCCAATTTTCACATGCCCTTTAAGTAAATTTCGAGATATGATCAGCCTTTGAATTTCATCTGTTCCGTCGTAAATCCTCCAAAGCCTCGCTTCTCTGTACCAGCGCTCAATCGGCAGTTCCTTCGTATACCCCATGCCGCCATGGATCTGTAAGACGCGGTCGATAACGTTGTTTCCCATGTTAGCCCCATACAGTTTGGCCATCGAAGCATAATGTCTGTTATCTTCCCCCTGATCCAGGGTGAACGCAGCGTTTAACACCAGCCACTTCGCCGCTTCAATCTCTACTGCGGAATCAGCAATCTGCCACTGGATCGCCTGTCTCGTTGAAATCGGCTTACCAAAGGTTTCCCGCTCATTGGCGTAGTCGATTGCCATATTGAGAAGACGTTCTGCTGCGCCGACCGCCCGTGCTCCAACGATCCAGCGGGCGAAGCCAATCCATTCCAAGCCGAGATCGTATCCTTTATGAAGTTCACCGAGAATATTTTCTTCCGGGACACGTACATTGTCGAAAACAAGCCCCGCCGGTCCCCATTCTCCCATCGTGTGAATATATTCAGACTTCCACCCCATATCACGGTCAGCGATAAAGCAGGTGACTCCTTCCCTTCCGTTGGACGTTTGGTGAAGCTCTTTGTCCGTGATGGCGATGACCATGACGAAATCCGCTTCGTTTCCACCAGTGATGAATGTTTTCTCCCCGTTTAACACCCAGTCGTCTCCATCTTTCACGGCCGTCATCCTTATGTTCCTCGTATCCGATCCCGCCCCCGGTTCTGTCATGGCAAAGCAGGATTTCTTCTCTCCATTGATGGTAGGGAGCAGGTATTTCTCCTTCTGCTCTTCGTTCCCATAGTAAAGAATATTGTCTGCAGAACCACCGAACTGAAACGGAACGAACGTGCGGGAAACCTCCATCATGACGATGGCGAGCATCATCTGACCGAGGTCAGCTCCTCCATATTCTTCAGGGGTATTTATGCCCCAGAACCCGGCATCCTTCGCTTTCTGCTGCAGCTCCTCCAATTTCCCGGCAGGAAGACTGGGCTTTCCTTCCCGTTCATTTCTAAGCACATCATTTTCAAGAGGTATCAATTCTTTCTCCACAAATTTTCGTATTGTTTTTCTGACCATTTCCTGTTCATCGGTCAAACGTAAATGCATAACTTTTCCCCCTCTTCATCGATACACATACCTACCGGTTAGTATGTTACTTCTATATTATTTGAAATTTTCTAAAAATACAACAACTTTTGAAGAAATATCCATATGAAACACCTAAAAAAGCCACCTGGAAAAACAGGCGGCTTTTTTAGGTGTTTCATTTTCATTCGCTGCAATCTACATGGAGTTTTCCATCTTCCTGTACTTCTGCATAATAGACATTTTTTATGTCCTGCACACCACTGTCTGCCAACCTTGCATCCAGCCACTGCTCTGTAATGCCCAATTCTTTCAAATTGTATTCAATCTTTCTTCCATCTGCTATTAAAGTCGTCGGCGCAGGGTACACTTTTCTGATTGGTGGAGTACCGGTATCCCTTTTCGTAGCCGTTCTATTCTGCTGGTATTTCAGGACAGAAACCGTACCGTCGATTTCAAACACAGCCATGTCAACCTCAGCGACCGCAAATGCATTCTTTTTCCTCAGCAATACCCGCAGCGCATCCAAATCCAGGCGTGCTTTCTTTAAGGCATTTTTTTCTATCTTTCCATCTTTAATCAAGATGATGGGCTGCCCGTTCATCACTTCCCTGATAGGCTTTGACTTGAGATCCAAATAACCGAGCAGAACGGTAAAGACACTCCATGCAAGAAGAGCGATGATGCCGTTCCGAACACTCAGGGTAGAATCAATGGCAAGTGAAGCTCCTATTGTGCCGACAGAGATTGCCGAAACGAAATTAAAGAAAGTCATCTGGGATATCTCTTTCCTCCCCATCAACCTTGTAAGAAGAAGTAACGTCGTAAAGGCAAGTAACAGCCTGAGGATAAGTTCCACAGTAGACATTTCGTTCACTCCCTATCTTCTTTATCTTCTATTATCAGGAGCCGAACGAAATCTATACACAAAAAGAGTACCTTCCCTGACTCGGGAAAGTACTCTCCTGCGACTACTTTATTCTGTAACTTTCTTCTGTAGAGCTTCTTTAACTGCCGGGCTGACAGCGCCGTCTCCACCAAGAACGGTTACGGATGTAACATCAGTCGTATAGACGTATTTCGTCAAATAAGCATCCAATTCTTTAGGAAGCTTCTCTGGATCGACCAATAGAAGCGAACCTCCATTACCTGTTACCAGTGGTGCTGCTGCGAGAGCGTCCGGATAGTTTCGTCCGCTTGCCACATACAATTCACCAGTATTCGGTCCGAACTCTTTCAACAGCGATACAAGCGTACCGTAACGGTTCGTGCCGGACAGGCGTTCCACGGAAAGAGCCTTCTTGTCGACTTGATTCACCAGGTCATCCGAGATAACACCAGTTCCACCGACAACATAGACATCTTCATCTTCCAGGATGGCCATTGCTTCTTTAGACAGCTTCTTACCATCTGTCAAGACGATCGGCATTCCTTCTGCTCCGGCAAGAGAAGCGGCACTTAACGCGTCTGCATAGTTCTTACCTGTAGCAAGGAAGACACCGTTGCCTTCGAATCCAAAGGAATTCTGCAGCTCATCTGCGATCGCAAGGTTTGTTTCATAACGGGTGTCACCTGACAAACGTTCAACCTTATCAGATGCGATGCTGATCGTGTTCAATTGGCTGAACACTTCTTTAGAAACCGCACCTTCACCGCCTAACAGATACACGTTCTTCGCACCAAGGCGTTTGATTTCCTTAAGGGCTGCATCTGTTAATTTACCTTTACTGTTTACCGGTATGATCGGTGCTTCTGCTGCGGAAGCTAGTGGTCCGGCAGAAAGAGCATCCGGGAAGTTAAATCCTGTGGTTACGATGACTGTATCTGCACCGCCATCAGGATAAAGTTCCTTAGAAATTTCAATAGCTGTTCCTACCCGTTCTTTTCCGGACAGCACTTGTACAATATCCGCATCTGTCGTAATTGGAACGAGATCGAGCACTTCATCTGTCGCTTTGTCCACCATGTAAAGCGCGGAGTATCCTTTGATGGATTTCTCCGGTGTCGTAATGGAGACAGGAACCGTTACAGATTGTCCAACGTCCACTTTCGCAGCGTCTTTCCCTGCTTTTACGGATCCTTCACCCTTCTCCTCGGAATCATAGGATAGGACTTTTTCTTCTGTCATATTCAAGGTGTAATCGACAGAAGCGGTACCTGTACCGAAGTAGTCAACAGCAATCTGGTATTGTCCATCCGGAAGTCCTTTAACA
Organism: Bacillus sp. SB49; assembly: GCF_000469135.2. NCBI lineage: Bacteria > Bacillati > Bacillota > Bacilli > Caryophanales > Bacillaceae > Bacillus > Bacillus sp. SB49. Next base: position 2,886,037 of record NZ_CP048117.1, read on the forward strand.
GAGAAAGCTTCACTATCCGAAGCACTCGCACTGGCTGCTACCAGTTCTCCGTCGCGGAATAGGAACAAGTCCAAATCAGCCGGGGCAGCCGGGGCAACATCCACACTTAGAGACACGTTGTTCTCGATATCAATATCGATAACTTCTCCATCCACCTGGGATGCTTCCGTATCCTGCTTCACTGTTCCCTTAATCGTGTCTTTGATCGGTCCTGTGAATCCGACCGTTTCAAATTTAACGTCTTTTGCATCCTTCATGTAGTTCGTGAAAGTAACTTCTTTATCTATCTTCTCGGAAGAAGAAACTTTACCTAAATCTATACGTCCCGGCTCACTGACAAAGTCCTGAGCAACGGCATCCAACGTATATTTATTCATTTCTTTCCCTTGTTCAGGATTGGTTGCACCGTATACATGTACTTCCCAAACCCCTTGCTTAGGAGAAGAGGCGACATATTCATCCAAGTCCTTCCCGTCATAGCCGGCATAGCCGGTAGAAGGTACATTTACTTGAACTCCATCCGGATCAAAGACCATAAGACGGACTCTCGCCTGCTCTTCGCCACCCTCCGTTACGGCATCAAGCGTGAAACGAAGCTCACTCACACCGGAATCTACATCAAATGTATATCCTTTTGTTTGAGCGGCCTGCACTTCATCCGTCGCGCGGAAGCGGTGCTTGTTCTCTTTTGTGAACTCATACCCTGTAACGATCGTCTGGGCACTGCGCGCTTCTACGTATGGTGTAGAAGGATCGTCAAATGTAAGCGTTCCGGCGTTGACGCCCGTCTTCAGCTTCTCGGCATCATAATTGACCGTAATATACTTATACTCTCCTGCACCAAGAGAAACCTCTTTAACAGAAGGCGTAAACCAATCATCAGAAGCTTTCACTTCCAACTTCTTCGCTTCATCGGATGTGTTGTGGACAAGAACTTCCACTGTTTCAGGGATGTCTTTGTTACGGACATATAGGCCTGGTCCGCCGGCGACTTTCTCGCCGTGGAATACAGTGACATCGACATCCTTCACTTCACTGATGAAGTTATCGCGCATATACTCATAAGCAGCCGGCACATCAATCAAGCCGCCACCCTGTTGAGCACGATCATAACCATCCAGCTCTCTCGCCGTCTGGATCAATGCTTCACGAGCAAGCTCGTAATCAAAAGGCATACGATCTTTCTCTGCCGCTGACTTCAGAACGGCCACAGCACCTGCGACGTACGGCGCTGACATACTAGTACCCTGCAGGACATCATATGCTGTCTGGCCTTCTGCTTGATATTGGTGAACCGGCTGGGCGGCATAAGCAGAACCAGGTGCTACGATATCCGGCTTCTGATCACCGGCTTCGTTCGGTCCGACAGATGAGAAGTACCATAAGCCTTCCCCATCAAGTGGATTGCCATCTTTATCTTTTCCATATGGGAAGTTGTTATATTCTTTCGCCCACATCTCCGAGTTGATATAAGCCCCTACAGAAATAACACTGCCTACATCCCCGGGAGACCCGACCGTGTCGATCCCCGGACCTGCATTACCGGCAGATGTGACGAAAACGATGTCGAAATCATCGGAAAGCAGCGTCATCAACTCGCCGTAGCTTCCTGTACCATCGTTCAAGTCAGGGGAAGACCCGAGACTTAAGTTTGCAACATCGACGCCGAACCCACCTTCTGATTCCGGTAGAGCCGCATCAATCATGGCCGTTTGTATGCTCCATGTGTAGGCACCGCCGTCTTCTTGGAAAACACGCATACCGACAATATCTGCCCCCGGTGCGACACCTTCTCCTGCAACTGCTCCATACGCGTTAGAGCGTAGCGGTCCATCCGCTGCGGAAATACCTGCTACGTGAGAACCGTGGCCGTTCAAGTCCGTAAACAGGTTGACCGTTTTAATGCCGAAGTCTTCCTCATAACGGTTCATATCGTTTACTCGGAAGTTGGCACCGACCGTTTCGTCTGTCACATCAACATCGAACGTACCTGCTTCACCATCTTTATAAGCCGTTTCGTCCGTGAAGTCTCCGTCGATATCTGTATCGATGTACACTTCATCACCGACAAGCAGCACCCCGAAGTTGTCCATCACAGGATTGCCGTCTTCATCTACTTCTTCGCTTCCATCCCCATTCAAGTCTGCAAGCGCATTAAAATGGGTGCTACCGAAATAGGCATCTTCTCCATCTGGATTGATTTCATCCAAGGAAAACGCATCTTCTAATTCTTCTGGAATTTCCATGAAGACGACATCACCTTCTGAGAAATAACCGTATGGTTCATTCTCCAGATATTCGGCGTATTTGTCTTCAAGGGGATAAACACCAGTGTTTGCTGCGTGAAAATCAGAGATCGTATAATCTCGGACCTCAGTTATCTTAGAGTCACCGAACTTTCTTGTTTCTGCAAAATCAGCGTCATCCGGCTGTTCTGTGAAGGACTCATGCCCTGGATCGGGACCGGAGTCAATGATCCCTACACGGATTCCTTCTCCGCTGAACTTATCCTGAATTTCATCGACCCCTGTCGCTGGATGCGTTTCCAATTGATCCGGAGTGACATCTGCTTTTGGATCGACTGCACTCTGTTTATCGGCATTCAGTTCCTTCGGCTCCAGTGGTGCAAGCTCCACTTTAGCATTCTCTCCGACCGTACGGACGGAATCTAGTTTGACGACATCCAATATTTTGTTTGTCGGTACATCGGCTAAATAACCATAGTTCTTATGATTTTGTTTGACTTTTACGCCAAGCTTCTCCAACTGTTTCGTAGCATCCGTTTTCCCGTTACCGATGATTACGAGTTCCTGTGTAGCTGCTTCATTATTTGCAAGCTTCAGGACTTCTTCCTGGTTCAACAGCGTGTTGAACGTCTTCGGAGCCTTCGTTTCTGCCTGTACTGCTCCCGGACTATATGTACTGACTCCGGCAAAGGAAGAAGCTACGATCGCCGCACTGGCTAGGACGGACAGCGCTTTTTTCTTCATATTCTTCTTATTTGACACCAAAATAATAACCTCCCTGGTTTTCTTGGTAATCTGACAAACTAAATCCTTCCTCCACCTCCTTTATTTATTAAAATATTGCAAAAAATTACAATATTAATTTTACTTTACAGTTGTATTAAGGTCAAACTATTTATTAAATTCAGAATATTTACCTAATAAAAAAGACCTAACTGTTGTTAGGCCTTTTTTAACCGCGGAATTCACAGGCTGGGATATCCGAAATGGACAGCCTTTTCTATACCTTAAATTTCTACTACTAATTCCCTGCAAAAAAGATAGCAAAGGAAAAATGTTAATTTTTCTACTCGTTTGTAAGAAAAGTTTTATAGAAACTACTAATTTATTAGAACCCGGTCGATTTTCCATGCCAAAGGTATGCTGATTGCTTCTGAACCGCCGATAATATGGTAGTCGGCGCGCTCTCCGAATAACTTCATACTGCGTTCCATAGTCGTCCACTTATTTTGGTTCGTCAAAAGGACAGGGCTGTTCGATTGGACGGCAAGCGGCGTCACCGCCATGGCATCAGGGAAGTTTCTACCTGTCGTAAAATAGAGGGTATCTGCCTGCTTATTTCCAAAGGTGCGATGCATGGCTTCATTCGTTTCATAACGTGTGGCACCCGATATCCGATAAGGGCTGAGAGCCTCCAGTTCCTTTTCCACCTCGTTGGAAACCGGATTCGTTCCACCGACAATATAGGCTTTCGTAATACCCAGGTCTTCCAAGTAGGATCGGGCGCTCTCCGGGATCTTGTTTTGTTTCACATAAATAATCGGATACTGCTTCATCCCACTGTACCCAGCAGCAGAAAGAGCGTCCGGAAATTCCTGACCTGAAACAACGAATGCTTTATTGGTGTCATAAGGAATCAGCTCATTGACAGCAATCGCTGTTTCGTAACGATCGGCACCTTTGATGCGATGAACTCGGTATCCCGCTTCCTTCAAATCCTTCTCAACATCCGGATGGACAGCAACGGTACCACCTACCATGATCACATCGGTTGCCCCGAGACGCTTCAATTCCTTCGCAACAGTTGAAGATAATCTATCTTTCTTCTCCAGTAGAACCGGGCTGTTCAAGTAGGAGGCGAGTGGTGATACAGCAAGGCTGTCCGGAAAATCTTTGGCTGTTGCGAGGATGACAAATTTACCTTCCTGTTTACGTCCATCCACCATCAAGGATTGCTGCTGAAGCTCATTCCAACCCTGTTTAGATATTTCGACAGCCGTATCGACAGCGGTGGCGCCTGAGATTCTGTGAGATTCTTTAATCTGAGCGAGCGTCTTCTCTGCATCAATCATCCCATTCCCTAAATCATACGCACCGGCTACCGGGGATGCCGACTGTTCGATGAGACGCTTCGTCTGTTGTCCGGTCAGGAAAGGAGCTTGATTCTTTACCATAGCTGCCAGACTGCTTACATGGCCGGTGGACATGCTTGTTCCTTCCATATATTCGTAATCGTCTTGCAAATATGTACTGATTAAATCCGTTCCCGGTGTAACGACATCGATATCGGCACCATAATTCGAGAACGAGGCCTTTTCTTTCTTGTTCAGGTCGTAGCTTCCAACCGCGACTACCTGATCGAATGCCGCTGGATAAAGCGTATCGTTCTTCTCATCATTTCCGGCTGCAGCGACGACAAGCACCCCATGTTCGACGGCATATTGGACAGCCTCTTCCAAAGAAGAGCGGTAGGTATATGTACCGAGGCTCAAGTTGATGATGTCTGCATCGTGATCAACTGCATACTCAATACCATCAATAAGGTCTGATACGCTCCCTTCGTTCTCTTCCATCATCTTGACAGGCATAATTCTGACATCACCTTTTGATAAAGAAGCAACTCCTGTCTTATTGTTCGTAACTGCACCTATTAACCCCGCTACATGTGTTCCGTGACCATAATGGTCTGTTGGATTCTGACCACTTTCCAAAAGGTTGGTCCCTTTAATTACCTGTCCCTTTAAATCAGGGTGGGACGCGTTCACACCTGAATCGACGACGGCGACTACAGGCTCTGCATCGGAAGCGTCTTTATAAAGGTTCCAAGCCTTTATTACATTCATTCTCTGAAAGGTTACCTGTTGATCGGGGTAGAACGTATCATTTGGAGCACCCTGCGAGTACACTTTCGCATCAAGCTCCACATACTCCACATCTGGATCCTGCTCAAGGTCTTCTTTCTTCTCTTTCCAATTTCGTTTGTCCGTTTCCACTACATCCAGAGGAAATACCGGATCTGTCGACTGAGTCGTAACCCTGTCCTTGTATTTAACGATCAGCTTAACAGACGCATCCTCTTCCGCCATGACGTGACTGCTTCCAAAACAAACCGCTGCAAGGACAATGAGAATTGCCCATAGTTTTCTAGATTTCATATCGCAACTCCTCTTCTAAAACTTTTCCTATCTCCACAAAATATAAGTTCCTTCGCTCATTCAGTTTACATAAAAATACAAGACTTTTAAATGTTTCCGAGTTTTTTTCTTACTATTATTCAAATAAAAAGCACACCACAAAATGGTGTGCTTTTTCAGACTGTCTTTGAAGTTAACGGCTTCTGGGTCGTTAGCTTCAAAGACGTCGAATGTATGTCGACTATGCTTGATACGTAAATACCCGTTAGAATAAACCCAGCCGCTTCTTCACACGGATGCGCTCCGGTGGATTGGTGAAGACCATTTCTCCGTCCAGTACGACATGGGCGTTCTCCATGAATTGATACATCATATCCGTTCCGAATTTCTTCCCTACTTTATCATACGCCTCTTTCAGGAAGAACCCCCGTTTCTTCGAGTCATGAGCATCGGAGGCGATGACGTGTCCAAGGTTATGTTCAATGATCTGATAAGCAAACTTTTGGGAATCCCTGCCGAATCTCCCGACAAGACTCCCGGCTGATAACTGCGTGAACGCGCCGTTTTTAACAAAGTGATAGAGCAGGTCCGGCTGTTCCCGAAGTGTACGGTTCCGTTCAGGGTGGACAATCACAGGCTTATATCCCGCCATCTGCATGTCGTAGAGCATCTGCTTGGCATAATGCGGAACAGTATTCTCCGGAAACTCTACATATAAATACCCGCTTTTTTCATTTATCGGAAGAACCATTCCCTGCTCCAGCTCTTTTATGAATTCCTCGTGGAGCCGAACTTCTTGTCCAGGCAGAACAGTAAGGTCTATTCCCTCTTCATATAAACGTTCATTTAATTTCCTGCATTGTTCTATGATCTGTTGTGGTTCGTTATAATACTCAGATGTTTGGTGATGCGGTGCAGCTACAACCGTCTCGATACCCTGCTTAAGTGCTGCTCGGGCCATTTCAAGACTTTCTTCCATGTGGCTTGCTCCGTCATCTATACCTGGAAGTATATGACAGTGTAAATCGATCATAACATCCACCTCTTCTATTAGTTTTCTATTTGTGCGACATAAAATCCGACTGTTCATTCACAAGAACAGCCTTCGAAAAAAATAAGGCTTCAGCCTCAGTGACACTTTCGTTCATTATTACGAATCTATTTAAATTATAAAATAGATATCAAAATTATTCAAATTATATTTATGTCGAATAATGTAGTAATTTTCTATGAATTTTGATAGTTTTTATATGCTTACTCTTATGCGAAATCGTTCGTTATACAAAAAAATCCGTTTTATTTTGACATATCTATTATTGAAATATCTTCCCCTTTCCTGTATTGTTCTTTATAAAGAATGATATTATCCTACAAAGAACACCCGATGAAAGGAGGTCTGCTTGTGTCTCGTTTTCTAACTATTCTTTTTATATGGAGCGTTCTACTCCTCAGCACATTGATAACAGGAACTGTAGCAGCTGAAGAAGTGCAGCCAAGCATTCTTGTCGTCTATTCATCGACTCAAGAGGATCCGGGACCAAACATTCACCGCTTGGATATGGTAGCTGGTCATTTTACCAAGGACGTTCGAATCGTTGCAGCCAATGATTTAAATGAATCCCATATAAAAGAGGCAACCCACCTGATTTACTTCGGCGAAGTGAAGTTGAAAATTCCAAAAGAGGTAAAGGAATACATAAATCAATTCCCAGGTAAAATAATTGCTTTTGGTCATAACTACGAACAATTCAGGCCTTTTCATTTCATTAATCATCAAGGAACAGTCCAAGTGGACCAATATACAGTCACAAATCAGGATAACCATACTCTTCCACTTCCAGAGAAAAGAGAGATTTCCGACATTAAGAATTCGGATGCAACGAAGGAATGGATTACAGCGGGAAGACACTATCCTCTTCTCCTTCAAAAAGGAGACTATTATTATTATGCTGCCGACGAATTGACCCTCGATGACATGATAGTTTTCGGGGAAGTACTTCACTATATTCTAGAAATCGATCACCTAAAGGAGCATCCTGCTTATTTCCGATTAGAAGACGTCCATCCCCTTCTCGATCCGAAATTGTTGAAAGATTCGGCTCACGTCCTCCTGGAGAACGATATTCCCTTTATGATTTCTGTCACTCCTGTGTACGTTAATCCAAAAACAGGAGAGCGCTACCGATTATCAGATGCTCCCGATCTCCTTCAAGTTTTAAAGGACCTTCAATCCCAGGGGGCAGCTATCGTCTTACACGGATATACAGATCAGGCATGTTCTCTTCCAACAGGTAGCGGATTCGAATTCATAGGCTGTGAAGAAGACTCCCAACTTCCAAAAGAAGTAATTGAAGAACGGATCAGAAAAGGAACCGAAGAGTTGGTATTACATGGTTTGGAGCCTGTTTCTTTTGAATCTTCCCATTATATGATTCCACAAAACGGGTATGAGAGTGTCCGTCCTTTCTTTACTCTTTATACGGGCCAACTGCAATTAAGCGATGACAATTGGAGAATCATGGACGAGTCCCCTTTCCTCACCACCCCATCATTCTTGAAAGGAATCGCTCTTATTCCGGAGACGCTGCGATACAAGAAACATGCCCAGTCTTCCATTGAAGATATGGAACGGAGAATTCACCAGTTGTCCGCAGCCAGAGACAGCGTAATGAGTGCCTTCTACCACCCTTACCTCGGTCCTGATGGTTTAGAAGAAATGATTGCAACTATGAACGACGTTCCAACTATTGCGTGGAAGGATATTAGTCAACAGGCAGAATTAACATGGAAGAAGAAGGGTGTTGTTCTGGCTGAACATCACGAGCAAAAACCTGTGCCGGAGCAACCTAAAGCAACCATTTTCTCCATCCTTGCATCTGTGCCTTGGAGCGGACTGATCATCGGGTTTTCATCAGCAGTTATGATAATAGTTATCTCATTTATACAAAAGAGCAGATGGCGAAAATACGATCAGTAAATTTTTTTATTTTTTAGTTCTTTATAATGAACGTTTGTACCAATTAAAAAACACAGGAGAGATAAGTTATGAAAAAAATTTGGTGGCTGTCATGCATGATCGTTTTCCTGACCGCTTTATCTCCCGTCGTCATTCTGGCAGACAACAATGTTGAGGAGCCTGATGTCCTGGTTGTTTATTCGAATGAGACTGGAGAAATGGATGAAAACCAGCGGAAACTCGATATGCTTCTTACCCACTTTACAAAAGAAATAAAGATAATCAGTGTGGACGAATTTAAGAAAAGTGATTTAAACGGGGTCACTCATTTGGTCTACCAGGGAATGAAGAAGCACCAGCTTCCTAAGGTATGGATTCGTGCAGTGGATGAGTACGAGGGGAAGGTAGCTGTCTTCGGGTATAACCAGGAGCAATTGGGAAGCCGCTATCGTTTTGCAGAGGCGAACGGTGAAAAAACAGTCCACAGCTTTTACTTAACCCAGAACGAAAACACTAAGTTTAACAGTTCTGTTCAAAGCATTCACTCCATCAAACCAGGGCCGGGATCAGATGTCCTGGTAAAAGCGGTTGGAGGCGATCATACTCATCCCATGATTACAAAACAAGAGAACTCCTACTATATCGGGGTCACGAATTTGATGTCTGACTCCTCCATACCGGTCGGTGAAGTCCTCCATACCTTTTTCAACATGGATCATGAGCACCAACATCCAGGATATATTCGGCTGGAAGACGTCCATCCACTTGTTGACCCGGTTAAATTGAGAGCAGTTGCTGATGTTCTGATTGACAGAGATATTCCTTTTATGATTGCTGTCATTCCTGTCTACACAAATCCGGATACAGGGAAGCAATCCCACTTGTCTGATTATCCAGAAGTACTGAAGACATTAAAATACATGCAGAACAACGGCGGCTCTGTGGTTCTGCACGGATATACCCATCAGTACCATGCGACAGAAACAGGAGAAGGTTTTGAGTTCTGGGACGTGAAGAATAACACTCCGATTTATAAGGATGCAGCGGAAGATACACCCTTGAAAATCCGTGCTGACTTCTCTAATGCAAGAGAATACGAAGCACACAGGGAGGAGCAGAAAGACTTTGAACGTACGTATATAAACCGGAAGCTTTCACAAGGTATTCGTGAATTGAACAGCTTTGGATTAAAGCCACTAGCGTTCGAAGCTCCGCACTACACCATGTCACAGAACGGTTACCGGACCGTCTCTGCCTCCTTCTCCACCTATGTCGGACAGGTGCAGCTGAGCGATAAAAATTGGGAGGTCATGGACAGCGTTCCTTATAAATCGTCTCCCTCTTTCTTTCATGGGATGAGTCTCCTTCCAGAAACATCTGGATATGTAGATCCCGATAATGAAAAATCAGCAGATGAAATAGCCGCCAAAGCAGAGAAACAGATGTTTCTGCGGGATGGCATGGTTTCTTTTTTCTATCACCCCTATTTAGGGCCGGAACGCCTGGTGGAAGTACTGGATAAAATCGATCATCTCCCTGTAAATTGGATCGACATGAATAAAGAGGATGCAATCGTCACAAGTGGAGACTTAACTATCGAAGCAGTCGATGGGGAGGTCAAAACAAACCAAACTATTATCGCCTCTACGACTGATACAAGATTAGGATTCACCTACTTCTTGAAAACATCCGCAGAGAAAATTATGTGGAGTATGGTAGGCACCGTTATACCTGTCCTTATTTTCTTCATTGCTGCTGCATTTCTTTCCAAGAGAAGGATAACGAAAGAGGAAAGGAGGAGACACATTGGCTGATTTGTTATTATACACCTCACTTTTTTTAATCTGGATCATGCTCTTCTATCACATGTTTCTCATGCAGGGAGGATACCTTCATTTTCTTCAATTTCGGAAGACAAAAGCAGCTTGGGAGAAGAAGCAGGAAGAAATGCCGACGGTGAGTATCCTGATTCCTGCTCATAATGAAGAAATTGTCATCGACGAGACGCTTCATGCGATGCTCCGGCTTCAATATCCAGAGGGAAAGCTTGAAGTTATCGTCATTAATGACAACTCGAACGATAACACAGGAAATATAGTAGATACTTACGCAGCAGCACATCCGATGATACGTGCTGTTCACACTAAGCCTCCTCATGCAGGTAAGGGAAAGTCAGGGGCTTTAAACCAAGGATTAAAGGCAGCGACCGGGGATATGATCGTGGTTTATGATGCAGATAACACTCCAGAACCTGAGGCGGTCTATAACTTGGCTCTCGGATTAATGAATGATAAGAAAGCTGGAGCCGTCGTCGGTAAGTTCCGTGTCACAAACAGCAATCGAAACCTTTTGACCAGACTTATTAATATAGAAACGATCACCTTCCAATGGCTCGCCCAGGCAGGGCGTTGGTTCTGGTTCCGGATGGCCACGATTCCAGGAACAAACTTTGCCATCCGCAGATCGATTCTGGAAGAACTGGGCGGGTGGGATGAGAAAGCCCTGTCCGAGGATACGGAACTCAGCTTTCGAGTATACAATCTTGGGTACCACATCCGCTTCTTCCCCGCTGCCATCACATGGGAGCAAGAACCAGAGCATCTGAAAGTATGGTGGAAACAGCGGACTAGATGGGCGCGCGGAAACGAATATGTGATCCTGAAGTACCTGCTGCAATTCCACCGTATGAAAAGAAAGAAAATCATTATTGATCTTCTGTATTTTCTTTTTACGTACCTTTTATTCTTCAGTGGTGTCATCGTCTCCCACTTTCTTTTCATCTGGAATCTTTTCCAGGACCTGAACTTGTCCATCGGAAATGTATCCATTGTACTGCTCGTTCTCGGATTCCTCTTATTTGTAACAGAAGTGACGCTTGCACTCAGCTTCGAACAGGGACAACTGACTTGGAAAAATTTCTTCATCGTCCTTTTCATGTATTTCTCATACTCCCAATTGTGGATCATTCTTGTTGTCTATGCCACATATCTTGAAACGAAGCGTGTTCTTCTCAAACAAGAAGTGACTTGGTACAAAACTCAGAGATTTAAAGGAAAACAGCATTCGGAGAAACATTCCGCATGATCGACAGGTGAATAGACCATGAAGAAAACAACGATTGGAGTCTTGCTGATGACATGTCTTGCCTTCGGATTTTTTGTATTCGGTTCGTTCTCAGGTCACGCAGATAATGCAGATACTCTCCGTTTTATTCAGCGGTCGATGACCAATAAAAACGGGACGCTGGCCACCTACCTGAAAGATGAAACGGGAATTGACAGTGACGAAGTCCGTGGCCGGGAAGCGCTCTCGGAATCGGTGGGGCTGTATCTTCTCTATACTCTGGAAACGAACGATCAAAAACGCTTCCGTAAAATGTACCGCATTCTGGATGATAAATTTCTTATGAACGATGGATTCATTTATTGGAAGCTTTCCAAGAACGGCAAAGCGGAGGTCATGACTAATGCTTTAGTGGATGACCTTAGAATTATGAACGCCCTTTACCTTGCCTCCGAGAGATGGTCTGTTCCTGCTTATAAAAAAACGGCCGATGAAATCGGAAAATTCATCGGTGATCACCTGCTCCGCAGCGACACACTTGTAGACTTCTATGACCGCACAAACTCCCATACTCCTGGATCTTTGACTCTGTCTTACTTAGATCCAAAGAGTCTGGATATCTTATTGGAACGTGGGCATATCAGTCAGGAAAGCTTTGATCACATGTTAGGAATACTGCGCAACTTGCCGGAGCAAAACGGCTTTTATCCGAAATCCTATGGAGTGAAAAACGGGAATTTCCGCTTCGAGGAAGAAGTAAATATGATTGATCAGCTGATTGTAGCTTCCAACCGGGCGCAGCATTTTGGAGAAGACACCACCTTCACTTCTTTCCTCCTGGCTGAATGGCAAAATAACGGGGTCGTATATGGACGATATGACTCTAAGTCCAAAAAACCAACCGTCCCCTATGAGTCTCCTGCTTCCTACAGTTTAATGATTCAGTATGCTATTCAAATCGATAATAAAGAACTCGCCCTTCTCGCTTACGAACGGATGATTCAATTCCGAACCAATTCCCGGGAGTATCGAGGTGCTTATTCCGTAACAGAAGGCAACACGCACATCTTTGATAACCTTCTTCCACTGCTCTCCATTGAACAGTTAAAGAACAAAGACTGGATTTCCTAATCCAGTCTTCTTTATTACCTTCATTCTCAGTGATTCCGTTATAATTAATAGAAAGAAACCACCACTAAAAGTGAGGTATTTGGATGAACTCATTGACGGAACAACCGAAATGGGAACAACTCCTCAGCTTGGTCAAAGCGACAGACCCACCGAAGATCCTATTCAGCACTGCCCTCTTCCTAAGTCTGCTCACAACTTTGGCAAGCCTTGCCATCCCGCTTTTTGCAAGCAGATTGATCGACGATTTCGATTGGAAGGACTTGAATACCCCCATCCTTATTGGAATCGGAGCAGCCTTACTGATTCAGGCGGTCGCCGGCGGTGTTTCTGTGTACATGCTCGCCCGTGTCGGCCAGCATATCATCGCATCCTTGCGGGAAAGGCTGTGGAAGAAGCTTCTGGTCCTTCCTGTATCGCATTACGATACACACGAAACAGGAGATTCCGTCAGCCGGATGACGAACGACACCGGAGTGATCCGCGATTTGATCACCGATCATTTCACCGGATTCGTGACAGGGATCATCTCGGTGACAGGAGCAATCGTCATCCTGTTCTACCTGGACTGGCCGCTCACGCTCGTCATGTTTTCGATCATTCCGCTTTCCCTTTTGTTCCTTATTCCCACCGGTAAGAAAATGGCGGAAATATCCCGCGGTCTCCAATCCGAGACGGCCAGCTTCTCCGCCAACCTGACTCGCGTCATCTCTGAAATCCGCTTAGTGAAAGCATCGAATGCAGAAGACATGGAATGGGATAAAGGTAAATCAGGCATACATAAGCTGTATCGACTGGGATTGAAGGAAGGCGTCATCCAGGCATTAATGTCTCCTCTCGTCTCTTCGCTGATCATCGTCGTCCTTGTTCTGATCATCGGCTTCGGAGGCATCCGTGTCTCTTCCGGCGCCATGACTGCCGGAGAACTTGCCGCTTTCTTTATCTATCTGTTTCAGATCATTATGCCGATCACCCAGATCGTTTTCTTTGCGACCCAATTCCAGAAAACGATCGGAGCCACGGAGAAAGTGATGGACATCCTTACGCTGGAAGAAGAGAAATTGGAGGAAGGACATGATGTATACACAAGGGATGACAGTCTCATCATCGACGGCATCCATTTTGGGTATGATCCTGCTGAAAGGATTCTGCATGATGTAACATTTACAGCTGTGAAAGGAGAGGTTACGGCAGTGGTGGGGCCAAGCGGGAGCGGGAAGACGACCTTGTTCTCTTTAATCGAACAATTTTACAAACCAAGTTCAGGAGTCATCCGCTATGGGAATGAACCGATCGATGCGTTCACATTAAAGTCCTGGCGACGGAAACTCGGCTATGTATCTCAGGAGAGCCCGATTTATGCAGGAACGATCCGTGAAAACTTGACCTATGGTCTGGAGGGAGAAGTTCCCTTTGAAAAAGTGAAAGCAGCTGCTGAAATGGCTTATGCGCATACGTTCATCGAAGCATTCACCAATGGATATGACACAGAGGTCGGGGAGCGCGGCATCAAACTATCCGGGGGACAGCGCCAGCGGATTGCCATTGCCCGAGCCCTGCTCCGGGATCCGGAAATCCTCATGCTGGATGAGGCGACATCCAGTCTCGACAGTCAATCTGAAATCGTCGTCCAACAGGCCTTAAAGAATTTGATGAACGGCAGAACCACGCTCGTCATCGCCCACCGGCTTTCAACGATCGTGGATGCCGATCAAATCATCTTTTTAGAGAAAGGACACGTCACAGGAATCGGCACTCATGAGGAACTTTTTGAGAAACATGCGCTCTATCATGACTTCGCCCGTCAACAACTGCGCGTTGAATAAGGTGACACAAAAAAAGCAGGCAGATGCCTGCTTTTCTTTTATGCTGATGCAGAGTTGCTTTCTGATTCCTCTTCTTCTTTCTTCGTCTGCTTTTTACTGCGAATGAAAGGAATAACGAATGAAAGAATACTTACAATGTAAAGGCTGATGGATACAGGGTCAGAGACGAGGATCATCATATCCCCACCAGAAGCCGTCAACGCCTGACGAAGCGACTGCTCCATCATACCACCAAGGATGAAAGCGAGAATGAACGGTGCTGCCGGGAACTGAAACAGACGCATCAAGTAACCGATGACACCGAAGATCAGGAGTAAGTACAAATCGAACGTACTGAAGCTTATGGCATATACACCGATCAAACTGAAGATGGCGACAAGCGAAATCAGCAGCGGACGAGCGATTTTCAGAATCTTGGCGATGTACGGAATCAGCGGCAGATTCAAAATAAGCAGGAAAATGTTACCGATATACATACTTGCAATGATTCCCCAGAATACTTCCGGCCTGTCCGTCATAAGAAGCGGTCCAGGCTGGATGCCGAGCACAAGGAAGGCGCCGAGCATGACGGCGGTCGTACCGGATCCCGGAATACCAAGGCTTAAAAGTGGAACGAACGCGCCGCTTGTAGCCGCGTTATTTGCCGTTTCAGGAGCAGACAATCCTTTAACAGAACCTTTTCCGAATTCCTCCGGACGCTTCGTGATTTTCTTCTCGGTAATGTAACCGATGAAGGAAGCGATCGTGGCACCGGCCCCGGGAAGTACGCCTAACAGGAAGCCGAGGAAGGACTGCCTTGTCATCGGCCCACGCATTTCTTTAAAATCGGATTTAGACAGTTTCAAACTGCCGATATCCCCTTGGCTTTGCAGCGATTTATCTTTTCTTCGAATAACAAGAAAACAGATTTCAGCTAAAGCGAAGAGTCCAAGAGCGATGACAAGAAAATCGATTCCTTCCAATAAGTTCGGCGTATCAAATGTGAAGCGAGCTGTTCCTGTCTGGCCGTCAATACCAACAGTGGCGACCATAAAACCGACTGTCGCCGCAATCAACGCCTTAATTGTAGACCCATCAGACAGACTTGCAATAGCTGTCAAACCGAGAAACATCAAAGCAAAATACTGAGCCGGTCCGAATGAGACCGCCACTTGAGCCAAAGCCGGGGCGAACAACATCAACAAGACTACGGAAACCGTTCCACCTACGAAGGAGGAAATAGCTGCGATTGCCAATGCCTTTCCAGCTTCCCCGCGCTGAGCCATTGGATAGCCGTCGAACGCTGTGGCAACGGTCCCGGAAACACCAGGAGCATTTAATAGAATAGATGATGTCGAACCTCCGAAGATGGCACCGTAATAGACGCCGGCCATCATGACAAGTGCGATTGACGGGTCCATTCCATAAGTGATCGGAATCATGATCGCGATAGCACTGATTGGTCCAAGACCGGGCATCATACCGATCAATGTACCCGCCATGACTCCGATGAATACGAATAATATACCTTGCAGACTAAAAGCGACTTGAATCCCTTGCATTAACCCTTCCATTGCACCCATAGCTACTCACACCTTTAAAATGGTAATAAACCTTGCGGCAGTCGAATTTGCAGCAGGTAGTTGAACGATAAATACATCACCAGCGGGAACAGGACAGCAACCAGCACATTCGTCTTATACTTCCTGTAGCCTAAGAACAAAGAACAGAAGAAAATAAACAGTGTGGAAGTGATGACGAATCCGAGGATTTCCAACAGAAAGATGTAAACGAAGATCATACCGCCCACTGCCAGTAGAAAGAGAATCTCTTTCTTCGGAACCTCCCTCTGTTTTTTTGCTTCTTCGGTTTCCGACGAGCGGTCAAAAAATAAGAAAATAGCAAGAACGATCAATAAATATCCGAGAACTTTTGGAACGAGATCCGAATCGACTGGTACGTAAGGATATTCCTTCAAGTTGTAGCTCAAATACAAGTATCCGGACGCAAACAAGATGAGAAAAATACTTAATTTTTGATTCAACGTTTTCAACATATGCATCACCTTCACCTTAATGGTAAATAGAAAGGGTCGAAGCGACCCTTTCCTGTCTTACTCTCCTAATCCAAGCTCATCCATCAATCCGGAGAGCTCTTCTTTTTGTTCTTTCAAGTATTTACTGTATTCTTCGGAATCCATGTACAGTTCGTTCCAGCCGTAGCTGTCACGCATTTCCGCAAAAGCGTCGGAATCACTGACTTCTTTTAACTTCTCTTCGTAATATTTCACCTGCCCGTCGGTCATATCTCCAGGTCCGAAGAAGCCTCTCCAGTTAACGAACGTCGCATCGATGCCCTGCTCCTTGGCTGTTTGGAAATCAGACAGCACTTCCCCTTCCAAACGCTCTTCTGCAGTAATACCAAGTACTCTCACCTTACCCGCTCTCACCTGCTCCACCGTTTCCGCAATCCCTGTGGAATAGACATCAGCGCTGCCGTTGAGAATCTGCGTCATTCCACCACTGTCTTGTGCAGATACGTAGCGGATCTTCTTGATGTCGACGCCGGCTTCCTTCGCAATGGCAACGAACTGCATATGGTCCATAGAACCAGGGGAAGAAGTTCCGACTACCGTCACGCTCTCCGGATCTTTCTTCATATCTTCAAACAACTCATTCAAATCCTGCCATTTCGCATCATCAGCGACGGCAAAAGCACCATAGTCCGCAATCATATTAGCAAGTGGTGTAAAGTCTTCATGAGACAATTGTGACTGTCCATTCAATGGAACGAAAATAAGTGGTGGAGAGGAGACAAAAATGTTGTGCGGATCGTTCGTACTGTCGATGTAGGACCAGCCTACCGCACCGCCGCCCCCTTCTTTGTTGACGACACCTACGCTCTTCTCAATAATCCCTTCTTCCTCCAACACTTTACCGACGGTTCTTGCAGTCGTATCCCATCCGCCTCCAGCGCCCGCCGGAGCAACGATTTCAACATTCCGATCCGGCTTCCATTCTCCGTCATCTCCATCACCGGACGCTTGCGATCCCCCACACGCTGCCAAAAATAATACAATCAATAAAGCCCCTAGTTTCCACATGTGTTTCATGCAATAACCCCTCTCTATTTGTCGTTCCTTGATGATAGTGTATCGAAAGAATTCAGAAATGTAACCGTTTTCAAAATATTCTATATTAAATGCAATAAAGCTAATTAACCAAATAAAATTCACGATATAGAAAGTAACAACGAAGCCGGCAAAACAGAAAAAAAAGCATATCCAATTCGGATATGCTTTCTTAGGAATTAAATTAGTGAGCCATCATCTCATGAGCTATCTCCTCTCCGTCCATGTCACTCGGGTAATAAGTCGGCCAGTTTGTCACTTCCTCAAGCAGTGCTTCACGATCATCTCCCCAGTAGAGGTGATAATGTCCAGCATCTGTCGGTTCGATACTGTGGTCGCTGAATTGGAAGTAAGCAGGCATTCCTTCTGATCCGTCTTCCTTCTTGAAAATGTAGCGGACACCGCGATTTCCTCCTTCGTATTCCAGGATCTCATAGCCATCATAACTGTACATGGCAGATTTCTCTTCGCCGTCTTCAAAGAAAGTCACGCTGCCGTCTTCTTCCATGATGATACGATCGACATTTGTTTTATAGCCTGTTTCATAGTACTCTTTGTACTCCGCTTCTGTCTTATCTCCTTCATCTTCCGCTTTATGTGCGAACACCTCATCTAACGTTCCGTCTTGAAGGTAAGGGTAGACAGACTGCCAGTCACCGGCCCAATCGGAAAGGGGGCGGTCTTTTACCTGGCTGTCTTCAAAATATCCATCATAGATCTTCTGTTCCTCTTCACTTAAGGCATGATCATGTCCATGCTCTTCCTCCACTTCTATATCAACGTCCGACTTTTCAGAAAGCGCTTTGGTTAGAACATCCAAATTCTTCTCCATTAAAGAAAAGTAGTCTTCCCCGTTATCGATATCTTCTTCTGTTAATGTTGCAAGGTTATGGATACGCAATGTTTCCGCATCTATTTCCTCTCGGACGACGTCCGCAACTTTCGGTGTAATGTTCTGTTCGAAAAGCACATAGTTTAAGCCGTACTTCTCCGCAGTTTCAACAATCCCCTGTAAGTCTTTCTGCGAAGGCTCATTCGTCGGACTTAAACCGGAAACTGCGATTTGTTCAATGCCGTATAAATCTTCCCAATATCCATAGGCTGCATGGGAGACAATAATTTTATTCTCCGGAAGGCTGTCAATTTGGGTACGGAACTCCTCATCCAGGCTTTCAAGCTGACCTTTTAACTCTTCGAAATTCTGCTCGAATACCTCTTCCTGTTCCGGACGAAGTTCTACCAGTGTATCTTTAATATTTTCTGCCATTTTTATGGAACGGACAGGATCAAGCCAGACGTGCGGATCCTGATCTCCGTGGCTGTGTCCGTGGTCGTGATCATCTCCATGATCATGGTCATGGGCGTGTTCCGCCAGTTCTACTCCCTCCGTCGCTTCTAAAATCGTCACATCTTCATCCTTAATAGAATCAGAGATTTTCTGTGCGTATGTCTCAAGCCCTGCACCGTTGTACAGGAAAGCATCTGCTTCCGCGATTTCTATCATTTCCTTCGTCGTCGGTTCATATGTATGCGCATCTGAACCTGGTGCGAGAATGGACTCAACCGAAGCACCATCCCCTGCAATCTGCTGAGCAAAAAACTGGAGCGGATACACCGTGGTAAATATCTTCAGCGGTTCCTCCGAGGTTTCTTTTTCCCCTTCTCCACTGCTCGCCGTATCGTTTCCACATGCAGCAAGAGCAATTAGTACAGTAAGTAAACTGATGATTCCTAGTAATTTCTTAACCAAGTTCTCTCTCCTCCTTTTGTTCAAACTTATATTATCGTAATCATTACTATTTGTAAACAGTAATTATTACGATTTTTATCAATTCCATGACAGACTTGTTTTTTAGTTACATAGTAAAATGGGTAGGATGAGGTTATCCGTTCACCTTCTGTTCACTTTACTGTGTAAAGGTAAAGGGAAAGAAGGAGTAAAGAGAGGATGAAATGAATGATTTCCATTTTAATCGTTGATGACGATCCCCATATATTGGATCTTGTAAAACTTACTGTGGAACAGGCAGGGTTCCTTGCACGGACTGCTGAAGACGGCAAAGCAGCGCTTCTTATGCTCGAGAAGGAATCCTTTGATCTCGTCATTGTCGATGTGATGATGCCGGGGCTGGATGGTTTCTCGCTAACAAAAGAAATTCGTAAATTTTATGACCTGCCTGTAATCCTGCTCACAGCTAAAGGAGAGCTCTACGATAAAGAACGGGGCTATGATGCGGGGACAGATGATTATATCGTGAAGCCGTTTGAGCCGAGGGAATTGGTCTTCCGAATACGAGCCGTTCTGCGACGTTATGATAAACCGGCTGATTTGGTCGTCCGCGCCGGAGATATAATCATAGACAGAAAAAATTATGAAGTGGCAATCGGCAGGCAGCATCTTCTACTCCCTCTCAAGGAATTCGAACTGTTAAGCTTATTAGCCAGCCGCCCGAATCGTGTCCTCCAGCGTGATATGCTGATTGAGCAAATATGGGGACTCGATTTTGAAGGCGATGAGCGAACGCTCAATGTGCACATCAAACGAATCAGAGAAAGGCTGGCCGGCGCTGAATCATCTGTCAAAATTACCACGGTCCGGGGGATCGGTTACAAGTTGGAGGCGTCTCTTTTATGAAAACCCTGTATTCTAAATTCCTATGGACGACGTTGTTCATTATGATCGGAAGCGCTTTTGCCGGATTTCTCCTTTCCAATCTTTACTATCAGAATGAGCTGAAGCCGGAAAATGACACGAAGAACACGAAGATTGCGCTTCAAATGGCTGCCTATGGAGAAACAGAGAAAAGCCTTGAGGATTTTCTTGAACATACCGCCTCCACCGGCTATCAGCTCTACCTTTTCAGTGAGAAGGAAGGGGAACAATACTTTGGACGCTCGTTTAATGAACATAATTTGCCGGCATCCGCCGTCAGCCGGGTGATCGAGGGAGACATCTATCATGGTATGCGTGATTTTCCGAAGGAGACGTTTGTGACAGGCTTCTTCGCCAATGAACTGCGGAACACCGTCGGGGTGCCTCTAACATATGAGGGAACACGATACGCCTTGTTCATGCGGCCGGACATCGAACTGCTGTTCAATGAACTTCACATCCTGCTCGCGTGGATGGTTGCTGCCATCGTATTATTAAGTCTTGCGGCTATGCTGATTTGGTCAGGGTTGATCATTCACCCCATCCGAAAATTGACGGCTGCTGTCAACAAGGTCGGCGAAGAAGGGTTCGGTGTTTACTTGAAGGTGACAAGGAAAGACGAAATCGGCCAGCTGGCCCGCCGTTTCAATGACATGATCACCCGGCTGGGCAAGCTGGATGAAATGAGAAAAAGTTTCGTTTCAAACGTATCCCACGACATCCGGACGCCGCTCTCCAATATTCAGGGATACAGCCGTCTGCTGGAGAATGACAATCTTCCGCATGCAGAGCGGCAGAAATATTTGGCCGTCATCCAGGAAGAAGCAGAACGGATGTCTGCCTTATCCAGTCAATTGCTGACTCTCTCTTCACTTTCTCCGGAAGAAGAAAACATAAAGAAGAGCCCGGTCGACGTAAGCGGCCAATTAAAGCAATTGATACGAAGGTATCACTGGAGAATAGATGAAGCGGGGATGTCGATCAGCTACAATCTGGACGAAATGATCTGCCTTGGGAACGAAGCTCTACTTTATACAGTCTGGGAAAATTTGCTGACAAACGCAATCAAGTATAACAGCACAGAGGGGACAATATCGATTCAGGGAACCGCCACAGCGGATGAGATAAACGTCTCCATAACGGATTGCGGCATCGGTTTATCAGAAGAGGAGCAGGAGCAGGTATTCGACCGCTTCTACCGGGCGGATCAAGCCAGATCCCGTTCTGTGCCGGGTACTGGACTGGGGCTTTCCATCGTCAAAGAAATCATCGACCTCCATGATGGGAGCGTCCATTTACACAGTGAACCTGGTTCCGGGTCCACTTTCCTTGTCACCCTGCCAAGGCTGTAATCTTTCATTCACCTTCTGTTCACACAGGATGATTAACATGGAAGCAGAAAGAACAGAGAGGAATGAAGTAGATGAATATGGCATGGAAGGAAATGAAGAAAAATAAAGCAAGATTTCTGCTGCTCGGATCCATCGTTTTTCTATTAAGCTTAATGACCTTTATCTTGTCCGGACTTTCCGAAGGGTTGTCGGAAGATAACGTTTCGTTGGTCAAGCAGATGCCTGACAAAACTTTTCACTTAAATGCAGGAGCAGAAGGGTCTTATGCACAGTCGACCATCCCGTCGACAGAAGCGGAAAGCGGGATATTTGCTTTCTCCATTCAGATGGGAACGATGACAGGTGAACAGGAAGAAAAGCATACGGTAGCCTTTTTTTCTTCTAATGAACCGGAACAGGTACAACAGGTCGGCGATGGGGAGGTCATCCTAGATTCATCGCTTAAGAAAGAAGGGCTGTCGGAAGGAGAATGGATTAAGACACCTTTGTTGAAAGAACCGCTGCGGATTGCAGGGTTCACAGACCATAAACGGTTTAACCACTCCCCTGTCGCTTTGCTAAACGAGTCCACCTACCAAAGGATGACAGGACTGAAGGAGTGGCAGGTTCTCGTTGCATCAGATGAAAAGAACACTACAGAATTACGCCCCTTCTCAAAACAAGAATTTTTAACTACCATTCCTAGTTACCAAGCCGAACAGACCACATTGACCATGATCGTCTGGTTCCTGGTCGGGATCAGCGGCCTGTTGTTCGCTGTCTTCTTCTACATGATGAATGTACAGAAAGTTGGGATGTATGGAATTCTAAAAGCCTTGGGGCTGCGGACAAGGACACTTTTTCAAATGATGTGGACTCAAATGGGTGTACTCATCGTCTTATCCATTGTGGCTGCAAGTGCCGTCAGTTTGAACCTGATCCACCTTCTCCCTGAAGGTACGCCTTACTCGCTGTCGGTACAAACCGTTCTGCGCTTGTCTCTCGTGTTTTTCATTGTCGGATTTGCAGGTTCGACATTATCTGCCGTTCAAATCAGGCGAATTGATCCACTCACAGCCATTCAACGAGGAGATGCATAAGATGAAACGTTTAGAACTGAAACAGATAAAGAAAACCTTTCAGAGCGGAGAGGTGGAAGAAGAGGTACTGAAGGGAATTAACCTATCCTTAAAAGAAGGGGAATGGACCGCTTTGACAGGTGCATCCGGTTCGGGAAAGAGCACACTTCTTACGATTGCAGCAGGACTTCAACCTGCTACCGCAGGCGAAGTCCTCTTTGATGGCAAGGTTTTGGATTCCAACAATAAAAAAGCCATGCGGCAGGCGAGAGCGGAAGCATTCGGATTCATTTTTCAATCTTCCCACCTTGTTCCTTTCCTGACCGTGGAAGAGCAGCTTGCAATGATGCTGGATGTCTCCGGATGGACAGCGTATAAAAGGGAGAAGAAACAGCGGATCCGGGAGGCCCTGGATAAAGTCGCCATGACACACCGGACAAACGCTTATCCTTCCTCGCTTTCCGGCGGCGAAAAACAGAGGGTGGCAGTGGCACGGGCGATCATCCATGATCCAAAGGTGCTGTTTGCCGATGAACCGACAGCGAGTCTCGATTCGAAACGTTCCATCGAAATTATGGAGCTGATCCAGGATGTGACCCAGTCTTCCCGTACCACAACCTTAATGGTCACCCACGAAGAAGAACTGCTTTCTTACGTCGATCGGACCGTAAAGATGTCCGACGGCAGAATAACTACATCGTGAAGAAGCCAGTGTCCTGGAGGGAGGGTGCTCAGGGGGATTGTTCATTCACCACAGATGGGAACAAGATAAGAAAGACTTTCTTAACAGTTAATCTGCAGAGAAAATAAAGCCGGACGTCAGGTTCGGCTTTATTTATTACTGTAGTATTTCCGCTCCGGCCTGCCTACCCGCCCGTAATTCATCTCCGCCTTCCCTTTCCTGATGCTGATTAAGTATTCCAAGTATCTTCGTGCCGTCGTCTTCGATGCTCCCATTTCATTACTGGCCTGCTCCGCCGTCAATCCGTCCGCGGAGTCCCTTAACAGCCCTTCGACTTTTTTCAGCGTCCGTGGATCGATTCCTTTCGGTACGTGAATCGGTTCTTCCGCTTCTATCAGTGTCGAAGCTTTCAGGAGGCGGTCGATCCCCGCTTGATCGAAAGAGTCGGCATTCTTTAATAACGTACGCCTGCGGCGGTAGTCTTCTATAGTCTGCTGGAAGCGCTCCAGTGTAATCGGCTTGATAATATAATCGACGACCCCGTATTTCAAGGCTTGTTCAACAACTTCTTTTTCTTTGGCGGCCGTGATCATGATAATGTCCACCTCCAAAGCAGTTTCTCTGATTTCATGAAGAATTTCAACACCAAGCCTGTCCGGCATATACACATCGAGCAGTAACAGGTCGGGCCGCTTTTCCTCGAGGAGCACCAGCGTCTCTGACGCATTCAGCGCTTTTCCTACCACTGTAATACCGGGCATGCTCTGCAAAAACTGTGCATGCATGTCAGCCACCCGAAAATCATCTTCACTGACCATCACTTTCATACTCATCCGCCCCTTTCACTTTAGGGAAGAAAATGGAGAACACGGTTCCTCCATCCGGCGCATCACTGATTTCCATCGATCCCTTCTGCTTGTCTATGACCTCTTTAACATTAGACAAACCATACCCGCGCATTTCCCCTTGTTTAGTTGAATATCCCCGGATAAACAAATAGCAGAAAGAATCTTCCGGGATCCCCCCGCCACTGTCCGTCACTTCAAAAACGACTGCTTCCCCCACATCTGTCGCAAAGAACTCCACCCGTTTTTCCTCCTGATTTTGTACGGCTTCGAAAGCATTATCAATGATGTTTCCGAGGACCGTCACAAGATCCGTCCTGCTGATATGACTCGGGACCCGCTGCAGCTCCGATTCTTCCTGTATCACAAACTCCACCTTCAACTCACTCGCTTTACTCATCTTGCCTGCCAGGATCGCCTGTACGGTGTCATCCCCGATGCGGTCGAAAATAATCCGTTGGTTCTTCTCCGCATAGGTGTACTCCTCCTCGATCATCGCTACGGCTTCGTTTTGTTTCCCTAATTGAAGAAGACCGAGCAGCAGGTACATTTTGTTGGCATGCTCATGCGTTTGTGAACGCAGGCCTTCTGAATAACGCTTCACCTCTGATAACGCCTGCACCATTTCCCTTACCTCCGTTTTATCACGAAAACTGGAAACGACACCGATGACTTTGTCATCCTGGATGATCGGGGTTCGGTTGACGATGACAATCTTGTTTTGGAGGCGCATTTCCTCATCTTTCACCATCCGTCCTGTCCTCAAGACATCCAACATCTTCGTATTAGGAAAGACTTCCTTAATCGGTCGTCCTTCCGTCTTATCCTTGATGTTCAAAAGCTCCATGGCGGAATTATTGATCATCGTGACATTTCCCTGTTCATTTATGGAAATGATTCCTTCTTTGACCGAAGAAAGGATTGCCTGCCGTGCTTGATAGAAGGAGGTGATTTGATATGGTTCGAGACCAAGCGTGTCTTTCTTAATACTGCGTGCCAGGAAAAGACTTCCGATGACCCCGATCAATAACGTCAGGAGAGCGATACCGAAGACGTGGCTCATCTTCTTCCAAACAGAAGAACGCACGTCTTCCAACAGAAAACCGACCGACACGAGACCTACAATATCCCCGTCATTGGAGTAAATCGGTGCCTTTCCCCGCATTGAAGGACCGAGCGAACCTTCAGCGGTGGAAACGTAATACTCACCGTCCATCACCGCACGATCGTTATCGCCACCAACCATCTTCTTCCCGATTTTGTCCGGGTCCGGATGGGCATAGCGGATGCCGGCGGCATTGCCGACTACAACGAATTCCGCTCCCGTTTCTTCCTGCACTCGTAACGCAATGGGTTGAATAGTCCTGGACGGGTCCTCCTGCTGAAACGCCTGTTGGACAGAAGGCATAAAGGAGACGGTACTCGCAACACGAAGAGCGAGCTGTCCCATTTGATCTTCTACATCTTCTTTCTCAATATAAGCAAACGCACCGGTAAGGAGGGCAATGACAAGAAGGAGCAATGAAAGAACCAAGCCCGATATCTTCGTTCTGAGTGATACTCTCATCTTCATTCCCCCCTTCTATGAAACCGTTATCTTATTTCCATCGTATCATATTCCGATTCGTTTGAGTTTTCTAATTTGTCAGACGTTGTAAAAAAACAGAAAACCGGGGGAAGGATCCCCCGGTTCTTCAGTCCCTGCCGAATTCTTTCTGCAAGGAGGCCAATATATCCTCCAACGACTTGTCGATGCTTGCTTCCACCGCTGCTAAATAAGCACCCTCAAGGATAGGATAGGATACAAGCTGAGCTTTCACCTGTTCGCTCATTTCAATCGCCATTTCCGCATTCATCTTTGCACTTCCTAAATCATAAAAAACAAGAACGTTTTCTGCTTCGATCGACTGAATCGCTGTTTGAATTCGGTC
The DNA here is from genome assembly GCF_000469135.2 of Bacillus sp. SB49. Classification (NCBI taxonomy): domain Bacteria; kingdom Bacillati; phylum Bacillota; class Bacilli; order Caryophanales; family Bacillaceae; genus Bacillus; species Bacillus sp. SB49. The sequence continues at coordinate 2,912,020 of NZ_CP048117.1, forward strand.
AAAGCTTGTCCCGATCCCACCGTCTTCACTCCCCCCGGCGGATACGACCGGAACGCTGCCGACAACCTGATCCAACAGTTCTTTTATTCCTTCGGTCACCTTATCGCTGTGGGAAACAAGCACGATTCCGACATTCGACATGATCACTCAGCCCCTTCCACAGATGCCAGCGCTTCAAATAAGTAAAAGGTAGAGACAGCACCAGGATCAAGATGACCGACGGACCGTTCTTTCAAGTAGGAAGCCCGTCCTTTCGTCGCTTGGAGAGATTCTGTAGCTTCCATTGCCGTTTCTGCAGCTTCTTTCCATTTCACAGGCTCCCAAGTGCCTTCCTCTTTTACTGCTTCGGCGACTGGAGACCACACATCGATCATCGTCTTCTCGCCAATCTCTGCTTTTCCTCTCTGCTTCAAACCTTCCAGTGCTTCCTGCACCATTTCACTGAAGACGGACGCATCGACGTCTCTTCCTTTGCATGCCGTCGACATTTTCAAAAATGCGGTACCATAAAGGGGGCCAGATGCTCCGCCCACTTTTGACATCACGGTCATGGCTGCCTTTTTCAACACATCTGAAACGTCGCTGAAGGACCCGTCTTCCAAAGCAGAAGCCACTTCCTTGAACCCTCTAGCCATATTAATACCGTGATCGCCGTCTCCGACCGCGCGGTCCAGGGAGGTGAGATAATCTTTCTGTTCCTGATACTTCTCATTCGTAATCATCATCCATTGGATGGTATTTTCGACGTTCAACATCGTATACTCCTCCTTCTCAATAACGGAATGCGGGAGCCTCGGACGGCGCATTCAATAACGCCTTCAAGTCGTCATCCACCTTCAATATAGTCAGAGAGCAGCCTGCCATTTCAAGGGATGTCATATATTCCCCAACAAAAGTACGACAAACGGAAACCCCTTTCTCGGCAAGCAATTCCTGTACTTTGCGGTTAAACACGTACAGTTCCATCTCCGGTGTAGCTCCCATCCCATTGATCATGACCGCAGCCTGGTCGTTTCCTACCGGCTCCAATTCTGACAGCACACTGTCCAGAAGCGCTGTGGCGATTTCGTCTGCGGTGGCCAGGGGCTTGGTCTCCACCCCCGGCTCCCCGTGAATGCCGATCCCGAGTTCCATCTCACCGTCCTCCAAATGAAAGCTCGGCTCCCCGGATGTCGGCATGATGCACGGGCTTAGTGCCACCCCCATCGTCCGGACATTATGAACAACGTGTTCAGCTGTCTGCTTGACTTCTTCAAGGGAAGCTCCTTCTTCTGCTTTCGCCCCGGCAATTTTGTGGACGAACACCGTACCGGCGACCCCGCGTCTGCCTGTCGTAAATGAGCTATCCTCGACGGCTACGTCATCATTCACAAGCACACTTTCCACAGCAATTCCTTCTGCTTCTGCCAACTCTTTAGCCATATCGAAGTTCATGACATCTCCCGTATAGTTTTTGACGACCAGCAGGACGCCGGCTCCGCTGTCAACGGCTTTAATGGCTTCTAATATTTGATCAGGAGTAGGAGATGTGAACACCTCTCCGGAAACGGCTGCGTCCAACATGCCTTTGCCCACAAAACCAGCATGAGCGGGTTCATGTCCGCTCCCGCCTCCGCTCACTATCCCGACCTTTCCTTCCACGGGTGCGTCTTTTCTTACAATCACCGTAGTTTCTTCCAGGCGTCTCATTTTTTCAGGGTAGGCAGACGTCAAACCGTCCAACATCTCATGAATAATTTGTTCAGGTTCATTCATTATTTTCTTCATCCATACTCACTCCCTTTTGACAATATGTAAGAGGGCACCCTCTTTCCATGGAAAAAAGGTGCCCTTCTTCATTACTTGAATTGTCTTGTTGCTTCTACAGCTTTCTTCCAGCCGCTGTACAACTTATCTTGTTCCTCTTTGCTCATTTCTACCGTAAACGTACGCTCATTATCAGAATGCTGCTTAATTTCATCTTTATCTTTCCAATAACCGACGGCAAGTCCTGCCAGGAAGGCAGCACCTAGTGCTGTTGTTTCCTGAACCACCGGCCGCTCAACAGGCACACCAAGCATGTCGCTCTGGAACTGCATAAGGAAATCGTTCTTCACGGCTCCACCGTCCACACGAAGGGCCTTCAAATCGATGCCGGAATCAGCAATCATTGCATCCAGCACATCTTTCGTTTGATAAGCTAGTGATTCCAGTGTAGCCCGGACAAAGTGGGCTTTGGACGTACCACGAGTCAATCCGAAGACAGCTCCGCGGGCATCGCTGTCCCAGTACGGTGTTCCAAGACCGACGAATGCCGGTACAAGATATACACCGTCGGAAGAATCGACAGAAGTCGCATATCCTTCTGACTCCGGTGCACTATCGATGAGATTCAAACCGTCACGCAGCCATTGGATAGCTGATCCTGCTACAAAAATACTTCCTTCCAAGGCATATTCGACTTTGCCATCGATCCCCCACGCAAGTGTCGTCAAGAGACCATGTTCAGAAGCGACCCCTTCTTCCCCTGTATTCATAAGCATGAAGCAGCCGGTTCCATACGTATTCTTAGCCATCCCTTTCTCAAAGCAGGCTTGTCCGAACAATGCCGCCTGTTGATCTCCTGCGATACCGGCAATAGGGACCTCCTGTCCGAAGAAATGGTAATCCACTGTCTTCGCATACACTTCTGAAGATGGTTTGACTTCAGGAAGCATGGATTTAGGTACACCTAAAATATCAAGAAGCTCTTCATCCCATTTAAGATCGTAAATGTTGTACATCAACGTCCTTGATGCGTTGGAATAGTCGGTGATATGCGCTTTTCCACCGGAAAGGCGGTAGACAAGCCAAGTATCGATCGTACCAAACATCAAGTCCCCGTTCTCCGCTTTTTCACGGGCACCTTCCACGTTATCCAGAATCCACTTCACCTTTGTACCAGAGAAATACGGATCGAGCAGAAGACCTGTTTTCGAACGGAACAACTCATTATGACCCGCCGCACGCAGCTCTTTACAAATGTCTTCCGTCTGTCTGGACTGCCAGACAATTGCGTTATAGATTGGTTTCCCTGTATGACGGTCCCATACGACAGCTGTTTCCCGCTGGTTCGTAATACCGATTCCGGCAACCTGCTGTGGCTCTACGTCTGCTTTACGTAATACGTCGGCAATACAAGCAAGGACGGATGTCCAAATTTCATTCGCATTATGTTCGACCCAGCCTGGTTTCGGGAAAAATTGTTCAAATTCCTTCTGGCCTGTTTCTACAATTTTTCCTTCTTTGTTAAAAAGAATTGCTCTCGAGCTCGTCGTCCCCTGATCAATAGACAAAATGTACTTCTCTGCCATGAAAATCCTCTCCTTTTTTATATCTCTATCAGCTGATTTTTTCTTCAATCTTCGTTACGGATGCATTCTTCTTTAATTCAGAACTTGCTGCCGCAATAAGAACAACTGCTACGACGACTGACAATCCCCAGAAAACAGCAGTATAGTCCTGCATGAATATTGCGCGGTAGAATACCGCCCCATAAATACCACCAAGAACAGGTCCGACAATCGGTACCCATGCATAGCTCCAGTCTGATCCGCCTTTGCCCGGGATTGGAAGCAGAGCGTGGGCGATTCTCGGCCCAAGATCTCGTGCCGGGTTAATGGCATACCCTGTAGCTCCACCCAGTGACATTCCGATCGCGATAATCAAAGCACCGACGATCAGCGGATTTAATCCTTCCGTGAATTCGTTTGCACCAATGAACAACAAGCCCATAACCAATACGAACGTACCGATAATTTCACTTACAAGGTTTGAGAAAGGGCTTCGTACAGCGGGATCTGTGGAGAACACAGCCAGCTTCGCACCTTTATCTTCCGTTTCCCTCCAGTGAGGAAGGTAGTTCAAGAACACAATCACTCCACCGATGAAGGCACCAACCATTTGTCCCGCAATATAAACAGGAACCTTCGCCCATGCAAATTCACCGATCGCCGCAAATCCGAGCGTCACCGCCGGGTTCAAGTGTGCGCCGGTAAATCCTCCGACCGCATAAACCCCCATCGTAACAGCCAGCCCCCATCCGATCGTAATGACGACCCAGCCGGCACCTTCCGCTTTCGACTTCTTCAAAACAACACCGCCGACGACACCGCCGCCGAAGATGATCAAAATCATTGTACCAATCAATTCACCAAGGAATTCAGACATCAGCCACACCCCTTATCTTGTTTTCAAGCTGCATGGATTAAAAAAAGACTCACCTAAAGCGCTTACTTTTTGATGAAAAAGTAGCGAATAGTGTGAGTCTCCTCGTCTCCATCACATGCTTAACTTGTTGATTCCTACTATACACTCACATGTAAACGCTGTCAACTTTATTTTCATAATTAAATGAACAAATGGAACTAGAAAAAATTACTATTTCTCTATTTCCATTGGATTTGTTGTTTCCTTAGTATGGTTCAAATTCGCTTCTATATCCTCCTATGTCTGAAGCTTCCGTTCCACGTTGTGTAAGGAATAGGCTTCGTATCCATTTGTCCTTTAGGTTATTGTCTTTCCAACTAAAACTTCAGTCCATTTCATCGCACTAAACGAATGGAAAAACGATACCCTGCTCATATTATCGAAGTGTGGGTGTAGAGGTGAGACCACAGAAGAGCGGGGTGCTTCACTTAGAACGTGTCGTCAGGGAGCTTTTTACTCTATATCTCCAAGATACTTCCCGTAAAAAGCATCGTAGCCGATCAATTCATAATAATCCCTGCGTAAATTAGTTCCTTCCCTGTCTTCCTCCTCCAGAAGATTCCACTGGTCTTCATTCATTTTCACGATCGTAAACGGAATCCCTTCTTCCATCACCTTCGCTTTGACAGACAGACTCTCCTTCACCTGCTTGTCTTCATAAAAGAAAGAATCAAAGGTGTACGTTTCGCCTTCTTCCGTATCGAATTCAAACTTCCAGCTCAGCACTTCTTCGTCCGTAAACAATGGATAATCGATGAAGGGAATGAGCCGGGCTTCCTCCACCTCCATCCACGACACCTTCTCTTTCGTGCCTAATTCCACCTGAACGATCCCATCATCTCTTATTGCACGAAAATCATCCATCGTAGAAAGCAGCGTGCCACTGTATAAGAAAAGAAACAAAACAAGCAGCCCCCAAACATACCCTCGTATCCTTCTGAAGGTCTTTAGAAATATGTAAGAGAAACAGATAAGAAGACCCGTTAGCAGAATAGTCTGCACGTTGGAAATCCACCCGACAGACGAAGCATCGAACGCAAAGTCCTGCTCCGTCCGGGAAACACCTTTCCACTTAGCAGGCAGCCATATCAGAATGTAAGCGAATAATGGAAGGAACAAGGTGATTAAGGTGTACACTTTCATGTCCCTGAGCGTTACACGGATTTTCTCCTTTCCTCTAATCAGGTAAAAACCGGCGAAAGCCGGCAACAGTCCCAATCCTGTATATGGAAGTACCTTCTTAAACAGGGATAAATTTTCACCAAGGACGATACCGAGCCCCAAGAAGACCGATGCAATGACCAAGATCCAGCCGGCACCCTTCTTAAATTTCAACATGGAAATTCCCTCCTTTCGACAAAATGAAAAAGTTCCGCTTGGAAGGCGGAACTTTACCGTTTATGAATTATAATCCTGGATTTTTTGACGAGCTTTCTGAACTTCTTGATCACTGATCTGCATGTAGTAGATACCGCCGATCCTAGTGCCTGAACCGGACATTTGGTAGGTAGTCATGTCCTTGCGTGTATCTTTATAATTGACCATGAGATCTTTCATCGTATCAAAATCCAAGTTTGTCGCCACATTGTTTCCAAGGACGTCGAGAACATCATCGATCTTATTGACAGAACCGACATTTGCCCCTTTATCGACGACAGCCTGGATAATCTGGCGCTGGCGCTCGTTCCGCCCCAAATCACCTTTAGGATCTTCATAACGCATGCGTACATAGCCGAGTGCTTCGTCCCCATCCAGGTTCAGCGTCCCTTTCTTGTAGTGGAAACCATTGGAACCTTGCCAATCCAGGTTGTTATCAATGGTGACACCACCGACAGCATCAACCAGTTCCGAGAGGCCTTCCATATTGATCCGCACATAATAATCGAGATCGATATCTAGAAAGTTCTCTACCGTTTGAATCGACATATCTGCACCTCCGAAAGCATAGGCGTGATTAATCTTATCCAGTTCGCCGTTATGCTTGGAGTCGCCGACCATTTCGGTTCGTGAATCCCTTGGAATACTAACGATTTGACTTCTGTCATTCTTCGGATCAAGGGACAGCACCATCAGTGCATCCGATCTTCCGCGGTCATTCGCCCGTTGATCTACGCCGAGCAGAAGAATGTTCAGAGGTTCGGTTGCTTTCACTTTCTTCTTGGTCACCTTTGTGTCTATGGCAGCGACCTGCTGGTTCATCTTCTTATCGACTGTGGCTTTGGCACCATTGTAAACGGTGAAAGCATATACCCCCGTCGTAATCGCCAATAGTACGACAACAATAACGGGAACCTTCCACCATAATCCTTTTTTCTTCTTGTTTGCACGACCCATTCTCTTTCACTCCAATTTTTTCTAGCAATCTATTCCCCATTATATAAAAAGTAGAATATTTATACAATTCGTTTTTAGTAGAAAAGAACGGGACTCCGTCATTATTATGTAAAAAATGACAAAAAAACGGCTAAGATCCCTACCCCGGGGTATATACCTAACAGGACTATATTCCTGAATATATCCTATGCAGTACGGAATGGAGCATAAGTCATAAGTCTTACGTATAAGCATAATCATATTATCTCAAAAAAACAGGGGGGATCGTATTGAATAAGAATCGACTCGGCTTCCTAATTCTAACCATCCTGTCTTTTACACTTATGTCCGCTGTTCCCATATCAGCAGAAGCAATGAGAAAGATTGACAGCTTTGATAAAGAAATAGAAGCCATACGTCTTGGAGAAAAGCATAAGGGTGTATATGTTCAGAGTATAAAGAAAGTGCCCATGACGGCGATTCATGACAGGCAGGTAGTCGTCCAACTAACTCCCGGAACTTCTTTAGATTTCCCTGAATATGAAGAGGTCCAAGCGGATCCATTACTCCTATTACGTATCCCTGTACAGCTTGACTACCATCAGGAACTCCGCCGGATTCAAAGTATGGAGGGAGTGGAAAGCGCTTCCCCTAATATCATTTATACTCCGATGTACAAGCCCTGGGATGTCTATTACCGCTCTTACCAGGATTATTTAAAAAAGATTGGTATGGAACAGGCCTGGGATGTGACCAAGGGCACAAAAGAAGTGAGCGTGGCAGTGATTGACTCGGGAGTACTGCCTTCCCATGAGGATCTGCAGGGTCGTTTGACAGCAGGGTTCGATGCATTTACGAACGGTCCCGTCCGTTCTGATGGTGCGGGACATGGAACCCATGTAACAGGGATACTTGCTGCAAACACCAATAGCAGAGGCGGTATCGGTGTTGCACCCGGTATTAAAGTGATTCCTATCAAAGCTGGAGATGACCGAAGCGTCTACACTTCAGCAGTCCTGCGCGGAATCGATTACGCTGTCGATAACCATGCCGATGTCATCAACATGAGTTTTGGAAGCTTTTATAATGACCCAGCCGTACAGGAAAAGCTGCTGGAAGCCTACGACGCTGGAATTACACTCGTAGCCGCTTCCGGGAATGAAGAGACCAACGTCCCTGCTTACCCGGCCGGCTACCCTTGGGTGATTGCCGTCGGCGCAACCGACACGACCTCATCCTCCCCAAGACATGCGCCGTTCTCCAATATCGGCAGCCACATTGATGTCGCTGCGCCGGGGGTGGACATTTTCAGCACAAGTTACGACGGCACATACGGAGTCGGCAGTGGTACTTCCTACTCTGCACCGATTGTCAGCGGACTAGCCGCCTTACTGATATCCGAACATAGAGACTGGGAGCCTTCGGAAGTTGAATATGCCCTTCAGGCAAGTTCCGATCAGCTGCTCCGCGGAGAATCTAATGAACAGCTGGGATTTGGACAAGTAAACGGCGCTGCTGCTCTTCGCACCGGACTAAAATCTTTAGTAGAGGACTCCTCTGCATGGGATCTCAGTAAAACAAGGCCCCTTCAAATCGGATCGCTTTCCGAATCGTTAAATTATCCAAGTGACAGAGACTTATATAAATGGAACGCGGAGGCACCAGGGCAAGCTTCACTAAGGCTCCACCATCCAGCCGGGCACATCGACCCCGTCCTGGTCGTATACCGGGAAATGAACGGATCGATTTATGAGCAGGACTACATCGACGAGCATGGTCAAGGAATAGCCGAGACGCTCACGTTTCAAGCTGGAGAGGGCACCTATTACATCGGTGTGTATGACTACTATGAGAACTGGTCTGCGCAGCCCTATACTCTTACGCTTGATCAGGAGCTTCCACAGGCCGAGAGAATCAGCGGTACAGACAGATTCGAGACAGCAGTAGAGATCTCCAAACAAGGATGGCAGGATGGAGCAGGTTCCGTCCTGATTGCAACAGGATTTGACTTTCCCGATGCTCTTTCCGCTTCTCCGCTGGCGTATCAGTTGGATGCTCCCATCCTTTTGACAAGACCTGATCGGTTGGGAACAGAAACGAAACGGGAAATAGGACGACTGGGTGCATCTTCGGTTTATATCATCGGAGGCATCAACGCGGTATCTGCCAACGTAGAAAAAGAAATACGGTCACAAGGCCTCCAAGTGACAAGAGTTGCAGGGGGTGACCGCTATGAAACTTCTGTAGAGATTGCTGAAGAACTGAAGCAATTACTGGGAAGGTCACTGACGAGTGCTGTCGTTTCGTCCGGCCGAAACTTCCCGGATGCCCTTGCGTCCGCTCCCTACGCTGCAAGGCATTCCCTGCCCATATTATTGACAAAGGAAAAAACGCTGTCACCTGAAGTGAAAGAGATTACCGATACCTTGCAGGAAACCATTGTCATAGGCGGAACGGGTGTCGTGAATGATTCCGTCGTGCGTATGCTCCCGAATCCCGTCCGATATGCAGGAGAGAATCGCTTTGATACGGCTGTAAGGTTTATAGAAGGTACAGGTATGGAGGCTGATGGAATATATGCTGCTACCGGCTTTCAATTCGCAGATGCGTTGACCGGTTCCGTCCTTGCAGCCAAGGAATCGAAACCGATCGTGCTCGTACGTCACGACCGGATATCACCGGAAGTCATCACATTCTTGAACGGCGCCTCTCCTGAGGTGATCTCCATTCTGGGTGGTACAGCCGCCATCAGCAAAGAGGTAGGATATCATTTAAGAAAGTTTTTGGATCAATAAATAAGAAGAGCCCTCTCCATAAATGGAGAGGGCTCTTCCTTTACTTCAATGACTCAAAATAGGCATCCGACCATTCCAGAAGCTGCAGAATGTCCTGCTGTTCCTTGGCAAATGATGCTTTTGGATCGTCATATTGGTTCTCAATACGCTCGTTTGTTTCCAGATCGATAATGCGTGGTGCGAAACGACTGTTCTCAGCGATGTAGAACCTGCCGTTTTTAAAGAAGGAACTTGTCGGTACATAATACCTCATACCTAAAAGGTTATCCTCATAATGAAGCAGATCATGTCCGAAATAAATAGTATCCGGTTCCACACCAAGAAGATTCAAAACCGTCGGCATCATATCGATTTGACCGCCGAGGTGATCCACTTCACCCGAAAGCTCCTCTTCCTCTCCCGGAACGCCGATAACAAATGGAATGTTGAAACGCTTGGCCAGTGAATAACGGCCACCAATGAAATCATCAAGCAAATCCTGGTCTTTGGATGTAAGCAGTTTTCCGTGAAGGCCGGAATGATCCCCATACATGGCGATGACGGAATTTTCCCAGAGTCCTTTATCTTTCAGACCTTGGAAGAACTTCCCTAGCTCCTGATCCGCGTAATGGACAGACTGTAGATAGTTACCGGTCAATGTCCCTTCGTATTCCTCAGGAAGATCAAGTCCTTCCTTATCTTCCGGCATTTCAAACGGGGTATGACTTGTTAACGTAAGCGCATGCGCGTAGAATTTACCTTCTTTGTCCGCAATATTGTCCAAAGCAGCAAGCGAACGTTCGAAGAAAACTCCATCGGATGGGCCAAAGCCCACCGTATCTTTCTCCCCGTAGAATTCCTTTGCATAGTAATCATCGAAACCGAGGGCCGGATACATGACATCTCTGTTCCAATACTCGACTTCGTCCGCGTGCATCGTAACGGAGTGGTATCCGTTCTGATCAAGAATTCTCGGCAGGGACGGAATCTTCATATCGGTCATTTCCTCTGAGGTAGCCTTACTTCCCAGTGGATAGAGAGATGTATTCATCAAGTATTCCGCATCAGCAGTATTGGCAGATCCGATCTGCTGATAAAGATTGGAGAAGTACATACTGTCTTTGATCCATTTATTGATGTTAGGCGTTATCTCCTGACCGTTTAGTGATTTTCCAATGACGAAGTTCTGCAGAGATTCCACCTGAATCACAATCAAGTTACGATCTTCAGCTACACCGAAATGATTGTGCTCACTCATTGGTACATAATCATTTCCTTTTGTTTCTTCAATCATCTCCTGCGTCACGTTCTGATCTGCGCCGGAGAAAGCGAGAGCCGTCTCACTGTTTGCCCGGTCCTGGTAAAACTGGACAAACTGTGAATTAAACAATCCGTTCTCCTTCGCAAACAAAGCGCTGTCCAGCATCGGATCGCTCTTACTCATCTGAAAATTGACGATGGAAGCAATTAATCCAATAACAAGCAGGCTGCCCATCCATACGTTCGATGTGTAGTTGCGGGTCTTTCTGCCCCACTTTCTCGTCCATACCGTAAGGATGGCGAAGAGGACGAGGTCGGCGAAGAACAATAAGTCTGTCGGCCGGAAGAGCATCATCGCACTTTCATTGACACTTCCTACTTGATTAAGCTGAGTCAAATCATAATAGGTAGGAATGGTACCGAAATACCGCTCATAGACAAGCATGGAAATGAACAGGAGGGTAAGAATGACATCCAGAACTATGTAGACATAGACTTTCCCTTTCTTCAGAACCAATTCAAAGGCGGCAATTAAGGTCAACACGACCATGAATTCAAACCATATCCCCCTGAAAATGTTCGTGTCGTACAGCAGTACATATCGAAATATAATAAACTTTAAAGCGATCATGATAGAAAAATAGAAAAAGTAACTCTTTATTAACCTTGTAATAGAATCTTTCATATAAACACCTCTACAATATTCTATCGAAGTGTTAAGATTATGTAAACGATTTGTAAATAATCACAGGGTCATAAGCCGCTCTTATTCTTATTTTGTTCACATTTCTATGACGATTGTGTGGAATCTCTTTGATATGTTTTGACTATCCTGTGTACTATAGACTAAAATGACTACGTCAAAAAGCCGCACCTTCCCACTGCCGTCAACATTACATTCCAATGACGACATGATTGCAGCACCGGGACGATCGGACAATAGAAAAGAAAGGGAGAGATCCATGAAACAATGGACGATTATAATGGCAGCCCTCTTATTCTTTGTAATGGCGCCTTTAACTATTGTAGAAGCACATACCTCACTGGAGAGTTCTAATCCAGAAGCTGATTCTACCGTGGAGGAACCTGTGGAATCGATTGAACTTACCTTCAATACTGAGATTGAAGAAGCGAGCACCCTGACCATCACAGACGGAAACGGAGAAGTGATGGAGCCTGCTTCTGTAGACATTGCAGATAATATGATGACCGCAAACCTTAATGATCCGCTTCCTGCCGGTGACTATACGGTGAACTGGAACATCGTCGGTGCAGACGGTCATATCATTGAAAAGGAATTTACCTTCACCACAACTTACGAAGAGCCGGAAACAGTGGAAGAAGAAGCGGTGGAAACACCATCCGATGAAGGACAGGAAGAGTCTCCAGATCAGGAAGATTCCGCCGTTGAGTCCGAGCAGGATACTGCAGATGAGGACTCAGGATTCCCCGTCTTCTTTTACGTACTTCTCGGCATCATTATTGCACTTGTTCTCGTTTTAATCGGACGTCTTGCCTTTAGTAAGAAGTGAAAATAGATGATGGAAATTACGCTTTTCGCAGCTGAAGTCGCTCTCTATATCTCTTTCTCTCTTTTAATTGGGGGATTATTGTTATTACTGATTGCAGAAACGTCTAAACCACCGATGGTTATACCGAATAAGCTGATTATCACGGCGAGTATGCTTACGATCGCTGCGGCCTTTCTGCCGATCCTGCCCGTTACCCGAACGCTTGCCAGGGTAGACACGTGGCAGCAGGCATTCATGAACGTCCTGTTTACATTTTCCATAGGAAAATCATTTTTATTCATCACCTTATTCGGCGTGCTGCTTCTTTTGATTTGGACAATCAAAGGGGCAGCGGAGAATAAGTACCTTGTGTCGCTTTCGCTCGCACTCGTCATTGCCATGATTATCAGTTACACCCAATCCAGCCATACCACTTCCCTTGCAGGCTGGCAGGGGCAAATGGCTCACACAATTCATTTTCTTGCCGTCTCCCTCTGGCTGGGGATTTTGTTCATTGTCAGTTGGCTGTCTAAAGGAACGGAAAACTGGAGTGCTTTTTTACGCTGGTTTACACCGACGGCAATCGCTGCCCTGCTCATCGTAACCGTCTCCGGTTTCTTTACGATGTCGATCGATCTGCATGCATACGGGAATACGAACTTAGGTACTGTTCAAGCCTATGAAGACGGTCTCGCCTCAAGCTATGGACAAGGGCTGCTTTGGAAACATCTGTTTTTCTTGGCCATCATTATGTTCGCTGTGATTAACGGTATTCTCTTCAGGAGGAAACGGGAAGATCAAACATTCAATCCGTTTCCATGGACCAAGGCGGAAAGTCTGTTCGCTCTGATTGCCTTCTTATGGACGTCTTACATGGGAAGGGTGGGAATACCGAGTCAGGGAGGCACACCGGCTGCTGATGCCTCTTTCTTATACTCGGTCTTTACCGACAAACAAGAAAGCGGAATCGTCAATGTCACTTTTGCTTTCGGTCCAATGAGCTGGCTGTTGCTCCTGCTTGGTACACTTTTTCTTCTGCTTGCCTTGGTGACAGCAGTGAAAAAATCTTCTGTATCCATGACAGCAACGGCGGGCGCCGCCATGATCATTACCTTCTATCTCGGCGTCATGACCGGTGTCCAATAAATATAAAAAAACGAATCCTTATAAGGATTCGTTTTTTTATTTTGTTTAGAAACATCTTTCTACTCCAGTCTCACTGGTTCATTTTGTCTTTGATATATGCAGAAAGAAATCAAGATCTTCCTGGAGATGGATTTGTAGAAGGCGTTCCGCTTCTGCTGCATCCCTGCGTTCGATTGCCTCATATATCTCCTCATGCTCATCAATCAAGCGCGGGCGGTCATGATAGACGACCGTTTTACGAAACAAGTAAATAATCGACTGCATCCGGTTGATCGTCTCGATTATAAACCGGTTCTTACTCGATTCTACGATAATATCATGGAAGCGCTTGTTTGAATTCATCATCTCTTCATGATTGCCGCGGCGGCTGACAACGATCGTTTCCTTCAGTTCCGCAAGCGTCTCTTTGTCCATATACGTTGCCGCTGTTCTGGCTGCGTCGCCTTCCAATAAGATGCGTACACGGAAGATATCACGCAGATCTGCTTCTGTCGGCTGAACGACTTTTTTTTCTTTTACAAGCCCTTCCTCCTCCAGCTTGCGTAACGCTTCGCGAATCGGCGTCCGGCTGATTCCGAGGAGCTTTGCGTATTTATCTTCTACCAGTTTTGTTCCTGCAGGGATCTCCCCGTCTACTATCTGCTCTCTTAAGTATTCATATGCTTGCACGTATGCTGTGTTCTTTTTCATCTATGTACGCTGCATAGTCCAGCAGCTTTCGCCCTCCTCTAATACACCTTTTTCCAATTATAACATGGTTGGCAAATACTTATTTGTGTACATTTTTTATTTTTTTGTATACAAAATAGAGTATATACTATACAATGAGAACAATAAATGAAAGCGATACCATTACAAAACGGAGGGATTCTACAATGAAGATAGGATTTATCGGCTTAGGAATTATGGGGAAACCGATGGCAGGTCATCTGATCGCCCATGGACATACAGTGAAAGCTTTCGACCTTAACCAGAAGGCGACAGAGGCACTGGCCGCCCAAGGAGCCATCGCTTGTACGAGTTCCAAAGATGCCGCTTATGAAAGCGATGTCATCATTACGATGCTTCCCAAAGCTGCGCATGTGGAGAGCGCCTTATTCGCAGAAAACGGCGTGGTGGAAGGCGCCAAACCGGGCGCCATCGTCATCGATATGAGTTCGATCTCCCCGGTCGAAACGAAGAAAATAGCGACAGAATTGAAAACGCATCACCTGCGGATGATGGATGCACCAGTGAGTGGTGGCGAGCCGAAAGCGTTGGACGGAACCCTTGCTATTATGGCAGGCGGAGAAGAAGATGCTTTCCAGGAAGTGCTGCCGCTGTTGGAATGCATGGGAACGAACATCGTTTTGGTAGGAGCGGTTGGCAGTGGTACAACAGCGAAACTGGCCAATCAGGTCATGGTCAATGTTAATATCGCAGCGATGTCAGAAGCCTTCATTCTGGCTGCGAAAGCAGGTATCGACCTTCCGAAGATGTACGAAGCGATTCGAAGCGGCCTTGCAGGAAGCGCTGTACTGGATGCGAAAGCACCGCTTATCTTCGAACGAAATTTTGTTGCCGGTGGCAGAATCGATATCAACGCAAAGGACTTGACGAATGTATTGAACACAGCGAAAGAATTGGAAGTGGATATGCCGCTCTCCGATCGTGTTCTATCCATGTTTAATGAACTAATTACAGATGGGAAGGCAGCAGACGATCACGGCGGTCTGATCCAGTACTACGAGAAAACAGCCGGTACGAAGGTAGCTGCACCAGTTTTCGAAGGAAAATAAAGAAAGGATGATGAGAATGATCGAGACACATAATCCAGAATCTTATATCAAAAGCCTGCCTGTACAGAACGAAGAAGAATGGGAAAACGCATTTAAGGATGCCTACGCAGACTTCCAGCACAAAATCGTTGTTCTTGATGATGATCCCACTGGTGTGCAGACTGTACACGGCGTTACCGTTTTTACCGACTGGGAGGAAGCGACGATCCGCAAAGGCTTTGAAGAAGACGGACAGATCTTCTTCATCTTGACGAATTCCCGTGCTTTCCGTGCGAAGAAGACGGAAGAAGTCCACAGAAGAATCGCCGCTCGTGTCGAGCAGATTGCACAGGAAAACAACACTCCCTATCTTCTAATCAGTCGGGGAGATTCGACACTTCGCGGCCACTACCCATTAGAGACAGAAGTATTAAAAAACGAATTGGAACGAAGGTCAGAACGCAGGATTGATGGGGAAGTAATCCTTCCTTATTTTAAGGAAGGAGGAAGGCTGACGGTGGAGGGCGTTCACTATATCGTCAGCGACGGAAGCTGGACCCCCGTTGGAGAATCGGAATTTGCCGGAGACCGGACGTTCGGCTTCTCAGCCAGTCACCTGGGCGACTATGTGGAAGAAATGACCGATGGTGCTTACAAGGCTGAAGACGTTACTCATGTCACACTCGCTTCTATACGCCAAGGCGAAATCGAAGCGATTACAGACCAACTGATGAAGGTCGATCATTTCGGCAAAGTCATCGTCGATGCCGTGACGGAAACAGATGTAAAAGTATTTACCATCGCTCTCATCCAGGCACTCCAGTCTGGAAAAGAATTCTTATATCGAACGGCGGCAACCTTTACGAAAATTGTAGGCAATATCCATTCAAAGCCTCTGTTGACGAAAGAAGAACTCGTCCATGACCGGTCTGAACAAGGCGGACTTGTCGTTGTCGGTTCCCATGTCCAAAAGACGACAGACCAGCTGGAGCAGTTAAAAACGATCTCCGGCCTTCACTTCATCGAATTCAACAGCCACCTTGTTCTTGAACCAAAAGCATTCCGTGAAGAAGTGGAACGTGTGAGACGAGAAGCAGATGAGAAAGTGGAAGAGGGAACATCAACTGTTATTTACACAAGAAGGGACCGTCTGGAGTTGGGGGACGGCCAGGAAGAGAAAGAGCTGATGCTTTCCGTCCAGATATCGGAAGCCGTAACAGCCATCGTCCGGCAGTTAAAGAGCTCTCCGAAATATATCATCGCTAAGGGTGGTATTACTTCAAGCGACGTTGGGACAAATGGTCTTGGTGTAAAACAGGCGACGGTCAAAGGACAGGTGGCTCCAGGTGTACCTGTTTGGGAGACGAGCGAAGAAAGCAAATACCCACACCTCCCGTATATTATTTTCCCGGGCAACGTCGGAACAATCCATACATTGAAAGAAGTCGTCGCGTTGATCGACTAAATCCTTTGAAGAGGTGAACCCTAATGCTAACAGGAAATCTACTGATTCTCGTGTTCTTCCTTTCTTTGGCTCTCCTATTCTTCCTTATTCTAAAGGTCAAGCTTGAGCCGTTTCTTTCTTTACTTGCTGTGGCATTGATGACAGGTCTGATCATCGGCATGCCGGTTTCGGAAATTCCAGGCATTATCGTCGGCGGTTTCGGTAACACACTGGCAGGGGTCGGTATTCTTATCGGCCTCGGCGTCATCTTCGGCCAGTTCCTCGCCGCTTCCGGTGCTATCGAAAAAATCGCCAAGTCCATCCTGACCGTCTTTGGACTCAAGAAGTCCCCGGCAGGTCTTGGTCTTACTGGAGCTACGGTTGGTATTCCCGTTTACTTTGACGCCGCTTTCGTCATCCTATCCGGGCTTGTCCGCAGCTTATCCCGTCGTACCGGCATTTCGATCGTCACCTTTGTCACAGCTCTCGGGGTCGGTTTGATCGTTTCCCACAGTATGATTGCCCCAACTCCGGGCCCGCTCGTTGTCGCAGAAAATACCGGTGCTGATTTAGGACTATTCATTTTATACGGATTAATCTGCGCCATTCCTGCGACGCTTGTCGGGGGATACTTATACGGTACATTCATCGGTAAACGCGTCCGCTCCGGTCAGGATGAGGACGCGTCTGCCGAAGTGGCAGCGACCGTTGAAGAAACAGGACCGACGATCAGCACCGGCTTATCGTTTACCATCCTCCTGCTTCCTATCGTATTGATTCTTCTGAATACGGTTACAAATTTAGCGGTACCGAATACGGGATTCGCAAGCATTATCGGACTGATCGGAGATAAAAACGTCGCGTTGTTCCTCAGTGTCCTCGTTGCGATTATCGTGCTGCCAAAATACATTCAAAAACCTAACCAAACGTTGTATAACGAAGCGCTTAGTACATCAGGAAGCATCCTGCTTATTACAGGAGCCGGCGGAGGATTTGGTGCCGTAATAAATGAAAGCGGTATCGGAGATCATTTGATTCAGACGATGCAGAGCTGGAGTATCCCGGTCATCCTGCTTGCCTTCCTGTTTTCTCAAATTCTGCGCGCTTCCCTCGGTTCCACGACTGTTGCGCTTGTCACCACTTCCAGCATCATGGGACCGATGATCGTAGAACTGGGCGTCTCCCCTGTTCTTGTCGGTCTGGCGATCTGTGCCGGTGGTGTCGGGTTATCCCTTCCGAACGATTCCGGATTCTGGGTGGTCAATCGGTTCAGCAAGCTCTCTGTTCCAGATACACTGAAGGCCTGGACACTCGGTGGATTTATTGCCGGGGTCAGTGCTCTTGTTATGGTCTTCCTCCTGAGTCTGTTCAGCGGCATCCTGCCTGGCATATAAAATAAAGCCCGTCGTTCCAATGGAACCGACGGGCTTTTTAACTTTCCTGTTCCGCTTGCTTATACGTGTGAAACCTCAGTTTTCATACGATGTTTCCGCCTTAATTACCTGTGTGCCTCCGATGAAATCATGGATGGCCCGTTTATCTTCCCGGAAAATGACCATGAAAATGCTGACGATAATGGTCACTCCGAAGCTCACGATACTTAGCAGGTAATAGCCGACGAATTCTCGAAGAATCATATTCGATAATTTCACCTGCCCCCCATCTTCATAACGATGCACCCTGATTTTACAAATTCGCTTACCAAGGACATAACCACTCCAGATTAACGGTGTGATGATTAAGTAAAAGGTGTAGAGCAGCTGCTACTCCAACGTGTCCGCCCAATCGGTTGAAAATTCCCCGGTAATCGCAAAATAAAGCAGTCCAATTACAGAGACGAGGATTAATGAATCAAGGAACGAAGCGAGCAGTCTCGATCCGAACCCTGCTGGTTGTTTACGTTCCACGGGATCTCCCCCTTTTTCTCTTTCTACAATACCCTACGATTTTACCAGAGCTGACAGGCGGACATCCAGTCATGATAATAGAGAGGCCGGGAGGATTATCTGCCCGGCCTCTCTATTAATAAGCGCCTTCTGAATAAGTCAGTTCATAACTGTGGGTGTATATTTCAAAGATATTTCCGAATGGGTCTTCCACATAGACCATTTTAAACGGTTTTTCTCCAGGATAATATTCCCGGATCGGCATGCGCTGTTTCCCACCATGAGCCTTGATCTTATCGACCATGCCTTCAATATCCGGGTCTTGAATACAGAAGTGAAAAATACCGGTCTTCCAATACTCGAAGTTGTTCTCCGGTTTTTCATTATTCGGGAATTCAAACATCTCCACTCCGATCTTATCTCCTGTAGCCAGGTGGGCGATCCGGAATTCCTCCCAATCATTCCCGAAGACGTCCCGGCACATCTGGCCGATTGGTGAATCATCATTTTTCACAGGAGACGGGGCCATAATGACATACCAGCCGAAGACCTCTGTATAAAATTTAACTGCTTCATCCAAATCAGGAACGGATAGACCTATATGAGAAAACGAGCGTGGATATGGTAGCATAATACTTCCTCCTAGTTTCTTTTTTCTTTCAGAACCCATTATAATAAGGAGAAGTTCCTTACGTAAGTATGCACTTTTTTGTAAGACACTAACCCGCAGGTAAGAAAGGAAGGAAGAAATGGATGCATCTTTGGATTCTAACGGAAAACTAAAATGTTCAATTGAGTACACATTGAACAAAATAGGCGGCAAGTGGAAAACGGTCATCCTCTGGCACCTGACCGTCGATGGTACACATCGGTACAATGCACTCCGCAGACTTCTTCCCGGCGTCTCCCATAAAGTTTTGAGTCAACAGCTGAAAGAGATGGAAGAAGATGGATTTATCGATAGAACTGCTTATAATACAATCCCCCCGAAAGTGGAGTACTCAATCACGGCTTCCGGGAAAACACTACTTCCTATTTTGGAAGCCATGCACCGCTGGGGAACAGAACATGGATCCGAATCTAACGAGAAAGGAGAATTATAATGGGTTTATGGCAGAAAGGACTGCTCGCTTTTGCACTACTCGCTTTTCTATACTCCTTAATGAACCAAAGCACGTCGATAGAGATCACACTTTTCACTGCCGGTTTGATCCTTATCGCTTTCGGTTGGCAGTTTATGACAGATGACAAGAAAACAATCGGATTTATCTATATCATTCCAGGAGGATTCTTCTCTTTCATCGGCCTGATGGCTTGGCTGACATAACTGTTTTCGCTACTCTGTACAAATGAAATAAAAATAAATAAAACTTTTTTCGTCAAAAAGTGATCCAAGCTTCTCTCCTCTCCGATAGCTGAGTGAAAGAAAACAAATAAGACTCAAAAAGGAGAGGAAACAACAATGAAGTTTAAACGAATTTTTGCCGTATTGATGGCAGTCATGCTTATGGTTCCATCCCTCGCATTCGCAGACAGTAAGGATGAGGCGAAAACACCGGTCCAAACACCGGCCGCTGATTTAAGAGCTGACTTAAGCAGTCTACTTTCCGCTCACTTTGAATACCAAGTACTTACAGCAATCAAAACCTATCAGGACGCTCCTGATGCTGACGTTGCCCGTGAAATGCTCGAGAAAAATGCCGATGAAATGACAGCTGCAATCGAGTCCCTGTACGGGGAAGAAGGCGCGAAGCAGTTCGCAGACATCCTTTCCTCCCAGTATGAAGACAGCACTCAATTGGGACAAGCTCTGAAAGACGGCGACACGACAGAAGCTTCTCAAGCACTTACAGAAGACTTCCCGAAAGAGTTCGGTGCCTTCCTTGGAACAGCTACAGAAGGCAATCTTCCAGCTGAAACAGCAACAGAAGTATTGATGGCTCATGAGCAGGATGTCATCGATGTTGCAACAAGTTATGTAAATGGTAACTACGAAGAAGCTTACAATCAGTTTGATGAAGGTTTCGAGCGCATGTACACAATCGGTACAGCTCTTTCTGACGCTATTGTTAAGCAAATGCCTGAAAAGTTCAATGATACAAAAGCCGTCACACCAGCTGCCGACCTTCGCATGACATTCAATCAGCTTCTGGGTGTACACTTCGGCTACCAGACACTTACAAGCCTGAAACAGACCCAAGGTGCGGATGATGCAGAGATCGTAACAGAGAAACTGGAAGAAAACGCTATGGATATGAAAGCTGCCGTTTCCTCTATCTACGGTGAGGAAGGCGCACAACAATTTGCTGATATCTTCGCTTCCCAGTATAAAGACAGTGCAGACCTTGGTATGGCGATGATGAACGAAGATATGGATAAAGCGGACGCAGCGAAACAGTCCCTTACTCAGGATTTCCCGAAAGAACTGGGTGCTTTCCTTGAGACAGCAACAGAAGGCAACCTCCCTGCTGAAACAGCTGAACAAGTACTGATGGCTCACGAACAAGATGTGCTTGACGTCGTTTCTTCTTATATAGATGAAGATTACGAAATGGCTTACCAGACATACGACGAAGGGTTCAAACGTATGTCCACAATTGGAACGGCTCTTTCCGGAGCAATCGCGACACAAATGCCGGACAAATTCTCTTCTGAAGTAATGCCTGAAACAATGCCTGATACAGGTATGGGTGGAACAGCTTCCAACTCCATGTCCATGTGGGTATGGATGGCAGCAGCTGTCCTTGCAGTCGGTGGAGCTTTCGCCGTAGCCCGTAAAAAAACAAACGCATAATCATAGATAGAAAAAAGCAGGAAGCCTAAGGCTTCCTGCTTTTTTTGGACTTTCAAAAGTAAATTCCTACTCTTCTTTAACCTGCCAGGCACCACCGCGGCGGTCGTCTCCGACGCCGTACATGGTGCTGTTCTGCTTATCAACGACCAGCCCCTGGATTCCACCGTAATAGAACGGAGAATCCTCCAAATGGACGGTGTATCCACGTTCTGTAAGCTTCTGCCTCGTTTCCTCATCGAATTCCTTCTCGACATAAATATCGTCATCTTCGATGTAGAAACGCGGTTCCTTGACCGCATCCTCGAGCGGTTCCTCATACACAAGGTTTCTGGTAAGTACTTGTGTCAACACCATTGGAATCCGTTTTCCTCCCGGCGTACCGATTCCGATCAATTGATCTTCATTCCTCAGTATCGTCGGCGCTGTAAAGCTCCTTGGGTGTTTCCCTGGTTCATACTTGTTCGCACCTGTTTCGCTCTTGCTGAAATTCCGCATCGTATCATTCAGAAAGACACCAGCGACGTTCTGACCGGACCCGAAAAAGTTACTCAGTGAGTGCGTTGCCGTAACGACCATTCCGTCTTTATCAATAACTACAAAGTGGGTCGTGTTATCATCATCCTCTTCGTCCGCTACCGAATCGTTGACTTGGTAATCTTCAGACAATCGGTCCATAGAAATAGTCGAAGCCATCTCTTCTGCATAATCGATATCTGTAAGCTTGTCGAAGTCATTGTCAAAATAACGGGGATCGGCTATTTCACTCAACCGATCATGATACGTCCGCTTCGATATTTCTCCAATTAAGTGGATGAAGTCCGCATCATTTCCCTGCGCACTCTTAATATCAAGCATGTCTGCCATCTGCAGTGACTGAATCAATGTCGGTCCTGCAAGAGGAGGTGCTGCCGAATACACGTCATACCCGGCAAACTTCCCGTGAACAGCTTCATCCTTTTGAATCTCATAGGAAGTGAAATCACTCTTTTTAAGACCGTCGACATGTGCAACGATTTCATCTGCGATTGGTCCATTGTAAAACGCATCTGCTCCGTCCTTTTGAATCAAACGCAGCGTTTCAGCCAAATCCTTCTGGACGAGCGTTTCATTCGGCTGGATCGGACGCCCTTCCGGGAAGAAGTTCGGCGTATCCGAAGCACGCATCCTGTAGGAAGCGGCCGTCAAACGTTCCGTGATGAAGCGGTCGTTGGCAAATCCGTTCTCCGCATACCCGATGGCAGGCTCGATCAGTTCTGCCATATCCACCGTTCCATAGTCCTCATGCACAGCCTCCATCCCTTTGACTACACCAGGAATGGCAAAATTACTTGCCGGCTTAGCTCCGGATGGGGGAGCGATTTCTTTATACTTATAGTTAACCGGTGTCTCTTCTCCGGAAGGCAGGACGAGCATCTCTCCTCCACCGCCGATTCCGGAACCGTACGGCTCAACGACCCCCAGCGTATAGCTGACCGCTACTGCGGCATCTACAGCATTTCCGCCGTTTTCCAATACTTCCATACCGACTTTGACTGCAAGTGGATGGGAGGAGCTGACCCCGTACCCATTCGCCGTTTCCAAGGCCGGTGTTGACTCGACCTCATAATCCGTTTCGTCACTTTTCAGGAAATCGAATTTTCCTTGACTGTAATAAATGAAACCGACGCCTAAAATGACGACGATAAATAAGGTGATGAATATACCTTTATTCTCCAAGCATTCGCGCTCCCTTCCTCTTCCATAGCCACTGACTTATCATCTGCTTCTATTAATTTAATACACTATGTGGCAAAAATAACGTTCCTAATTATAAGCGATTTCTCCCGGAAGAACAATACGACGAAAAAAGCACACCGTTGTCGATGTGCTTTGGGTATTAAGACCCTAACTGGTACTTTTCGTAGTAGTCCGCTTTGTTCGCTTCCCAATCGGCAAGGGAAGTTTCATAGACTTGCTGGCCTTCTTCATCATAGACGCGGACGACACTGCCGTCGCTTGTGATGGCGTATTCTTTCTCTGCTTCATTCGACACAGCTTCCATATTATCAGAGCCTCTGGTCACAGGCTGTGCTTCCGCTTCTTCCTGCTGTTTCTGGAATGTCTCAATATGCACTTCCTCGTTCGCTGAAAGAGATTCTACCTGTTTGAATTGTGTCATAAAAACAAGAGCAGCAGCCAACAAAGCAAAGGGTACGATTGATTTAACTAGTTTCATTATCTATAAGCTCCTTATGATAAAAATGAAATTAACGCGCTTTCTGTTCCTTCAGAATATCGGAATGATCTACTTCTATGACGAGCTTGCCGTTCTCTTCTGTATAGTTATCGTCCGGCTGACCGCGAGTCAGCTGCATGAAGATTTTCTTCTGCGTGTACGGATTCTTCGTCAAGGAAGGCCGCGCTTCCCGGATCCGCATCGGATTTATTTCAAAACGTCCGGTCCCATCTTCCATCAAATCATATTGAACAAGGGCACTGTCTCTTGTACGGGACCACCCCTGGTCAAAAATGAAGTTGCCCAGACTGTAAAAGATGACGGAATCGTCATAGACTTCCACAGGCGATAAGACGTGTGGATGGTGGCCGATGATTACGTCTGCTCCCGCATCGACGATCGCATGCGCCATTTCCTCTTGTCTCGGATGCGGCTCGTTATCATATTCCGCTCCCCAGTGGATATGGACGAAGACCATATCCGCATTCTCTTCGGCTTCCTTGACCCTTGGAAGAACGCTGTCCAGGTCCGACACAGCCACACCTGCTCCGAATTCAAGGGCACGGAATCCAGGAACCGTCACATCCGTTACGCCAAGCGTTGCCACAGTCATTCCATTGATTTCCTGATAATCGATTGCTTCTGCTTCTCCTAAATCTTCCCCAGCCCCAACATAGTCGAGTCCCGATTGCTTCAGTGATGCTGTCGTATCCAGCAAGCCTTGTTCACCGTAGTCCATCGTGTGGTTATTTGCCAGATTGATATTGGTGAAGTTGTTCGCTTTCAAAGCTTCAATCGGTTCCTCATTCGAACGGAGCAGAATCGCTTTATCTGTTTCCGTGTAGGCATCTTCTTCTCCAAGCGTTACCGCATTTTCAAAGTTTCCCGTAACATAATCAGACGATTGGAAATAAGGGGAAACATTCTCAAATAAGTAATCCGTCCCATTTTTATCCCGGACATCCGTTACGTGGCGGCCGAACATCATGTCACCAACGAAAGAGGCTCGGAATGTAGAACCCTCTTTCTGTTCCGCTTCCGGAGCGGACGGTGAATAAAGCCATTCGAATCCGACGATAAACAAGGTAAGGATAAGAAGGGCAATCCAGACATGTTTGTTCGTTGATTTTTTCTGCCGCTTCAGCGTCTTTAAATACTTTTCTTGAAAGGTTAGTTTTTTTGACATTTTACATCCACCCTATATCAGGTAATAAACCGTCATGATCAGGAAGGTCAAACCGCTGAGCAGAAGGGTACTGACCGTCGTCAAGACGAGTCCCTGCTTCTGCATCGTATTTGCGATCAACCCAGGTACGATGACCCCGATCCCACGGAATTCCATGATTTCGAATGGTACGACAGGATATAGAAAGTCAAACAGCAGCTTCAGCACAATTCCCGTACTGAGCATAGCTGCGAATTTCCTACGGCCGTATAGAATAGTGAATTTGGATATACCGTATGTAACGATCACATAGGTTAACAAACTCAGGAAAAAGACGACAGCCAAGAAGATTGGCTGATCAAAAACGAGGGCCAAATATCCTGGGACGACAAGACCCGCAGGCAGGACGCCTGTTTTTTCTGCAAATATTAAACTCAAGATGATTCCCAAAACGAGGGATATATATAAATCAGAACCGAACATTTATCTGTTTCCTCCTAGATGACTTGTGGTTTTTGAACCTTATATTCCTGTAATTGCTCAATCATCGGTTCGGCTGCACCATGGATGTTACCGACACCATAAAGGACACGGCCGTTCATCATTCCAGCCAACACGTCCATAATCTCGTCCGTAGACTTTCCTTCCAGATCGATAAAGTTCTCGACCCTGATGCTTCCTTCTTCAACGGCTTGTACAATCGGCTCCGTCGTTTCTCCGATCAGCACAAGTGTATCTGTCGGAATGTATGGAAGGACATCTTCGGCAAACTGTTCTGTACGATCGACCCGGTCCTCCCGGCAGTTCATAATGACAATCGGATTTTCAGTTGGATAGCCTAGAAACTCGACCCGTTTCCATATATTAATCGTCGAAGTGGCATCATTTGCCGCGAACCCGTTGACGAAGTAGGAAGGATTTTCATAGTTTCCAAGTGGGAGAATACGCATTGCCCCTGGATCGGGCTGAGCGTTCAACATTCCCCGGAAAGCGGTCTCTTCATCGATACCGATGGCTTCTGCTACGGCAAGAGCAAGCGATGCATTTTCCGGAAACACCATATACTCAAACTTCAACAGAAAGTCATCCGGTATTCTTGAATTATCTGCAACAATAACTTTAGTATTACGTTCCTGTGCTGTTTCACGAAACATATCAAGATAAGGGCTTTCTGTCACGATCAAATGTCCGTTGTATGGAATGGTCGCTGTAAAGGAATCCGCCACTTCATCCAGTGTCGGCCCAAGCACATCCATGTGGTCCTCCAAAACATTGACAATAACCCCGATATTGGCCTGCAGCATTTTCTCCTGGAATGTGACTTGATAATCAGGGTTAACCGCCATACACTCACTGATCAGCGCTTCTGCACCGCGATCTGCCGCCTCTTTAACAACCATCCGCTGTTCACGGATATTCGGGCCCTCCGCACGACGCTTGATCGGCTGTTCTTCCGGTGTATCCCAGAAAATCATGCGGGCGGATGTTCCCGTCGTCTTTCCAATCGTTTTATAACCTGCTTCTTTAACGACCCCCGTGATCAGGCGGGTGACGGTTGACTTTCCGCGAACCCCGTTCACGTTGACACGGATCGGGAGCGCATTGATATGTTTCTTGTGCTGCTGCCACTCCAGGGCACCAATGACAAGAACCAAAATCAATACGATCGGAATAAGTAACATGTCTTTTCACTTCCTCTATGGTGTAAATTCTTTACTAATCTCTACAATAACCTCAATTATTATAGAATAAGTGATAGTATTCTACAATATCTGTTTCATAGAAAATAACTATTTGTCGAATAATAAATAATAACCCCCTTAAAAAAAGAGGGATATTTTAGAATTTTAATAAACAATTCAAAAAGAATGTTATATTCCGAATTTTCCATACAAAAAAACCACCTCCCATTGGGAAGGTGGTTTTTCCAGTATATTATTCCTGCTCTAATTGATCTGCTACCTCATCACTGACGGCATTCGTTCCGCCAAGGACTTGGAAATTGTTCAAATCAAGTTTTTCGATTGTTTCTTCTGTCGTTGCCGGCAGCTTGTCTTTTCGGACAAGAAGCATGGATGCATCTTGTTTGGCAGCAAGGACAGACCCTGTAAGTGCATCAGCGAAATCCGCTCCTGTCGCAACAAAAGTTTTCCCTTTTGGTGCGGTCAGTTTCTCAGCAATGATGGAGGCTGTTTCATAACGATCGGCTCCTTTGTAGCGGGTCGGAGCAGGAAGCATAGCTTCTACATCTTCCGAAACAGCGTTTGTTCCACCGACGATGATACTCTGGTCGAAATCACGGAGAGCTGTCTTCGTGATAGCAGGAAGCTTATCTGTCTTAGATAACAGAATCGGATACCCTTCCTTCGCTGCGTATGGAGCGACTGCAAGTGCATCTGGGTAATTGAAGCCGTCTGCTACGATGACGTTCTCAGGATTTCCACCAAGACGGGCAGCGATACCGGCAGCGGTTTGGAACCGGTTCTTACCGGAAATACGCTCGACCTGGACCCCTATACCGTTAAGCTGATATTTCACATAGTTGGATACGGCACCAGTACCTCCAAGGATAACCGCATTCTTCGCACCAAGGCGTTTGATTTCTTCTGTCACTTTACTGCTCAGACCATCTGTCTTCGTCAAAAGAATCGGCGCATCCTTCTGGTAGGCAAGCGGCGCACCAGCTAAGGCATCAGCGAATTCGTCGCCCCGTGCAATGACAACCGTATCTGCGTGATCCCAGCCTTTTTTCGAGATTTCGATGGCTGTCTCATAACGATCGGCTCCTTTAACACGCTCGGTCGCCTTCTCGATGATTCTTCCTTCTTCTTTCGGGGACACGGTTTCTTTTGCATCTAAATATTCCGTGAATACTTGATAGTCAACGAAGAACAATTCTTTCATCTTACCGGCATCTTTCGCTTCCTTGAAGCTTGTATAGCCATCTCCGCCGTCAGCAATGAAAGCGTTCGTCGCAATCGTATATTCTTTGTCCAGATCGAGTGGTTCAAACCCGTCGTCCGTCTTCACTTTAACATCGACAATTCGTTCACCGACTTCATTGGAGCGGTCGAACGTGTACTGCAGTCCGGAAACGTGGGCAAAACGACCGCCGCCGTTTTCCAGATCGCTCACACCATTTTCAAGCGCACGGTGAATCTGGTCTCCTGTCAGATCAAGCGTTACAAGGTTGTTGGCAAACGGCATTGTCGTCAATACCTCACCCATTGTAATCTCACCTTGATCAATGGAAGCACGGATTCCTCCACCGTTATGAATGGCAATAGATGCTTCCGGAACGCTCGTTTGTGCTTTCCAAAGCATGGAATCTGTTATCAAGTTCCCAAGGTTGGTCTCTCCCTGGCGGACATCTGCCCGTTCCCCGTTCAGAGGAACTGTCGTCTCTCCTACCACCTGCTGTTTCAGCTCATCCAGTGGTTTTTCCAATTCGGTCAGCAGCTCCTGCGCCTCAGGATCCGCCTCAATGATATACTCCTCGTCTTCGTTCTTAGCGTCAATTTCGATCAGGTTCTCGTCCCACTTGGTAAGGACGCCTTCCTCGTCGAAGCTTACTTGAAGATCTCCAAGGAATTCACTATATTCCCCCGTTTGAACGACAATGGTAGGTTCTCCGCCCTCATCATAAACAACGGCCTCATCAAGCTGCGTATGGCTGTGTCCGCCGATGATGACGTCGATGCCGTCAACTTTTTCAGCCAAGTCGTCATCATAAGTGACCCCGACGTGTGTTAAAGCGATGACCTTGTTTACACCCGCATCTTCAAGCATTTTCACCGTTTCTTCTGCTTTTTCAATGTAATCTTCAAAAGCTATCGTTTCTCCGGGATTAGATAGGTATGCCGTCTCTTCCGATGTTAGTCCGAATACGCCGACTTGTTCGCCATCCACATCAATGATCGTTGCAGGATAAATGTTTCCCGCTTCCCCCGGTTTTCCGATTTCATTTTTGAATACCGCATTCAATCGTTCGTTTTTGCTGTAATCAATGTTGGCACTGACAATTGGGAAATCTGCTTCCGCAATAAAGTTGGCAAGCGGCTCAGGACCGTCGTCGAACTCATGGTTTCCTGGGACCATGGCATCATAGCCCATCATATTCATAAACTTCACATCAGCAAGACCCTTGTACTGATTGTAGAAAAGCGTTCCGGAGAATACATCCCCGGCATCCAGCAGAATGGAATTGTCACGCGCTGCACGGATTTGATCGACCAGTGTCACCTTACGGGCAACACTGGATAGATGCGCGTGCGTGTCATTGCTGTGCATGATGGTTAAGTCAAAATCCCCCTCTGCCGCCTGGACTTCCCCCGATGGCAAAGCGAACGTACCTAGAGCGATGGCTCCTGTGGCAGCAACAACCGCCAATGGTTTAAGTTTCTTCATGGTTCTACCTCTCCCCTATATCGTTATGATTTACTCTTTTAAATCATCCATGACATCATCACTTACCGCATTCGTTCCACCGAGAATGTGATATTGACTGTAATCCTGTTCTTCTATAACTTGTTCGATAGATTCAGGAATCTGCTGTTTCTGCACGAGCAGCATCGGGGCATTCTCCTTCGCTGCAAGAACAGAACCTGTCAACGCATCTGCAAAATCCGCTCCTGTTGCGACGAAGGCATGATTCGTCTTTCCGAACAGTTTCCCAGCTATTTCTGCGGACGTATCATAACGCGTGGCACCACTGTACCTTGTTGCATTCGGCAATTTCTTCAAGATCTCTTCACTGACTGCCGCCGTTCCGCCGAGAACGATGGTCTCTTCCATACCGGACAACGCACGTTTCGTTTCCGCAGGCAGTTTATCCGTCTTAGTCAGAAGAATCGGGTAGCCGTTGGCCGCTGCATAGGAGGCAGCTGACAATGCATCCGGGTAGTTTCTCCCATCCGCTATGACTGCTTTATCCGGGCTGCCGTCCAGGCGGGCAGCGATGTTCGCTGCTGTTTCATATCGATCAGCACCTTTGATCCGTTCTACGGACAAGCCTTCTCCCTTAAGCTGGTACCCGACATAGTCAGATACTGCGCCTGTTCCACCTAAGATAATGGCCTTCTTCGCACCCAACCGTTCGATTTCCGCCTTCACTTCAGCCGAAAGACGTTTCGACTTCGTTAAAAGAATCGGTGCGTCCTCTTTAAAGGCAAGCGGTGCACCTGCCAGAGCATCCGGGAAGGAGTCTCCACGTGCAATAACAACGGTATCTGCTTCCTCCCATCCCTGCTTAGATACTTCAATAGCGGTTTTATATCGGTCTTCTCCAGACACGCGCTCTACCTGCGTACCGAATTCCAATTGAGCAAGCATCGGATCGTGGTCACTTGCTCTGCCGTCTGCTTCAGAGAAATTTGAGTTAATGTTTACACTGTCGATTTCCGCCAATTTGGCAAGGTTATTGCTGACCAGGATATGGTCGAGCACCTGGGCATTCCCCTGGTAGTTATAGGAATAACGTTCTGTGATCGGCAGCATTTCTGTCATGTTTGTTAAAATATCGCCTTTCAACGTTTCCAACGGCATTGAAAACTCAAAGTCGTTCAAGTCTCCAAGTACGACGACGTTCGCATCATCCACGTTGTCTATAACATCCTGGACAAAACCGTTAAGAACGGCTGCCTGCTTCATTCGCTGCACTTCACTTCCAAGCTCCACAGGATGATTGGCACCGAAGAGCGCATCGTCTCCACCTTTAGAATTGAAGTGGTTGGCAACAACAATTACTTTTTCTCCTTGGAATTCAAATTCTGCCGCCAAGGACTTCCGTGAGTCTTCAAACGCTTCGTTCATCGGATCGACACGGCCCGGATTCAGACTTAATCCATCTTCCGACACTTCGACAGCCGTCTCCGCGTCTCCGTCCTTTTTATCTGTCATCGTTACACGGTCGGGATTGTAAAGGAAGCCGACACGAATGTTTCCTCCCGGCTGACCACCGTCCTGTTTATCGACAGGAGCGATGTCCGTAAAGGCATACTCCGGCCCGCCATCCGCTTTAATGGCATCTATTAATTTCTGATAAGACTCATCCGCTTCGACCGTCCCGTCATCTTCAGCCCCGTTGTTATCCTGGACTTCAACAAGTCCGATGATATCCGGCTGTTTCAGGTTCGCATTGATCGACTCAGCAATTTTATTTACTTTATCCTGATCTGTGGATGCAGAGAAATTCTCCACGTTATAGGACGCGATATTCAGTTCATCTTCGACATTTTCCAGCTTGGTCGTCTCTCTTTTTGTTCCGCCATCAATAATTTCAGGAAAATCGCTCGTCAGGCGGATTTTGAAATTACTGTAGTCATAGCTGACGACTCCGGTGACAGAACCATCCAACTTGTCTCCTACTTTGGCGTTGACATCCAATCCATCCACATCCAGCTGGATTCGTTCCGGATTGTAATCTTCAGGAGAAGCCAGCAGCCCTCCGGCATTTGTAAACAACTGGTCATCGTTCGTATTCACATAGACAGGGAGCTCGTCATATTTAGGTGGGCCGGTGACCGTGGCATCCTTGAGTTCCACCCGCATTCCTTCCAGGCTTTCATAAAAGTCCAAACCGTTTTTATCAGGATCAAAAGCGTCTCCTTCTTTAATCGTCACCGTTGGAGGGATTCTGTCTTCTCCAAGAACAATGGCGGCCGGTAGATCATTGCCTGAGGACTGTACCGTGACGGACGTGGAAGTAATCTGCGTCGTCAGAAGGTCTGCTGCATCATCATAACCGTCCTCCCGCCATTCCTTCACTTCTCCGTTTACCGACACTTCATCGCCGACTTTCACACCGGAACCTTTCGCGTAGACATAGATTCCTTCTGATGTTGCATCATTATCATCTGGATCAGGTTCCTGCATGTAAAAGCCGTTCGTTCCATCAAGAGCCGTAACGATGCCACCGACACTTGATACGTTGACTCCCTCATAAGGAGAGCTGTGGGCTTCCCCTTGAATATCATGAATAGCAATATCCTCCACATCCAAGACATCATAGGAGAATGTAGATACTTCGCTCGTTTCGCCGTCTTCTTTCACGACGACAGCCTTGACTACCGTGTCTTCGGTAAGCTCAATCGGTCCTTCATAGGCTTTGCTGTCTGCTGAGGGAGATGTTCCGTCCACTGTATAATGTATCGCTGCATCCGGCTGGGCCGTCTGCAGAGTAACCTTCGTCCCGGTACTGACTGTACCGCTCCCCGGGCTGGCCGTCACGGAGAAGAGCTTCTCAATGATATCGCCCTCATCTCTCGGCACGAGACGGTACTCATCAAAGCTGTAATTAACGACACCTTGCAGCCTTTCGTATGTCTTACCGCTTTCCAGAGCAAGAGCAGTTGCCGGACTGATCAGGAACTCGCCGCTGTCATCTTCGGCAATGAAGTCTCCACGGTCGTTCTCACCAGTAACTTCTATATCAGCCACTTGAACGAATTCACCTTCGATTGCTTCCCCGGACTCTGCCTGAAAATCAGCCGCTTGTACGACTTGAGGCGCCGGTACTCCTTTAGCAGGGGTCGTAACGACGACTTTGTCCCCGCCGGTTTCAATCTGAGCCATTCCATAGTAGCTTGCGAACTTTCCTTCGGCTGTTATTTCATCACCGACATTTGCCTTCAAACCGGAAGCACGGACAATGATGCCTGCTGTGTCATCCTGTATGTATGCGTTCGTCTGGCCGCCGGCTTCGAACATTGCTGTCACGACACCTTGTACTTTTACTGCAGTACCAATGTTATTCGTTCTTGCATCCGCAATACTTGTGAGAGCAGCTGGATCTTCCGGATCACCTGAACCGGCATCATCCGGGTATTTCCCTAAATGAGTAAATGTATCTTTTGGTAGGCTTTTAAATGAGGTGCTGGTGTCAAAAGCATCATCAGGATTGACATCGCCTGCCAGGCTGTCCGTCTTCCTGGTCAGTGTCACATCTAGTGCGTATTTGTCGGTGGATCCAATCTGGCCGATTGAATCGATGACTTCACCGTTCTTCTTCAGAACGATGACGTCGTCACCATTGAAGTTAGCGACCTGCGAATTCGTGGTATCGGCGACATTCATGATCTCTTTTCCTGCTTGCGCGTGGGCGATTACATAAACTTCACCAGCTTTGAGGGTTCCTTCGAGCTGGAGCTCGGCGGGGTCTACTGTTTTTCCATTAAAATAGGTTTCTAGCGTGAAGGCACTCAAGTCCAGGTCGCTGCCTGTCCCATTGTACAATTCCAAAGCTTTGTTGAACGAGGATCCTTCGATATACTCTGAGATCAGCAGATCATCAGCGGTCGGTGCTTCTGCGCGGACATTTCCGGCTGGAAGCGTGAAAGCTCCAAGAACGAGCGAACCGACAACCACAGAACTCACACTGCGTACGAAGTAGTTCTTCTTCAAAACAAAACCTCCCATATTAATTTTAATTTCTGCAACAATATTCATTATATAACATTAAATGTAACATTAGTGTAAATTGTATAAAAAATTAGTAAAATAATGAATATTTCCGTTTATAAAAAACCGGATTCCTCCCTAAGGAAAGAAATCCGGTTGATTGGAACTATATAAAAAGAAGGAAGCCCCTCAAAAAGTGAGAGGATTCTACACCAAATGACACTTGATTCATCCGACCCTGTCTTCCAATAAGTCTCATTTATGAAAATTCAAGAATACGCTTTAACTCTTTGTGAGATTCATAGGACTTAAGCAGTTCTTCCTTCCCTTCCATCCACTCTGCCTGCGATCCTTGGAAGATCGGTTTCTTTTCAGCAAAGAGAAGGAACTCATCACTCAACGTTTTTAATTCATACCAGTCATGACTGATATAAATGAGCGTCTTGCCATCTGCATGAAGCTGCCTTAACCATGATAGAATATCCTCCTTTGCTGCAAGATCGACGCCGGCCGTAGGCTCATCCAAAAGACAGATTCGAGGATTCCGCATCAGCCCGATGCATAAGTTTACTTTCCGTTTCCACCCCCCGGAAAGGCGATCCACCCGCTGCTGGTACACTTCGTCAAGCCGCAGCATTTCGATCATCGTCTGAAGAAAACCTTCATCTACCTTCCCCTTCTCCAGTTTTCTCCAAAAGGAAATCTGTTCTTTGACTGTCAATTCCTCATAGAGCGCAATGTCCTGTGGCACGTAACCAATATCTGCCCGGACACGGCGCACGGCCTTGTCATACGGTATGTCATCATAGAAGACTTTTCCTTTCGTAGGACGATCGAGGGATGCAACCAACTTTAGAAACGTGGACTTACCGGCACCGTTTGGACCAATGACACCGACGGAGCTTCCCTCTCGAATCGTCAGAGTAAACGGTTCAAGCACTTCTTTTCGCTTATATTTCTTGGAAACGTTTTGTAAATGAATCATGACTGTACTCCCTTCCTACCATTTCTTCACGAGCCAGTAATGGGGCCACATATCGAGGTATCCGATTCCGGATACGGTCAGCATGAATGATGCGAGGGCAAGCAGCAGTAAGACAGGAATCGACCACCGCTTCCTCCCCGTCCCCATGAATAAACACCAGGTGATGAATAAAGTGACAGCGAATACAAGGATACTGCGGATGACCCACTCCTCGATTAACTCTTGAGGAGTAGCAGCGAAATAAAAGAGTCCGCAGATACTCAGAGCGAAGCTGCCAATTCCAACTAAACTGAATAATAGAAAATGATGAAAGAAATAGCGCGTCGTCGTCCCCTGCAGCAATCGGATACGATCAAGGCGTCCTTCTCGATCGTCAGCCAATATTGTTCGAAGGAAGAAGAGAGCAAGCATCCAGCTGTACAAGAAGAATAATTGGATAACCATCACCTGCCAACCTTCCAGTTTAGGAGCTTCCATTGATGGATTTTCCGGGGATCGTTCCGTAAAGCGGACTTGGAACAAAGGCTCCGGTTCCCAGAACTCTTCCGAATAAGCAAACGCTTCTTCAAAGGATGCCGTGCCGTTCGCTGCCGAGACGTCCACCCCTGCTTTTGCATTGAGGGCAAGCCGCATAACTTGAGCTCCAACCGCCTCTTTAGCAAAAACGTCTAATAGTGATTCATCCGCCCGTATCCATGTGACGACATTGTCCACCTGCCCAAGCCGTATCGTATCTTCAAGGCCGCTTTCCAAAATAAAGGCAGCCTCCATGGTACCTTTCCTTACCGCTTTTTCTGCTTCTTCTTTCGTCATAGCAGTAAAACGGAGCCGTTCTGCCTCTTGAAGACGTTCGAGAATGATTCGTGAGTAGGAACTGTCATCCTCGTCAGCAATGGCTACCGGCACAGCCGTCTCTTCTGCTGTCCTTTCAAGCAATGGATATAAAATACATGTCGAAAGAAGTGGGAATAAGAAAAGCAGCAGAAAAAGAACCGGGCGCTTCTTCCATTTATTTAGATGTAAAGATAGATAAGTAAGCATCCCGCTTCTCCCTCCATAATGCAGCCGCCAAGCCAAGAATGTTCAAACCTACGCCCCACAAAGCCAAGCCTGTCAGATGTCCCCGTTCATCCTCATCGAGCAGAGCTGATTGAAAGACATCATAACTTAATTGATAAGGATTCCAGTTCTGGGACAGCCACTCAGGTAAATAAATTCTCGGTACCCATGCCCCAGCACTTAAAAGACCGATAATGGATATAACAAATAAGATTAAGAACCTCATGCCTGCCGGGATTTGTAGAGAGAAGAGGAGAACGGCAAAGGCAGACATCCACAATGCGGCAAGCAGAAGCCCAAGATGAAGGGTCGGAGACTGCACCAATGCAGCATCTGTGCGGGAAGTGATTGCAACGAGCAGCTCCAACATTCCAAATGTTACAAAGCCCCATTTCCACTGCTTTGCCATGACCCAATGGACAAAGGTGATATCAGCCATCCGCCACCTCATCAGAATGGACCCTGTTTCCCTGTTTCCGTCGAGCATCTGATAACAAACGAGAAAAAGGAAGATGAACGTCATCATAACAGCGAGATACGCATGCCTCTCCCATCCGATACCGGCTCCTGAAACCACCATCTCTTCCTCAAAAACATCGTTCCGGTCCAGTGCGAATAAACTATAAGTTATGATGACCTCCTGAAGCCGTCTGCTTCTTTCCCCTTCAGGCATTTCGCGGATACTTAAATCATAAACAGCATTAACAGCACTCTGGGATGCCGATATGTAGTCGGCTCCACTATCCAGAAGTACTTGAAGCATCGTTGCATCCACAGGATCGTCTTCATTCGTCATGACAACGATTGGATCATTCTCACCGTTCATCAGACTGCTCGTAAATCCTTCCGGAATCATCATGACACCGGCAAGCTCCCCTTGTTCAAAAGCCGCTTCTGCCTCTTTCGCATCCATCGGGGTAAGCGTCAATGCCTGACTCAGCCGCTTCTCTTCTGAAAGCTGATTGATAAGTGCTTTTGTCTGGAACGTATCGTCCTCATCAACCACCGCCGCCCGTACAGGCTCTGCGCCTTCTTCTACGAAGCTTTGAAGCATCAATGCTACGAGTACGATCAATAGTAAGGGAATAGCAATAGATAAAAAAAGAGGGGCAGGCCGTTTGACGGCTGCCCTCATTTCATAACGCAATAACGAGAACCCATTCATACGACCTGCCTCCTTTTCTCACTCAGGGTGTTCATCGGATTAGAAACCTGCACCGAAACCGCCCATAATGGAGTTAAGATGTTCCTGGAAGTTCATTTGAACTTCTTGACCAATCTGCATCATTTCCTCATCGGAAACGTCCATAAGCTGAACTGTGTTGTTCTCTTCCAGTGCCGGGAACTCAAGGTCATCCGTAAACGTCAAGTTGTTGTCGAAATTGAACTCAATGTCTGCAGACATATTGCCCATCGCAGGATCATCCATGCTCAGATTCAAACCGAAATCTGTTTTCTGGTTGACTTTATTGTCGCCGTCTTCCTTGGAAGTCGTGTTAATAAATCCAGAAATCGCCGGCATTGCCTGCTGTTCGAAAGCTTCTCCGCCAAGTTTCAGTTCGAAGTCTGACTTAGAACCTTCGTTCGTATAGTCCGTGTTCAAAAGAAGGTCGGCTGTAAAGTTATCCTGCTCGAAGTCTGACTTCACTCCGATTGTATAATCAACGTGAAGTCCTTTATCTTTCTCTTCACCTTTCTCTTCATACTTAACAGCAATGCTCTCGTCTTTACTGTCAGGGGAAAGGTTAACATCAAAGGTAGACGTGTACTTATCTTCGCCATCCTTCATGTAGTCGTTAGAGATTGCAACCTTAATTGTTTCGTCCGTATCATCAGCAATGTTCATTGTCCAAGTCTGGTGGGCTACTAAATCGTCCTTGATGTAGGCTTCACCATTGATTCCACCAGGGATTTTAACTTTGTCGATATTTTCGATTGCTTTATCAAGCTCTGCCTGAAGGTCTTCCATTTGAACTCCTTCGACATTTCCTTGAAGCGCTGCCTGCTGTTCCAGCGTATCCTGGATGCGCTCATCTTCTTTCACTTTCTCAAGAAGGGTAACAAGCATCTGCTTCGCTTCTTTTTCACTGATTTCAATCGTTACTTTATCATATTTCTCGCCTTCATATTCTTCGCCTTCAGAAAGCGTGAACTGATCCTGCTTCAACTCTTTACCCAAAGCTACTGCATACTCTGTCAACATTTCTTTCGCTTCTTCCTGCGTCATTTGAGACTGCGCATATTCAGCGAAATTAGGGAGTTCTTCCAAACCTTCGGAAGATCCTGTGTATTTGGTAAGGACATCACCAAGCTGATCGTTGCCGAATGCAAAATACTTATCATATACAAATGGAGCCTGTGCAGCGAAAGTATCTTCGCTCTGATAGAAGTTACCATTTGCCAAACTGCTTCCCTGCATCTGCAGATCCATGCCTCCGTAAAGTTCCTTTGTTTCAGGATTGTACTTGCTGTCGAGATTCAACTGTACGGTTGAAAGTACCCCTTGAATCATCGCTACTTCAGGGAAGACCTGTTGAACCTGGTCTCCTTGGAAATTCATATCCATTGTCACTGTGCCTTCCGACTTATACGCTTCTTTCATTTGACGGTCTGCAAGTTCCATCTGGTCTTCTGTGTATTCAGCCATGCGTTCTGTCTGCTCATCGATCGTATTCTTCTGAGCATCCATGTACATAACCATAGGATTGTTCTCTTTAAGTAATGCAAAAGCCGTTCCTCCGATTGCTGCAATAACTACGACTGTCAGGATGATAATTAACCACTTATTCATCCCTTTTTTCTTTGGTTGTTCGCTCATGTACCTCTCCCTTTCTTCTTTTTAATACCATTTCTGACTATACTTACGTGAGTCGTTTGAGAAAAGTTTCAAGAAATGTCCATATTTCTTGAAAAACCTTCCTCATTATACACCGATATATACCCCATTCCTACACATAATCGGCAAAAAAATACAAAAAATATGCCTGGATTATCCAACTAAATATCTATTCAGCATATTTTGGACCGGAGGGACTGGAAAAGTCAGCACGTATTTATCCTATCGGAGGGCAGCTGAGCTTATGACCATTATTATACAATTGATGTTGGAGAGTTATATTGAAGGATTGAAGGAGAAAAGGGAGACACAGTCAGACAGTATCTCCCACAAATAAAAGAAAGTAAAGATCAGCTGGAAGGTTCCTCATCCACATTAATTTGGAATGTGATGCCGAACTTGTCCTTTACCTGCCCGTAGACCGGACTCCAATCCGTCTTCTGCAGAGGCATGATGGTCTCCCCTTCCGCCGCAAGCGCGTTGAAGATATGCTGCGCCGTCTCCTCATCATCAGGAAGAATGGCCAATTGGACGTTTTCTCCCTGTTTTAAAGACATGCCGGGATACGAATCCGAAAACATGATGTCTGCCTCTCCTGCTTTCAATTGTGCATGCATAATCCGGTCTTTCATTTCATCCGGCAGTGGATGATCAGGGTTTTCAGGCATGTCCTTGAACTTCATGATTCCTGTTATACGGCCCTGGAGTGCTTCTTCATAAAAAGCCAGCGCCTCTCTTGCATTCCCGTCGAACACTAAATAAGGGGTCAATTTGATAGACATTTCAACCACTCCTTCTTCAATTTTTAAGAACGTATGTTCCTATTAAGGATACACCAAGAAAAGACGGGACGCCACCTATATTTTTATTATTCCGAAAATATTGTTCCGTTTTTTGCCTTGGGTTTATAACACTCAAAATCCCTTTGTTTATTTAAATTTTCCCACTTCCACTTGCAAACACCCCTTCTGACAGGGACTATTTCTATACGGCCTTCCGCTATTTCCAAAATAGATTGACAACCTTATAGAAAGCATGATAAAAATGATAACAACCAATAAACATGCAGAACGGCTTTGAAAGAAATACAGTAGCGACTTTTTCCCTGTCACAGAGAACCGGTGGTTGGTGGGAACCGGCACACAAAAGGTACGTGAATTTCATTTCTGGAGCTTTTTTTGCCTTCGGGCAGAAGACGGTGACGACCGTTATACGTTTGAGTGATGGGGATTTTTTGTCTCCATAATCAGGGTGGTACCGCGATAAAAAATCGTCCCTACGGCATGTAGGGGCGATTTTTTATTGTTTTTTCGGAGGAAGACTTTAGTGGTTCTCTGCGCCAAAGAGTCTTTCAATTTCATTGGAAAAGGAGCTTAGTCACTATGAAACAACAAGAGCAATGGACATCCAAGCTCGGCTTCATTCTTGCAGCCGCAGGATCCGCTATCGGACTGGGTGCAATATGGAAATTCCCGTATATTGCCGGTCAAAATGGAGGAGGAGCATTCTTTCTTCTCTTCATCTTATTTACTTTGTTTCTCGGGCTTCCGCTGCTTCTGGCGGAATTCTCCATTGGACGTACATCCCAGAAAGACGCCATTGCATCCTATAAAGAAATCGCCCCCCGGACGAAGTGGCATTGGGTAGGTATTCTCGGAATGATTACTTCATTCCTGCTTTTATCCTTCTATAGTGTCATCGGCGGCTGGATTGTGGCTTATTTATACAAAGTCATCACGGGCCAACTCAATGATTTGTCCTCAACCGATTACGCGGATGTTTTCGGGAGCACCATTTCCAATCCCGGAATCAGCCTGCTCGTCCAGTTTATCTTTATGATCCTTACGATTCTAGTAGTAGCCCGAGGCGTTCAAAAGGGTATTGAGCAAGCCAGTAAAATTATGATGCCGGTCTTATTCTTACTATTTATCCTGCTTGTCATCCGTGCTGTGACGCTCGACGGAGCTATGGAAGGAATCACGTTCCTGCTGCAGCCGGATTTCAGCAAAGTAACATCACAAACCGTTCTGGAAGCAATGGGGCAGTCCTTCTTCACTCTTAGTGTCGGCGTGTCCGTCATGGTGACGTACAGCTCTTACCTGCCAAAATCAGAAAGTCTTCCTAGAGCGGCCTTTTCCATCGGTGGAATGAACATCTTCATCGTATTGTTGGCGGGGCTTGCTATTTTCCCTGCTGTCTTCGCCTTCGGACTTGAACCGGATGCTGGGCCTGTGTTGCTATTCCAGGTACTCCCGACGATCTTCAGCCAGCTTCCTTTCGGCATGGTATTCTTCGGGGCATTCCTGCTTTTGTTCCTATTCGCAGCTTTGACCTCTGCCTTCTCGATGCTTGAGATCATCGTTTCCGTCCTATCAAAAGGAGACACTCGGAAAAGGAAAAAATGGGCCTGGATCATCGGACTTGCGATCTTTATCGTCGGTACGCCGTCCACACTTTCCTACGGCTTACTCGCAGACTATACGCTGTTCGGCCGTACGTTCTTCGACAACATGGATTACGCCGTCAGTAACGTCCTGTTCCCGATTGGTTCCCTGTTGATTGCCCTGTTTGTCGCAAATAAAATGAAGAAAAGCGCTTTATATGAAGAACTCAGTCATGGCAGCAGTCTGAAAAAAGGGTTGTTCAATGTGTGGTTCATCCTGCTTCGCTATGTCGCACCCTTACTAATCATCATCGTTATGCTTGATGTGATCGGAGTTATCTAAAAAACTTATCCGGTTGAGAAAAGAGTTGTAAGCTCGAATTACCTCGATGTGATTATGGAAGCCCCATTACGGCAAGGGGCGGAGAGAAACAGGCAGCGTCCAACGGCGGAATAATGCAGCGATGAGGACGCTCACCTGCCGCCCCGTGGAAGGCGTCCCGTTTTGAACACTTCCTCTACCTATGAAATGTATTACTTCACCAAGTTGAATGAACAGAGGGATACCCCCCTCTGTTCTTTTTTTATAAAATCATGAAAGCTCCCTTCTTTTATTTTCCAGGTGATTGAGGTACCATGAGGTAGAAAACCAAGGAACGGAGTGATTACGAGTGACTAAACGATTCATGCTTTTCAATACTATTTTTCACGGAATCATCCTTGTGCTGGCCTTTTTCATCGTCACGGTTTATGCCCTCGATGGCTTCCAAGTCTTCTATATGGCGATTGGAACACTGATTGCAGCTAACAGCATTTTCCGTATTTTCAAAGGGATGAAGCACCTGCGTTTACGAAAGGACCAAGCAGTGTGAAAAGAAGCCTCTATACTTTGGAGGCTTCTTTTCATAAAAGTAAACAGGAACCGTGCAATAGTCATGATAAAGACATATGTTATCGTCCAATTTGTGAAATGGTGAACAAAGTTATAGCCCTCCATCCTTTTCCAGCTTATACTGTAAGTGTAAGGAAGAGCTCTTATCCATTATCATGTGAAGTGGTGAACAAACTAAAAGGAGTGAGAAAAATGATTAATGATCTTTTGCGGAATAACAAGGTTGCTGCTGGTGTGTTGACGTTCGTACGGTTGTATCTTGGGTATGTGTGGCTGACTTCCGGTATTGGAAAATTAACAGGAGGCTTCGAAGTTCAGGGGTTTCTGCAAGGGGCGATCGGCAAAGCGGAAGGGGCGCATCCAGCTGTCCAAAGCTGGTGGGCCGTATTTCTTGAACAAGTGGCACTTCCAAACCACGAATTGTTCGCCTTCCTCGTCATGTGGGGCGAAGTTCTCGTAGGTCTGGCATTGATACT
Organism: Bacillus sp. SB49; assembly: GCF_000469135.2. Classification (NCBI taxonomy): domain Bacteria; kingdom Bacillati; phylum Bacillota; class Bacilli; order Caryophanales; family Bacillaceae; genus Bacillus; species Bacillus sp. SB49. The sequence continues at coordinate 2,953,540 of NZ_CP048117.1, forward strand.
CGGCTTATTTACGAACCTTGCCGCTCTTGGCGGAATCATGATGAACTTCAGCTTCCTGTTAAGCGGAACGACAAGCACCAATCCGCAAATGGCGATATTAACCATATTCCTCCTCGTCGCAGGTGCGAACGCAGGACGTTACGGCCTCGACCGCTGGGTGCTTCCATATTTGATGAAGAAAACAGAACAGAAGCGGCATAAACGAGTGCTTGCTCATACGTAAAAAAAAAGGACTTCCTTAATTGGAAGTCCTTTCTTCGTTATGCTGTTTTCATTTGATCTTCTTTCTCCAGCTCTTCCAAGTTCATCAGTTTCTGAATCTGCTTGGTCAATGCGAGAAGAATGAAGCCGAGAACGATGGCAGCCAGACCGATATAAACATAGATCTCCAGGTAACCTGCCTCTGTCGTCCATGATGCAACGACACCGGCAAGCTTGTTGGATGCTGCGTTACTTAAGAACCATACGCCCATTAACACAGAGGCGAACTTGACAGGGGACATTTTCGTAACCATCGACAAGCCGATTGGTGACAGACAAAGCTCTCCTATCGTATGAAGCAGGTATGTGATCACCATGAAGCCAGCGCTTACTTTCATCGTTACATTATCCGGATCACTGCCTGTGGCCATTACTGCAGGGATCAAGACCATGAAACCAAGTCCTAACAGAATGAGGCCGAACGCCATTTTTGTCGGTACACTGAAATCCCCACGCTTCGTTTTCGTCAGTTTCAACCATATAGCTGACACGACTGGAGCAAACAGCAGGATGAACAGCGGGTTCAAAGACTGGAACCAGGATACAGGAATTTCATAACCGAAAATGGTACGGTCGATGAAATCTCGTGTGTATAACGTGAACGATGCACCTGCCTGTTCGAATCCTACCCAGAACATGATGACAAACACAGCGAGAATCAATATGACCAACGTCCGCTGTTTCTCTTGTTTCGTAAGCGGCTTCGCCTTCTCTTTCTTTACGGGAGCCGCCTTCGTACGGGCAGGCTTCGTACCGATATCACCCAAGTATTTCTTAGAAAGTGCATTAAAAAGAACCTGACCGATGATCATACCGAGAGAAGATGCAAGGAATGCGAATTTGAAACCGAAGTGCTCTACTCCATTTACGGTGGAGTAAAAAATATCCTGATAAAGGAGACCCGCAATCAATGGTGAGAAGAAAGCACCAAGATTGATTCCCATATAGAAGATGGTGAATGCAGAGTCTTTCCTTGAATCATTCTTATCATAGAGCTCACCCACGAGGGTGGAAATATTCGGTTTAAAGAAACCGTTACCTATAATTAATAGAAGCAATCCTAAGTATAATCCCCATTGCTCTTGCACGAGGAACAGCGTAAAGTCACCAAGGGCCATTGTAATACCACCAATGGTGATCCCTGTCCGCAATCCCATGAACTTGTCCGTCAGCCAGCCGCCGATCATCGGAGTCAAGTAAACGAGACCGATATAGTTACCATAAAGAACAAGCGCTTGGCTGTCACTCATTCCAAGACCGCCGCTTACCAGCTCAGCCGTCAAGTATAGAACAAGGAAGGAACGAATGCCGTAATAACTGTAGCGTTCCCACATTTCCGTAATGAAGAGCAGGAATAAACCAGGCGGATGTTTTCCATTACCTTGTTTCGGTGCGTTATCAATAGTTGCCTGCACTATTATTCCCTCCATTTGTAAAAGTGTGTTAGTTTTTAGAAATTTCATTATAAATCAAAATTCGACATATGTAAGTAATAAATGAAAAAGTCTTTATTTTACTATAATTAAAAGTTTTTAGATAATAATAGCGGGATGTTGATATATCAATTGTTATAAACACACAAAAAGGTAGATTCCTCCATAATTTTTTCATTGGAATTTTTCGAAACACGAAACAGTTATCCTTTTTACGCGTTTCCTCTTATCCAAAGTCCACATCTCTACATTTCCCGGGAAATGATGGATCGTGTCAGCTGTATTCCCAATAGGGACACGGTCCATACAAAAAACGTCCTTTTCCTCATGAATAAGGAAAAGGACGTCGAAAAAGTCAGATTAATCATAAGTTACTACTTCAATCGCAGCTTTTACCGCTGCTGCCAAGTCTTCCAGAGACCAGCTCGGGAGATTTCCGTGTCGAACGGCTAATTCATGTGACGCGGGAATATGTATGAATCCTGATGGTGTACTTCGATTCTGTTGTCGGAAATAATAGAGCACCTGGTACATCACATGGTTACATAAGTAAGTCCCTGCTGTGTTAGATATTTCCGACGGAAAACCGTTCTTTTTTATGACTTGAACCATCTCTTTCACTGGAAGCGTGGAGAAGATTCCGTCCGGACCCTGAGAATAAATCTTTTCTCCTTCGGATGTATTTCCCTCATTGTCCTTCTCGCTGCTTTCATTCCAGTTGACAGCGACTCGCTCCGGGGTCACTTTGTCACGTCCTCCTGCCAAACCGAGGGAAATAACTGCATCCGGTTGAACGCGGTCTATATGCTTCTTTATTTCCTTTCCTGACCGGTTAAAATCTACAGGAAGGATTTCTCCTTCTATTCTATATCCATTCATCTCGCTTCCTTTAAGTTCTTCCACGATCTGCTGCGTGGGATTGATTGGAAAATGGAGAAATGGTTCAAACCCTGTTAGTAATAGTTTTTTCAAAAGATCAGCTCCCTAAAAAATAGAACTCCCCGTTAAGGGAGTTCCGAGTTCTTGACGTTATGAAAATATATGATCGATCTTGGAAATATCATCATCCGTCAAGGAGACTTCCAACGTCTTCAAGTTATCAATGACCTGGGATGCACGTTTTGCACCAGGTATAACGGCGTCGATGGACGGCTGATTCAAATACCAGGCGAGAACAATATGTGGAATTTCCACACCCTTCTGCTCAGCGATCGGGCGGAGCTGCTCAACCTTGGCGAGGTTCTGTTTAAATGCTTCTCCCTGGAAAAGCGGATCCTTCGCACGCAGGTCATTGAATGTCGTATTTTCATCATACTTACCTGCAAGCAGTCCGGATGCGAATGGGAAATACGGCACAAAGGAAATTTGGTTGTCTGCTGTGTAAGGCAGCATATCCTTTTCAGCTTCGCGTTTAAACAGGTTGTATTCACCCTGAATGACGTCAACATAGCCGTCTTTATTGGCTTCTTTCAGTTGTTCGACAGAGAAGTTGGAAACTCCGATCGAGCGGATTTTCCCTTGATCTTTCAAATCTTTCAACATACCGACTGCTTCATCCTTCGGTGTATCTTCATCAGGGAAGTGAATGTAGAAGAGGTCGATATAATCGGTATCCAGACGCTTCAAGCTTCCTTCGACCGCTTGTTTTAGAAATTCAGGCCGGTTGTTTATGACCACATCGTCCCCTTTGAATTCGTGGGCGCCTTTTGTCGCAAGGACGATGTCTTCACGCTTGTATTCTTTCATGACCTGCCCGACAAGCTCTTCTGAACGCTCCGGCCCATAAATGAAGGCTGTATCAAGGAAGTTCATCCCTTGGTTAATCGCTGTACGGACGACATCCTTCCCCTGCTCTTCATCAAGGTTCGGGTAGAGGTTATGTCCGCCGACAGCATTCGTTCCAAGGCCGATCGGATTGATGTGCAAGTCAGATTTACCTAAACGGATAGATTTGTCCATAACTATTCATCTCCCTTATTATCACTACTCTCCTATTATGTACCACGAAGAAAGCGATGAAAAACCATCTGCACCTGTCCTATTTAGAGGGGCTTGTAACCCCCGTCCGGCTCGACCAGAAGCTGTGTCCATTTCGTCTTTCCTGCTTAACCACGTACATCGCCTCGTCCGCCTTCGCTATCAACACTTCCAACTCATCTCCATGCTCCGGAAAGCAGCTGATGCCGAGACTGAAGCGTACAGGAATGTCTATGGTTCCATAGTGAAAGACGCGCTGTCTTATTTCTTTCGTCAAGAAGGTAACTCTCGACTCCAATTCTTCGCGATTTTCATAATGAATCATTCCGTAAAATTCATCACCGCCGACGCGGGCAGCAAATCCGTCTGGTGGGATGAATTCTGTCAGGCTGTCGGCGATATGAACGAGAAAATCATCGCCTACTTGGTGGCCGTAAGTATCATTAATGGTTTTAAATCCGTCCAGATCGAATACGAGAAGGGCCATATTTTCTTTCCCTACGAGCGCTCCCTCTGCTTTCTCATAAAATCGGCGGCGGTTCGGGAGTTTTGTGAGCGGATCATGGTAGGCGAGAAACTCGGCGGTAGATCGGGCTTCTTTCATCATATGGATATCCCGTATGATAAGCATCAGATAGATACGCTGGTCGATCAGCAGGAAATCACCGTCGATAAGAACGAATCGTTCCCGGCCATCGGCCGTGACGATTTTAGATTCGAGTCCGGAGAATTTCCCTCCCGTCTCAAAAGCCTCATCCAAGGCGGACATTGTCGCCTCCTTGAAGGATTCAGCAAGGGAATCGGTCAGATTGTGTCCGGTAAGTTTTACATAGCGGAGCAGTTTGTTCGTCGCCGGATTCGCACTGTCGATCCTTCCCTTTCTATCTATTAAAAGGATGGACGAGGGATTTAGATCATATAAGATGGAGAATCTTCTACTGTATGAAGCAAGGAAATCGAACTTTTTCATGGCAATATTTAATGCAAAAGCCCAGATAATACCGCCATAGATATATGGATACGGCGGCAGGAAGCCTCGGATCTCCAAATAGCCGAAGATGACATCCCAGATAAGAACAAGTCCGGCTACGATCATCAACGTTTTCAATACACGTTTTTGAACAGGTACCCTGGCTGTTTTATAGAGGTACACGAGCAGGAGTACAATACCGAAGTGAAAGACGTTCCCGATGGTCATCGTCATCAGGTATTCCGTATTGTACTCAGGGTAGTGGAACAAACCGACGTGTTCAAATGCCGCACTATTCGTCAGATTCGTCTGCAGCAGCAGGGTCAGAAGCACCGGGACGGCAGGGACGTAAAAGATCCAAGGATACAAATAAGCAGCCATTCGTTTATAAAGGTGGGTAACTTTGAAGATAAAATGAAGAGATAGCGATAATAGAAGCAGACCTGCGTTTCCGAACAGGTAAGTGGTGATGAATGGACTGTAGGAAATATCGACCTGGTTGCGGATGAATTCGAAGAAGAACAATGTTCCGTATAAGAAAATGTAGCTTCCGAGAAGGATATGTTCGGTGCTTCTCCGGTTCCTCCCCCATACATCGAGAGCTAAATGGAACATCATTCCTGCGGGCAGAAGATATAGGCAGATATAGATCAATAGTTCCTGCATGGAAAACCCCTCCCTGTATGTACGGCTTTCCATTATAATCTCACAGCGCGCGTGTCGAATCCAGTAGAATCTTTAGAAAAGAAAAAACCGGACCAGGTAGGATGGTCCGGCATTACTCTATATTCACGCACCGCTTGGTACGAGCGTTCTCTTTTCTTCTTTCTCTAGTTCCCTTTTCAACACGGACACTTTCAGGCGTTCATGCTCCAACTGTTCCTGGAGCCTCTTGTTTTCCTTCACCAGAAAATCCCTTTGGTCCAACACACGGATCATATCTTCCCTCATTTTGTTTCCCCTCTTTCTAATTATTCACCAATGACGTACGGACACTCATCTTAGAATTTCTCAGAAAACCTGTCTGTCTCTTCGCCGAGGGTTATCTATGTTTTGCCTCTGTTAAGATTATGTTGAAAAACAGCGAAATTTGCAACTGATACGGTAATGAAACAGCACATTGATTGGTTCCTATCTACCAATGTATCCAAAATCTCCAGCTGCTAAACTAGTAATTTCTGTAAAAAAATTAATAGAAAAGCATGGACAGCAGGGAAACTCCTATCCCGACAAAGCCGAGACCGATCGTATAGGGCAGATTCCGAAGCACAATCTGATATGGATTCCGCTTCAAGGCGACGGATGTGATCGTGACAATAAGTCCATAAGGTGCAGACGGGACGGTCGCGATGGCACAGCTGGAGAGGAGAATGACGAGCGTGACCGGAGGGAACGCTCCCAGCAGGAGTCCGCTTATTCCACCGAAGATCCCCATCGTTGCAATCGGGTGAACACCAAGCAGTGTGATGAACAGGAATGCCGCCTGAATGAAGAACATAATCAAAATCGGCCGGCCTTCCAAAGCAATGATCGGATCCTGTATGTATTGCAGGTAAGGCGATGCCGTCAGCGTCTCTGTTAAAAAGGACAGCGTAACAAGCAGAACGATAAAATTGTCGAGCCTGTTCGTATTCCACTTCCACGTCGGCCATCCGATGTGGAAGAAACTCCTTCTTCTATGGATCACCACTGCCCATAAAAACGCGAAAGGAAAGATGGAAATCGTCACAGAGAACAGGAAATCGAGTTGGATGACATTGCCTAGGAAAACGACGACTCCTAGAAACAGGGCCAGGGCGGCTATGAACTGAAAGAATTTCTTTTTATCCATCGGAATGTTCTTGGCCGTATCTTCTTCCGGTAAGGATTCGTTCCGGAACAAGAACCTCGCAAACGCCGAGTCGAGCAGGATCCCTATAATAGAAATCGCGATCATCCACGGCAGGACTGCCAGATAATTGGCTCCTGTTATGAAAATAGCGGTTGCCAATAGAATCTCAAGCGGACTCCATAACAGGGCGAGAGAATAACCCCTCAACGTCACCATCGCTACAAAATTATTACGTACGTTTGCAGGGACATTTTTCAACTTTTCTTTCAACAAATCCTGGGAAACGGTCGCAGAGGATAAGTTCAGGAAAGCAGCAAGCGACACCATTGTCAGCTCACTGCGTCCGTAAAGCTTACTGAGACGACGGTCTTTGTTTCCAATCAAAGACTTCAACAGTGTATTGTAGCGACCTGCCTTCACGGCGCTGTTCATCCAAGGAAGCATGGAGACGAGGAACAGAAGGCTGATATTTCCTGCGAAAGCATCCGGAATATCCCGAAGGCCTGCATCGCTTGAAAAGTAGAAAAAGGTACCGGCAGCAATCAGAACGGTACCAAGAACCTTGAAAACCTTATCAGCACGTGGAAAGCTGATGGCAATCATGATGATCGCAAGGATACCGATTCCTGTGTAAAGTACGGCATTCTGCCAGAATACGTGGATGATATTCAAAAGGAAGACAAATGAATAGAATAGATACAAGTAGTTGGTTAGCTGCGGCATAGTACATCTCCTAACTGGATGGCTTGCTAAAGTCATTAATGCCCTCATACTAAACATTCGTGGAAATTATTTCAATGCTGACGGCTCGTTTGTTGACGAATAGCAGCAGAAAAAGGCCGGTGTCTATATGCACCGACCTACTTCGTCCCCTCTGAACCGAATCCAGTTACAGTAATATCTACATCGAACGTGACATCCGCTTCTGCGAACAGCTCATCCCATTCTCCTTTTACCCGTTCCCATTCTTTCGGATAGGCAATCCGGAAACGTTCGTGGAAACCGACAACATCCGCTGCGTATTCCTCCTGAAGCTTCTTCATCACATCTTCCATCATCCTGGTCACTTCTTTAGAGGTCTCCTTTTCTACTTTTTCAAGCTGGGCAGATTCGAAAGAGTCTCCTTCCTGCGACCAATCTTCGGTGATCCAACCGGATGAGGTAACGTTCACCTGGAAGGAGAGTGTTCCACCGCTCCATTTAGGTATTACCTTCGTATCCAACGTCTGAAGCTCGTACACGGTGACGACCCCATCGTCATTTTTCATCTTTACAACCCCGCCGGTTGCCTGTCCTTTAATCCAATTCACACCTTCCACATCCGACTGATCGAGATGGCCTGCGTACTTCTGTGTCTTTCCTTTAATAATACCTGCTCCATTCAGCTTGATATCACTGTTCACAAGTTCTACATTCGGCATTAGGAAACTGGATTTTGTTGACAAGTAAGTGACGGCATCACCAAGACGGACCGAAGGAAGAAGCCCGGTCGTCCGCGTATGGTTGTTCGTCAATTCCCTTAGATAAGTACTTGGTATATCTGCATTCCCTTCCACAGACAATACCTCTTTCCCCGACTCCCTGGTCAGGAACATCCGCGGACTCATCCTGGAAACGTTATCCCTCGTCACTTGGTTAAGAATCGATGACATCGGGTAATCCTCAAGCAGGTTTTCCTGCAGGATGATGACCTTTAGATGGTTTGTATATAAAGGATTCGGTTCTTCCATGGCTAATTCACGGATAATCTCGTGTATGGAATCTCCTGTTAACGTGAAATTATGAAAGGGCGGCAAATTGGAAGGACCGACGTTTTCATTTTGTAAAGTTGCCAGTTGGCCGGTGTATTCAATCGGATTCTCTTCATCTTCGGATTTATCGAAAGCAGCTCCAAGAATGAATGACAGCTCTTCAATATCTTTGTTATCCCAGCACCCAGCCAGCACAATGAAAGCTAGAAGTATAGACAAAAGACGATAGGTGGTCTTCATCTCATCCGCTTCCCTTCTGCTTTCTGATAACAGCAATCCCCAAAAGTAAAGCTGGAATAGCCATCGAGAAAACAATGCTCGAATAGCCGATGTAATCCCCCATCACAGCCATCTGATTATAATCTTCCGGAATCAGCGCAATCAAATAAACGACCGGGAGCAGAAGATAGCAAACCTTCTTATATTTGGTTTTAAATGTGAATGCCAGGCCGGTTGCGGCTATATAGTGACAGGCGATATACGTCGCAAAGATTTGAATCAACCAGACGACCAGAAAGACGGCGTCGAATCGCTCGAAGAACACCCCTGTATATTCGTACTGCTGAATTAAAGAGAACGTGGGCCATGTATCGATTTTTGTTCGATCGATAGACAGCGCACCGACAACGACGACGACCGTGACTAAATAAAGAAGAACCGTCACGCCGACACCCCAGCCGACGACCTGGAACGCTTTCTTCGGCATCTTCATGAGAGCAATCCAAACGAGCATGAATTCCACACCGCTGAACGTCAACAGCGTCGGGGATATACCTTCCAGAACAGGACCGATTCCCTGTCCGAGAACAGGGCGTAAGTTGTCGATATGGAATATCTTCAGACCGAGCAAGATGATCATAAGAAAGAAGAAAATGGATACAGGATAGAGAAACTCGAACATCCGCGCAATGGGATTGATTCCTCCGACCGACAAATAAATACCGACAAGCAGCATGCTGATCATAATGACAGAAAGCGGCGTATCCTCGAGTAGGTAAAATTGAGTAAGCTCCGCCATCGCACGGATTTCATAAGCAGCCAGAGTAATCGTATAGGAAATAAATAAAAGACTGATGAGTGTTCCGATGAACCTGCCCGTAATGATTTGATTGTACTGAAAGAAATGCTTTTCTGGAAAACGCAGACTGAGGACAATGATCAAAAATCCGGCGCCCAGAGTAATACCTCCACCAATCAAGATCGGTATCCACACATCCGGCGTATTCACTTTCTCCGCCAATGCCCGGGGCAGCGTGAAAATACCGACAGCAACAAGCATCGAGCCGAGCAGCGCAATAGTCTGAGGTGTCGTTAATTTATCTGAACCTGTATTCATAGACCCGTACTCCTTTTAAAACTTCCGGCGCGTCCGCTCTTTTGGAAAAAACTCCTTCGGTCTTTGTTTCATAACGAACAGGGGCAGTCGGAAGATGAAATCTTTCAAATCGCTCCAATTGTAAATCGTTGCCGGTGTAACGTACGGTACACCGAAGCTCCGCAGTTTGACGACGTGAATACATAGAAGCAGGAAAAACAAAATGATCCCATATAAACCTAGAAAGGCAGCAAAGAACATGGCAACAAAGCGCAGCACCCGAAGTGCGACTCCCATCCCGTATTGAGGCGAAACAAAGGAGGCAATCGCGGTCGTGGCAACAACGATGACCATAATGGGGCTGACGAGTCCCGCCTGAACGGCCGCTTCCCCGATGATGATGGCACCGACAAGCCCGATCGTCTGCCCCACCGGACGCGGAAGGCGCAGGCCCGCTTCTCTCAGCATTTCGATAGCAAGTTCCATTAAGAGCGCTTCAATGATCGTCGGAAAAGGGACCCCTATCCGCGTGCTGGCAATGGCAAGAGCGAGCTCTGTCGGAATCATTCCTTGATGAAAGGAAATGAAGGCGACATAAAACGACGGCAGAAAAATGCTTAAGATAGCAGCAAAATATCTCAGCATCCGAATCAGGGACATTGGAATCCAGCGCTCATAATAATCCTCCGGAGACTGTATCATCATAGCGAACGTCGCCGGCACGATTAACGCGTACGGTGTTCCGTCAAGAAGAATAGAGATCCGTCCTTCCAGTAAACCTCCCATCACCCGATCCGGGCGCTCCGTCGCCTGCACCTGTGGAAAGATGGATAAATAATTATCTTCAATCAGCTGCTCAATGTAACCCGATTCAAGTGCATCATCGATGTCGATATTCTTCACCCGCTGGATGACTTCCTGAAGCAGCTCTTCATTGGCAATATCTTTAATATAGACAATAGCCAAATCCTTTTTTGATCGATCGCCTATTTCAAAATTAAGGATAGTCAAGTTCGGGTCATTCGTTAGTCTCCTCAGGATAGAGGTATTGTCACGAATGTTTTCGATAAACCCGATACGAGGCCCGCGGACAAGCGCTTCTGTGGGCGGCTCTTCAATCGCTCTTGACTTCCACCCTTTCACATCAAGAACAATCCCGACCTCCACCCCGTCCACAAGCAACAACGCCGACCCGGTCATGACTCCCTTGATGCCGCTCTCGATATCTTCCACTTCTTTAATCCCGGCTACACTGATCACGTGGTCAATCAGATGCTGCTTCAACGCATCTTTTCTCCAATGCTTCCGCTTACCTGCACCATCTGACATCAGCGGTTTCAAAACAAAATTATTGATTTCCTCCACGTTCACAAGACCGTCGATATGGATAAGGGCACTAGATGGGCCGTCTTCCCCTAGCTTGAAGTTACGTGTTGTAATGTCTGCATTCATCCCGATCCGGTCATCTATTTTCTTTTTATTCTCTTTAAGAAGGTCTCCAATTGGTTCTCTCTCCTGTTCTTTCTCGTACGTTGTCCTAGTCCCTCGTGCCTTTCGCCGCAAGTCGACAATACCATGGGCCGCTTTCGTCGCAAAAACCGGAAACAGAATCAAGACAACGATACCTACATACACATCCGTCCTTGTAAGGAACGCTAACACAGATTCCATGGTATTCCCTCCTTACTAATAGTTTGGCTATTCTTACTGAAAGTGCGTGAGAATCAAGGAACACAATAAACCGACCGAGGCGATAAAACCGACGGCAGCGCCGCCTTCCTCATACGCTTCCGGCATCATGGCAGCCGTCACCATCGCAATGACCCCTCCGGCCGCGAACGCTCCGATGAAGGCGATCAGCCCGTCCGAGGCACCTTCAAGAAAAACATAACCGGTCAGGGAACTAAGCGCAGATAACACGAGGACGACCCCCCATAAAAACAGGATCTTCCGATTAGAGTAACCATCCTTTTTCAATCCGACGCTGGAAGAGAGGCCCTCTGGAAAATTACTGATGAAGATGGCGATGACGAGGAGCCAGCTCACTCCGCCTCCTTCGAGCAGACTGACGCCGATGATGACGGACTCTGGAATGGCATCGATGATCGTACCGAAGAAGATCGCCATCCCGGAGGATCCTTGAGGATTCTCACGGGAACGCTTACGCTCTTTCCCGCCTTTTCTTGCAAGGACAAATTCAACGATCGTAAACAGCAGGGCTCCGCCGAGAAATCCAAGCGTCGTTGTTTTTAGTCCTCCTTCATGAATCGAATCAAGCAGGAGTTCAAACGAAGCAGCACCGATCAAAACGCCGGTACCGAATGCCATGATGGCCCCGATCCAACTCTTCTTCATGGTGAAAAAGAGGCCGACTAGCGAGCCGATAAATACCGCCGATCCTGCGACTCCTCCCCAGAACGCTGCTGTCCACATAGCCCTCACCTTTCTAATTCCGTTATATTCTTCTAGTGTGTGTTAAAAAAGGCAGGCTATGTGGGCCGGCATAAACAAAAAAATCCCCTCACGGTTGTGAGAGGATTTCGTTTCTGGTTAGTTTGTCTGCAAGGCTGGCTCTGCCTTCGTTTCCGCAGCAGGCACTTTCTTTTCTTTCTTCGGCTTTCCTTTGATGAAGAAGGACAACAGTAGCCCGACTATCGCAATGATGGTTGCGACAAGGAACGCTACATCAATGCCGTGGATAAGGGCATTGGACATAATGTTCTGCGGCTGTTCACCAGCAGACGGCGTATAGTCTTTGGACGCATTCGTCATCACTGTTACAAGCAGTGCCGTACCGATGGAACCTGCGATGGTACGAAGCGTGTTGTTCATCGCTGTACCATGCGGGATCCACTCTTTAGACAACTGGTTCAACCCTGCTGTAGATACCGGCATCATAACCATTGCGACACCCATCATGCGGATCGCATAGATTGTCACGATGAAGCTGTAACTCGTGTCCGCCGTCAAGTTGGAGAAGACGTACGTCATTGATGCGATGATGGTAAGTCCGGTAATCGCCAGCCAGCGTGCTCCGATCTTATCAAAAATCCTTCCGGTGATGGGAGACATGATTCCCATGACGAGCGCTCCCGGAAGCAGCATCAGACCAGATTCAAGTGCTGTGAATCCGCGCATCGTCTGCATGTAGATCGGCAGGAGCAATTCTGCACCGAGCATGGACATCATGACGATCATCGTGATGACAGCGGCAAGGGCGTAAATTTTGTTACCGAACACACGGAACTCTAGGATCGGTGTTTCCAAACGGAACTGACGGATGATGAACGACGCAAGGGCGACGACACCGATAATCAACGTAATATACACGTTCGGACTGGACCAGCCGTCATTACCGGCGCTGCTGAATCCGTAAAGCAGTCCGCCGAATCCGAAGGTAGACAGGATAATGGACAGCACATCGATCGTCGGGTTCGTCTGTTCCGTTACGTTCTTAAGCGCAAAGGCACCGAAGATGATGGCTCCGATGGCAATCGGAATAATAATGAGAAACGGTGTTCTCCAGGAATATTCTTCGACGAGATACCCGGACAATGTCGGCCCGATTGCCGGACCGAAGGCGATGACAAGTCCCGCCATCCCCATGACCGTCCCCCGCTTCTCGACTGGGAAAATCATCAACATAACCGTCTGCATGAGCGGCATCATAATACCGGCACCGCTCGCCTGAATCAAACGGCCGATAAGCAGCACCGAGAAGTTAGGTGCAGCTGCCGCTACGACGGTACCAATCGTAAACAGCGTCATCGCTGTAAAGAACAAGCGTCTCGTCGTGAACTTTCCTATTAAAAAGGCAGTGATCGGAATCATTACCCCGTTGACGAGCATGAATCCCGTCATCAACCACTGGGATGTATTAGCGGTAACATTCAATGTTTCCATAATATTCGGCAGCGCCGTGTTCAACAACGTCTGATTTAATATTGCCACAAACGCACTGACTAACAGTACCGATACGATCGCTATGCGGTTGATCGGCTGTTTCTCTACTTGCTGTGTTTGTTCAGCCATACTTATTCCTCCTCATTCCTGATGGACAAGCCGCGCTTCAGAAGCCTGAGCTCGATCGCAAACTGCTCCATCGCTTTCTCTTTTGATAAACCTTTCGCAAAATGCCGGATCATATTATTGAACATCACCACACGAACGAGATGGATCGCATGGTACAATTCTTCTTCATTTCTTACATCCAGCAGACTCTCATCGATATACTGCCGGATATCATTCAAGTAAGTAAGGAATCGATCCCTTGTTTCCCCATTCGTAAACGTATTCTGCACTTTGTGATTCATGTTTAGAAACACGTGCTTGAAGAACAAGCGGTTCTCTTCCTCTTCAAACTCATCCAGCGTCTGGTGGAACAAATTCGTCATCGCTTCGAATATGTTCCCTTCTGTCTGCTGCAGATAAGAAATGAACAAAGCCTGCCTCTCTTTCGAGTGCTGTTTCAACAGATAGAAGAACACGTCCTCTTTATCCTCGAAATACTGATAAAAACTGCCTCTGGATACTCCGCATCCTTTAATGATGTTGGAAATCGAAGAATCGTGAAGCGGTGCTCTAGAAAACTCGGCACGCGCTGCCTTCATCAGCGCTTCCTGCTTCTCTTCTGGTAAATTGAAGAATGTTTGTTTCGGCATAGTATGCTTTCCCCCACAATGTGACACGGTGTCACATCCAACTGATAGTATGTATATTACTCCCCTTGATTCGAATAGTCAACTAAAAAGTGACACGGTGTCACATTTTTTATTTTCAAAAAAATAAGCCGGGAGATCACCGTCTCCCGGCCTTCGTTCGATACCAAATCATTGCTTGCTTTTCTATCTCTTTAACAACGTTGTTCTTTCCTGCAATATAGGCATCAATATCCTCGGGGAACCTGACGGCAAGCTCCGCTTTCAAGCGCCCGTATTTTTCTCTCGCCCGCTTGTGCGCGCGTAAATAATCACGAAAAGCGAGATGGCGGACGATTTCGCTGCTGCCCTTCGGAAACACGTGGACATGGTGGGTCCGGTCGTCCCCGCCCTTTTGAAAGAAGCGCCGGCCGGCGATCCCGTTTTCCCCTTTTGCTTCATAACCATGGGCCGCCATTTTCTCTTCGTATGTATCGACAACGGAAATGTCGGTTACGACCGGTAGGATATCAATGACCGGCTTCGCATGCAGACCAGGTACTGCCGTGCTGCCAATATGATGAATAGCCGGGACCACTTCCCCGAAAATCTTCCGGAGCGAATCCGCTTCTTTTTCGAACATTGCCGGCCATGCTTCGTTGTAACTGGTGACTTCTACGTTACGCAAGGTCTCTCCCCTTTCCACCGCTGCTACCCTTTTGTTACAGTATATAATAGATAAAGGAGGAATGTTCTATCGCTACTGTCCTTATAATCCTGATGGCCGTTTTGCTGCTCATCAGCTTCATCCGAAAGCTGACGAAGAAAAAAGTTTCCGAAGGCGAGGCTTACACGCCGCTTGACGACGTTTACGAAGGTCGGAACAACCGGAGCACCCTTCCTGACATAGAGACTCACCGGAAAGCCCCTTATGAAGAAAGGGACGACGTATAAGTTCATTCCCGTAATAATGCAGCCCAGAACAATTGATACATGCAGACAAAGAACAGAGCAGCCATTAAACCGATGGCCGTATAAAAGTAGAAAGAAACCTCTCTTCCTGCCGCCTGCATCAGGAAATCCTGATTTGCGGACAGAACAATGAGAAGAATCGTATTTTGAATTACGACGAGGAAGAGAACGGCCCGTTCGTATTGTATCTTTTTGTTTTTCTCGGTTAGATTGATGTAATTCAGCTTCTCCGGCCGGCGTTTTAACAGACCGATCAACCGCCAGCTGAGGATGCCGATGACCGGAAGAAGGAACAGGAAGTACTTGGACCCCCATTGATCGGGAACAGTATTGGTGAAGTGGATGGGGATGTTCCTCGGCAGATCCGGCAGATGAACACCCAGCTGGACGCTGTGGAAAAGGAGAGCTGCGGCTGTCAACAAAGGGATAGACCGCTGTATCATGATCTCCTTTTTCACGGCGTGTTCCAAAAGAAGGTTGTGACAATAAGGGGGATAACGATCGTTACTATCACCAAGGCCCCGTTCCCGATCAAACCGATGCGCTTGTAGAGCCCCTTCTCAGAAAACACTCCTGCAATCAATCCGAAGACCGCAAGTACGACACTGATAAGAAGGTAAGCGTCGTTCCCAAGCAGCATGACAATATACAGGATAAGGCTGAGAGCAAATAAACAGATGGATATCCGTGCCATGGTTCGTTTCATCTCTTCCTTTCACACCCCTTTCTCATTAGCTACTTCCAATTATTGCAAAATATATGACATTCATCAATAGTTACGCTATGATCCAATGCCCTGTCCCATTATGGATTTGGTATATAGAAAAAAGACCCTCTCTTTTCGAGAAGGTCTTCCAAGCTGCGTTCACAAGGCTGTCGTCTGGGAGACTTCCGTTTCATCAGGATCCGTTCCATCCTGCATATCCGGGCGGTCTGGCAGGTCTATTCCCGCTTCTTCCAAACGGGCGTCTGCCTCCTCTTTCGTCATCGTGCCGGCTTCCACTTGATCGCGTACCTCCTCCATCACCTGCTTCTGCTCATCGGTTAAGTTCTCCATGAATCCACCTTTTCCGTGATGGGGACCTTTCAGGCCGAGCGCTTCCATCTGATCTCTCGCTTCCTCTTCCGTCATCTCACCTGCTTCCACCTGATCGCGGATGGCGTCGACTTTCGCTTTCGTCTCTTCATCCAGCGCCTCAAAGCCGTGCCCGCCCCGATGGAATCCCTGCTCCTTCAGCTGATCAACTGCTTCATCTTCGGTGATGTCCCCACTCTTAAACTGCTGAAGAAGCTCGCGGACTTCGGTTTCAAACGCAGACTCTCCGGACTCGGAATCCGACGTGGCAGCAAAGGCAACACCCGGAATCGCGATGGCCAGCGCAAGCGCTCCTGTGATGGCTTTCTTCGATAATACGTTTTTCATTTGGTATCCTCCTGTAAACAATATTTGTGTTACAGGTTCATCTTACAAAGGATATGAGTCAGGAAGATGTCAAAGAAAAAGATACGTGTCCTGAATAGGACACGTATCTTTTTCTTACTACCTCGCCACATCCACTGTTTGGCTTTGCACCAGATCGGTTACATCCGCTTCCGTAAAAGAAAAGTGGTCCCCTTTCACGGTATGCTTCAATATGCTGGCTCCTAAACCGAATTCTAAGATTTCCTGGTTATCGTAATTCTTCAGATTACCGTGGATAACGCCGGACGCAAAACTATCGCCGCCACCGATACGATCGAGGACCTTGAACGTATGCGGAGATGTTTCGTGCAAGGATCCGTCTTTGTACAGAAATCCCTGCAAACGATGCTGCTGTCCATCCATCACATGTCTGTCTGTGCAGGCAAATACGCTGATACCATATCTTTCGGAAGCTTTCTCGTAATAGTACCTAAGCCGCTCCCTGTCAAAGGAAGGACTATCTCCATAACCCAGCGTGTATTCAAAATCCTTCATCCCTGCAAAACAGATATCGACATAAGGAAAGATTTCTTCAAAGGCCTCCTTCGCTTCTGACTGACTCCACAATTTACTTCTATAGTTGCAGTCAAAGCATACCGTTATCCCATTTCGCTCAGCCTCTTTACATGCTTCCAGGGTGATAGTTTTTGCGACAGGACTGAGTGCAGGTGTAATGCCCGATACATAGAATAGAGAACACCCCTCAAAGATTTCCTCCCAATCAAAATCCTCCACAGTCAGATTGGTAAAGGAAGAATAAGAGCGGTCATACGTAACCTTGGAGGGACGGGAACCATAGCCTTCTTCTACAAAATAGATCCCCATTCTCCCCTCCACCGACTTCACTTTGCTCACATCCACTTGATTCTTCCTTAGAAAAGCAAGCGCATTCTCCCCGACATCGTTTGGAGGGAGAGCAGAGACCAGTGACACTTCATGGCCAAATTGGGAAAGAGCAACGGACACATTCACTTCCGCTCCGCCGATAAACCGTTCAAACATACCGGTTTCTTTCAAGCGTTCATAAGATGGAGCATTCAACCGAAGCAGTACTTCCCCTAACGTAACGATTTTCGTCACACGACGCACTCCTTTACTGCTTGGACATAAGCTTTCGCTCTTTCTGTCACCGCTTCATAATCACCGATGCTGCCGGGCTTGGTGATATCCCCGCCTATTCCAACCATAATAGCGCCAGCTTTCAGCCACTCTTGAACGTTATCCAAGCTTACTCCACCAGTCGGCATAACTTCCACTTGAGGAATTGGACCTTTAACCGCCTTGATATGGGATGGCGAGAAGGCCTGCCCAGGAAACAGCTTGACAATGGAAGCACCAGATTCAAGGGCAGCCACTGTTTCATTCACCGTCATACAACCTGGTATGTAAGGGATTTGATAACGATTGCAGAGAATAGAAGTTTCTTTATTGAAATTCGGCCCTACCACGAAGCGTGCACCTGCATGGATGGCCAATTTCGCTGTTTCCGCATCCAGAACCGAACCAGCCCCGACGAGTACGTCGTCCCGATCGGCAAAATGCCGGATGACTTCATCCGCTTGAGGGATTGTAAAGGTAATCTCAAGGCTTTGGATGCCGCCACGCACGCATGCTTCCGCTGTATGCACTGCTTCTTCATAGCTATCCCCTCTGATTACCACCGTTAATTTTTGATCTATCAATTCTTTGTATATTTCATATTTACGCATGTCCGTTCCTCCTAGACTCCAGAATATGCTGAAAAACCACCATCAATCGGTACAACTACTCCGTTGACAAAGCTGGATGAGTGGCGATCCACAAGCCACAGTAACGTCCCGATCAGTTCTTCCGGCTCTCCAAAACGATCCATTGGGGTTTGGGATATGATTTTATCTGCCCGCGACGTGTAATCGCCCGTTGTATCTATTAACAGGTCTCTGTTTTGGTCCGTAAGAAAAAATCCAGGGGCTATCGCATTCACGCGGATCCCCACTTTAGAAAAATGAACGGAAAGCCATTGCGTAAAGTTACTGATCGCTGCTTTTGCCCCGCTGTAGGCAGGTATTTTCGTGAGAGGAGTGAAAGCGTTCATGGATGATATATTTATGATGGTCGCGCCATCACGCTCCACCATGCCCTCGGCGAATACTTGTGTCGGAATCAGTGTACCCGAGAAGTTCAACCGGAACAGATCATCGACAGCCTCGGTGTCCAAATCAAAGAATGTCTGAGCGTCAGAATCACTCATATCTAAATATTCCTGACTCGTCGTTGCTTTGGTATGATTTCCACCTGCGCCGTTTATCAAAATGTCGACGCTTCCCCATTCCTTGAAAATTTCGTCCCTTATTTCTTGTAACTCGCCTTTATTTAAAACGTCAACACTGAAACCCTTTGCTTCTCCTCCGGACTTTTGAATCTGTTCCACCGTCTTTGTAATCTTTTCTTTATTACGTGCAAGAATGGCAACCTTTGCTCCGCACTCAGCGAGGGATTGACTCATAATCGCTCCAAGAACACCGCTTCCCCCTGTTACCACTGCTACTTTATCCGTTAAATCAACTTGAAATGGCAGATGCATCATTCTTCCTCCATTCTTGCGATTGTATCAAGAATGCCGTTCAGGTAAGAGGCCCCCAGTGCACGGTCAAACAATCCATAGCCAGGCCGGCCTTCTTCTCCCCAAATCATGCGTCCGTGATCGGGTCGAATCGGACCCACAAAACCGTCGTTTACTAATTTTTTCATGACATCAACCATAGGAAGAGAACCATCATGAATTGAATGAGAGGTTTCCTGGAAAGACTTCTCCCCGGTCCACTTCACGTTTCTCGCATGAACGAAATGGATACGGCCTTTGGCTGCTTCCAAAATATCAAATAGATTATTGTTTCGATCCGCTCCATAAGATCCCGTGCAGAAGGTGATGCCGTTAGAAGGACTGTTCACTTTCTGTAATAAATAGGTGATATTCTCCTCATTTGTGATGATGCGCGGTAAACCGAATATCGACCATGGTGGATCATCCGGATGGATAGCCATACAAAGGTTCTCTTCTTCCGCTACAGGAATGATTTCCTCCAGGAAGTAGATCAGATGATTCATCAGTTGGCTTTCTTCCATACCACGATAGGCTTCCATGATAGATTCAAGTTCAGAAGTTTGATAGGAAAGATCCCAGCCCGGAAGAACCAATTCCCCACTCAGAGGATCAATGGAGCGCGCCTCTTCTTCGGAATAGGCTAAAGAAGTGGATCCGTCCGGGAGGCTTTCATGTAAATTCGTCCGTGTCCAGTCAAAAACCGGCATGAAATTATAGCAGATGGTATGGATGCCGGCTTTCTTCAAATTCCTCAGCGTTTGTTGATAATTCTTTATATAACGATCCCTTGCAGGACGGCCCAGCTTGATATCTTCATGAACGGGTACACTCTCTACCACATTCCATTTAAGTCCAGCTTGTTCTATGACTTCCTTCAAATCCATTATCCGCTCATATGGCCATATTTCTCCTGCAGGGATATCATAAATAGCGGTAACAATGCCTTCCATCCGGGGGATTTGTTTAATGTTCTCCAACGTCACCGGATCCTCGTGGTTGTACCAGCGAAAGCTCATTTCCATCAGATCACTCCTCTCTATAAATTAAAGTAGCGCTTTGCGTTGTAATAGGATATATCCTGCACATAGCTTCCCAGCCATTTCGAATCTGCAGGCACTCTTCCTTCCTCCATCCATCGCCCGAGCAGGTTACAAAGAATCCTCCGGAAATACTCATGCCTGGAAAAGGACAAGAACGAACGGGAATCTGTCAGCATGCCGATGAAGTGCCTTATCAGTCCGACATTCGCAAGAATCTTCATCTGATCTTCCATTCCATCAATATGGTCATTAAACCACCAGGCCGTACCGAACTGGACTTTCCCCGGGATGCTTCCATCCTGAAAGTTTCCAGCCATCGTTGCCAGGATATAGTTATCTCTTGGGTTCAGACCGAAGAGGACGGTTTTCGGAAGGGTATCCTCATATTCCAGAGAATCAAGGAACCTTGACAGGGCATCCGCCAAAGGAGCATCCCCGATAGAGTCGTATCCGGAATCCCTGCCGATAGCTTCAAGCATTTTTGTATTATTATTCCGAAGCGGACCGATATGTAACTGCATCACCCAGCCCCGCTTGGAATAGTCCGAAGCTAAATGAAGAAGCGTCCTTGTTTGGTATTTTTCTACTTCCAGATCCGTCAAAACGCCACCATTCAAGCGCTTCTGATAAATCCTTTCGACCTCTGCTTCTGTACTCTCTTCATAGAACATCCGGTTCAGTCCATGATCCGATGCACGGCATCCGTGCTGATCGAAATACTCTATCCTGTTGGAGAGAGCAGTAAGGAAGTCTTTATAAGTATTAAGGTTTTCATCCACTACTTCTCCTAGTTTCTCTGTCCAGCTGATAAACCCGGCACCAGCGATATTAAGTGCTTGATCCGGACGGAAGGAAGGAGCGACTTTCACATCCAACTGTTCCTTTGCTATCCATTGATGAGCAGATAAATCATCGGTCGGGTCATCGGTCGTACCGAGAAATTCCACTCGATCCTTTGCCAAAAGGCTTCGAACCGACATACTCTTTTCTTTCAATGCGGCATTGGTTCTTTCCCATATGTCGTCGGCCGTCTCCGGTGAGAGGAAGTCATGAATGCCAAAGTAGTTTTTTAATTCCATCTGCGTCCATTGGAAGAGAGGATTTCCTAATGTATTCGGCACTGTTTCTGCCCAAGCATCAAATTTCTCTTTCTTGGATGCGTTCCCTGTTATGAAGTGCTCCTTTATCCCGTTTGCCCGCATCAACCTCCATTTGTAATGGTCTCCGGACAACCAGACATCCGTAATGGTCTCAAAGCTGCTGTCATCCGCTACTTCCTGTGGAGGAAGGTGATTATGAAAATCGATGATCGGCATGTCCCTGGCATAATCATGGTATAACTCTTTCGCATAAGCGGTGGTCAGTAGAAAGTCATCAGTCAATAATTGCGGCATATCCAATCCCCTCCTCTATTTATTTAAGTTCCATTGATACGTATGTTCCGTCAATCGCTCTCCATTCACTTCTATGGTCCGCTCCTCTGTTTCAGGGAAGTAAAGATTCACAGATTCATATGGAGGTCGGTACTTCCCTTCCAGTTCTACATGTACTTGAACCACATCCGGTGTTGTTTTCATTACTGTTTTAATCCAACTGCAGTTTCCTTGTTCGTACTCCATCGTTTCTCCGTCATCCTCATAAACCTTCCTTCTGCTCTCACCTGTTTCCTTAGAAGGAAAAATCAATAGTCCCCGCTCGTCCTTATCTTTCGTTGCGAAAGTCACGGCACCGTCTCGAATCGGGAGCACAGATCCACCTTGAGCAAATAATGGAACGGTATGGATGGAAACAGGAAGAGTTAAAGACTGCCCTCCTGCATGCCATATGTGAGAGGCAATGTCATACCAACCATCCTTATTTTCAGGAAGGTACACCGTTCTTTCTTTCTGCCCCTTCTCCATTACATTAGCAACCAACAGATCTTTACCTACTAGGAAATCATCGCTCTCCTCGAACGTATGCGGGTCCTTCTCGAAATGGTAAAAGGTCGGAGTCAACATTGGCTGATGTTCTGCATGAGCTTGATATAACAGGTGATAGAGATAAGGCAGCCACTTGACACGTTCTTTCATCCAATAGCGGATCTCCTCCACGTGTTCTTCGTACATCCAGGGAACGTTGACCGTTTTGTCGTCGTTCCAGGAGTGAATCGTAAATCTTGGATGGAAGATACCATTTTGTATCCAGCGGATAAATAACTCCGGTTCCGGAGCTTTCCCTGCAAATCCACCCACATCATGACCGAAGTTGTAAATCCCGGAAAGGCTAAGACTGAGGCCCATCTTCTGGTTGTAGCGGATAGTTTTCCAATCGGTATAATTATCTCCTGACCAAGTCTGCACATAACGGTGCATACCAGGGCCGCCTGATCTGGATATCAAATAAGGACGCCTTTCTGGTGCATACTCTCTCTGCGCTTCATAAGATGCTTTCATCATCAACAAAGTCTGGATCGGTTTTAAAAGAGATACCGGCACCTGCTTACCGAAACCGTCCGCCAGTGCTCGTTCATCCCATATTTCATATTCGTTGTTATCGTTCCATGTAGAATCAATTCCATAAGCAAGCAACGTTTCTTTGACACGATCCTTCCACCAGTGAATCGTTGCTTCATTCGTAAAGTCCAGGTAAGATCCAAGCTCATCCCAAAACTGGGAGACCTCCGGATTTATTCCGGTGTAATCTTTGATGAAGAGCTGCTCGTCTTTCAGTTTTTCATACTCCGGGTGGTCGACAAGCAGCGCTGGTTTAATGTTGGCACATACTTGGATACCGTGATCATGAAAATGATCGTTCATTCCCTGCGGATCTGGAATTTTGCTTTTGTTCCAGTGGAATACATAACGCTTATCTCCGATGGATGTATATCCGGAAGACAACTGAAAGGAATCGCAAGGGATGTCGTATGCTTTACAGGCCTCCACGAACTTCTTCAGTTGATCCTGAGCATCCGGTTCATCCGTATAGGTCATCGTAGAACCTGAATAACCGAGACTCCATTTTGGAGGAAAGATAGTCCGGCCGGTCATCCAGGTGTAGGTTTCCACCACATCTTTGATTTCGGGACCAAGAATGAAATAATAATCAAGGTTGCCATTCTTGGCATGGTAATAGCGGTACAACCCATGGTAGTTGTCCAGCTCTGCCCCCATATCAAAGGTGCTGTCAGAGTAATTATCGTAATAAATCCCGTAAGAACTTTCCGTTACCGGAGAATGCACCAGATAGAATGGAATATGTTTGTATAACGGGTCTGTATGTTCCGCATCGTATCCCATGGCATCGATCGTCCGCATTTGGTACCTTTTATGGTGTCGGTCCATCCTTCCGCCTTTTTCTCCGAGCCCGTAGTAATGATCCCGGGCATCGCGCTCCATATAGTGCGATACCCCTTCTCCCAGCTGCTTACTGAAGTTATAGCTTTGTGTTTTGCGGTCTCCGGCTATTTTCCTCCAGCTGTCTTGATCCTTCTCATACCAGTCGATACAGAATCCATCCATATGAATGACTGCTTTTAAGGAGTTAGTCCATACCTGAACCGTCCCTTCTTCTTCTTTCACATCGTATGAAGGTAAAGAAAACGGAGATAAGTCAAAACGGTCCCGCCCCGCAAAAGGAACATCCTCCATGCCAGGCGCAATTGTCCACGTTTGCCCCAGACTATGAGCTGATTCCATCCGGTTGTACACACGGAAAATCCGCTCCTCTAAAATATATAATTGGACGATATTGTCTTCTGCCTGAAAGGTTAATACATTAGGCTTCTGTTCGGTTAAGCAAAAAGTTAATGTTGATATCATTCTTCTTTACTCCTTTCCTCTCATCAAGTGAGTCCGAATAAACGCGGCAGCACCATACTGATCCACGGAATGTATGTGATAAGCATCAAAGCAATAATTAAAGCTACGAACATTTTGGTCAGCGGCTTAAGAACCGATTCAATAGACACATTGGCGACACTGCATCCGACAAACAAAGCACTCCCTACCGGCGGGGTCATAATACCGATACACAGGTTGAACACCAGGACGATACCGAAATGCACAGGATCCATGCCGAGCTGCACCGCAATCGGAAGGAAGATCGGTGTGAAGATCAGAACGGCCGGAGTCAAATCCATGAATGTTCCTACAATAAGGAGGATAATATTCATAATTAACAATATAATGATAGGATTCTCAGATGCCTGTAATAATAGATCTGTTATGGCTGTTGGTATCCCGGTAAAGGCCATGACCCAGGACATGATGGAGGAAGCTCCAACTAAAAACAGGACGATTCCGGTCATTACTACTGTTTCTGTCAGTATCCCAGGGATGTCCTTCCACTTAATTTCCCGGTAAACCGCCGCCAGAATGACCGAATAAAGAACGGCCACCGCAGCCCCTTCCGTTGCAGTGAAAATTCCAGCGACTATTCCGCCGATAACGATAACAATCAACAAAAGACTCGGGATAGCATCCAGGAATACTTTCACCCCCTGCGAAAAACTGGGGCGTTCTGCAACTGGATAGGATTGCTTCTTCGCAATGAAGTAAGCGACAATCATGACAGAAAGACCCATCAAGATGCCCGGCAGGTAACCTGCAATAAATAAAGCCGATATCGATGTTCCTCCACTGACCAGAGAGTAAAGGATTAAGACGCTGCTCGGTGGGATTAACAACCCTGCCGGAGAAGAGGCAATATTAACAGCCGCCGAATAGGATTTGTCATACCCCTCTTTCTCCTGCAGAGGCGTCATTACTTTACCAATGGCTGCTGCGGAAGCAACGGCAGAACCGGATATCGAGCCAAACAGCATGTTCCCGACAACGTTGGTGTGTGCCAAAGAGCCCGGGAGACGACCTCCGATCAGCTTGGCAAGATTGATCAACCGGATGGCAATACCACCGTTGTTCATAATGCTTCCAGATAAAATGAAGAAAATGACGGCAAGCAGAGAAAAGCTGTTGATCCCCTGCACCATCTTCTGAGCTGCTGTAAATACAGCTACATCCATCGGGACGACCAGAAGAGCAGTAACAAAGGAGGAAACACCGATTCCTACTGAGATAGGAACACCGATGATTAATAGTAGAAAAAAAACACCAAAAAGCACGAGAGAAGCTTGTAGAGCTATATCCATATTCTCTACACCTCACCTTTCAACTCTTGCTGATATTCTTTCAGCAGTAATAATTTATAAAGGACTACGAGCACCCCGCTGATCGGCATAATAGAATAAACGTAACCCATCGGCAGATTCAGAATCGGAGTCGTTTGACTCATCGTGATGCTTACTACTTCCATCCCGCCTTTCACCATAATCAAAAGGGCAAAAGCAAGGATAAACAGATCATTGATGATACGAAGCATTAAACGCCGCTTCCCTTTAAACTTGTTCTTCATAAAGGTGATTGCTAAGTGTTGATTGGAACCAAAGGCATAGGTGGCCCCGAGAATGGACGTCCATACAAGTAAAAAACGCAGCAGCTCCCCCGTGAACGTGCTGGGCGCGCTGATTAAGTAACGGCTGGCCACTTGCCAAAGGGCTCCAAGAACAAGCGCTATAGTAAAAACTGTTGTTACGGATAAAATTATGCGGTCTAATGTTTTTTTCACTTTATCTACCATTGGTATCTCCTTCCTCCAATCTAACGCACCGTCAGCCCGTACTTCTTTTGGTTGAACCGAACTTCATATCCAACAAGTATCGTGTAACACACCATAATTGAAATCGTTTTCATAAGTGCGTGGATTTTATTTATCAACAGATACCTTATGTAGGAAGCGTGAAAGCCTGACCGTTCTATACCATCAAGCTTTCACGTTCCAGTTAAACACTCCAAACATTTATGGCTTTAATGATTCAATTTCTTCCATTACTTCAGCCATCTTCGGATCTTCTTTAAATGTATCGTGCATCGGTTGGACAGCTTCAATAAATGGTGCCTTGTCTACATCGTAAAATTCCACGCCCATCTCTTCTGCTTCCTTCACCGCTTCTTCAATAGATTTATCCCACATTTCTGTATGGTATGCTGTTGCTTCCTGTGCCGCTTCCTGGAAGGCTTTCTGCTGATCTTCTGTCAGCCCTTCCCATGTTTCCTTGTTAATGATCAGAACATCAGGAATGATTGTATGTTCGTTGCGCGAGAAAACCTTTGCTACTTCTCCATGTTTTCCTGTCGTTAAGGCCGTTTCATTACTCTCGGCTCCGTCAACCACTCCTTGTTGAAGCGCCGTATAAATTTCTCCGTAAGGCATCGGCGTCGGTGTACCTCCGAACAACTCCACCATTTCAATAGCACTAGGGCTGTCCATCACGCGTACCTTCACACCTTTTAAATCTTCCGGCTTTTCTATTGGTGTATCCTTTGTATAGAAACTTCTAGCACCGGAGTCAAAGTAACCAATTCCGATAAACCCTTTTTCTGCCGTCGATTGATATATACTATCCGGAACGTCCGACTCCATGACCGCCCGGTAATGATCTTTGCTTTCAAAAAGGTATGGAAGGGAGAAGATAGAGTAATCGGATGAGAAGCTCTCCAATGCTCCTGCACTTACCTTCGTCATATCCACCGCACCACTTTGCAGCTGCTCCAGGACTTCTTTCTCTCCACCAAGCACTCCATTGGCGTAAATTTTCACTTTCACTTCTCCATTCGTCTTCTCATCTACAGACTCCGAAAATTTTTCCAAAGCTTTGTGTATGGAATGCTCCTCACTCATGTTATGTGCTAATTTCAACTCTTTCGTTTTACTGCCGTTACCTGAAGCTTCCTCCGAATTACCACATCCTGCAAGAAGCAGCAAACTCCCAACCAACATTAATGACCAGACCACAACCTTCTTCAACACTTCCACTCCCTTTCCTATTCTGATGGCGCTTCCAAAACTTTGTTTGTTTACACAACAAACTGTTAGCTATATAATAAATTTAAAGATTGAATATTTCAAGACTTTTTTGAAAGGGTTTTCAGATGAATACAGCAGATGCTACTTATATCAAGGCTTTAAACAAGAGAATATTGATTGAAAAAATTATTGAGAACCAGTCCATCTCTAGAATAGAGCTGTCGCGAATCACTGGTTTAAATCGCTCGACCGTATCTGCACAGATTAATCAAATGATGGAGGAGGAACTGGTGCTCGAACGTTCCCCGGATGTGTCGAGAGGCGGAAGAAAAGCGATTTTACTGCAGATGAATGAAAATGCAGGATTCACTATCGGTGTAGATATCGACTATCCCAGCACTCAAGTACAAGTAACCAATTTACTTGGAAAGCCGATCCGTACTTACCATATTGAGATGAAAGAAAAAGGATCAGGAGAGAACATCGAGCACATCATAAAATCCCTACAGACGATTTCCAAGGAATGCAAAATTATGGATTCTCCAAAAGGTCTTGTTGGCATAGGGGTAGGCATCCACGGCATCGTCCATAATTCCAATGACGTGGTGTACACGCCGAAATTGGATTGGATCGACGTTGAATTAAAAGACGAAATGCAGAAACATTTTAACGTGCCGATATTCATCGATAACAACGCAAACTTAACGGTGTATGCAGAGCAGGTATTTAACCATCCCCTGCCGGATTTATTTACCGTTACCATGTATTCAGGCATTGGACTCGGTATATTGGAGAACAATCGAATCTATCGTGGATATCAGGGGTTTGCTGGAGAAATCGGTCATATGATCGTGGAAAAAGGCGGCCTGCCGTGCCCTTGCGGAAATCAAGGCTGCTGGGAGCTGTATGCGTCGGAACGGGCGTTAATCAGAGCATTGAACGATAAAGGCGTTCCTATTGACTGTTTAACCACAATAGATGATTCCGTTTGGCAGGATCATCCTGAGCTTTTGACAAGGTTCCTCGATTACTTGGCGATTGGACTAAATAACATCATTAACATCTTCAATCCGCAAATTACAATTTTGAACAGCGAGTTCCTCCTCCATCACCAGGAACTGCTCGAACACCTGAAACAACGTTTGACATCTAAGATTAATAATTATGATGCGATTCTTACGTCTACACTGGGTAAGGATGCCTGTTCCTTGGGAGGAGCCATGCTCGCGTTAAAAAATTACTATCAGGTAGAAACGCTGAACTTGAAGGCCTATAACTATTTTTAATCCAGGACGCTGACATATGGAGGTGGCTGACGTTACAGGAGAACTGCCCGACATTCCCATAAGCGGATCCATAAAAAAGCCAGCCGTTCAGGCTGACTTTTTTTGCTATAAAGTCTTCTTAAATACAAAACTAACTTGATCATAGCCCATTTTATCCATGTAAAACCGGTGGGCGTCTTTGCGCTGGAGACCGGATGAAAGAGCCACACTCTCATACCCTTCTCCAACAGCCCAGTGATGGACGGCGTTTAACAGCTTCTCGCCACAGCCTTTCGAACGGTGCTTTTCGTCCGTCACCAAGTCACACACCCACACGAATCGTCCATAGTAGAGTGTCGTCATCGGTTTCACTCCCGCAACGGCCACGAGCTTTTCGTCTTCCATCCACGCAAAAAGACGGTAGCGGTCCACTCGCTGCGCTTCTGTCACCAAATCGAGGTAAGCGGATTCGGTAAGATGAGTCCGGAGCTGTTTCATGACGGGAAAAGCAGCGATAATCTCCTGTTTGGAAACCAATTCTTTCACCTTCATCCTCCTTATCTCAAATAGCCGCCATTGTTCAGATCGAACGTCGCACCAGTATAGTGCCTGGCCTTCTCCGACAAAAGAAAAACGACCGTATCTGCCACATCCTCAGGAAGAACCGGCGTATCAATCAGTTCACTTGCCAAATACTCCTCCACTCTCCATGCAGGGATTTGGCTCATCATCGGCGTCTGAACGATGGTCGGGGCAACTGCGTTAACCCGGATGTACGGAGAGTAATTGATCGCACAGCTTTTTGTTAAGCCGATCAAAGCGGCTTTCGAGAGACCGTAAATGGCATCCGTGCTGCCGTCCAAAGCGGATACACTCGACAGGTTGACGATCGATCCTCTCCGCTTCGACTCAAATAGACATTTACCGAAGAACTTGGAAAAATACACCGCCCCTTTAATATTGATATCAAGCACGCGGTCTATTTCCTCCGGTTCATATTGCATAATGTTTTTTGCAAGATAAATGCCGGCATTGTTGACTAAACCGTTCGTATCTGGATGTTCTTCTGTAACGTACTCAAAGAACTTCTCCACATCTTCATATTTACTTATATCCAGTCGATAGGTATACAGACGTTCCTTACCTCCCATGGATTGTTTCAAATCATACAATGCGTCCTCCTTGATATCACAAGCAATGACGGCGGTCTGTTCCTGAAGACAATGGTTAACAATTGCCTTTCCGATTCCGGAGGCAGCACCAGTGACAATGACTTTTCCACTATTCCACACACGTTCCATCTCCTACTCCTGTATGTAATAAATTATCAAAATTGGTAAACACCATCATTATACTATCTCCAAAATTGGTTTACATTTATTTTTCTGAAAAATATTTCAGGAAAATATATCCTATTAATCTTAATGAAGAGAGCATCTTCCTTAAAAAGCTCAAACGACGAGTGGAAAGAGCCCATTCATAATGAGAAGAACAGCTATATCTAAATAGTAGTTCTGCAGAAAACAGGATTTATAAATGAAAGACATTAAAAGACCGTCCTCTCATATCAGGAAGACGGTACATAGTTTATAATTTAATGGCTCGAATAACCGTTTTCTCCGGCACCTATCTTTTTTTATTGTTGAGGGGTAAAGGTGACCAGCCTGCTGTTTTTTAAATCTGCAACCAGTATGTCTCCGTTTGGAAGAACAGTAATATCATGCGGGATTTTCATTGCTCCTTGACCAGACCCCCATTCACCAAACCGTTCTAAAATTAGGCCTTGTTGATTCATGATGACAACTTGATTGGATCCTTTCCCTCCATTCTCATATAATTCATTCCCGCCGTCAGCAATATAAATCTTGCCATCTGAACCTGCATCAATACCAAAAGGCCGTCCCAGTTCGTCCTGGGTCCAGGTTTCTATATAATTCCCATCCTTCGCAAAAACCTGTACTCTCGCATTGCTCCGATCAGCTACATAGATGCGTCCATTTTCATCATGTGTGATACCGTGAGGAAGATGAAATTCCCCAGATTTCGTTCCCCTTTCATTACGTTCCCACTCAAGTTTTCCATTTTTATCAAACTTAACAATCCTGTTGTTACGGTACCCATCGCTGACCACGAAAGATCCGTCGTCCATAACGGTAACATCCGTCGGGCGAGCAAACGTGTACGCATCCATTCCAGTAGGAAATCCCGGAAGAACGTTACGTATGCGGAGAGCAGATTCCATATAAAACGGGTAATCAGAACCAAATGTCCGTATCATTTCCCCACTAGAATTGAATTGAAAAACTTTGTTTTGGAGAATATCTGTAATCCAAACATTATCCTTGGAATCGATCTCAATTCCATGAGGAGACTGAAATATGTTTCTCCCCCATCTTTCCTTCACTTCCTTCGTCTTTCCGTCAAGTACGATAACAGCAGGTTCTTCTACTAAGGACTTGTCACCAAAAGAAGAGCTTCCCCGATGTAAGTAATAAATATCTCCCTTTGAGTTGACGGCAACTCCGCTGGCCTCTCCCGCAAGCTGTTTGTCGCTCTCTGTTCTCGGCCATAATACCTCGTTATCATAGAAAGAAGCAGCCTCTTTTGGTTCAATAGATCTTTTGTATATAGGTTCTATATTTCCCATTCCCCACCATAGGAAAACGGCACATATAGAAATAACTAGAATGATAATGTATCTTTTCATTTTTTCTCCCCCTGTCTTTTCCCCTTACCTACTTTAGCGGGCCAAAGAGAATATTACGACAGGCTGCGGTTTTAATTTATCTAGGACCAGAGACGTAAAAAGAAGAGAGCGGATTCCTCTATTTCTAAGGAAACCGCTCTCTTCTTTATTTCACCGGCACCCGGCCAGTCACTTTCACCACTTTTCCCGTCTCACTCGCTTCCAGGGCGGACAGGATCACTTGCAATGATTTTCTACCTTCTTCCCCGGTAATCAAAGGTTCACGATCATGAAGGATGGAGTCAACGAAATGATCGATTACATGGGTCGTCGTCTGACCGCCTTCCTCATTCGTCTGGATTTTATCCAGTTCGAAGTTCAGGACTTCTCCGTTCTTGTAGCGGATTCGGAAGGAATAGTCCGGGTCGTTCTCAAGCTCCATGACCCCCTTCTCGCCGTATAAGACGGTAGCATTGTCCCCGCCGGCAACGTAGGACCAGCTGGCAGTCAGTGTCCCGATGATACCACTGTCCATCTTCAGGATACAGACGGCGTTATCATCCACTTCGGTGTTCTCTTTGGCAGTCGTCTGGACGAATGCACTTATTTCATCGACTTCACCGAGCAGGTAGCGGATCAGGTCCGCTTTATGGACGCCGAGGTCCCCCATCGCGCCGACGAACGCTTTCTCTTTATCGAAGAACCAGCTGTCTGCGCCGTCGATGCTCCAATTTTCCGGACCGCCGTGGCCGAAGGTCGTCCGGAAGCTGTAGATTCTGCCGAGCTCTCCGTCCTCAAGCATCTGCTTCGCTTTCTGGTGCGAAGCGACGAAGCGCTGGTTATGAGCGACCATCAGCTTCTTCCCGTTTGCTTCGGCAGCGGTGATCATCGCCTGTGCTTCCTCGCTGGATACAGCCATCGGCTTTTCACAGAGGACATGCTTCTTCGCTTCCAGGGCAGCAATGGTTACAGGGGCATGCAGAGCATTCGGGAGGCAGACGCTGACTGCATCTATATCCGCCCGCTTCAACAGTTCTCTGTAATCGAAGAACGCCTCGGCGCCGTATGATTCTGCTACAGCCAGCGCCCGGTCGTTGATGACATCACAGACCGCAGCGATTTCTACATTCGGATTCTTTTTATATTCCGGCAGGTGGCGCTTTTGTGCAATACTGCCGCAGCCGATGACTCCAACTCTGATCTTATTCATGATTGATTCATCCTTTCACTCATTTGATAACTATCTTCACGGAGCGGCGACGGAGTCACCGTACTTGTAAGATCCACCTTCTTTCCGGAATCAGAAGAAGTATGGAAGGCATGCATCGCTTCCAGGACATGATAGGCAAGAGACCCATGCGTTCGGAACGGCGTCCCGTGCTTGATCGCCTCCGCCATATCGGCAAGACCGATTCCGCGGCTGTTCTCTGAATAGACCGATGGAACGGAGACTTCCTGCCAGACATCTTCCCCGCGTTTCTTATAGGAAACAGGGCCCCCGAACGTGTTCGGGTCCGGCACTTTCAAAGCCCCTTCTGTTCCGTAAAGCTCGATCAGCGAGCCTTCCGCCGGTGCTGCATCGAAGCTCATCGTTAAGGTAACGAGAGACCCACGCTCCATTTCGAGCACCCCGGAATAATGGGTCGGGGTATCGACGGAAAGCACCTTCCCCTGCTTCGGACCATTTACAATTGCACGTTCCGCGGGACTTGTCGTCGCGACAGCCATAATGGACTTAATCGGACCGAGCAGCTGGATAAGGGCAGTCAAATAGTAAGGTCCCATATCAAACAGCGGTCCTCCTCCTTTCTGGTAAAAGAACTCCGGATGGTGGTGCCAGCGTTCCGGACCAAGATTCATCATGAAAGCGAGGCCGGACAATGGAATACCGATCGCTCCTTTCTCCATAAGCCCCTGACAAGTCTGGAGGCCTGCACCTAGGAACGTATCCGGAGCGACACCCACCTTCAAATTCTGTTCTTCCGCAAAGGCGAGGATTTCCCTGCCGTCTTCCAATGTGACGGCAAGGGGCTTTTCGCTGTAAACGTGCTTCCCGTTTCGAAGCGCTCCCATCGTAATTTCCTTATGAACGAGCGGCGGTGTCAGATTGATGACGACGTCGACCGCTTCGTCCTCCAACAGCTCCGTTACCGTGAGGGCGCGCTCGACGCCGTAAGCCTCTGCTTTCTCACGAGCGCGGTCCAGATCGACATCGGCACAAGCGATGATATCGAAGCTCGCAAATTCCTGACTATTTTTCAAATAAATATCGCTGATCGTTCCACAACCGATTATTCCTGCGCGAATTGTCATTTCTTCCACCTCTTCTTTCTCTCTATTATTCTTTCACGGCCCCGCCGGCAAGTCCCTTCACGACTTTCTCCTGAGAGAATAAGTACACGATCAGGATGGGAAGACTGGCAAGGGTAAGGGCTGCCATCAAGCCTGGGACGTTGACGGAGAATTCTCCTTTAAAGTCTTGGAGACCAAGCGGGAGCGTCATGTTCTCGGGACTTGAGATCAGCACAAGGGCAAAGATGAACTCATTCCATAAGTGGATGAAGTTGTAGATCAGCACCGTCATCAATGCCGGAGTCAGCATCGGCAGGATCACCCGCCAGAACACGCCAAAGTGGGTACACCCATCCATCTTCGCTGCTTCTTCGAGCGATTTCGGAATTTCCTGCATGAATTGTGTCAGGATGAAGATCGATATCGGCAGACTAAAGGCGATATATGGTCCGAGCAGCGCCCAGATCGTATCATATAGGCCGATGTTTTCCGTAAACTTGAAAATCGGGATCAGCGTCGCATGGATCGGCAGCATCATCCCGGAGATGAAAAGCAGGAACAGAACGCGGTTGAATTTGAATTTCATCCGGCTCAGCGGATAACTCGCGAGTGCTGCAATGAACATGACGATGCCGACAGCAAGCACGGAAATCAGAATACTGTTGAAGAAGTAACGGGTCAGCCCCATTTCGAACACGGCGGCGAAGTTCTCTAAGTTGAAGGAAGAAAAGAAGGCAAACGGCTTTTCAAAGAAATCGGCCTGCGTCTTCAATGCCGTCGAAATCATATACAGGAACGGAAAGCCGGTGAAGACGAGCAGAAGAATGGCAAAGACATATAACGGAATGCGCTTGAATGTCGCTGTCATAGCAGTGCTCCTTTCTTTTTACGATAGAAATCAAGCATCTGAATGATGATGGTCACAATCAAAGCGATGAAAAACATCAGGAAGGCGATCGCACTCGCATACCCCATATTGAAATTGACGAAAGCCTGTTTGAACATATAGGTGCCCATCAGCTCGGTCCCATGGTTCGGGCCGCCGCCTGTCATGATGTAGAAGATATCAAACGCCTTCAGGGATCCGACGATAGCAAGAATAGAGCTGCTCACAATAGTCGGCATCAGCATCGGCAGCGTGATATGGATGAACTTATGTAAAGCGTTCGCTCCGTCCATCTTGGCTGCTTCATACAGGTCTTCCGGAATACCGACGATCGCCGCTTTGAAGAGAATCATATAGAAAGGGGCGAACTGCCAGACGACAACAAGCAGGACGGCGAACATGGCGGTGTCGGCTTGACTGAGCCAGGCGACGTTTTCTACACCGAAGAGGGACACGATATTATTGACGATACCGTTAATCGGATCGAACATGAGCACCCACAAGAGACCGATGGCGACCGTCGACATGAGGAAAGGAAAGAAGTAAACGCTGCTCATGAAACGGATGCCTTTGACCGGGGCAAACAGCATCAAAGCCATTAACAGGCCAAGTGGAATTTGGACGAACACAGAAACGAGGACGACCCACGTATTATTCGTCAACGACGTCCAGAACACCGGATCCTGGAACAGCTGGACATAGTTCTGCAAACCGACGAACACCATCTCACTCATACCGTCCCATTCATACAAACTATATTGGAAAGTAGAAAAAATCGGATAAAGGACATAGACGGCATAAACGATGAAGGCTGGTGCGATAAACAACAGGATGGTCATCATATCCCTGGACTTGACGTTTTTCGTCTTTTCTTTCGTTCGGGAAGCTGCTTTTGATTTGGCTCGTGCCACTTTGTTCACATGTGTTTCCACAAGATCCCTCCTTTTTAATAGAAGGAAAGGGGGAAGCCCCCCTTCCTCCTTTTATTCCAGTACTTCCTTCGCTTTCGCTTCCATCTTCTCTGCCGCTTCTTCCGGCGTCATCTCCAGTCCGAAAACAGCCTGGGTCGTATCTTTATGAAGCTCGGCAAGCTCTGGAGGAAGAGTTTGGTCGTAAGGCATCTGCAGGTGGGTCGCGCCTTCCACTACTTCATGGAATTTCTTCGTGAATTCATCATTCGGAACCACTCCATTGATGGAAGTAAGGGAACCGGTGCGGTCCGCGTATGCCTGTGCCGTTTCTTCACTTGTCAGTTCCTGAATTAATTCTGTAGCAAGATCCGGGTGTTCAGAGCTTTCTGATACCGACCATACAGGACTTGCGGAAGCTCCTAGATCCGTGACGGATCCTTTGCCGCCTTCCACTTCCGGAAAGACGAAGAAGTCGAGCTTCTCTTCGAATTCAGGTGCTTCCATACGGACATTGTTCAGGAAGGAAATCGTCATATCCATCATGGCCGCCTGACCGGAATACAAAAGCTGACGTCCTGTACCTTCGTCGTAAGGTACTCCGTTAAAGCCTTCATTAAAGGCATCGTTCTTCACCATTTCCTGTATGTACGTTCCCGCTTGTACATACCCCTCATCGTCGAACCCTTTCCCTTCTCTATGGAAAGCGCTGTCAAAAAGATCCGTACCCGCTTCTCTGCTTGCGAAGTTCATGAGGTAGTATGCGCCTGGCCATTTTGTCTTGTTGGCAAGGGCGATTGGAATGATGTCGTTCTCATTGAGCGTATCGTTGATTTCAAGCCATTCCTGGTATGTCTTCGGCTCTTCCAATCCATATTTATCAAAGATTTCTTTGTTGTAGAAAACGACGTCGATGGAGAGCCCAAGTGGCAGGCCGTACACTTTGTCCTCGTACATCGAATTCTGAAGCGCCAATTCATTAAAGTGGGACTTGTCGACGTCCTCGGTTACATCCAGCACTTTTCCTTGATCAACGAATTGTTTCAGCCAGCCGCCGCCCCAGCTGTTGAATACATCAGGCGGGTTGCCGCCGGACATGGCAACAGACAGCTTCTGCTTATACGCATCGTTTGGGATCCGAAGGACTTTAACCTCGACATCCGGGTGCTTCTCCTCAAAGCGCTCGACTGCTTCTTCATACACCTTCTCCTTCTCGCCGGGATCGATGTGCCAGAACTCAAGCACCTTCTTCTCGCTTCCTCCTGCAGAATTGGAAGAACCGCTGCACGCAGTCAGAATCAAAACCAAGAACAACATCATTAACATCGCCAGTTTCTTCAATAGAACCGCTCCTTTATAATGATTTGATCAAACGGATGTCACGTTTTGTTTCTGCAGGTACTGGAAACTTTCCGCAATGCTATCAAGCGGGGACTGCTTCGATTGATCCTGTTCTACGATCCACCATTCCACCCCGTTCTTTCCGCCGAGTTCAAGCACGCGCTCGATATCGACACCGCCTGTTCCAAGCTCTGCGAAGAACTGCTCTCCATCTGTCGTCATATCCTTCAAGTGGACGAGTGGCGTCCGACCCTGGTAATTCTCGAGCCATTTGGCTGGTGATTCTCCCGCTTTCGTCAGCCAGTATATATCAAACTCCGCCTTCACCCACTCCGGATTCGTCTCTTTCAAAATATAGGCAAGCGGTGTCGTACCGTCCTCCCATGCTTCAAGCTCGAAGTCGTGGTTGTGATAGGAAAGCGTGATGCCTGCTGCATGAGCTTTCTCCCCTGCTTTATTCAACACGCTTACCAAATGCTCGTAATGTTCCTTCGTCCGCTGCTCCGGAAGCAGGTATGGGCAGACGATATGCTTGCTTCCAAGGATTTTCTGCTCTTCGATGACGCCGTCGATTCCCTCTTCCAGTACGTCGAGCGGAATATGACTGGATGCCGCCTTCAACCCGAGAAGGTCGAGCGTTTCCCGCACTTCTTCTGCCTGCAGGCCGCCGAGCCCGGCAAGCTCCACCCCGTCATAACCGAGGTCCGCCACTTGCTTCAGCACCCCCTTGAAATCTTTTTCACTTTCATTACGCAAGGTGAACATTTGTACAGCTACTGGAATCTTTGTCATTTGATACACTCCTTTATTTTGTTAATGTAAACGATTACAAAAAGGTTTTTTAAAAAAGGATGATGATAGCTCACCCCGTTTGTAATCGATTACATTTTACTAACCAATGATATTACAGCGGGACTACCTTCTTTTGCTGCTTCGCCCCGCACGACTCACGGATCACCAATTCATCCGACAATAGATGCTCCATCTTCGTGACTTCTTCCCCGTTCAGCTTCTTCAACAGAAGCTCCATCGCCCGTTTCCCCATATCGAAAAACGGCTGCGCAATGGTTGTCAGAGGCGGATTGTACATGGATGCAAACTGGATATTGTCAAACCCGACAACTGCCAGGTCTTCCGGTACCTTCCACTCAACAGCAGACGCTGCATTGATCGCTCCAATCGCCATGTCGTCACTTGCTGCAAAGACAGCAGTCGGACGTTCGGCTTGGGAAAGTAAGGACGTCATATGTTCATACCCGGATTCATAGGTGAAGTCCCCTTCCCGGACGAACCGTTCATCGACGCCGAGGCCGTGCTCGATCATCGCCTGACGATAGCCTTCGTAACGAAGCTCGGACAGCGGCATGCGAAGCGGCCCTGAAATACAGGCAATTCGTTTATGGCCGAGGCGGATGATATGCTCGGTTGCTTTCCAGCCACTCTTTTTGTTATCGATCGACACAAACGGTATGTTCGAAGATGCCAAATGAGCGGTCGCAAGCACGATTGGAAACTCGTTTGAAATTTCCAGCATCAGACGCTCCTCCATTTTAGGAGACAGCATGATCATCCCGTCTACCTGCCGCTGCTTCAAGTGTTCGACAGATCCATACTCGCTGCCGAACTGGTTGTTGGTATTGCGGAGCAGGACACGATATCCGTGGACAGACGCTTCTTCCTCAATACCGCCGACGATTTCTGCAAACACCGTGTTACGGATGTTCGGCACAAGGACGAGAATCGTATTCGTCTCCGTGCGTCGGAAATGCCTGGCGAGCATATTCGGCTCATAATTCAACTGCTCAATCGCTTGGTCCACTTTCGCTTTCGTCACCGGCTTTACCGCTTCGGGATTGCGCAGCACGCGCGATACCGTTGCCGTTGAAACACCGGCAAGTTTCGCTACATCACTCATCTTCGCCATAAGTAAGCTCCTGTTCCTGTGTCAAAATGTAATCGATTACAAACAGTGTAAGCGATTCGTTTTGGAAATGCAATACTATCCGGAAAATATTCTGAATTTTTAAAATGGATGTCGGGATTTTTTCTTCCTCCATAAAAAAAGCCCGCTGAATGCGGACTTATTCCAACATATCAAGCAGCTGATTCGTCTCTTCGGCGTTCAGCTCGTACGCCTCCGACTCGTGTCCTGCATAGGTCAGCCGACTGCTCTCTCCATCCATCTTCCATTGCAGGCCGTTCGTTTCCCCGTTTTCATAGCGGACAAGCAGGTCATAGTCCGGTTTCGTTCCGTTCACGTCGATGTCCTGTTTGACGGCGACGGTCTCTTCCGTAATTTTCTCGAATCTGGAAACTGTCTCCTTCTGATCGAGTACCGTGAAATGATTTTCGTTCAAGCCGCCATAGCCTCTTGACTCCGACACCTCAATCAATGACACGTCACCGAGCAGTTCCATCTGCTTATCTTCCGATTGACAGGCGGTCAACGTTAGTACCACAAGAAAAACTCCGATTACTTTTTTCACTATTTCCCTCCTGAACCTCTTCCCCATTGATCCATTGCCAGGAAAAACAGGGCCAGCATAATATTTAAAACCGCAAGCATGGCATAATGCGTCCCTTCCATCCACCCGAGGGCATAGAACAGGGGGAAGACCATCGTCTCCACCCCGAACAGACAGAGCAGGAAGCCGAATCTTTTTGCGAGCTTAGGCTCGTCTTTCGGATGGAAGGTGGTATGATAGCCGGCGATAAATGCAGTCTTTCCTTTCTTTGCGACAGATAAGCCGGTTCCACAGAGAAGAAGACCGATCAGCACAAGGAAGAATGAAATCCAAAACATCTTCTGCCCCCTTACGTCCAGTAATAATTTTCAAAATAGGCGATGAGCTCCGCCTTCCCGCCGTTTTCTGCGTGAAGCTTATGTAATAGATCGTGATTGTGGGTATGGGTGACACCCGTTTCCCGGACTTCTTCATACAGGGAGAAAAACGGCAGTTTTTTCTCCCTGGCAATCGCCAGTTCCCGTTCCACGTCATAGGCAACTTTACGAAATCTTACATCCGCTATTCCATCTTCATCGATTTCAAGGAGGGCATACTGTGCCCTGAGGTCCCCGTTCAGTTTTCCCCATTTAAAAAAAGGCTGGCCGACGGTGCCGGGATTGATAATCAACTGTCCGTTTGTACTGTAGCGCAGAAGCGGGTGATGGGTGTGCGCGTAAATCGCGACATCATGGCCATCGTCAAATAAGCGGTCAAACCCTTCCTGAGGATGGGAGGGCCACAGGTCTCCTCCGTAGTTCTTATCCGGCAGGTGGTGGCTCAGGTGGATATGCAGCTTGTTGACCTGTTTCGTCTGGACAAGCGGCAGCGTTTTTATCCGATCGATGTAGGAAGGATTCAATCTTTCACAAAGGTATTTTGTGAGTCGTGTAACGTAAAGATCCGTAGCATTCCCGATGTCTATATCTTTCTTCAAGACGTCGAGGAAGCCATCCTCCCAGTTGCCGCGGACATAGGCGGAAGTGCGTACCTGATCCAACTGCTCGAATAAGTCATCCGCTCCCGGGCCGGGCATGATCAAATCTCCTAAAAACCAATAGTCTGTTACCCCTTGCCGTTTCGCGTCCTGCAGCACCGCCTCAAGGGCGGTTCCGTTGCCATGGACATCGGCAAGCAACGCAATGATAGGCATAACGCTTCCTCCTAATCTATTCTCTTTTGAACTGCTGCGGCGAGTGCTTCTGCTTTCCGGGAACCGATCACCACGACTTCTCCCGATTTCAGTGTCAGCTCTACGCCTTCCCTGCCGCCGGTATTATAGAGCTTTTCTCCCGAAAAATTGACCCGGATACCCCATCCCCCGAAACGGACGAGGGACCGGACACGGATGGAAGAGACCTTTTCAATATCCGCATGTAGAAACTTCCGGTATCTCAAGTGGAAGGGAAACAGTTTGACATACACGCCGTCGTCCCGGACCTGTGTCGTCATATTCACCTTTAAAGAAAACAAAGGAAGGAGGATTCCAAAAACTACCCAGGCAAGAATCAACCCGGAATCTGTCATCGGCTGATCTCCTAATGGAACACCCAACAAAATCTGCTGGATGAATGCATACCAAAAAATACCGGTAACCGTCCCGATTATCACGAAAAAGAACCACCTGCCGGGCCATTGTACTTCTTCATAGACGGAGTTCTTCTGTTTACCGTCCACCCATTAACCTCCAACACGTCCATTCCTTCATAAATTTTCCCCTTCCCCATTATGTACAAAGAGAACAAAACGTTCCCCATTTCTATATTTTAACAAACCCCATGTAATCTTTACATTCATAATATAGAATGTAAAGATCGCATGGGGGATTTCTTGTTATCTAATAACGTCCCGGTACTCAACGTTAAGAGCCTCGGCAATCAATTTAAGATCGATATTATTCCCCTCGTACCTATCAAAATCAGACGTTTCAATAGCATCGAGCTGATCGACGGTCAAATTTGACTTATCAGCAAGCTCCTTCTGGGTCATTCCTTGTTGCTCACGGATCTCCGCTATGCGGGTATATAGAAACCCTTCAATGTTTTTACTCATGACACACCCCCCCTTTCTTACTTCTTATCTTAAACAAAATGAAGAAAAAAGAAAAAGATTCCCTGTTTCATCACCAACTATTTGGAACGACGGAAGATGAGACAGTCATCCATTAATTCTGCTCCGTAGTAGCCGGCTGCAAGCAGCTCCTTCTGCGCAGTGAGATCCGCTCTTTGCACGACCTTCTCCCGTTCGTCCTCCCATTCCCATACGCCTGACACCGGGCGGTACAGGATATAACGGAGCATACCGGCGTACTTCTCTTTCAGACGGACAATCGCCATGCCTTGGGCAAGTTTGTCCTTCAGGCTGCTTATGTTCCGCGGATGAACCGTGCACAAGAGATGCGCTTTGTCGGTATCCTCTTCACGAAAGGCCTGCATGATCCATGCCCCCATCCGTTTCTGGAGCCGGTTCCCGCGATAATCCGGCCGGACACAGGAAATTTCCTGATGAACGACAAGGTCCCACTCTTCTTCCGGAAGGCCGATATCCATGCCGAGGTTTTCCGGATCCGGACCTGGGTACCATAGTGCCCGAAAGGCGATCAGTTCCTCCTCGACAAAGACACCGATCAACAGCCCGGCTCCTTCTAAAATGGTGTTAAATTCCTGTTTCGAGAGCGGTTGGAGCGTGTCTTTTTCCTGAACCTGCGCTTCGACGATCATCTGCATGTGGAGCAGATCCTCAATATCTTCGGCTCCTAAACGCCGCACATGATAAACGGATACTCTGCCTGTCGGGTGGTGGATGATTTCTCCATGTGCTTTCATGATGATCCCTCATTTCCTGATGCTTGTGAATCGTTCTTTATACAGGGTGATCGTTTCGATGTAGTCACCGTCCGGCTCATAGCCGATTCCTGGTCTGTCGGGAACGTGGATGATCCCATCCTTCATTTCAACCGCTGGAGAAATGATGTCCCTCTCCCAATAATGAGAGGATGGAGCCGTATCTCCGGGATATGTAAATCCCTCAAGCGAGGTGATCGCTATGTTGTGCGCCCGGCCGATTCCCGTTTCCAGCATACCACCGCACCACATTGGAA
Source organism: Bacillus sp. SB49 (assembly GCF_000469135.2). Classification (NCBI taxonomy): domain Bacteria; kingdom Bacillati; phylum Bacillota; class Bacilli; order Caryophanales; family Bacillaceae; genus Bacillus; species Bacillus sp. SB49. The sequence continues at coordinate 2,995,598 of NZ_CP048117.1, forward strand.
TGTTTTTCTCCATGCACAGATCATGGATGGCGAGCGTTTCCGTCAGACCTCCGACACGACCTACTTTCAAGTTGACAATTCGGCAGCTGTCGAGCTCCACCGCTTTCCTGACGTCCTCTTTCGTATGCAGGCTTTCATCCAGGCAGATCGGTGTCTGCAAATGCTTCTGCAGCTTGGCGTGATCGATGATATCGTCATGGTCGAGCGGCTGTTCAATCATCATCAGTCCAAAACGATCAAACTTCTTCAAGTGATCGATGTCCTCCAATGTATAAGCACAGTTGGCATCCGCCATCAGCTCGATGTCGGGGAAAGTTTCCCGTATCGCTTCCAACACGTCCATGTCCCAGCCCGGTTTCACTTTCACCTTGATCCGTTTATATCCTGCATCGATGAAGTCCCGCACCTTTTCAAGCAGGACTTCCTTCGTTTCTGTGATTCCAATGCTGACACCGACATCAATTTCCTTCTTGGTGCCACCAAGTACCTCACTCAATGTACGCCCTTCTTCCTTCGCATAAGCGTCCCAGACAGCCTGTTCGACGGCTGCCTTTGCATTGAAGTTCCCCCGGATCGACCGGAAACGTTCTGCAACCTCTGACGGATGGTCCAGCGCTTCCTCCAGCACCAACGGGAAAAGGAAATCCTTCATGATCGGCAGATTGGTCCCGATTGTTTCTTCATTATAGATCGGCTCCTTGATGGATACCGACTCCGCCCATCCGGAATACCCACTGTCCGTCTTTGCTTCAATAATAAGGACGTCCTTATCGTATTCCGTTCCCACACTCGTCGTAAACGGGTGGAGGAGATCCATTTTTATGTGTCTTAGTATGATTTCGTTGATTTTCATGTCATTTCCCCTCCCAGGTGACGTGGTCCGCTTCCAGAAGCAGCGCCTCCAAAATGTCGACTCCGGTGAAGAGCGCGGATGTATCGAAAGTCATTTTCGGATGATGAAGTCCCGGCTCAAGTCCACATCCAAGACCGATCATCGTCGCCGGCAGCCCTTTTTGGTGATGCGTGTAAAAGTGGAAGTCCTCTGCCCCCGGAGAAACACACGGCGGGACGACAGCATCATCCGAGACAGCCACTCCGATCGCCTTTTCAGCAAGTGCCACCGCTTGTTCGTGCTTGACTGCAGCAGGGGAAAATTCCACCCACTCCCATTCGATGTCTGTCTTTGTGTCCAAAGCCACCTGTCTCATAAGCGTCTCCGCCTGTTTCATGATGTCATCCAAAGTCCCTGTCTCCGCTGCCCGTGCATCGAACGTGAGACGGGCTTTTTCAGGAATGGCATTGGATGCTTCTCCAGCATGGAACTCCGTCACTTTGAACGAATACGGACGGTCGATGTGAACCTGCTTCAACGCTTCCAATAGTCTGGTTCCAGCTTCGATCGGGTTATTCGCAAATTCCGGACGGGCGGCATGGGCAGGAACACCACGTACGACGGCTTTCAGTGTGACGATCGATCCGTGGAGAATAACGGGCGCCGCCTTTTTGTTCGGTACTTCCTTCGCCGGGCGGAGGTGAATCCCTCCAAGAAACCGGACGTCATCCAGAGCTCCTCCCTTGAGCATCTGCAGGGCACCGGCCGCAATTTCCTCTGCGGGTTGAAAAATAAACCGCAGGGTATGATGGTAAGAATGCCCCGACTCCACAGCTCTTAAAGCGGTGTGCAGCACCATCGTACTGTGGGCGTCATGGCCGCAAGCGTGGTTCGGCCTCACTTCCCCGTCCACTTCCTGGAGCAGTGCATCCATATCGGCACGCAGGGCGATCACGGCATTCGTTTCCCCGCTTAACTCAGCATAAAAACCGTGATGGTCCGGAAATGTACGGAGGGCAAAACCAGCCGCCTCAAGCCTTCCCCTCAGATAGGCGGAAGTATTCTGCTCTTTTCCACTAGGCTCTGCAAGCTTATGCAAATCTTCATAGGTTCGTAGAATATCTTCGTGTTGCAATGGTGAGTCCTCCCTCTATGGTTAGAAAATCAAGTGAGCGATGCCGACGACAATCGGCAGCGTAATCAACGTTCGTAGCAGGAAAATAAACACAAGGTCCTTGAAGGAAACCGGAAGTTTCGATCCAAGCAGCAAGCCCCCCATTTCCGACAAGTAAACAAGTTGCGTAACAGATACGCTTGCAATGATAAAGCGCGTCATTTCACTTTCTATCCCGCTTCCGATGATAGCCGGCAGAAACATATCTGCAAAACCGACGACCATCGTCTGACCGGCTGCCTCTGCTTCCGGCACCTGCATCAGCATAAGCAGCCATTCGAACGGCTTGCCGATGATGGTGAAAAAGGAAGTGAATTCTGCTATGACGACAGCGACCGTTCCAATCGCCATGACGACAGGAAGGACGCCGATCCACATATCCAGCACGTTCTGCATTCCCTCTTTCAGTGTCGCTTTCACACCGCCGCCGCTTCTCGCCTTCCTGAGCGCCTGAGTCGTTCCCCAGCGGAACAGCGAAGTCCCCGACGGAATCGCTTCTTCGGTCTTTCTTGTCGTTCCCTCATAGACGTCATCCTTCTTCCAGGACAACGGAGGAATACGAGGCATAATCAAAGCAGCAGCAAGCCCTGCTATGATGATCGTGGCGTAATAAGGCAGGAAATAGCTCTCCATTTCCAGGTAACTGATGACGACAATCGTGAATGTGATCGAGACAATGGAGAACGTCGTCGCGACGACACCTGCTTCTCTTTTTGTGTAATACCCTTCTTCATACTGCTTCGATGTCAACAGGACACCGATGGTCCCGTCCCCGACCCAGGAAGCGAGACAGTCCAACGAGGAACGCCCGGGAAGAGTGAACAGAGGACGCATCACTTTACGAAGCAGCGCTCCGACGAATTCAAGCAGACCGAAATTCAGCAGCAATGGAAGCAGAAAACCTGCCAATAGAAAGGTCGTGAACAGAACAGGCAAAAGGTCGAACAACAGCATTCCGCCTGTCACGTCGGACGTCAGAAAATCGGGCCCCAGCGTAAGAAGAGCCATCCAGGCAAAGATCATCCCGAGAACCCTCGTCATCACCCAGTTTTTACGGACATAAAACAGGGCCATCCAATAGGTGGATTCCATGATCCATTTCGGCTTCCACAAATAAGCGGCGAGCGATCCAATGACAGAGATCGTTATCGCCAGCACCGTCAGGACAGGTATTGTGCCGGCAAACCCTTCATTCAGCCCATTCGCAAGGAAAGCGACGGGAATCGTGATCCCATCCTCCGTCTGAATCGGCACCATAAAAAACAACATCCCCAACAGGGACGGAAGAATGAATGCCGCGTAATCCTTGGCAGAAAACCTCTTTTTCTCACGTTCGACATGCTTCCACTGTTCCTGCATCCCTTCCACTCCTCTTCATTCTAAAAATAGATTCTGTTCAGCATAGAGCTGTTCCATTCGCTGCTGACGCTCGCGCATTTCGTTTCCGCCTTCTTCCATAACCGCTTCGATCAGCATTTCCGATATGCTTACGGCTCCCGCGATGGAGTGATAATCCGATTCCATCCGCTCTTCTGTCGTCACCGTGATGTCTGCTGATCGGGCAGGCGGGGCGAGCGCTTTGTTCGTAAGTACGAGCACCACCGCCCCTTGCTTCTTGGCTTCTTCCGCCAACAACATCCCTTCTTTTCGGTATCTTGGAAAAGAAAATAATACAAGAAGGGAATTCTCCCGAATATCACCTATATCTTCTGCTGCCACGCCGTCAGGACCGGATAAGGACACTCTGCTTCTCAACATCCTAAGCGCCGCGTAGAACCAGTAACCCACAGCATAGGAGCTGCCGAAACCTGCGATATGGACTTGTTCGGCTGCGATTAAAGCATCGACCGCCTGCTTCAACTGCCCTCGATCCAGCTGTTCCAGTAATTGACCGAACACATGCCTTTCTTTCTCCGCAACGTCAGAAAAAACATCGTATGCCGGGGAATGCTCCCGTACGCTCTGCTTCTGCATGAGAAACTCCTCTCTGATTGCCTCCTGAAGATGAGAAAAGCCGCGAAACCCAAGGACGTTGGAAAGTCGAATGACCGTCGTTTCACTCACTCCCGCCAGCCTGCCAAGCCGGGACGCGGTTGCAAGCGCGCTTTCTTCCCGGTGATCGATCATATAAGCCGCCACCTTTTTTTGACCTGGTGATAAGGAGGAATAAACACCTTTGATCGTTTCCAGCACCGATTCTTCCATCCTTTTCCCTCCTTTATTCTCGATGAAGGATTTCCTTCTTTTTTATAAATGTACCGCATCTAATCCTTCCTTACAATCATTTGTTTGAAAATTACGAAATAATCATCCCCCGCTCGCGTATTGTATAAATATTCAAACAGGTGTATGATAACTGGAAAAAGAAAGTTGGGGACAGATCTTGAAACAAACACTGCAATCCGCCAAACTCTCTGACTACTTACAAGAGTCAGAGGTGGTAGATTATAATCATCCCTCGATCGTAAAACTATCGGAACAGCTATTTGACAAAAAGCAGACAGATATAGAGAAAGCAGAAGCGGCATTCACCTTCGTGCGCGATGAAATCGCTCATTCCTGGGATATTCAGAGTACGGCAGTTACCCGTACGGCATCTGAAGTATGGAAGGAGAAAGAGGGCATCTGTTATGCGAAATCAAATCTACTGGCGGCTCTGCTTAGAAGCGAAGGGATTCCCACAGGCTTCTGCTATCAGCGGCTGATGCTTTTCGACAAGCCGGAGAAAGGCTACTGCATCCATGCACTGAACAGCGTCTATCTCAAGACGTTGGAGCGTTGGATAAGAGTCGACGCCCGCGGGAATAAGCCGGGTGTTCACGCCTTATTCTCCACGACAGAAGAACACCTTGCTTTTCAGACGGAGGAGGACAAGGGAGAAAAAGATTATCCGGTTATTTATACCCAACCGAACGAAAAGACGATGCAGGTGCTGCAGACGCATACGGATGCTCTCCACATGTACTTACACCATCTTCCCGACGACTTATGAAAAAACCGATGATATTATTACCCGCAACCATACGGGGACATTGGAGGAAACGTTGGATTCTACAGCCGCTGCTTTAGCGAACGGGGAAGAAGCATGTTCGCTCATGAAGAAGAACATGCAGTTGTACCGTTCTGTCGGATTCGTCCTTTATGAAGAGATATTGTGTATGAACCAAACGGAAGCAATATCAAGGGGCATCCTTGAAAATAAAACGATGACTTTAAAGAAACGAGGGATTTCCATGCAGCAAATCGTTCATACGTGGGTACCTCATAAAGAGCTCACCCATTACATCGCTATCGATCAATGGAAACAGGACTTGGACAGGCTGGAGTTGACGTTTTATTTATGTAAGAAAGACAGCTATTACGGCACAGAATTTGATGACAAAACAGCCACATTCCTCTTTGATTCACCGGTTGCTGTCCGTTATTCGGATGAAGGAATGAGAACAGATTTGATCGATGCTCCCTTCGTTGACAAGGAAGGAGTGGCGCGGGATCGCGTCTGGCCGTACTTCATCGTGGAACATGCGCATTTCACAGATTGGCAGAAGCAGTACGGAACCATCGGAGACGGTTCCGATGTGGTCTGTTACGGTTTGACAGAGCAGCATTATCTCATTGAAGTCATCAGCTATACCCCGCCTGTGGTAACGATAGGAAGGAAAGAACCAGAGTAAAAGGTCGTATCATAAGAGATACGACCTTTTTTTAATAGAGCAGCATCTCATAACTTCCACGGACCGCCAAAACGATACCCATCGTTTTGTTGAACAACTCACCTTCCTCTTCTGTCAAAGATTCATGTTTAACTACCTTCAAAAGCTGCATTCTGTAATGAATAAGAAATACAACGTTCACAAAATGTTCACTTACGAAGCAGCATTCCTTCTCGCTATAATGCAGAAATAACCAAGAGAAAGGATGTTATCTTTATGCCCACAAATAAAAAAGAAAACCTGCAATTCGGCTTTCTGATGTGTTTCGGTATGGTCTTAGTCATGACGATATACAACTTTTATCTTCACGGAACGATCCATGAGATGACCTTCATGGAAGGAGTGCTTAACTTCCTGATTGCGTTTATCGTCGCCTTCATTCTTGATTTATTCATCGTCGGACCGACCGCTAAGAAAGTCGCCTTCAAGCTGACGGCTCGTACATCGAAGAAGCTTTACAAGATCCTGGCAATTTCCATAAGCATGGTCATCGGCATGGCGGCACTTATGTCGATGTTCGGACTAGTGACAATGAGCCTTCACAGCGGCTTCCACGTAGAAACGGTCGTTACTGATTACCTGACTATCTTCGGTTCGAATTTCATCCTGGCGCTCCCTTTGCAGCTTATCGTCATGGGACCGCTTGTACGCTTCCTTTTCACAAAGTTCATTCAATCACCAGGGGCAGCTTCCGCAACCGTATAGAAAACGAAAAAACCATCTCTCCTTTCATAGGGAGAGATGGTTTTTTATAAACCGTTTCAATCCACCTTCATCCTGCCGTCCCGCAAGTACTTTTGAATTTTGCGCATGGCGGACGACTGGCTGATCCCGAGACTCTCCGCCACCTTATAACTCGATCCATACTGATCATAGGCTTCAGCGACGAGGAACCTTTCCAGCTGCTCAAGCTTCTCAGGAAGCGTCACCGCCTGAGCAATCGACCCTGTCTTGATCATCGACGGAAGCTGATCCATCGTGATTTCGTCGGAGTCTGTCGTAATCAGGAGGCGTTCGATCAAGTTCTCCAGTTCACGGACGTTGCCCGGCCAGTCGTATTCGTAGAACGCATGCAGAACGAGCGGGGACAGTTTCACATTCCTGTCATAAAGGGCATTGTACTTCTTTAGGAAATACATCGAGAGCGGGTAAATATCCGCTTCCCGGTCCCGGAGGGGAGGGACATCGATCGGTACGACGTGAATACGGTAGAAAAGATCTTTCCGGAAAGTACCTGCTTTCACCCGCTCCTCCAAATTTTGATTTGTAGAGAAAAGGAAGCGGATGTCCACGTCGATGCGGCGATGCTTCGAGACGATTTGCTTCGTTTCCAATACGCGGAGCAGCTTTCCCTGGATGTCTATAGACATCTCGCCGATGGCATCCAGAAACAATGTGCATCCATCCGTCAGCTCGATCAACCCTTCGACGCCGTACTCAGGATTTCCGAATAACTCTGTCTCAAGCAGATGATCGGGAAGGTCCGCACAGTTCACTTCATAGAACTTTTGATTCCGGCGGCTGCTCAGCTTGTGAATTTTCGATGCCAGCAAATTCTTGCCGACACCCGTTTCCCCCTTCAAGAGGACAGTAGCTTCTGTGCCTGCGACTTTTGTCATCATACGCGTGACACGCTTCATCCACTTACTTTCCGTAATAAGGTCGGCCACTTCACCGGTCTTTTCATTCTGCTGTGTATTCAGCTGTTTCTCCAGCTGCTCCATACGGTTCTTTAATGTTGTGAAATCTGTTAAATCCCTTGAATAGCTGATCACTTTCGTCAATTCCCCCGTTACGGGGTCAAATACCGGCTGTGATTTCACGAGCAGGCGTCTTCCCTGCTTCGTTTCCTGCATCACTTCCACCGGGCACTCCTGCTTCATGACTTCGACAGTCGCAGAAGGGGTAAACAACTCTTCAGCAAGTTCATAAATATGTTTTCCAATTAATGCAGAAGAGGGAATGCCATAATTCTGTTCACAGGACTCATTGACATATAAAACCATCCCATTTTGGTCGGTGACAAAGATCTCATCAAAGGAATGTTCAACAATATCTTTAAACATTTGATAATCCTGTAATTTCAGAATATCCATGGTATCACCTTTATCCTTTTTACCAGTTTAACAATAGTACGTCACAAACAGCGCATGATTTTCTTCACTGTATCCTCTATGACGACGACGGTCTTTTCAATATCGCACCAATCTTCTTTCTTTTTGTACTCACCGGAGAGGATCGATGCGGAAACCACTACGGTTTTATCCATTTGATTCCATATATAAGTGTCATGAATCGAACTGCCGACGCTTTCTCTGTAATCGATTCCTCTATCGTTATAGCTTTCTTTCACTAGGGAGATAAGCGTCTCGCTGAACGCTACCGGCGGCAGAAAGGAAACGTCCTCCCAGACACTTTCAACCGCATCCTCTTCAGCGACGTTGCGGATTATTTCTTCGACGTGCACCATACGCTGCCTCAGCACTGCTTCGACCGGGTGTTTCACATCAAGAGAGAATGTAATGGAACAAGGAGAACGATCCGTTGCACCCGGCACCTTGTGAATCTTGCCGAACGTGACGATCGTTTCATCTTCCAAACCACTGATCCACTGCTTAATTCGTTTGACTGCTTTGACTGCCGCTACCAAAGGATCCTTCCGAGAAGAGACCGGCACCACCCCTTTGCGGCCGGGAAGACTGATGAATTCGACGGAGTGCCAAGAAGTTCCCTGTACGCTCGTGACGATATCAAAAGGCGCGGCTTCACCAGGCACCGGTTTTGGTCCGATATGTAAACTGATGAACGCCTCCACCTCTTCTACAGCCTTTTTTCTATGAAAATCGATCCGCACAGGTTCATCCAATCCTTTGCTGAAGATGCCGGGGACTGTCTCGCGTGGCACCATTGCCGGGTATGGCGTTTCCGTCTCATTCATGAAAAGAACAACTTCAAATGGTTGGGAGAGCTCCACTTCTTCCTTCAACGATTCCAGCACTTCCAGTCCTGCCAGCATGCTGAGCGCATCACAAAATGTTCCCGTCTTTCTTTCAAGATGAGAGCCGAGCACGATTGGTGCTTTGTCCGGATTGCTTCCTTCTATCCGGGCATGGATATTTCCTGAGTCGTCAATCCGCACCTTTCCACCGACTTCCCCTACCCATTTCATGAAGAGGACCCTTGCTTCGATCTCTTCATTCATTAAGGAAAGGCTGCTTGTCCCATCCTGCCGCACTTTGCCGATATCTGCCATCTCACCGAGGCGCTGCTTCAATCGTTCCAGCTTCACCGGCATCTCTCCTCTATTTATTTATAAGTAAACCCTTTCAAAAAAACAAGTTTTAATGTTGGATTCCGTCAGATACTACCCCACCTTTATCTCATCATATATAACATCCTTTAATTTACATAATTCGATAAAGGTTCGACATAAGTCAAAAATGACTTACGATATGTAATATTCCACTCATATTCCGTTTAATATGAGTGATTCACCTCTAAGATAGGTTCTGTAGGCAACGGTAAAAGTTATCATAGATGGAATGTTAAGTAACAGTTTTTATTTTCGAACATAGCATTGCGTATATAAGTAATTAATTATATAATAATATCCGAATTTAATGTGTACTCAAAGACACCAACGAATCTCAAAAAATCATTTGAAACTCGGCTTTCTATATCCAATAATTTAGTAAGCAGGAATAAATTATGAACTTCAGACAAACAGGAAGAAACCCTTTTATGTAAGTAAGTAAGTAAATAAATAACAATATAAAGGTTGTGTACTGTATGAACAAAGTTGAAATTTTTGACCCGGCGATGTGTTGTTCCACTGGAGTTTGTGGTCCTGGAGTCGATCCGGATTTGACGCGGGTTGCTTCAGCAGTTTATTCATTAAAGAGGAAAGGTGCCGATATTCAGCGTTATAACTTAGCTAATGAGCCATCTGCTTTCTCAAGGAATGAAAAGGTGAACCAACTCCTTCACGATAAAGGAGTAGCCGCACTGCCAATCACGCTTTTGAACGATGAAGTTGTGAAAGTAGGAAAATATCCAACAAACGATGAGTTTGCCGATTGGTGTGCAGTAAAAATGGATGAACTGACGCAAAAGCCTGGTACTCCAATTTCTATTAACCTAAATTGACGTAGGAGGAATCCTTATGTTTCCACAATATAACCCCGTACAACACATCGACACTCCCATATTGTTCTTTACCGGAAAGGGCGGCGTCGGAAAAACATCCACCGCTTGCGCCACTGCCGTATCTCTGGCGGATCAAGGAAAGAAGGTACTTCTTGTAAGTACCGATCCAGCCTCTAATTTACAAGATGTTTTCGGAGTGGAGCTTTGCAACCAACCCACTAAAATCCCCGGTGTGGACCATTTGTCTGCCAGTAATATTGATCCGGAAGAGTCAGCCAGAGCCTACCGGGAGAAAACAGTAGGACCATATCGAGGGAAACTTCCGGAATCAGTCGTGAATCAAATGGAAGAACAGCTCTCTGGTGCATGTACAGTAGAAATCGCAGCCTTTGATGAATTCTCTCAACTGTTAGCTGATGAATCGATGTTAGAGCGTTTTGATCATGTGCTCTTCGACACAGCACCGACAGGCCACACGCTGCGCCTTTTGTCGCTCCCTGACGCTTGGAATGGTTTCTTGGAAGAAAGTAAGCATGGAGCTTCCTGTCTCGGTCCGCTCTCAAGCCTTAAAGATAAGAAAAAAATGTATGAAAAAGCAGTTCAATCCTTATCTGACGCAGACAAAACGACCCTATTTCTTGTTGCCAGACCGGATGAGACTACGCTTAAGGAAGCAGATAGAGCAGCAACAGAATTAAGAGAAATCGGAATATCTAATCAGCAATTGCTTATCAATGGCGTATATCAAAAACCTGATTCAGAAGACCCTGTCTCGCTCGCTTTTTTTGAGAAGCAGCAGGAGGCATTAGCAAATGCACCGGAAAGTTTACAGATCACAGCTAAGGTTTTCCTCCCTTACGTCCCTTACTCGCTTACTGATACGGACAGTCTTCGACGATTAGTGGGCAAGCGTCCCTGCGATGATGCATCCATCCGAGAAGAAGTTTCGACATGGGACGATTCAGACAGCTTAGAAGAGATAATCGATGATTTCGCTAATAAAAATACACGGGTAATCTTCACTATGGGAAAAGGCGGCGTAGGGAAAACAACGGTTGCTTCCGCCATTGCCGCAGGACTTTCTAAAAGAGGACTTCCGGTTCATTTAACGACAACGGATCCGGCCGCTCACCTTGATCACATGTTCAAAAACAGGGCAGTGAGTGAGCATTTATCGATCAATCGTGTTCATCCGGAAATAGAAGTGGAGAAGTACAAGGAAGCAGTCATTGCCGCAGCAGGAGAGCTGGATGAAGAAGAACTTGCTTACTTAAAAGAGGATCTTGATTCTCCATGCACAGAAGAAATTGCTGTTTTTCGTGCCTTTGCAGACGTCGTTGCAAGGGCTGAAAAGGAGATTGTGGTCATTGACACCGCTCCGACCGGTCACACATTGCTTCTACTGGATTCGTCTGAAACCTACCACAAAGAAATGAGTCGTTCGACAGGTGCAGTTCCAGAAAACGTGAAAGCCCTGCTGCCCCGCCTTAGAAACCCGGAAGAGACGGAAGTAGTGATTGTTACGTTAGCTGAAGCCACGCCTGTGCTTGAATCTACTCGGCTACAGGAAGACTTACAACGTGCTGAAATCGCACCGAGGTGGTGGGTTATTAATCAAAGCTTGGCTGCAGCGGGTACTGAAGAAAAACTCCTGCAAGCGAAGGCTGCCAGTGAAATCCCTTGGATCAACAAAGTCAAAAACAGCCTCTCCGGAAATGTTGCAGTCCTTCCATGGACGAAATGCGCTTTTAATAATTAACAGCTCGTGTGTAAACGATCATTAAATCCTAAGGAGGAAGCAGAAATGAAAATAACAGAAAAGGCAAAACTACAATTGGAAACGATCTTCGAAAAGAATGAGGGCGAAGGAATACGCTTCTACTCCATGGGGGCAGGTTGCTGCGGACCTCAATTAGGTCTATCCCTCGATGCCCCTAAGGAAGATGACAACATCCAGGAAGTCAACGGCATCCGAGTAGCTATAGATAAGGAAATTAAGAATGACTTGGATGGCTTGACGCTTGATAATGATGAAACTTCGAACGGTCCGCAATTCGTTCTGTTAGGAATGAAATCGTGCTGCTGATAACTTTATCAACGAACTTTTAAGATGAAACAGACAAAGGAGAATTCAACTATGAAAATCATTATAATCGGATCTGTTGCTGCTGGTACTTCTGTCGCTGCCAAAGCCCGTAGAAACGATGAAAACGCAGAAATCACCTTATACAATGCAGACTATGACATCTCCTACTCGATATGTGGGATCCCCTATTTCCTTGGAGGCGAGGTGGAAGAATTGGACACCTTAACGCCAAGGAGCGCAGCCTGGTTCAAGAAGCGCTATAATGTGGAGATTTTCACCCGTCACGAGGTGACCAGGATCAATTCTGAAACGAAGAAGGTAGTTGTGAAGAAGTTAGATACCGGTGAAACGATCGAAGACGATTATGACACTTTAGTGTTCGCTACTGGAGCATCACCGAATCGCCCGAACATTGAAGGAGTGGGTCACGATCATGTCTTCCAGGTGCGAACGATTCAAAACACAGCAATGATTGATTCGTTTATGAAAGCGAACCATCCGAAGAAGGTCACCATCATAGGCGCCGGTTTCATTGGTCTTGAAATGGCTGAGCAGTTGAGGCACAAAGGATTAGACGTAACGATTGTTCAAAGAAGCGGACAAATCATGCCTCATCTGGATTTGGATATGGCAAGAAGAGTAGAAACACATATCCGGGACCACGGTGTGACTCTATTGCTAAACGAAGAAGTCCACACAATTTCCAAAACTACATTGGAGACGAAATCAGGAACCACACTGGAATCAGACATGGTCATCCTGGCATCCGGTGTACGTCCCAATGCTGAGTTGGCCCAGGAAATCGGTGTAGAATTAGGGAAATCGGGTGCGGTAAAAGTCAATAGCAAAATGCAAACGAATATTCCTGATGTGTATGCCGTCGGCGACGTTGCCGAAAGTTTCTCCATCCTTACAGGAGAACCAATTTACCGGCCATTGGGATCGACAGCAAATAAAATGGGGCGTATCGCTGGAGATGTCATTACAGGTGGAGATTTGGAGCACCGGGGAATTCTGGGGACAGGGATATTAAGAGTATTTGACCTTGCCGTCGGCTACACAGGCTTTAGTGAGAAGGAGGCAAAAGAAAAAGGATATGATTTGGAAGTCCTTCATAACATCAAACCATCCAGAGCGGATTACCTCGGAGGCAAAGCGATCGTCATTAAAGCTGTCGCCGATAGAAAAACAGGCCGGATCCTCGGAGTACAGGCAATCGGCGAAGATGGCGTCGATAAACGGATTGATGTATTCGTAACAGCCATTTCTTTTGGGGCGAAAGCACAAGACCTGTTCCATTTGGACCTCGCCTACGCACCACCGTTCAGCACGACAAAAGATCCTGTCATGTACACAGGAATGGCACTTCAAAACGCCATCGATAAGCGAAATAAGTTGATGACTCCGCAAGAACTGACAGAAAGGTTGGAGAACGGTGAACTGCTGCAGGTGATCGACACGAGGGCGACCAAGCAATTTGAGGTATCCAACGTGCCAGGTGCGGTTAACATTCCATTGGCTGAGTTACGATCGAAAGCAAAGAATTTGGATCCTGACATTCCTACCGTTACCTATTGCAATAGTGGAGTTACCGGTAATGCAGCGCAAAACGTGTTAAGAAATATGGGCTTTAAAGAAGTATTTAACCTCTCTGGAGGAAACAAAAATTACCAAATCTTCCGCAGCTTTTAAAGGACGATGAAGAAATAACCAAACAAAAAGCGTGGGAAATCAGAAGGTGAACATCTGATTTCCCACGCTTTTTTAATGTTTCCGCTGCATTTCTTGATATCCTTTCAAAAATTCCTGATAAGTGGCCTCACCCAACTTTTGGACATCATTATGGAATAAGCGTTCAAACGTTACATCTTTCGCCTTCTCTACAGAACATCCCATCGCATTTCTGATTAATTTCATATAGGAAACAAAATATTCTTTCTGCAGCACTCCCCCGTGATTAATCAACACCATCACCTTCTCCCCTATACTTCCTTTATAAAAAACGATTTCAAAATACTTTTATACTACATCAATTACTTTTGATTAACAACTGAATAGTTTCTGATTATGCAAGCACTCCTGACAAAAAAACAGAGATCGTGGAGACCTCTGTTTTTTCACACGCGTTTCTTAAATAGATAAACAAGCGCTCCGATCATCGGAACCATTCCAATCCAGTGACGCATATTCTCACTTCCGTGCCTTCGTTCCTTCCAATAGATCAAATAAACACTGAGCAGCGTCAAGACAATGAAGTCCACTGTCATAATATGAACGAACTGCGAAGTACGGAATGCCTTCCCATATAATTCGAAGTCACCTGCCGATACCCCGTAAAGAAACAGGGCAGTCGTTCCTGTCCCAAGCAGGAGCAGAAATGCTTTGGAGTGAAGCAGCTGAATCAATCGGTTAGGAATACGTATCCTCCCTTCTGCACGGCCGCTTGCGAAAAGGAAATAAGGCAGCAGTGCGAAGGCTCCGAGAAAGAAGGAAGCGATGACGAACGGCCACGCCGGAACCTTGCTGTCATCTTCCTCCAGGAGCAAAGCGGCGAAGATCATCGCGTAGATCCCCAGAAAGCTGAAGACCATTAATAGAGAAGGATCAGGATCATCCATTTTTATAAGCGATTCAAGGTAACCTGCGTTTCCATTGGGTGCTGCAAATACGGCATAGAGGATGAATGCGGTCCACACCATAAATACGATCATTCGTTGCATGAGACTTCCCCTCCTTGTTCATGCTTTTCTTTTCCCTTTTCATTATAAAAATCGACCTCAAAAATCCATTCTTACCGTTCCTATTCCCTTTCCAATTAACGGAATATTCTTTTTATAATGGTTGTACCCTTTCACAGAAGGGTTTATATCAGGTATAACTTCTTTACCAATTTAAAGCGTGTTTACATAACATCATCAATGTACTACAATGGACACGCAAACACCCCACATATCTGACCAATATGTGAATATGTAGAATTTGACCACCCTTTACGAAGGCCTCCACATCCCCTAAATGTGGAGGCCTTTTTTATGCATTCAGGTTTGACGTGCCTGTTATTCCGCGTTAAGCTTTATATATGAATATATGTGCATATATATAATAATCCAACGTATCATTTACCAGTCGAATTGGAATAGTACAGGTAGGAGGAGATGCAGATGGGACACGACCACGGTCATGACCACACGCACGGCGCGAACAAGAAGGCATTATGGATCAGTTTCATCCTGACAACCGGCTACATGATCGTCGAGGCGATCGGAGGATTCCTTACGAACAGCCTGGCGCTGCTGTCGGATGCCGGACATATGCTGAGTGACTCCGTGTCGCTTGGGGTTGGTGTCCTTGCGTTCGTTATGGGGGAAAAAGTGGCAGATTACAGCAAGACTTACGGATACAAACGGTTTGAAATCCTTGCGGCACTATTCAATGGTGTGACGCTCGTACTGATCTCCCTTTATATTTTCTACGAGGCTTATAAACGATTCCTGGAACCGCCGGAGGTAGCCTCGACGGGAATGCTGACGATTGCAATTATCGGTCTTATCGTCAACCTTGTGGTCGCATGGATTCTCATGCGGGGCGATACGGAGCACAACCTTAACCTGCGGGCGGCGTTCCTTCATGTCCTTGGTGACCTGCTTGGATCCGTCGGTGCCATCATCGCCGCCATCCTCATCATGCTGTTCGACTGGGGATGGGCCGATCCGCTCGCAAGTGTGATTGTCGCCGTCCTTGTACTGATCAGCGGAGCAAGGGTCGCCCGCGACTCGGTTCATGTGCTGATGGAAGGAACACCGAAGAACATCGACGTCGATGATATCGTCGCAACGATCAAAGACACAGCGGACATTCAGGATATCCATGACCTGCACGTATGGAGCATCACCAGCGGACAGAACGCCCTCTCCTGTCATGCCGTGGTGACGGATGACCGGACGATCGACGACTGCCAGGGCATCCTTAAAAAAGTGGAAGAACGACTTAAGGATAAGGGAATCGGCCATGTGACGATTCAACTGGAATCGAAGGAACACGCGCACGACAACTCGGTCCTCTGCAGCGACCATACCCATGAACACGATCATTAAAAACCCCCCTTCTGGAGATACTCCTTCTGAAGGGGATTTTTTTTATCCCCTTTCAACAGCCCCTTTCCAAGTGTTAGAATAGGTACTAACATAAATTTTCTGAAAAAGGAGACCGGTTTCATGGATCCTCTATTCTTTTCGATCGCCATCATGGCCATCGTGGTGGCTGGTTCCTTCGCTGCGTTTATCGCTTTGCTGCTTATAAGGAACAGGAGAACATAATAAAAAGAAGGCTGGATGAGGATCCAGCCTTCTTTTTATATGCTCTATTGTGCTTTTAATTCGCTTTCCGTCACCCATTTATGGTTCGTCACTTCTTCTCCACCGTCGACGGGCACGTAGTCGACCATATACACGGTCGTAGCTTCTTTGGATTCGATGGTCGCTTTCGCTCCGTCCATGCCAGGCATATGATCAGCCCGGAGTGTGACTTCCTCGCCCGGCTCAAACGTCTGATCATTATGACCTTCGATTTCTTCGTGGATGACCCATTTGTGATCAGTCACCCGCTCGCCTCCGTCTGTCGGTTCATAGGAAACGATATAAGCAGTCGTATCATAGGCTCCGACAACCGTCGCTTCCGCCCCGTCCATGCCAGGCATATGGTCAGCGGTGATCATCGCTTTACTTCCAACGGCAAAGGTAGGATCTTCTGCCTCCTTCAAATCGTCCGGAACTTCTCCGGATCCGGAGTGATCCATCGATTCATGCCCGCTTTTTTCTTCATGGCTCATTTGCTGCGTGTCGGTCGCTTCCTGATCCTTCTTCTCGTCCTGTCCACTGTCATCATTGCCGCAGGCAGCCAAGCCTACAAGCACCACCGCGGATAATACCAACATCTTCATCCATTTCATTCTCTCATCTCCTTTTTCTCTTGTGTTACCATCCTTGACCATCTTCCTTTATTTATACAAAAGTCCGAAGGGGATTCCTCAGACTTTACAGGCTGTTCATTTACTTTTGAGGAAACGGTTCTTTTACAAACATAGAGAGGGCGGCCAATGAGCACTTCGGAGTCTGCCTATTCACCTCCGCCCTTTGCTGAAAAACTGACGAACAAAGCCTGAGGAGATCCTTCAGGCTTTGTTTGTCAGGATACGACGTCGTATCCCTGTTCTTCAATGGCTTCGACCATCGCCGCTTCGCTGACATGATCGGCTGCTTTCACCTCGACATCACCGCTGTCGAGATGAACGGTTACTTCCTCCACTCCATCGATCTCTTTCAGTGCACCTTTGACTGCTTGTTCACAGTGGCCGCACGTCATTCCTTCTACTTTAAGCGTTTTTTCCATATCGCTTCATCCTTTCCATTATAGTTTCATCCGTTTTAGCCGCAGCGAGTTACTGACGACGCTGACAGAGCTTAAGGCCATAGCCGCGCCTGCCACCCAGGGAGCAAGAAGCCCGAGAGCGGCAACCGGGATGCCTGCCGTATTATAGGCCAGTGCCCAGAATAGATTCTGCCGGATGTTCTTCATAGTTTTCCGGCTGAGGCGGATCGCTTTCACCAAGTGTTCCAGGTCGCCTCCGACCAGCGTAACATCTGCTGTTTCTATCGCCACATCACTGCCTGTGCCAATGGCGATGCCGATATCGGCGGTGGCAAGAGAAGGCGCATCATTGATGCCGTCACCGACCATGGCGACTTTCTCGCCCTGCTTCTGCAATTCCTTCACCTTCGCTGCCTTCTCTTCCGGCAGCACTTCTGCCAGCACATTCCTGATGCCTACTTCGGCAGCAATAGCTTCTGCCGTTCGTCTGTTATCCCCTGTCACCATGTACACATGAATCCCGAGCGCCTTCAATTCAGAAACGGCTTCTTTGGACGTCTCCTTGATCGTATCTGCAACAGCAATATAGGCTTTGATTTGCTGATCGGCAGCCAGATACATAACTGTTTTTCCTTCCTGTTCCAAACGAGAAAATGCCTCGTCGTAAGGTTCATATGACAGCTGATTCCGTTCCATCCATTTTCTCGTACCGACAAGGATCTGCCTGCCTTCGACGACTGCCTTAATCCCAAAGCCAGGGACAGCCTCAAAGGATTCCGCTTCTCTTTCTATCACGCCGCGCTTCTGACCGTACGTGACGATGGCATCAGCGAGCGGGTGCTCAGATGCCTTCTCAGCTGCGATCAAGTCAGGCAGCCAATCGGCTTCTTCTCCTTGGAGAGTGATGACGTCCGTTACCTCGGGTTTCCCTTTCGTCACGGTACCTGTTTTGTCCAAAAGCACCGTTGTAAGCCCCTGGGTGCCTTCCAAATATTCCCCGCCTTTGAAAAGAATCCCCTGTTCTGCTCCCTTTCCGGTTCCGACCATGATCGATGTCGGTGTCGCCAGTCCCAAGGCACACGGACAGGCAATGACAAGAACAGCGATGGCTGCTTCCAGCGCAGGTGCGATGTCACCGCTCAGGAAAAACCAGAGCAGGAACGTAAGAAGAGCGATTCCGACGACAATCGGAACGAAAATGCCGGAAATGGCGTCCGCAGTCCTTTGGATCGGAGCTTTCGATCCCTGCGCCTCTTCGACGATCCGAACAATGCCGGCAAGGGCGGTATCTTTCCCTATCCGTTCCGCTTCCATCCGAATGGTTCCATTCTTGTTGATGGTCGATCCAATGACTGCGTCTCCTTCCTGCTTTTCCACTGGAAGAGACTCACCGGTTATCATGGACTCATCGACTGCGGAGGTACCTTTAAGCACGCGGCCGTCGACGGGAATTTTCTCCCCGGGTTTCACAAGCAGCGTGTCCCCGACCGTTACTTGGTCGACCGGCACCTTTTCTTCCATTCCTTCTCGGATAACGGTCGCTTCCTTCGCCTGCAGATTCAGCAGGTTCGTGAGCGCGGCTGTCGTCCGTCCCTTCGCCAACGATTCCATCAGCTTCCCGACAAGAATCAGCGTGATGAGGACGGCACTCGTCTCAAAATAAAGCTCCGGCATCCGATCCGGGGCTGCCTGCCAGCGGAACGCTTCGACGACGCTGTAGAAATAGGCGGCGGAAGTACCGAGTGCGACCAGTACATCCATGTTCGCACTCTTATTCCTGAGCGCCCGATAAGCTCCGGAGTAGAACCGGGCACCGATATAGAACTGCACAGGCGTCGCAAGGACGAACTGGAACCACGGATTCATCAGGATACCCGGAACCGGGAGGCCGATATCCCACGGGAGATGAGCGATCATCGTGTATAAAAGAGGCAGGGAAAGCAAGGCAGACACGAACAACTTTATCTTCTGCTGCTTGATTCTCGCTTCTTTTTGTTCCTTCTCGGTTTCACGTTCCTGTTTGATAACCGCCTCATACCCGAGCTTCTTCACTTTGGCAATGATGTCATCTATGGATACACGATCCGGTTCGTATTCGACGAATCCGGCTTCCGTTGCCAGGTTGATGGTCGCCTGTTCCACTCCGTCCATCTTACTCAACACTTTCTGGATCCTCGTCGAGCAAGCCGAACAGGTCATTCCGTGAATGTCGAGTTCCACCTGTTCTTTCTGGACACCGTATCCGAGCTTTTCAATTTTTGCGGTTATATCGGATGGCTGGACGTGTTTGTCATCGTAGTGAATCGTAGCCGTTTCCATCGCAAGGTTGACATTCGCTTCGACACCTTCCATACGGTTCAGGACCTTCTCGATCCGGGTCGAGCACGCGGAACACGTCATCCCGGTGATACCTACGTTCATATCCTTCATCTCTATCCCTCCTATTTGGAGAACTGTTGGATGACTTTCATCAATTCATCAATGGCCTCGTCACCGTTTCCATTTTTAATCGCACCCGCCACACAATGATGGGTATGGCGCTCCAGCAGGGAATGGCCGACTTTCTTCAACGCCTTATCTATCGCTGAAATCTGAATAAGGATGTCGACACAGTAACGGTCCTCTTCGACCATTTTCTGAATCCCTCTCACCTGACCTTCTATACGTTTCAAGCGGTTCACGACCGTATCTTTCTCTTGTACTGTTCTTGGTTTCGCCGGCTTTTTGCCGCTGTTCTCCGGTAAACTATGTTCTTCGCACATATGGATTCCTCCTGTCCATTTCAATATACCCCTATAAGGTATAAATAGTCAACGCAGAGGATTATGTTTATTTTAAAGATTCCTCTATGTTTATGAATACCGCTACCGGGTATAGAAAATAAAAAAGAGGTGAGTAAATGTTAGTCACGGTATCATGGATTGCTCTCAGTATTGGTTTGTTATCTTCCCTCATCATTCTTATCGACATCATCAAACATCCGCAGATGATGGGAGTGATGAATGTTGTCTGGCCGATCAACGGTTGGTTCTTCGGTCCTTTTGCCTTATGGACCTACTTCAAATGGGGCCGCTTGAAGGCAAAGAATATAGAAAAAGAGGATGACCGGGGCAAATCGGCCAAAGTGTTCGTTTCGACGAGCCACTGTTCGGCCGGATGCACGCTCGGCGATGCAGTCGGCGTACCGATCGTTGCGCTGACCGGATTGACTATCGCAGGGACGACCCTGTTTGCGCATTATACGATCGAGTTCATCCTTGCTTATATTTTCGGAATCCTGTTCCAGTTTTATGCGATTTACCCGATGCACAAGAAAAAAGGTGCCGGACATGCAATCAAATCTGCTATCAAAGCGGATTCGCTCTCCTTGATCGCTTTTGAAATCGGCATGTTCGGCTGGATGGCGATTGTCCATTTTGTCTTATTCACACAGCCGCCGCACCCGGATCAAATCACCTATTGGTTCATGATGCAAATCGCTATGATCCTCGGTTTCCTGACGAGCTATCCGGCCAACTGGCTGCTGGTAAAAAAAGGAATCAAGGAAGCGATGTGACCTTTTTTTATGAAAGTCTTTGTTTAACATCGATGATATGTTGGGAAGATACCTGTAGAAACAAATTACGAAAGGATGATGAGAGATGAAGGAACGTATATACATCAGCCCGGCTAAATATGTGCAGGGGCGTAACGCCATTCAAAATATTGGGAAACACCTGGAAGGTTTAAGCGGAACAGCGGTCGTCCTGGCAGATGAAACCGTATGGAAGATTGCGGGGCATGACGTCGTGGGTCACTTGAAAGAAGCAGGATTCGAAACGAACGAAGTCGTCTTCAACGGGGAAGCATCGACTCAGGAAATGGACCGGATCACGGATATTGCGAAGGAAGCCCAAGCTTCCATCGTCGTCGGTGTCGGCGGAGGTAAAACACTCGATACCGCTAAAGCCGTTTCCGACCAAGTAGAAGGCTTTACGGTCATCGTACCGACAACAGCTTCCACGGATGCACCGACAAGTGCTTTGTCTGTTGTTTATTCCGACGAAGGGGTGTTCGAAACGTATCGTTTCTACAAAAAGAACCCTGATCTCGTCCTGCTCGACTCAAAAATCATCGCAGCGGCACCACCGCGTTTCCTTGCTTCCGGAATCGCCGATGCGCTCGCAACGCTCGTTGAAGTACGCAGCGTCGTAAGAAACAGCGGGAATACGATGGCAGGAGGGCAGCCGACCCTTGCCGCCCAGGCGATTGCAGAAAAATGTGAAGAGGTGCTGTTCGACTATGCACTGCTCGCTTATGAGTCCAATGAGCGTCAAGTCGTTACACCGGCACTGGAACATGTCATCGAAGCGAACACACTTCTCAGCGGACTCGGATTTGAAAGCGGCGGTTTGGGTGCTGCCCACGCCATCCACAACGGATTTACCGCTCTGGACGGAGAAATCCACCATCTTACGCACGGAGAAAAAGTGGCGTTCGGTACACTCGTCCAACTGACGATGGAAGAACACCCGCAGGAAGAAATCGAAGAATACATGGCGCTGTACACAAGTCTTGGCCTTCCGATCACTTTGGAAGACATCAAGCTGAAAGACGCCTCCAGAGAGGACATCCTGAAAGTAGCCGAAGCAGCGACCATCGATGGCGAAACGATCCACCAGGCATTCACCATCACAGCAGAAGAAGTGGCGGATGCCATCATCGCAACCGATCAGTACGCCCGAAGTTTCAAGGGTATGCTTGGATTAGGGGAATAATAACAAGAGGCCGGGAAAACACTCCCCCGCCTCTTTTCTATTTCGGATAAGATCAGGAGGAAATGCCCTGCCTTTCCCTCCTGAATCCACACACATTTCTTTCATGTGCATAAAACACCTCGGGTTATGCTCCCGAAAACGCCCCCTTTTACATAGAAGCCTTTGACCGCTCCCATCTGTTTCGCTTCTATTTGCTTTCTCTTTTTATACCCTTCAGCTCTCCTCCCTATAATTTTTTTTATTAATGATCAAAAAAACATTAATTTGTATTATGGATGATGCTGACCTACAATAAAAATCGCAATAGAAAATGAATCATTTCAGGAGGAATTCAAACGATGAGTAAACATATATTAATGGTTGTCACGACAGCGGACAAAATGAATGAGGAACTGGATACAGGCCTCTGGTTGTCCGAGTTCGGAGAAGCTTATTTAGAATTCGTTAAACAAGGTTACACTATTACAGTAGCAACTCCTAAAGGCGGCAAGGCTCCTGTAGACGAACGCAGTCTGGAAGGAGGAGAGACTCCTCAGGAGATTCTCGATACAGCTGTGCATCTTGAAAACACGAAAAAACTGGAGGACTTGGATCATACAGAACAATATGATGCCATCTTCCTACCGGGGGGACATGGTACAATGTTCGACCTTCCGGATAACAAGAAGCTGCACGACATCATTCAAGATCTATATGAAGCAGATAAAGTGGTAGCTGCTGTCTGTCACGGTCCGGCAGGTTTGGTCGGTGTAAAGCGTTCGGATGGATCTCCTCTAGTGAAAGGTCATACCGTCACATCCTTCACGGATGAAGAAGAACGCGCTACGACACTTGATGCTTATATGCCTTTTCTACTGGAAACTCGTTTACGCGAACTGGGAGCAGACTTTTCAGCCAAGGAAAATTGGACAGACCATGTACAGGTTTCCGGAAAACTGATTACCGGTCAAAACCCGCAATCTACCATCAGTGTAGCGAAGAAAGTAGTAGAACAGCTGAATAAATAAACGAAAGGGGAAGGGCTTGCAAATCTAAAATCGGTCTGCAGGTCCTTCCTATATGAAAAGAGTGGGGGATCGTATGATTGTCATTCAAGCACTATTGACAGCAAAAGATGGAAAAGAAGAAGAACTGTTCCAAGAGCTAAAGAAAATGATCGGCCCTTCCCTGGAAGAGGATGGGTGTAAGGATTATATCCTTCATCGTTCTATAGATGATAAATCTGTGTTTACATTTTATGAAGCTTGGAAGGACGAGCCGGCTTTGCAAGCACATATCGCCTCACCTCACTATGAATCCTACCGTCAACGTACAGAAGACTTAATAGAAACAAGGGATGTATACAGACTGAAGAGGATATAGAATAGAGACGCATAGGAAATGATATCGAAGGAGGTGAACACGTGATTGACTTTGAGTGGTACCGGAGTTTCATCAGTATTTATAAACAAGGTTCCGTTTCGGCAGCAGCTAAAACGAGATTTCTGACACAGCCGGCTATGAGCCAGCACCTTGCCGCGCTGGAATCCGAAGTTGGAGAACCCCTTTTCCTCCGGGCTCCCAGGAAAATGATTCCTACTGATAAAGGGAAGGAAATGTACACGAAATTAGTGCCGCTGATCGAACACTTGGAGACAGCAACTCAGGAAATTCAACATTATGCAAAGACGGATTCCCGCTCCCCCCTCTTAAAAATAGGCAGTCCAGTCGAATACTTCACCGGTCGGGTTTCAGAAAAGATAAAGGGGACCGACACGCGCTTAATCACAAGCTTCGGTGTAGCCTCCACCCTTTTGGACGAGCTGATAAAGGAAGAGGTGGATCTGATCTTTACTCCTAAAAAGCAGACCGTTCCTGGTATCGAGTACAAAGAACTGGAAGTAGAAACATTTGTAATAGTCGCTCCCCCGGGTTTCAAAGAACAACATAGTTCCCTTGCGGAAATTGAAGAGTGGGTGGAGGAACAGGCCTGGTTGAGTTATGGACTGGACCTCCCTATCATTAGACGATTCTGGCGTGAGCATTTCAAGAGACGCCCAACGATCCAAGCCCGTCACATCATTCCAAACTTGTATTCTATTCTGAAAGGCGTGGAGAACGGACTCGGTTTAAGTATCCTTCCATCCTACCTGATTGAGGAATCTGTGGCCGAAGGAAAATCCACCGTCCTCTATGGTGAGCTTTCCGTTGACAACACCCTGTACGCAGCTTATCGGATGGATAAAAAAGGGGACCCTATTATTCAGTCCCTGTTGAATCAATGGTAAAGAACGTCCTTTCCTTATAGGAAGACGTTCTTTTTTGGTTAGCTATTTTCTCAATCCACCCGTATTCATCAGCACGACCCGCCACCCATCCGGGTCCTCGATTGTCACGCCTTTCTCCTCCCAATATGGATTTTCCGATGGGACTTCTTCATACCCCATCCGGGTAAGTCGATCCGCGGCCTTCCGTTGTTCCTGCTTATCTTCTATGTAGAAAACCAATAAGTTGTCCTTCGACGGAGCAGGGCACGGACTTCCTTCTTCGTGGGACGTGAACTCCAGCTGATAAGCGAGCGTCGGGAGTCCGAAGACGATGCCGTCATACCCCTGATGGCCATGAAACTCCGCCACTCGTTCCAAACCAAGACCCGTTTCATAGAACGTGATCATCTCATCCATTTGATCGGTTGGTCTTGCTATTCGTATCTGGCTTGCTTGAAAGTTGGTGAATTTCATATATCCCTCTCTCCTTCCTGTCGTTCTAGTACACAGGCTCCCATCCCCGCTGCACCTATCATGCAGTGACGTTATGCCAATGTAAGACGCACAGCTGTTGCAAATAAAAATCACTTATTTATTAATATTTCCACTTTCATTTAAGCGTCCTACGTACTCTTGTTCGTTGAGCATGGCAATATCCCTGCGCAATTTTGGTGTATCAACAAAAACAAAGACTTGATACTTAGGATTATTGCGATTTCTCATGGTATGTTCTATGTCATGCCCATTTCTAATCAAATTCATTGCGAGTGATTTTTTATAAATATTCTTCAGCCCGAATTTTCTCTCTGTCACATCACCGTTTAATGCTGCCTCCTTTGCTGTTGGTTCTTTATTCCATTCTGAAATAAATTTATTATAAGCACGCTCCATCGCTCCGGGGTTTAAATGTGTGTAAACCCACCTATCATCAATGAGCTGTATGTTTTTCTTTTTACTGCCGTTTTTCGATACGAAATATTCCGAGTCTGATGTGCGAATTCCTGCCTTCTCTATTGTTCTCACTGTCCTGTCTAAATCATAGTTCATGAAATAATCCCAAAACTTCCGAAAGCATCCTGCATAGGATTTGTCGAGGATAGTCAGTGTGTCACCATTTACATTGAAGTTGTAAGTATGTCCCGTATGTAAGGTATCTTCCATTATTTCCACCCTTTCGTTTTAAATTCCATAAGGCAATAACTCTGCATTTATTTCCTTCATCCATTCATCCGCACGCATGTTACTTTCATAATAGTTTGTAAGATTGGTAATGATAGCTTTGTAAATACTGGGTGGTATTTCTTGAAAATCTTGCTCATCAGCAAGTGTATAATAGAAGCTTTCTCCTGAAAGATCATCAAAAGCAATTCCGTTTTCTAATCTAACTGCCTTCCAACGTCCTAAGTCCCATACATGCTTTCCCATAATGGTACCTCCTTCTCTTTGGTATTTATTCCATTATAAACATACAACTTCACAATCAAATCTATCTCCAAGCTCCTCTACTGGCTCTTTGCATGGATTCTGCATAGTACTGTAAGTATAGCAGCCGGGATAAAGTATTCCGCTTTAAAGTCCCCGCTCATGAAATAATATACGCCGAAACCAACAGCCGTAAGAGCACCTATCCACCCTGTATATTCGATGAATCGATGCAACCTTATTCACCTTCCTTCGTTCCTGTAATCCCTCTCTGCCGGCATCTTATCATAGCTTGCGCCGGGTGTCTTCCCTCATTTTGCCGGTTTAGGCGCCTCCCCCGTTTTCAAAGTGAGGATAATACTCCATACGCCCGCAGCCGTACCGGCCACACCGGCGACGCCGACGGAGAACTGATCCGGAACGAAGAAGCCGATCGGGATAATGACGAGGAAAGAAAAGACAACGATCCCCTGATAAACAGCGGATGTGACTCGAGCAATCGTGCTCTGGAACAGGGCCAGAATCAACGGTGGCAGAAAAAGAACAACGATCATTCCGATCGACAACCACAAGCCCATCGGCTCTTCATAGGAGATCGTATTAGGCCCTGTCGGATTCCTCGCAGCAAGTAATGCCGCCGATACGGCAAGAAGTAAAAGAACACAGACGGGCAAGAATCGTTTCAACAAGAGAACTCCCCCTCATTCCATTTTATTCCTATCATACAAAAAGGAAGTAGTCTTGCCTAGAACAAAAAAAGAAGGCTCAGCAGATGCTGAACCTTCTCCTCTTTAAAACCCTAATAGTTGGAACACATATCCGCCGGCAACACCGATTATGACAATCAGCCAGGCCGGGACTTTCCAGACGTTCAATAAAGCGAATAAGATGGCTGCGAGCGCGAAGTCCGACCCGTCCATAATGGAGCTTGTAAGGACTGGATCATAGAACGCCGCAAGCAGGATACCGACAACGCTCGCGTTCACGCCCATCAAAACGCCCTGGAAGGAAGCGCGTCTACGCAGTTCACTCAGGAACGGCAGTGCTCCGAACAACAGCAGGAACGACGGCAGGAAGATCGCGACCGTTGCGACGACCGCTCCCGATACGCCCTGCATCATCGTCCCCAAATAGCTGGAGAAGGTGAAGAGCGGTCCCGGAACAGCCTGAGCCATTCCATACCCGGCCAGGAATTCATCCGGAGACAGGAAGCCTGTCGGAACGAGTTCTCTTTCAATCATCGGCAGGACGACATGCCCGCCGCCGAAGACGAGCGATCCGACACGGAAGAACACGTCAAAGATGTGCAGCAGCGGATGTTGAAGCGCCTGGTTCAGAACCGGCAGGAAAATGAGAGCTGCTGCCAACACAGCAAGCGAGGCGATTCCGAACTTCTTTGAAATAGCAACATGGAACGGTTCGATATTCGATTCTGCTTTCTTTTGAAACAACACATAACCAAGGGCACCTGCTCCGATGATAATAGCAATCTGCACCCAGGCGGACGGGAACAGAAGCATGATCAATGCACCGGCAAGGGCGATGGCGATCCGGCTTTTATCCGGAGTCAGCTTCCTGCCGAGGCCGATCAGTGCGTGGAGGACGACAGCTGCGGCGACGATTTTCAAACTGTGAATGAAGCCGGCATCTCCGAGGGAGAAGTTTTGATAAAGCAGTGCGAAGATAACGAGGACGAACACGGACGGCAGGGTGAATCCGAGAAAGGAGACGATCCCTCCCAATATCCCCCCGCGCAAGATTCCGATGGACATCCCGACCTGACTGCTCGCAGGTCCCGGCAGGAACTGACAGAGCGCGATCAGATCGGCGTATGTCTTATCGGTCAGCCACTTTCGGCGGTCGATGTACTCGTCCTTGAAGTAGGCAAGATGGGCGACAGGTCCGCCGAAGGACGTGAGCCCGAGTTTCGTCGACACAATCAGGATTTCCAAAAGGATCTGGAACTTACTCTTTTGCTGCATGGAATTCATAGATGTCTCCCCCAATCATTTGATCTCTTTGAACAGCTCGTACGCTTTTGCGCGGGCTTCTTCCAATACCGTGTCCCCTTGTTCGGTACTCCGGTAGTATTTTCTTATTTTGCCGTTCACATTAACGTCTTCCCGTTTTAACAGACCGTCCTTCTCCATCGTGTGCAGGATCGGATAGAGTGTACCGGCACTTATTTCATACCCGTGCTCGCGCAGCTCCTCCAGCATCCACGACCCGTAAATGGCCTCTTCCTTGGCGTGATGCAGGATGTGTATGTGAATGAATCCGAGAAACAGCTTTCTTAATACGTCCAAACTGTCTGCCTCCTTTTCTTATTATCGAATGACTATATCGAAATTCGATATTATTGTAATAGATGGGCATAAGGGATGCAAGGCAAGGGGAGAAAATTTACACAGCCTTAACAAAGGAAGCCCTGAAGAACGCTTCCTTTGTTAAGGCTGTTAGGGGAACTTTTCCGTTTGATTCCTCCGACCGCTTCCCTCGTCAGGCCAGTTTCCATGCTGGAATAAGCGAGTGGAATCGGAAGAAATAACTCATCGGGATGTGGATGGCCGTGTAGACAGCGAGTGTAAGTCCGTAAGCAAGAAGCCACTGCGGCACAGCTGCACCAAGAAAGACGTAAAGCAAAAGCATGCCTGCAGGAAACGGCACCAATACGATCAACCACATCGGACTTCCCACGGCTTCCGTCAATGCACCCAGCGTGACGACCGAAAATCCGATGATCAAAGCCTGCCAAAACGGCAGCCCGTGGCTGAGCAGGAAACCGGCAATATAGTAAGAGCACCCGGTTAATGCGATGGCTAAAGTAAAATCAAAAAAATACTTCACGGTTTTCCCAACTCTCTTTCCATTAAAAAATAGTGCCCCATTTCTTTCAGGCAATAACACCACCTTGACTTAAGAAAGATTCAACTGCCAGGAAACGCCGTGACGATCGTTGACCCAGCCGTATTTCCTGCTGAATCCATGGTTGCCAAGCTCCATCAGCGCCTGGCCGCCCTCGACGAGCGCCCGGTACAGCCGGTCGATCTCCTCCTCTGAATCACATTCCACAAATATGGAAGATGACGGGGTGAAGTGAAAGGCATGTTCAATCGGACTGTCGAAGCAGCGGAATTGCTGCCCTTTCAGAGAAAAGACGCCGGCCTTGACGCTTCCTTCCGGGGCCCCTTCATCCGATCCGAAATGGACGATGCTTTCTATTTCGGCATCTTCGAACAACAACGCATAAAAGGACATCGCTTCTTCTGCATCTCCGTTCTGAAACATTAAAAACGGGGTGACTTTATTCACTATGAACCAACTCCCTTCCGACTCTACTCCTTAAATTCCACAAACCTGGAAGAATTCCTTCTCCTATAGATACATAGTCCATATATTGGTAAACTCAGAGAAGAAGGAGGTTGGTACTATGAGTGTCCAGGAATGGATGCCGCTGATCATTTGGTTCATCTATCTGGTGATCTTCGCTGCTGTAGTAACCGGAATCTTTGTCTTTATCAAGCTGTTGAAATCAAAGAGCTCTTCTGCACATCCGGTGGAGGAAGCCGGAACAAAAAGGGGAACCGATTAACCCCCGTCTGCCTCCTGCAAGCCTTATGGAGGAAGTAAGGATAAGAAAATGGAATAAAGATAGAATTATTAAATCACAGGAGATAATCATGCCAAAAACACTTCCAGAAAACGATGCACTACTCCCGGCAGCCATTGGTCTATTCTTCACGGCCATACTGCTGTTATCCTGCCGACTCTATCTCTACGGTGCAGGAATCCTTGTACTTTTGATTCTTCTTTATACTTTTTCACGCCGGCATCGTCCGGTACTGTCCCTGTTCATTGGATTCCTGACAGGAACGGCCCTTTACCAAGCATCCAGTGACTTTCTTTTTGCTTTCTGGGACGTTACTAAGGAGTGGAAGGTCATTGGAAACCGGAGCTTCCTTCTGTTCATATTGGCCGGTTCCCTCCTGGCCATCCGCTTCTCCGGACAGAAGGCTTCGTTCTTTGCAAAAGCTCCCGACTGGAGAAAGCGGATCGTCATGCCCAACCACACGGTTCCATTGCCGCTCTTTTTGACATTCGGCCTTATCGGATCGGTGTCTATATTCCTTCCCCTGCTGTTTACCGACGGAGCTTACCCCCGTTCCCTTTTGCTTTACGGGCTGGTATTTTCCCTGTTAAACGCATCTCTGGAGGAGTTTCTCTGGCGGGGCGTTCTGCTTGATTATCTTCAAAAGAATCTCTCGACAGTTCATGCCGTGATCATCACAAGTATCGGCTTCGGGCTGCTTCACGTCTCTATCGGCATCCCGCTCGTCTTCAGCCTGCTGTTTTCCTTCGGCGGCCTCTTTTATGCCTGGGTCGTTCTGAAAACGGACAGCATCTACCCCGCCGTCTTTTTTCACTTTCTCATTAATATGGGGATGGTCCTCAACGGATGGATCTTTTAATAGAAAAAAAGCCGGGAACTCTATAGGAGCTCCCCGCTTTTCCTTATTCTGCAGTCGTTGCTTTCAGTGCTTTGATCGTACCTGTATGTACCCCTTCATGGTACAACGTGAAGTTCAGGATCTCTCCGACCGTCGGAAGGCCCAGGAAGGCTTTCGCCGCTTCGTCTTCCAACTGTCCGGCTAAGGCTTGTTCCAGTTTCTTCGGCTGTTCCTCCAATGCCTGCTTCAATTCTGTAAGCGTCGGAACGTCGCCCTGCCAGTCTGCCGGTTTCGTTCCCGGTGCGAACAGCTCCAAATAACGGGATGGTGTTTCCACCGGCTTGCCTCCGAATCGTTCTACGAGAGAATTTTGGACGACAAGGATGTGTCCGAGGTTCCAGCGGATCGTGTTGCTGAATCCTCCCGGCTGTTTGTCTGCCTGCTCTTCCGTAACGCCGTCCATTTCCTTCAGCGTCGCCTGCCTGACCATATTAATCTGTGTGAAAATCTGTTTTTCGTTCATATGAATCCACTCCCTTCTTTTCTCTTATTCTAGCTTGCCCGATTCCCTGCCTCAAACCATCCGTCTCGTGTTTCCCATTTTTAAGAAAAAAGACCCGCTATCAAATACGGATCGGGTCCATGTGGAGAACGGTCTGCAGAACCTCTGTCATTTCCTCAAGCGCCTCTCTCGCTCGATCGACCCTGCCGATCATATTAATAAAGCTGTGCACGAGGTCATCATAATGAAGGTGACGCACCACACCTCCCGCTTCTTTCAGACGCTCCGCATAGGAAAAACCTTCATCCCGGAGCGGATCGTAAGCTGCCGTTACGAGTAAAAGCGGTGGAAGACCGGTCACATCCAACGCCCGAAGCGGGGAGACGAAGACCTCCCCGCCGTCTTCCTCCTCTTTCAAATAATGTCCGAAAAACCATTCCATTTTTTCCTTCGTCAAATTGTACGCATAACCGGCTTGGTAAGAAGAGGTGTCGAACCGGTAGTCGAGGACGGGAGTGATCAGAAATTGGTAAGTGATTTCTATATCCGCTCTGTCTTTAAAGTAAAGGGAAACAGCGGCTGCGAGGTTTCCACCGGAGCTTTCACCTCCTACGGCAATTCTTTCCGGATCGACATGCCATCGCGATGCCTCCGCCGTCATCCATTCTACGCCGTCCACGGCATCATGGAAGGCCGCAGGATAGGGATGCTCTGGAGCGAGACGGTAACCGACCGAAACAACCACCACCTGAGCCCGGCTGGAAAGATAACGGCACACATTGTCCGCGCTGTCGATATCCCCGAACACCCAGCCTCCTCCATGGAAATATACAAGGGCGGGGTGGGGACCTTCGTTCTCGGGTGTATAAATTCGGACAGGGATCTCGTTCCCGGATCGGTTTACAAACGACGTTTCTTCCACCGATGCACCGACCACCGGAAGTGCGGTAAAAAACTCACGAGCAACTTGGTAGTACTCTCTGGACTCCCCCGGACTCAGGCGATCAAGGGACGGATGTTCCAGTTCTTTCATCCGTGCCCCGATGCTATTCAACAGGTCCAACACCTGCGGATCGACTGGTTTCATGATAGAATCCCCCCTGCCTTGGATGTCATCCTCTGCATCGGTTCCACGACGACTTGATGATCGGCCAACGACTTTTCAAACGCCGCTTTCTCCCCTTGAATCAGCGTCGCTTCCTTCCCTGGAAGGTCGATATGTCCAAGCACCTCGCCGCCGATCTGCTTCAGAATCGGCAGGATGATCCGGTTTCTTCGGTCCGGCTCCCCGATGATTCGATGCGCATCATACGTGTCGAAAAGAAAGTAAATCATCGCTCTGATCAGGCCGAGACCGTCTGCTTTGTTCAACAGCGGCCGGGGCCCGATCAGCAGATGCATTCCCAAGTCCTTTTCCTGATGATCATAATACTCACGGATCGGATCTTTCCTGATATCATAAGCAATGACATACGTGACCGGCTCCCCGTTGCAGGTGCCGATGTAGCAATCCTTATGTTCTGCTTTCAGGGAATTCTCTACCCATTCCGTCAATTTCTCTTTCGAAACGTCGAGCTTCCAGAACGGTGCAATATGCTTTTGATGCATCCATGTATGTAAAAGGTCTGCGTCCCCGATTTCAAGCGGTCGGAACGCAAAACGGCGGCTCTTATCTTCTTCTACTATCCTGAATTCTGTCTTCATACTTATCCCCCTATCAATTGATAACAATTATCATTATCATTTACATCAAATTATAGAAGAGATGAGGAAAAAAGACAACGGGAAAAAAGCTCGACCCAGATGGATCGAGCTTCCCTTTCATCCCACTATATCTTTAATCGTATTCCAATTCTGCACCAGTGCCAGGGCGGAGAAAAGGACATAAAAGCCGCTGAAGAACAGCACCTTCCTGAGCGGCTCTCCTTTTCGTACGTCAGCTCCGACGAAGAAAAGGGTCGTAAGAATGGTGGTAAAGAATATCCAGTACTGGCTCTGCTGCCGGTTCACCAGATCGAGGAGGTAATCCACTTTCCACTCCTGTTCGTCGTTCGGCATAAAGGTAAGCTGCTCTTCCTCTACCCCGATCGAATTATTTTTCTGCAGAAGGACCTCTGCCTCGTTTTTCTCCACGATTTCATACCCTTGCGGGGCATAGTGGAAGGTATAGGCGAAGATATACGATATACCAAGAGCAACCAGAAGAAGTACAGCCCGCATCAGGATCCGCCTGACTTTCCCTGCTGTTTCTTCCTTCATCCTGCTCCCCCCCTATTCAAACAGTCCAGTTAGTAGGATACGTAGATACAGAGCCCTTATTGGTAATACGCATGAACCAAGTCATCCATGACGACGTTGGTACGAAGGGCCGTCTTTCCTGTACTCGGACAGCTCCCTTCCCCAAGCAGTTCCGCTGTGATCGAACGGATGTGGGGTTCCTGAATATGCTTCGGATGCTCGATGGAAAAGGACTCTTCTCCGGATTCGGTCAAAAGGACGACCGGTTCCTCATCGAACGTGGAGAAACGGATTTCTCCCTCTGTACCGACAATGCGGTTCTCATCTTTATTTGTATAAGAAGAGAAGTTCCATATGCCCGTACCGAACGCACCGGACGGGAAGGAGAAGGCTGCATTCACCGTGTCCTCCGCCGGATAGGAATCAGCGAGATTATCCGCCGCTCCTTTCACCTTTGTCAAAGGTCCAAGCAGATAGTCGAAGAGATCGAGC
Source organism: Bacillus sp. SB49 (assembly GCF_000469135.2). Lineage (NCBI taxonomy): Bacteria > Bacillati > Bacillota > Bacilli > Caryophanales > Bacillaceae > Bacillus > Bacillus sp. SB49. The sequence continues at coordinate 3,029,021 of NZ_CP048117.1, forward strand.
GTATGGGAGCCGACATCATAGAACAGGCCCGCCCCGCTTTCTTCCGGCAGAACACGCCAAGGCCATGCTCCGTTTTCGTCTTTCTTCATCAGGCGCTGCGTCTGCTGGATCGATGCGAAGCGGACGTCTCCGATCGCCCCGGATTCGATCAACTCCTTCACTTTCAAGAACCGCGGCAGCGACCTCCGGTAGTAAGCGACAAAAAGCGGGACATCATGCTTCTCACAAGCGGCTACCATTTCTTCACATTCCTTGGTATCCATCGCCATCGGCTTCTCTACATACACAGGTTTACCCGCTTCTGCTGCCATGATGGTATAGGCTTTATGGGAGGAGGGCGGGGTCGCGATATAGACCGCATTCACTTCCGGGTCGTGAATCAAATCCTCTGCTTTGTCGTACCATTTCGGCACGCCGTGGCGCTCTGCATAGTCCTTCGCCTTCGAACCGTTTCGTCTCATCACCGCGACAAGAGAGCTGTTCTCCACCCGCTGAAACGCGGGACCGCTTTTCACTTCCGTCACATCGCCGCAACCGATGATCCCCCACCGGACTACATCCTTTATGTACGCACGTTTTTTATCAGACATCTTTGTCACCTTCCTATACTGGAATCTACCCTCTACCAATTATTTCAAATCCGGAAGTTTTCTACAACTCTCTCCGCTTTTTTCACAAGATTTCAGGAATAATAGATACATATAGGAAAGAAGCGTGCCTGCCTTTCTTTAATCCAACCGCTTCTTCATCAAATCCGCAATGGCGAGCTCGTTTTCCCGGCCGGACTGTTCAAGCTTTCGTACGACCCGCTCCCGGCAATCTTTCGAATGATTCTGGCTCAGTTTGGCTTTTCCTTCGATTCTATCTATCAGGATTCGAAAAGGGACAATGCCTTTCCTCATACCTTTGACAAATGCCGGATCTAATTCATTTAAACCGTAGCCGCTACCCGGTGCTTCGTAGGTAGTGACTAAATCATGAAGCGAGGCGAGTATCTGCTTCTCATCTTCTACTATTTCAAGCCTTCCGTAGACGTGAACGGCAACGTAATTCCAGGTCGGAACCGCTCGATTCGTTTCGTACCAGTCGGAAGATATGTAACAGTGAGGCCCTTGGAATACAGCCATCACCTGCTTTCCCTCCGCCTCTTTCCACTGGTCGTTCGGGAGGGCGAAATGGCCGTACAGTGCTTCTTCTTCTCTATTAATCTGCAGTGGAAGATGAGTAGCACACACTTCCCTTTCCCCCATAGAAACGAGGAGGGCGAACCCGTTATTTTCGATGACCTCAAGAGCAGCGGACTGTTCCATCTGGAAATGCTTCGGTATGTACATCATGTCTCCTCCTTCAGCGTCTTTGCCATAAGATAATCCGTCTGCTCATCCTCTCCCATGTAAAAGGAATGCTCCCCGATTCTTCTAAAGCCCAGCCGCTCATAAAAGACGAGTGCCGGTTCGTTCTTTTCCCAGACTCCGAGCCACACCTCGGACTTGTCCCATCTGCCTGCCAGATCAAGCGCATAAGTAAGCAGGCGGCGGCCAAGCCCCTGTCTGTGAAACGCCTTCCTTATGTATATCCGCTCGATTTCAAGCGCATCCTCCCCCATCGGCTCACTCTGGGAATCTCCGATGTTCACTTTCAAGTAACCAGCGAGTACGCCATCCACGAACATACAATAAAAGAAGGAATCATCCTCTGCCAGTTCCGCTTCCATCCGCTCGATCGTGTACGCCTGAGCCAAATAATCGTTCATGTTCTTCTCCGTATTCTGTGCGGCGAAGGTGTCGTAGAATGTTTCCTTTCCGATAGAAAGCAGAGTGTGCGCCTGCTCTTGTCCGCAAGCTTTGATATGAATGTCCATCGCTTTCTCCTCCTTTAATAATTCCGTTTGTTCCCTTTCTTTACGAACTCCCAATCCTGTTCGATGTTCTGCCTCATCCGCTCGACCAAGTCAAAAGCAGCTGCCTTCTCCTCTTCGGTGAAGCCGCGGAAGGCAACGTGCTCCGAGTAGTCGTTTTCCCGTTTGATATGGGGATAGACAGCCTGCCCCTTCTTCGTCGGATACAGCCGTTTGATTTTTTTGTTTTCATCATCGGGCTTTTTCTCGATAAAGCCGTTCCCTTCGAGTTTCTTAATCGCACGCGCCGCAGTCGTGCGGTCGACTTTGATCATCTCCGCCACCTTTTCCTGGATGATCCCGGGGTGCTCCACGATGCGGACCAGATATAAATACTGCCCTTTCGTAAGGTCATACTCCTTGAATTCTATGTTGCTGATCGAGTCAAGTGCCCTTGCGATCATACCTATTTCTCTCAATATCGCTTTCATCATCTGCTCCTTTTCTTTCGTTGCAAATACAGCCTGTTTAAGATATGCTCAGTATAACGACTTAATGTTGCATTTGCAACAAAAAGGAGGATATACATGACCTACCTGCTGTATGTCACCGGGATCGTCATCCTGGCACTGGGTATTTCGCTTACCATCCTTTCCGGACTAGGCGCCTCCCCGTTCGACGCGCTGCTCGTCGGACTTTCCGAAAGCATCGGACTCACCGTCGGAAGCTGGGAAATCATCATCGCCTTCATTCTGATCGGATGCAACGCACTCCTCGTCAAGCAGCGGCCGGAGCTCTTCGGGCTTCTTACCGCAATGATTACCGGCATAAGCATCGATACTTGGCTGTTTCTACTGGATGACTTCCTGTTGCCCATTGCCTGGTACAGCCAGGCTACCTGCTTCCTGTTCGGTTTAACGGGGATCGGCTTAGGTACAGCTCTTTACCTGCAGTCGAATTTTGCAGCGATACCGATTGACCGGCTCACATTAATTTTGAAGGAATGGCTGCGTTCCAGCATTACACTTGCCCGGTCGTTCCTCTATCTCTTGTTCCTGATTCTCGCCTATCTTTTCAACGGTCCGATCGGAATCGGCACGCTGTTGACGGTCATTCTGGGAGGCGTCGTGCTTCACTACTTCATAAACCGGGTAGAGCGCATGACGCGTCGTCCAGCCGGCAGTTCCTGAGGAAAGAAGGCTTTAGACAGCTTCCCAAGGAGGAAGCAACCCCCCTCAGACGTCCGGTTTTGACGTTAGATATAGGAACGGAATGGTTGAGAAAAACTGGGTGAATGGCAGTTGGACATATAGCGGCTATTCAAATAAAGGGAAACAATAGCTGAGGGGAAAACTTTTTATGTTAAAGAAACTAACGATCAGTTATATAGCCATTTTCCTTCTAAAGATGGCCGGATGCTCCGTAGCTGAAAGCGAAAAGAACAATCAGGAAGCCTATTATAAACTTCAGCACGAAAAAAGGATGACCGGATACGCTCCCGATCATCCTTTTTTCTGTAGAAATTCCAGCACCTCTTCCTGAAGCAGCATCTGGAACTGCCCGCGGTCAAATCCTTCCGGGTCTTGGGAAGGCGGGAAATCGGGGTGCTTGATGACATCCGGAAACGGGCTCAAAAAAGAAAAATGCCCGGCTTGTTCGATGACTTGATGCTCGACCCGTTCTGGGTGCGGCACTCCCTGAAGCAGGATATCGGCATGGAACGAAGGCGTGATATCATCCTTTTCGCCTGTCATCACGAGAATCGGAACGTCCACACGATCAAGAGCACCGGCGGACCGGAACCAGCCTAAGGCAGGTGCGAGGAGAATCATTCTCCTGATCCTCCGCTCGACCTCTACTGCGATCGTTTCCGGATTCCCGTCGTCCGTCTCCCATGGCAGCGTGGCCGGGACGCCTCCCGCTGCGGCGACGGCGGTGTATCCACCCATCGAATGTCCAATGATGGATATGTCTCCGGCATCCACATACTCCCGGAGCTGATCGTCCGTAAGCAGCCGATCGATCGTCTGTGTGATATGCATAGGCCGGCTTATCAGATTTTCCCGTGTGTTCTCCAGCCGATTGTCGTCTTTATTATTAAAGGGGTGCACCGGCATCGCCACGAAAAAGCCGTGACGTGCGAGATAACGGCCAAGCGTCCGATATACGAGCGGGGTGCCTCCTGTCCCGTGAGAGAGGACGACTAGAGGAGAACTTCCCTTACGCGGATCGGCCCCTTTTGCAATAGACATCTGGTATGGGCCGAGGTGCTCTTCTTTTTCCTCTGTTTCTGTAGGATAGAAAAGGTAAAGGGGGTAAGAAACGCCCAGGTGGTCCTCCTCCACCTCTATCTTCTGAAAGCCCGCATTTGCTTGTGTCTTTTGTTCCAATTCCCATACCTCCATGTTTATACAGGCTGTTTGTTAATGACGATTGAAAGCTTATAGTTCGCCTGTTTATTTAAATCCACGAGAAACGCATCCAGTTCTTCATAGGACGGAAAGCGGCATTCGAGAATGTAGCATCCGTCTCCGCTGATTTTATAATGATTCGAAACATACTCCTTGTTTGCGTCAACGAACTCTAAATACGGCCGGTGATGAATGCTTTCGGTGATGATTGTAAGGAAGGCATGAATCGTCCAGCCCACCTTCTGCTGGTTGAGGGTAATCGTATAGCCTTCGATGATGCCCTGATCCTCCAGCTTGGCGACCCGGGAAGCGGCGGCCTGACCGGTCAAATGGACCTTATCTCCAAGCTCCTTCATCTTGATTCTGCTGTTCTTCGTCAATTCTTTGATGATCTGCCAGTCTGTTTGGTCGAGCATCCAGCTACCATCCTTTCATAAATCAAGTAAAAACAGAGAAAGACTTGATTCTGTCTATGTATCCCCTTTTTTCTTAAGTATAGAATAGACCTGAGCCTAAAATAAAGGAGATGTTCTCATGAATATACAACTGATCCGCAACGCCACCCTTCTTGTCACCTATGCAGGGAAGAAGGTCCTCATCGATCCGATGCTCGCAGAAAAAGGAGCTTATCCCCCGTTTCCAGATTCGCCGAGACAAGAGGAACAGAATCCATTGGTGGATCTGCCGTTACCCGTGGAGATGATCCTTCAAGATGTCGACGCAGTCCTCCTCACCCATCTGCACCTCGACCACTTCGATGACGCAGCGAAGGACGCTTTGCCGAAAGACATGAAACTGTTTGTCCAGAACGATGCGGATGCAGAAACTGTGAAAGAATCCGGATTCCGTCATGTGGAAGTCCTGACAGCCCATACCGAATGGCAGGGAATCGGACTCGCCAAAACAAAAGGAGAACACGGGAGAGGGGACATCCTGACGCTCACCGGGGAAGTCTGCGGTGTCGTTTTCCGCCACCCGTCAGAAGAAACCCTGTATGTCGCAGGAGACACGGTCTGGTATGAAGGTGTGCAGGAGGAAATCGACCGGCACGCACCGGGCATCATCGTCGTCAACGGCGGCGACAACCAGTTCAACCAAGGCGGTTCTCTCGTCATGTCAAAAGAAGATATTCTTGAGGTGCACCGCGCTGCACCACATGCCACGATCCTGTCTGTTCATATGGAAGCGGTCAACCATTGGATGTTGTCGAGGGAGGAGCTGGCGCATTTCGCAGAGGAACGCGGATTTCATTCCCACCTTCTTGTACCGAAAGACGGAGAAAAGTACGACTTTTAAAAAAGGGAAGCCGTGGCAGGCTTCCCTTTTTTCATATAGAAGAAATTACGTAATATTCGGGTCCGTCACAGCCTGGCCAATATTGGCAGGTGCGACCGGCGCTTCGTCACTTTCACTGTCTGATACCGAGATCGGAGAGATATACAAGGAATCTCCGAAATTAACCACTCCGCCACACAAACTTCCAATTTCGATGTTGCCATAAATGATGCACGGCATATTGTTTCCCACCTTTACCTCATGCTTCTATCATCTTATGGAGCTTATCCCATGTTTGTATAGTCGAGCCGCCCTTGTAGAAGCTACTTCAGGCTTTTCCTTTTTTGTAGAAACAAAAGGCTTCGGTCCACCGTTATTCCGTCCATTCCTTAATCCCGGATAAATCGCTGTAAATGGAATCCGGCTGGATGTCTAGTTCTTCTTCCGGAAGCTCGTTCCGGTTGATCCAGGCCGTCCGGAAACCGAAGCTCTTCGCCCCGAGGATGTCCCATGGGTTCGAGGACATGAACAACACTTCCTCCCTCGACACGCCGAGTCTTTCCAGCGCATGGTTGTAGGCAGCCGGAGTCGGCTTGTACTGCTTGATCTCATCGGCACTGATGACCGAATCGATATACGGCTGAATCCGGGACTGATCGACGAGTGGAGCGATCATATTCTCGGAACCATTCGAGAAGACGACGAGCTGTTTGTCGGATAGATCCTTCAAGACTTCTTCCACTTCCTCGAACAATGCAAGCTCAAGATAAGCTTCCATCAGACGGCTCTCATCCTCTTTAGACAGCGTGACGCCGTTCTCCTTACAGGCATACCTCAACGAATCGCGCGTAATTTCATCAAACGGCTTATAGCGTTCGAACAACTGACGCAGGAAAAAATACTCCAACTGCTTGCTCCGCCACGTTTGACTGATCGCATCCCCTTTATCCGGAAACAGGTCGTTGCACGCTTTCCGAACGGAATAGACATCGAATAACGTTCCATATGCATCAAATACAAGTGCTTTAATCATGTTTACATACCTCCGACTCTTCTAATTAAATCCTACTGTATCTCTCCCTTCTGTTCATTGCCACATTTAAGACAAGGCAAACATAAACCTTCTTGTTATGAGCTGCCGAAAAGAGTAAATCCGAAGCGATCTGCAGAATATATCTATTGACTCCACGCCGGATCTATCGTATATTTTCATTGTTATCAAAAATGATAATAATGGAGGAGGAACATTTCATGAGTAAATCAAAAGCCGATGCCATTCTGCACCCGGTGCGGATGAAGATCATCCAATACTTGTCGAGAGGTCCCGCCACAGGCTATGCCATCGTCCAGGCTCTGCCGGACATTCCGCAGGCAACGCTGTACCGGCACCTTCATGTATTAGATAAAGAAAACGTGGTCCACGTCATCGAAGAGAAGAAAATCCGCGGTGCCGTTGAAAAGACCTATTCCTTAAAAAAGGACGGAGCCCGGATCCATGCCGGCGACTTCGCACAGATGAGCGAAGAGGAACAGATACAATTGTTCACCACTCTCTACTTTCAGCTGCTGGATCAAACCGAAGCCTATATCAAGAGCAACCCCACGATAGAAAAAGACCCGTTCGGCTTCAATCGGCTGGACGTGCAATTGACCGACGAAGAATTCTCCGACATGCGAAGCGAACTGGCACAGATTTACGAGAAGTACCATCAAAAGAGCAAGGAGAACAACGGGAGAAAAATCCAGCTCTATCAAATCTTTCTCCCGGAACAGGAGGATACGGAATGAAAAGAATCTGGATAATCAGCTTTCTTTTGAGCATCCTTGGTGCAGCAGGGGGGTACTTCATCGCGATAGAAACCTTCACCACCTCCGCGCTTCCTATTCCAGACCGGGACGTGTTCACGGTTGTATTGACCGTACAGGCTGCCGTCCTGACACTTTTATTCAGCTGGATCGGCCTGATTTTACAGAAGCGTACCGATTTAACGTTAATCAAGAAGGAGAAAAAACAGAAGGGACTTCTTCTTTCGCTGTGGTTCGGTGTGTTGACCGGCTTCCTCATTCAAGCAGGGGATGCATGGGTTTTCCCGCAGATCATTCCCGGGCTTGCCGACCACTCCCCGACCCCTTCTTTTGCCGGGCTTGCCGTCGGAGTTTTGTATGGAGGGATCGTGGAAGAAGTGATGCTCCGACTTTTCGGTATGACACTGTTTATCTATCTGGTCGGGAAGATCCGCAAGCAGCGGTCCGTCCCCGACAGCTATTACTGGGCAGCGATCATCCTGACCAGCATCCTCTTCGCTGTCGCGCACCTGCCGGCCAACGCGGCCTTATTCGGGGAACTCAGCCTTCCAGTTGTTTTTCGAGCGCTTCTCCTGAACAGCATTGGCGGTCTGTTTTTCGGATATCTTTACTGGAAGTACGGCTTCTGGTTCAGTGTATGGTCACATATGACGGCCCATATCAGCATGCAGCTTATCTTTATACCTATATTTTTCTAATTGGAGGCAAGGCAGATGACAAAAGCACAGGAAGCAGTCATAGAGCGAGAAGGAACAAAGCTTTACGGGACCCTTACCCTGCCCGATCCGCACAGCAAGAAAGCGGTCCTCCTCATTCCCGGGTCCGGAAAAGTCGACAGGGACGGCAATGGCGGCTGGATGCAGGCGGATATCTATAAAGAATTAGCCGGCCGCTTACACGAAGCAGGACTGATCACGCTGCGCTACGACAAACGGGGAGTAGGAAAAAGCGAAGGCAGTTATGTGGCAGCAGGCTTATGGGACTTTATCGAAGATGCCGGGGACTGGCTGGAATTTTTGAAAGGCCGTTCCGAGGTGGAGGAAGTCACGGTGATCGGCCACAGCGAAGGGGCGATTATCGGACCGGCCGTCATGAGAGACAGAAGCGCAGACCGGTTCATCTTCCTGTGCGGGTCCTTTGATAAAGGAGAGGAGCTCCTTGATTATCAGAATCGGATGATCAGACAGGAAATCGCCGAGGCTTCCGGCATGAAGGGGTTCTTTTTCCGGATGCTTAAAGTGAACAAAAAAATTGAAAAGCAGACCCGTAAGTTCTATGAGAAAATCGAGGCGGATCCTTCTGATGTCATCCAATACAAAGGAACGAAAATCAACGCCAAATGGGTGAGGGAAATGAGAGCCTTCGACACAGCTGACTACCTTTCCTACGTGCCTGCCCGTTCCCTCGCCATAGAAGGGGAAAAAGACGTCCAGGTGAAGCAAGGATCCGCCCGTGCATTCGCTTCTCATACCGGCGCGGAAGTGAAGGTTTATCCAGACATGAACCATCTGCTCCGGAAACGATCCGGCGATCATACACTTCTGAACGTAAAGAAAGAATATAAAGAAAGTATCAGGAAGGACGAAATGCACCCGGACATGCTGCGGGATCTGGTCCAGTTTCTCCAATCCTAAATGCTGTAAGCCAAGCATACAGACAAAAAAGGAGGGTCATCAGAATGACCCTCCTTTTCCTTCAGCGACCCTCATCGGCGTTCTGCTTCCTCAACTCCGCAAGAATCTCCTTCAAATACTCGTTCCTCTCTCTGGATCGATGCAGCATAGCCGCAACGAAATAAATAGCGAATCCGAGGATACCCAGATAGAAGATTACATTTAAAAATCCAAAAACCATAAAGGATTCCATACCTGTCCTCCTTCTTTTTTGACAGTCTCCCAACTGTCGTCTATACTTCGATATCCACCTGTAGAAAAGGAGACGATTACCTATGTACGACCATTCTGATTTAGTGGAAGCGAAACGGCAGCTCGATTCCACGGTCCACAAGCTGAAAGAGACAGTAAAAACGTTGCAAGCGAAAGAAAATCCGGCCCGCTACAAGGCACAGATCACCTTAGCCAAAAGGCGTATCCATGCATTTGAATTGTCCCTATCCCTCATCGAAAGAGAAATTTCCACATTAGAAACGGATGGTTAAAAGCCACTTATACCTAATAATAGAAAGGAGTTTTCCGTAAAGGGCGGAGGGAAATGGACAGGCTCCGGCCGCCCCGTGGAAAGCGTCCCATTTCCCGGAGCCCGGTGCTCCCAAAAACTTCTTCCTCAACAAGCTAAAAAACCTCCTTTTAAAAGAGGCTTTTCTTTAATCCAACCGTTCCGGATGCTCCACATACCACTCCAATATGTAACCACAGCTCGAACAGTAATGTGAAAGGACCGGCGAAGATGTGCTCCGCGGATTTCCTTTCGGCAACATATGTACAGCGCCGGCTGCGGAATGAACGACGCCCTCTTTCACTTTCTGCCCGCCGCATTTCGGACAGGAGTCAGTCTTTATCATCGGAATCCCCTCTTTCCACCTTATGGTATCTATACGTACGCGGTGGATTTCGGTTTCAACAATGGCGTTATTTTCCCGGAAGGTAGATGGACTTTCCATTGTTTAAAGGATGAAACAAGCCAATGGTATCCCGATCAGGTTCTTCCTCGTACAGATCGTGAACGAGGGGATGATCATGATCCTCGCTGTCTATATAAACGACTCCATCCTCATCCGGCTCCACCATGACCTCGTAAAGCCCCTTCCCCGTCAGCTCCTTCAGAATTTCGGATTGGCGGTCTTCCTCTTCCTGCAGGCGCTCGATCTCTGCCCACTTTTCTTCTTCTGACATGTTTTCCCTATCCATGTCTACATCCCCTCCTCTTTTTTCTTCCTTTTTATCCCATGAACTATTTCCTAATCCTATCATTCTTCCTATGCAAAAAAAAGAACTTCTCTGTAGAAGACAGCTTACTTCCTGATAAATAATACCTGGCATTTACAAAGCATATTCCACCTAAGAGAAACAGTAGGACGATGGCCCAGCTGGCAATTGCCCCATAATCCCCGTGAAAAATGTACTCGTTCGTCAACGTGATGATAACCATCGCAGTCATCACAACAAACATGCCGATGACGTACTTCATCCATCATCCCTCCTTCCTCTATCTTTCATTCCAGCTTCCGTCAAGTACATCAAGATCGGATAAGCTGCGAGCACTAGTGCGAGCGACAACACGACCGGCACATGTTTATGTAAGAACGGACTGACCGCAATGACGACCAGAATATAGAGAAAACGGACGATATCCTTAACCTTTTTCGCTCTTGACATCTTCTCCTCCTTTCCGGACTACCTTCGTGACCAGATTACCACTGGCAGGAGAACGAGTGATAATAGTCCACCACCGATGGACAGCGCAGCATATCCGGCGTGTGCGACCACCATTCCTGATAGGGCCCCGCCGGAAGCACCTGCGAGCGCAACGAACACATCAAGCGTCCCCTGTGTTTTCGCACGTGTGAACGGCGTCGTCGAGTCGATGATCTGGGCGGTACCGCTGATCAGTCCGAAGTTCCAGCCTAATCCAAGCAGCGATAAAGCAACGATTAAGAGCACAACCGAATCATCCGGAGCGAGCGCTGCCACCAGTCCTGCGAGCAGCAGTGTCACACCCGAAGCGATGCTCATCGCGGTACGGCCGAATTTGTCGACGAGGACACCGGTCACAAGCGACGGGAGATACATCGCTCCAATATGGAAACCGATGACCATGCCGATCTCCCGGAGTCCATGACCGTGATGCCCCATGTGAACAGGAGTCATCGTCATGATGGCAACCATCACCATCTGGGTGAGCACCATAACCACTGCTCCGACCGCAAGTCCGCGCTTGTTAACCGCTGCAGCTACTGCTCCATCCCTTTTGCAAACTTCCTCCTGAACCGCCAGCTTCTTCGCCATCGTCAACGGATCCGGCCGCAGCATAACGAACAGAAACAGACCAGCCAAAAGGAAAGCCGCCCCCGATAAGAGAAACGGCCCGGCGAGTGCCGGGATACCGATAGACAGAGCCGCATTTCCCATGACACCGACAAGATTCGGCCCAGCCACCGCTCCGAACGTCGTCATCACCATCGTGATGCTGACCGCGGTCGCCCGCTGCTTCCGATCCGCTAAATCCGTACCTGCGTAGCGTGCTTGGAGGTTCGTTGCTGTTCCAGCTCCGTAGATGAATAAAGCCGCAAATAAAAGGAAGACGCTGTTGAAAATGGCAGCGAGCACCACCCCGGCTGAACCGAGGCCTCCTACAGCGAAACCTGCCGCAAGCCCTGTCCTTCGCCCGTACCGCTGGGATAACCTTCCGACCGCCCACGCGGCGACCGCCGACCCCAATGTAAAGAGCGCCGCCGGCAACCCTGCGTATGCATCGGTGCCGAGCATCTGCTGAGCAAGCAGAGCACCGACGGTAATTCCGGCTGCAAGGCCAGCGCCGCCGAGAATCTGCGATATACTGACGACCACCAATACTTTGCGGTACAACGTTTTCCGCTGTTCCTTTGACACGTGTTCAGAAGCTGTTTCTACTTTCTCCATTCCCATCCAGGCACCTTCTCACTCGTTATTCTTTTTTTCTATGTATAGGATCATTCTATGAATCTATCGTTTTAATGTCCTTCTCCCAGCCAACTTTCCTCTTTCATCATATGTTAGTTAAAAGAGACGTCCTTTGTCTCTTTCATTCTATCGGAAAGGAGGAATGCTTATGTATGCATCCGACGGGCTCCTCAAATCCTACAACCACAAAGAAACACCACCATCCCTGCTTATCCCGCTCCAGACGACAGGGGTAGAAACGGGCCTGCAGGTTCCAGTGAGCTTGGAGCGTCTATGCTTGAGCAATCAGATAGAACTGATCGCAACCGCGAATTGGCTGATCACATTGGGTGGAGCGGCTGTCCTTACTGCCTACCTCCCCATCACAGCGGAGCCGTTAACGACTCTGGAATCGACGGTAAACGTAATGGTCGAAGCCCCTGTCACGTTTAACGTGTACCGCGATGAAGAACTGATCTTCACGACTACGGATTTCCGGACGCTTATGTTCCGGGCAAGGGTTCCCGGCGCCGTCACCTCCACGACGGAAAGTATAAGTCTCTCTCAGATCGACCTCACTCCCGTGTCTACAAGCAACGGACTGCCGTCTGCTGCGACGACCACCTTCCAGTATATCGACACAAATACCACCGCCGTAAAACACGTCTATACGATCACCGCGCAGCTGGGCAGGTATTCACCTGTGCCGATGGTCAACTCTCTGCGAACGACAGATACCACAACTCCGCTGATTCCGGTAAACTTCACCATCACCAGCTTTCAACCGATTGCGCTCATATCCTACACAAACTTCTCAGGGAAAGTCATCAGGAAACAAGATCCCTGCCGGAAAAGGAACGGACAGAACGAAAGGCTGTAAAACAAGTATATAGCCCGTGACAGCCCAACAACTATAAATATCCTAAAAATCAAGCCCTGCACACACCGACATGCAGGGCTTGATTTCTCTTATTTCCGAAGTATCTTCTCCATCGCTTTTCCCTTTGCCAGCTCGTCGATCAGCTTATCCATATACCGGATTTCCCGCATCGTCGGTTCTTCGATCTCTTCCACCCGCACTCCGCAGATGACGCCTTTGATCATCGTTCGGTTCGGGTTCAGCGCTGGAGCCTCCGCGAAAAAGGTCTGGAAGTCTGTCTGATTTTCCAGGACACCCTCCATTTGTTCCTGGCTGTAACCGGTGATCCAGCGGATGATTTCATCCACTTCCTCTTTCGTCCGCCCTTTTCTTTCCGCCTTGGCAACGTAAGCCGGATAAACCTTCGCAAAGCTCATCGAATAAATTTTGTGCTCAGGCATAAGATTCCCTCCTTCCACTGTCTATAGTTCCTGTATATCCAGCGTAACATAAAACACCTACCGCTATACTCAAAAAAAAGCGGTCCTTCCCAAAGAGAAGAACCGCTCCTGCGCCATCCTTTATGCATTTCTGCTTTTGTACAAAAGAAAAATGAAGTAAGGGGCACCGATGGCTGCTGTAAATACACCGGCCGGCACTTCCAACGGAAGGAACAGCGTCTTTCCCGCGAAATCTGCGAGCATGACGAGAATTCCCCCGAGCAGTGCCGCAACCGGAAGCAGCGGAGCAAAGCCCGTACCGACAAGCCTCCGTGCCATATGAGGGGCCATTAAACCGACGAACCCGATGCCGCCGGCGAAGGCTACCCCGACAGCCGTGAGCCCGATGCTCAACAACAGCAGCAAGAGACGGCTCAACTTGACGTTGCTTCCGACTCCCGTCGCAATGCCGTCTCCTAAGTCCAGGATGTCGAGCTGCTTCGTGACCATTGCCGTCACCAGCAGCAGGACGACCGCAGCAGGAAGCAGGATCGTCACCTGGTCCCAGTTGGCGGCGCTCACAGAACCCGTGATCCAGACGTTCGCCTGAGTCGCCTGATAGATCGGTCCTTTGATCATGAACAGCGTCGTCAAGGACTTCATGAACATCGACACTCCGATACCGATCAACACCAGCCTTAAAGCCGAAGTCGTCTTTTTCCTTGCGAGGAAGTACACGCTGAAGCCTGTGATGACCGCGCCGATGAAGGCGGCAAGCGGCATCCAGTGAATACTTACCATCAAGGAATTGTTCTGATCCGAGAACAGCATCAGGAAGACAACGACAGCCACTGACGCTCCACCCGTTATCCCGATGATGTCCGGTGATGCGAGCGGATTACGTACGAGACTCTGAAGGATGCCTCCCGCTACAGCCAGACAAGCACCGACGAGGAAGGAAACGATGATCCTCGGTAAGCGGAACGACTGGATGATCAATTCATGGTAGGCGGTACCGTTTCCGATCAATGTTTGAAAAACGTCAATCGGATTGATCATCGTCTCACCGACCCCGGTACTGATCAGGAATACGATCGCTGCCGTCAGTAGCAGGATCAGGCTGATACGCAAGGCTTTTTTATCAATAAGAAAGGAAATACGCCCGTTCTTCGAGCGGATCGTTTTGTATCTATTCATGCGTCCTCCCTCCCTTTTCTCGCAATGTAAATGAAGAAAGGAATGCCGAGCATCGCGGTCATGACACCGACAGGCACCTCACTCGGCATGACGATGTACCTTGCTGCGATATCCGCGTTCAGCAGGAGAATCGCACCGAGAACGGCACTGTACGGAAGAATCCAGCGGTAATCGTTGCCGACCAGGTACTTCGTAATATGCGGCACGACGACGCCTACGAAAATGATCGGACCTGCGATGGCGACTGAACCCCCGGATAACAGCACGACCGTAGCAATGCCGAAGAACCGGACAAGCGGCGTTTTCAGCCCGAGACCGTTCGCTACGTCATCCCCCATGACAAGGATATTGATCTTCCCGGCAAGGAAAATGCACAGGACGAAACCAACCGTCATATAAGGAAGCACCGTGATCAAGGATTCCAGCTTCCTTCCCTGCACCGATCCGGACAACCAGAAAAGCACTTCATCAAAGGCTGCCTCATTCACGACCAGCAGTCCCTGCGTCATCGAAGAAAAGAACGCCGCCATCGCCGCTCCGGCCAGCGTCAGTTTGACCGGCGTCAGTCCTTCCCTCCCGGCAGAGCCGAGTATGTAGACGATCGCCGCCGTCACGCCTGCTCCGAGGAAAGCGATCCAGGTAAAGGCTTGGATATTATTGATGGAAAAGAAAGAAAAAGCGACGACGATAAAGAAGCCTGCTCCGGCATTGATCCCGAATACGCTTGGAGATGCGAGCGGATTGTTCGTCAGCGCCTGAAGCAGGACACCGGAAACGGCAAGCCCCGCCCCGACAACCGTCGCAATCAGCGCCCGAGGAAGTCGGACATCCTGAATGATGATATGTTCATTGGAATTATCGAAATCCAGGAACGCCTGATAGGCCGTGTTCCAGCCCGTGTCGGCATAACCGTACACAATGCTTGCCCCCATCGACGCAAGCATAAGCAGGACACTGCCGATAAATACAAGTGTTTTTGCTCTATTGGAATGGATCAAGAGAATCTCCCCTACACCAAAGTGTTAAAAAGCGGAAGCCGCAAGCGTTCGCCACTTCCATACAACCATTGAAATTGTATCAAACATTCTTATTATTGAAAATGATTTTCAATATCGCCATTGACAAACGTATCATCTTTTTTTACTATATAGCTTAGGTAAATGATAATGAATATCATTCTTAGGAGGAGACTTATGCGTACATATAAGAAGAGTTTATGGGTATTCTTATCCGTTCTTGCGCTGTTGTTCATTACCGCTTGCGGAAGCGACTCGGATAAAGAGGCAGAAGACACCAACAGTGGCGACGGCGGGGAATCGTACACGGTGAAGCACGCGATGGGAGAAACGGAAATCCCGGAGAAGCCGAAGAAAGTCGTCGTACTGACTAACGAAGGAACAGAAGCCGTCCTGGCACTCGGCGTCCAACCGACCGGAGCCGTCCAATCGTGGCTTGGCGATCCTTGGTATAAGCATATCGAAGCAGACATGGATGGTGTCGAGGTCGTCGGTCTGGAGCAGGAAGTGAACGTAGAGAAGATCGCGGAACTGCAGCCGGATCTGATCATCGGAAACAAACAGCGTCAGGAAGCCGTCTATGACAAACTTAGCGCTATTGCACCGACCGTATTCTCCGAGCAGCTGCGCGGAGACTGGAAGGAGAACTTCAAGCTTTACGCAGAGGCACTCGGCCTTGAAGACAAAGGCGAAGAAGTACTTGCTGACTATGACGCGCACGTCGAAGAAGTGAAGACAGCCCTTGGAGATAAGACAGATCAGGAAGTTTCCGTCGTACGCTTCATGGCCGGAACATCCCGGATCTACTACAAGGATTCCTTCTCCGGAGTCATCCTTGACGAGCTTGGCTTCAAACGTACCGAAGCACAGACAGAGATGTTCGACGAAAGCAACAAAATGGGTGAACTTGCCATCGAAGTAGGAAAAGAAGCCATTCCGAAAATGGATGGAGATATCCTCTTCTACTTCACTTACGCCCCTCAGGACGACCCGGAAGCATTGAGCACAGAAGAAGAATGGACAAGCGATCCATTATGGAAGAACCTCAATGTAGTCCAGGAAGGAAACGCTCATAAAGTGAGCGATGCCGTCTGGAACACTGCCGGAGGCGTCATTGCAGCCAACCAGATGCTCGATGAACTGCAGGAAATCATGACAGAAGAATAATAATCTCTAATAAAGGAAAGAACGAACGGCCGGGGAGCTTCCCCGGCCGTTTTTTTCATGGTTATAAGCTCATCCCGATCCATATAAGTAATGCCGAACAGACGACAGCCAAGATGACAAGACTTTTGGACCCGTCTGCCTTCGCCTTTGCACCGGGAAAATCACGGAGAATGACCGCGGCCCAGCCTCCGATCACTAATAGAATGATGACGATGTTCCTTCCCATCTCCCCCATCAAAACCCTCCATATTCGGATGTAATAGACTCCATCCAATTGAAGTACCCTTCCACTCTCCCTTCAAACTACTGTTCACCATTGAGCAATTCGGCTCATTTCTATCAACAAAGGCGATGGTACAAGCGGGTAGGAGGTTTTTTCATAGATTATTAAAGTAAGAGACGTCTCCTACATTCCAGTAATGGAGGAGGGAAAATCATGAACTTCTTACGAAACTTAGTTGCGGTACTGATCGCTGTCCTGTTTTTGCTGGGTCTTTTGGTCGCTGTTCTACTAGGATCCAGTGAGCAACGCCAGATCGTCATTAACTGCATTAATGAGATCCTGCGAACCATCAACTAATCATAAGGGGCTATGGATAAAACCACAGCCCCTTCATTATTAGAGAAAGGGGAAATACCTATGAGTAAATTCGATCAAATCGATAAGAACAATTCAAAAGAAACGAAGAAAGATTCGTCCCAAGAATTGAATCTGGATTCTTTGATGAATCTCGCATCCAAACTGACGAAAGAGGATGCTTTATTCAACAACCTGCTGAAAAACGATGCTGCAGACGACTTGGACCTGTCCGGCATTTTCGGTGACATCACCGGAGCTGCATCGGACACGTTTGAAGGGGTAAAGAAGGAATTGGCGGAAATTAAGACGGAATTGGTGAAGCTGAATACGAATATCGAGGCTCTATTGAAAAAGTCTTAAAGAAAAGAGGTTGATCCAGGGATCAGCCTCTTTTTCTCATGCTTATATAGGTGTTCAGTCCATTGTATATCTCATTTGTAAAGTGTGAATGCGGCAGCCGGCGTTTCTATCAATCGTTTTCCTCCGGTCTCTTCCCATCCCCCTGCTCGCTTTCCTCCACCTCTTCGTCTTCCAAATTTTCTTCCTGGAACTCATGGACGACCTGGCCGGTAATATGATCGAACGGCGTATAATAATTGTGGATGGTTTCTTTCTTTATCAATAATTTATAGGCAACTAAAATAAGCAGCGACACAAAGGCAAGCGAGAAAACTGCCACGATATAAACCATACATTCCTCTCCCTTCCTTCATGAATCCTGCTTCTTCGCCCATTCCACCTGCCTGTCCTGCAGGTCTTCGATGATCTCTAAAGCAAGCGACTGGACTTCCTGCAGCTTCTCCTGACTGATCCAACTGATTGTGTCCTCCTTCGAGTGGAGCAGGTCGGAAACACCGGTGCAGCTGAACGGGATACTCGGGACGCCGCGCGCGAAAAAGGTGTAATGATTGCTTTCATACCACGGGGTCCGCCATTGCACCGCAGGGTGGGAGTGCTTCCGACGCTTCAACGCTTTCTCCAATGCCTCTGACCCGGCCATAAGCGTCATCGTATTCGTGCCGAGGGACTGACCAATTCCGTCGAAATTCATGGCGACAATTGCATCCTTCAAACCTGCTTCGTGCTCCTTCACGTAGTGATCGTCTCCGAGGCCGAGGTATTCTTCTGAGCTGAAGGCGATGCATTCAAATCCTGTACGCCAGTCCGTCCGCCTGGCGATTTCCTCGACAAGCGCGAGGAGGAGGGCGACACCCGACCCATTATCAAAGGCACCGGCTGTATCGAATACGGTGTCATAGTGGGCGGCAAGAATGATTTTCTCCCGACCTGCTCCTTGCCTGCGACCTATCACATTGCACGTTTTCCCCTGTCTTCTCTCCGACTGGATCACGACCGTTGCGGTACCCTTGACGGAAAGAGCCGTCTCCGGCGTTACCGTGAGCGACGGAATCCGGAAGTCCCAATCGTTGACGATCGGAACACGCTGCCCTTTCTCCATACTTACGAAGAGGATGGCAGAAGGCTCTTTATCCTCAAGTAATTGAATCGTCCGGCGGTGATGTTCCGGGTTATAGATGGAGAAGCCCTTTGGAACGTAGTTTTCCTTGGAAAGCTCCCCGTAGAGAAAAGCGATTTTCCCGTGGAGTTCCGGAGATGCGTCCAGTTCATCCATCGTGCAGAAAGGAACGATCTCCCCGGTAACGGCACACGACTCGGAAAAGTTATTCCCCGTTGCTTCCAATCTCCTCCCGTCTACCTCTATGTAAGCATCCGTGAGCTGCCAGTCCGGCACTTCAAATGTCTGGACCTCTACCTCCAGGCCACAGCCTGCGAAGCATTCCTCTATATACTGCGCCGCTTCGTGGTTGGCTTCACTTCCGACCGGGCGGCACCCAATCTCTTCGGCTAATTTTTTCAGATGAACCATCGACCTCTGTTCCATCCCACTCCCCCTTTTAGGCTCCCTGCACCTTAAGTGTCGTCCCCATCTCCACTCGAAATGTCGTCATCGAAAAACTCTCTATCATAAGAATGAAAAGAGCTATGGTTCCTGACATCCGGGCTCGCTAAAACCTCCCCCTTCCTCTGCTTGTGCGTCCGTTTCCAACGGAGGATAGAATAGACGATTCCGCAGACTAAGGCTGTGTAAATAAGAAAGTCCGCCTCATAAAAAAGGTAGATACACACTCCAGTGGCTGCCAGAATTAATAACAATACTTCCAATCCTTTCATCATTTCCACCTCTCTTACTTGTGTACGTTCTCTCTTCCTCTTCGTTTCAAATCATTTCCAGAATACAAAAAAGGCGACACGTTCGCCGCCTCCCTGCTAATCCAATTTTTTGATGATACGGGCCGGATTTCCTCCGACCACGACATTGTCCGGTACATCTTTTACAACGACCGCACCTGAGGCGATCACGGCATCATCACCGATGGTCACGCCCGGATTGATGACTGCCCGCCCTCCGATCCAGACACGGTTCCCGATCGTCACCGGCTTTGTGAATTCAATTCCGGACGTCCGCTCCCCGGCATCGGTCGGGTGGGTATTGGTATAAATGTGAACGCCGGGCGCAAGCATGCACTGGTCGCCGATCGTCACTTTCCCGCCGTCCAGTATCGTGCAGTCGAAGTTGGCATAAAAGTCTTCCCCGACATGAATGTTATAGCCGTAATCACAGCGGAAGGTCGATTCCACGTAAAGCTGCTCTCCTGTCGAACCGAAAAGCTCCTTCAACACTTCGGCACGTGCCGCTTCGTCCTCTTCTTCTATATCATTCAGCCTGCGGACCAGCCGTCTCGACCGGCGCCTGCCTTCGAGTAATTCTCTATCGGCCGGATCATAAAACTCACCGGCGATCATCTTTTCTTTTTCAGATTTCATTCCCATAGCCCCTCTGCAGATGAAGTTCTTTTCTCTTTATCTATTCTGGAAGAGAGCAGGGATTCCTTCTCTATCTCCTATAAAAAATAGCCTCTGAGAATAGAGGCTAAAAATAAAAAAATGCTTATGTGGAGAGCGGACTCCGGTAAATGGGACGCTTTCCACAGGGCGGCCGGTGAGCCCGTAGGAGTCTGCCCATTTACCTCCGCCCTTCAAGGTAACTATCCCTTTTCATTTGGGTGTCTTTTTGCGAAGTTTTTCTTAAGTCCCATGTGAGAATTCAGTAAAAGTCGTCTTTATTAAGGTGTTGTCCTACTTCCGATCTTCCGGCGTAAGTAAACCTATAATGGTTACAACCAAACCAAACCCACCGATCCACAAACCGTAGCGAAGCCCGGGCTCGTTTTGGAACAAGACGCCGACTAACAGAATCGCGATTCCAGCTAACATGATCTTGATAGGAACGTTCAAAAGAAACACTCCTTTCTATTTCCTAAAACTATGTACATTTTTTCGAAAATCAGTTTATCATACCTCATAGAAATAGAAAAAATAAAAAAGGGCGACGGTTCGCCCTTTTCCCTACGAATGCATCTTTCGGATGACGGCCATTTCTTTCCCGAACCGATCTCCGTTGTCGACAAAACCCAGACTCTCGTAAAGCTTGTGAGCTCCGGTATTCTTCGGATGGTACCCGACAACGATCTTCCCGGCCCCCGGTAACTTCTCCATTTCGGTAATCATCAAGCTCGTTGCCGCTCTGCCGATTCCCCGCCCCTGGAACTTTTTATCGACCATAATACGGTACACCCAGTAACCGTCCAATTCCTCCGGCACCGAATTATACATGAG
The DNA here is from genome assembly GCF_000469135.2 of Bacillus sp. SB49. Lineage (NCBI taxonomy): Bacteria > Bacillati > Bacillota > Bacilli > Caryophanales > Bacillaceae > Bacillus > Bacillus sp. SB49. The sequence continues at coordinate 3,049,906 of NZ_CP048117.1, forward strand.
GAAACCGACGACCTCCTCTTCCAAACAAACAGCATAAGGTTTCAGCGTAGGTTCGAACTTGGATTGGGCAATCGATACGGCGTTCGGCTCCATGAACTCACGCTGCTCCTCCGCCACTTCCAAGGTACAGCACGCATACCAGTTTTCTTCGTTGCATTCCACAATCGTTACGTTTCCTGTAGTCATTTTCGTATCTCCTCAGCGAATAGTATTTCCTCCAACCCTTTCGTCATCTCCAAAGGCCCGGACTCCTTATTGGACGGCACCACCACTTTGACATCAAGCCCGGGATAGACAGATGCGCGGAAGCTGACGCCCGGGTCGTACCCCATCACGTGATATTTATAGATGTCGCTCCCTTTCTTATTCATCCAGATCCCGTAGCCGTAATGAATCTCTTCGTTCACCGCTCGATGAGGATGAAGGAGTTTGTTCGTCGTCTCTTCCTCCAGCAGCTCATAACGGAACAGTGCCTCCCACAGCTTGATCATATCAGCGGCCGTCGTGTAGGCACCTCCGTCCGATCCGCCCTGTTTCGGAAGGGCGTAAATATTGGTCCGCCAAGTCCCTGCTTCCTCCTCATCGATGTACCCGAGAGCCGTATTCCGGGGGAGTCTGTCCATCGAGAAGTAGCCCGAATTCATCATACCGCAAGGCTTGAAAATTTCCGTTTCGATGTATTCCGTGAAGGTGCGCCCTGTTTGCTGCTCCAGGATAAGACCAAGGACGATATAGCCCGCATTATTGTAACGGAACCGTTCGCCGGGCGGGAATTTCATCTGTTCCTCCTGAAAAAGCGGCAGGAAATCATGAAGCGATTCGATCCGGTACACCGGATAGTCCTTCCACAGTTCTTCGTAATCGCTCTTCTCTTCGTCGAAGTAGTCCGGCATGCCTGACGTGTGGGTCAACAGCTGATGGATCGTAACCTGCGGGTCCACGTGAGGAAAAGCTATATCCAGACAGTCAGCCAGCGGCGTGTGGAAGTCTATCTTTCCCTGCTCGACCAACATGCAGATGCCGATGGCGGTGAACAACTTGCACCCCGATGCGATTCCGAAGCGGGTGTGAATATCATTCCGCCGTTCCTCCGACCTGTCCGCACAGCCGAAGGCCCGGTGCACCAATACTTCCTCTCCCTGTTTCACATGGACGACACCGGAAAAATCGATATCGCTGCTTATGTTCGTGATAATTCTGTTTAATTCCCTGCTTTCCAACCCCATCTAAACGCCTCCCCTTTTTCTTACATTTTATGCTATATGAATATATTTTTATATACCCTCATGGTAACTATATACATTGCTTGAAACTTTTCTACAAATATATTAAACTGGTTGCTCCTGCTGTTGCCTCACGAATCTTAGAGAGGAGGCAAAACTATGCAAACATACGAAGTCGGTAGCTTGATCAAGAACCACTGCACCCATTGCCACCATGACGAACAAAAAGTCATCAAGGTCGTACCTAACGAATTTTCCGAGAAAATCGTCACGACGCTGTGGACGCAATGTACGAAGTGTGGTCAAAACCATACCCGCTTAAATCAAGAATAATATACAAAAAACGTGCCGGAGTCTTGCTTGCTCCGGCACGTTTTTCGTTTACAGCATCCCTCGTAAAGGAACACACCTTTGTGGAGGGATATATATGAAAGTTGCGGTCGTCCTGCTGAAGATCATCGGCATTCCTGTCTACCTTTACCTGGTGATGCTGCTGCTCGATCAGATTTTTGATTTCGAAGCTGCAGAAAAGCCGGCGCTTCTTATTCCGGCAACACTTGTGACTTATTTGGATGTTTTTTTCTTTAGGAGAAAAGGCAGGAAACAGGATTAGCATCCGCTCGTAAACGCGTCCTGTCAGATGGCGGATGAGTCTTCCTTTTCCAACACGTTCTCGACGTAATCCTTCCCCCATTCATACATGGCATCCAAAATAGGCATGAGACTTTCCCCATGTTCCGTCAGCGAGTACTCGACTTTCGGGGGAACGACCGGGTAGACTTCCCGGTGCACGATCAAATGGGCTTCGAGCTCCCTCAGTTGTGTGACGAGCATCCGCTGCGTGATCCCAGGCATGAGCGCCTTCAATTCTCCGAATCGTTTCGTGCCTTCCTTACCTAAGTGCCATAAGATCAGCATCTTCCATTTCCCCCCAATTACAGACAGGGTCAATTCCTTTTCACAGTTAAACGATTTCTCTCCTAAGTTCGGCATCCCTCTCGCCACCCCTTCTATCATCCAATAGTATACTTTTTATCACTATATGCGATTAATGTGCGTACTTTTTATTCTGGAACGGCCTTAGTATACTATGGAACATGCCCGCGATAAAAGCATTCCACTTTATCCGGCACACGATACTCGAACCATAGAGAAGGAGAGAATATACATGAAATTACAATTAGCATTAGATCTCGTCAATATTCCAGAAGCGATTGAAGTAGTCAAAGAGGTGGAAGCATACATCGACGTTGTCGAAATCGGCACCCCTGTCGTGATCAACGAAGGACTGAAAGCAGTAAAAGAAATGAAAGCCGCCTTCCCGAACTTGACGGTTCTGGCCGACTTGAAAATCATGGACGCTGCCGGCTATGAAGTAAGCCAGGCATCGGCTGCGGGCGCAGACATCATTACCATTCTCGGAACAGCGGAAGACGAGTCTATCAAAGGTGCGGTGGCCGAAGCGAAAAACCAAGGAAAAGAAATCCTTGTCGATATGATTGCCGTAAAAGATATCGCTGCCCGCGCGGAAGAGTTGGATCAGCTTGGAGCCGATTATATCTGCGTACACACAGGCTACGATCTGCAAGCAGAAGGAAAAGACTCCTTCCAAGACCTGCACACGATCAAAAGCGTAGTAAAAAATGCCAAAACGGCCATTGCTGGTGGAATAAAACTGGAAACACTTCCGGAAGTCGTGAAGCAGAACCCTGATCTCGTCATCGTCGGCGGCGGCATCACAAGCAAAGAGGACAAGCAGGCGACCGCACGCGAGATGCAGACATTACTGAAACAAGGGTGAAGGAAATGAAAACGGCTGGTTACTTAGCGGAGATCATGGAAGAACTGTCTCAGACGGTCCAGCAGATCCCTGAGTCAAAAGCAGAGGAGCTTGTGAACCAAATTACAGCTTCCAAGAAAGTATTCGTTACAGGCGCAGGCCGATCCGGCTTCATGGGAAAATCCTTCGCCATGCGGATGATGCATATGGGAATCGATGCCTATGTCGTGGGGGAAACGGTAACAGCCAATCTCGAACCTGGTGATTTGTTGATCGTCGGATCCGGATCTGGAGAAACGAAAACCCTTGTCGCTATTGCAGAAAAAGCTAAACATTCTGGGGGAAAAGTGGCTGCGGTCACGATCTCTCCGGAATCGACGATTGGACAAATGGCCGACATTGTCATTCCCTTGCCAGGCATGACGAAAGACCAATCTGCCGGCAGTCACAGCTCTATCCAACCGATGGGAACGCTGTTCGAGCAGACGATGCTGCTGTTCTATGACGCCTTGATCCTTCGCTTTATGGAGAAAAAAGGACTGGATTCCGATAAGATGTATGGAAAGCATGCCAATCTTGAATAATCAGGAAAAGGACACAAATGAGCATTTGTGTCCTTTTTTGTATGATGGTTTCCTTATGGCTTTACAAAACAAAAGGCAGAATTTAAAGAATGGAATACAGCTCCTTAAAGTCATGGAGAGTATGGTCGGCATGGTCGCTTTCTTCCTTGTGCTCCGAAAAGTAGCAGGCGCTGATTCCTGCATTCTTTCCCGAGAGAAGATCCAGGTCCCTGTCACCGATCATGATCGTCTGTTCCGGCTTCATCCTATGTTTCTCTATCAAATGATGGATCGCATCAGGACTCGGCTTTCTCGCAAATCCTCGTTCCGCAGTGATGCATTCCGTAAAGCAGTCGGCTATCCCGGCCTTTTGTAGTAATTCGACGGCCGTGATTCCCTTATGGGTAAACAGGTAATTCTTTCTGCCTGATGCAGCTATGTAGGTACAGACGGCTTCGATCTCTTCATACGGCTTAGAGTGTTCCATCTCGGCTTCGCTTCTCTTCTTGTTATAAGCGGCCAGAAAATCTTCATCTATTCCATATTTCTGTTCATAATGCTTGTAGGCAGTGGATGCCGACACCCGCATATGCCCTTCAATGGTTTCTGCCGGCTCGTCAATTCCCCGGCTTTCCAGCGTTTCCTTGAACGCCCGCGCCATCCACGGATACGTATCGAACAGTGTGCCGTCAAAGTCCCAAATGATATGTTTATACACGTCCATTCCTCCTTATAAAGTTGCCAAGATTCAACCAGTCCTTCTAAAACCATTCATCGTCGGATCACAGAGTGCAGCTTCCACTCAAATATACAAGAAACACCAAGCATTTTCCATACATTGGATATACATGACCGGCCGACCTTTTAATGAAGCAAGTAACCTGTATTATGCTATGCTAGAAAATATATTCATATATTTTACTGATATAGAGGTGGAAAAATGTTGAAAGGTATAGAAGACATAAATTACCAGGAAGTAATGGAGTATTCTCTGGACCCGATCATTCTTCATACAGACTACAAAATCCTGTATATAAACAAGGCGGCGGAGGAATTCTTCCGGACGGATAAAGAAAGTGTGATCGGGATAAGCCCGTTAGATATATTTAAAGAGTCGTCCAAGGGTGCAATCAAGCGGAGGATTCAATCGGCTTACGATTCTCCAGCAGCTGTCATTGAAGAGACCATCTATCGAATGGACAAAACAACGGTGACCGTTGAATTATATTGCCATCCCGTTATGCTTGGGGAAAATAATAAAGCCATTCAATCCTATATCCGTGATATCACCATCCGGAAAGAAAGCGAAAAAAAGCAGGAGGATATGCTTCAGGAAATAAACGAGCTGTCAGCAACCATCGTGCCTATCATGAGTAATATTGCTATCCTTCCATTAACAGGGAACATATGTGAGGACAAAGCAGGAATGATCTTAGAAATCATCCCTGAAAAAGTAAAGGATCAAGCACTTAAATACCTCATTATAGATTTCTCCGGGGTGTACAGGTTAGATGATGTGGTGATTGATTCCCTGTTCAAAATCATCCACGTCTTATCTCTGCTCGGCGTACAGGCGGTGCTTACCGGCTTACGGCCTGAGATGGCGATCGAGGCAACAAAATTAGGGATAAATTTGTCTGATGTTCCTACTCTGGCCTCCGTTAAAGACGCCCTTGTTTATTTGGGCATTCATTGATGTTCACAGGTCATCCGCTGTAAAAAACGCAGCCATGGCCTGTGACCAATTGCATGCTCCACTAACCATTTATTTAATAAGCGCTTGTATTTCGTTATACTGAAGTAACTTTACATGGAAACACCTTTCATCATCACGCTATTGGTATATCAAGCGGAAAGGGAGATGCTTCATGAAAGAGCGAATGAAAAACGGGATGATTTCCGCTATCATGTTTGCTGTATTTGCTGTTCTCTTTGGGTACTTTGTCGGCGGAGAGATACGGTGGGAGAACGTTACAGGTCTAGCGATAGGCGGGTTTATTTCCTGGGCCTTCATTATTCCACGGATTCGGAAACTGAGAGGAAAAAAAGAGGAGTAACAGGTCACTTAGGCAAATATTCGTCCTCCTTTAAACCAGCTATTTTTATCAACCGATCTATAGAAACTTTCAACTGCTCTCGGCCTGTTTCCTCTTTATGATGGCCGGCTCTCCTGATTATCCTTTTTCTCTATGTAGGTGATACGCGGTTCATACGTGCAACGTATGTCAAACGTCGTTTCTGAAGTCGTTATGACGTGGTGTTGAATAGAATAGATTTCCCTCCCCGGCCCCGGCTGTTCATCATACCATTCAAGATATTCCGAATCCGTGCATTTATACAAGTACCACGGCCTGTCGTCTTTTCCAACATCACCCGCCCGCGCTTTGGAAGCATGTTCAACAAAAGAACCCATCTTCACTTCCCCCGCAATTCGGAAGGACAGAACGAAATTTCCCTCGTCATACGTATCCTAATGAAAGTGCATCATACCCTTTTCGTTTTCAAAGGTAAGGATAAGACCATCTTTTGTCTCCCCCCATTCCACCTTCTCCAAATATCTCCCATGTCTATAGGCCGTCGGATTCCAGACGTGCATCTCCATAGTAGTAATGAGGGGCACCCTTTCGAATTTAATTTTTCAGAGGTTGTCCGCGTCGCAGCTGATTCTTACACCTTCCATCCCTGTTGTTTCTCATTTCATAAACGTCTTCCGCAATCACTTCTATCCTTCTTTTCGTAACATGTATGGCTCCTCCGTCGGCAAGTGCGATAAAAGGAATATTTTCTTTGTTTAAATGATGGTAAATGAATTCATCATCTTCTTTGACATAATGACACCATAACCTAGTTCCATGCAGGAGCTGAAGTGGCCTGTATTGGTTGGTTTGTCTCTGTTTAGTCGTGTAGGAAATATCACTTCCGAACAGGATGGCCCCGGCACTTTGACCAAAGATAATTCCTCCATCGTTATAGTACTGTCTTATAACCTCATCGAATCCACTCTTCTTTAATACTTCCAGCAAGGTTACACTTCTCCCTCCACTGAAATAAACCGCAGAAAAACGGGTTAAGTCCTCCCGTTTCTTATCGGCAAGGTCTGTCCACATCACGAATTCTTTTACGCCTAATGGCATAAGGATACTCTTAATATAATCGAAGCTCCTTTGATAGGATCGATGCTCTGCATCACCAGCCAAAGGGATATAGAGGATGGGTTTATCTGCATCCACCTTATTTACGAGAAACTGATATACGTCGAGGTTTTGTTCATAGCTTCCGCCGCCGGACAGGATTAAGCTTCCCAATTAATCACTCCCTCTCTTATTATTAGTTAACTCCTTAACAAGCGAATTTCTATAAATAAAGTTTCTTTTCCTCTCTCATAGCAAATTAAATGGAGACCATCTTCCCGGTTAAATCCAAAACACGAAAAAAAGAGCTGCCGAAACAGCTCTTTTACTTCTTTAAAACCGGGATCCAGATCTCGCTCCGGAACGTCGGAGCGCTCACGTCCTTCGACTCATTCCAAAGAATTTCCGGCCCCTCCTTTTGTTCATAGTTCGATGCCGGGAACCATTCCGAGTAAATCCGTCCCCAGACATCCTGCAGCGTTTCCGGAAAAGGACCGGCGGCTTCGAACACCGCCCATGTCGAGGCTTCGACCTCAAGCTTTGCGAAGGCATCGGGACACGCTTCGGTGGTCGCGACCCCTATATAGTGGTCGAGTTCTCCCTCCTCCTGCATCCTCCCTTCGGAAAAGTTCGCCGATGCACTGAGCATGCCGGATGGTTCGATGTTCGACAGCTGCTTCAGCTCCCGGATCGATGATTCGTCCAACGCTTCCCACATGGCTGCGATTTCCGGGTTGACCCCTTCGAAAATAATGGGGACCCTCTTTTTCAAACCGATGATACGGAATGCTTCTTTTTCTTCGATACGGTAGTTCATTTCCACTCCTCCTTTGATGGATAACTGGAAGGACATCGGCGGATAGGCTTTCAAGGCTTTTCCGTCCCGCTTCCCTTCAGACGGTGTGATGCCGTGCATGTGTTGAAACGCCTTGGCAAAAGCGTCGGGGGAGCCGTACCCGTAGCGGAGAGCTACGTCGATGACCTTGGCACCGCCCTCCCTCAACTCAAAGGCTGCAAGCGTCAGCCGCCTGCGCCGGATATATTCCGAGAGTGGGATGCCTGCAAGGAAGGGAAACATTCTTCGGAAATGGTATTCCGAACATTGTGCTATTGCCGCCACTTCCTTCATGTCGATCTCCCCGGTCAGGTGTTCCTCGATATATTGGATTGCGTTGTTCATAGCGTTGAGCCTATCCACTGGCATGACCTCCTATAGACTTAGAATAACAGGTCGGGATGCGGAGTACCCGACTTTCGGTGCACGATTTGGACGGTACGCACCGATACTATTGATTGATTCATCAATCAATATAAGCTATAAATTACCTGCCTTCGCTTCTTCCTTCTCCTCCGTCCGAGTGAGATGCGTATCGACACGCAGAAACAGGACAAGCCCAACGGCACCGAGCACCAGATATTTCATCCCCATCACCCAGGCAGGCACGAATCCGCTTAACAGGACGCCGAGAGCGGCGACGAGCATGGCGATGTAGCCGGTGAACTGGAAAACCGCTAAGTACGAGCTTCGTTTATTATCCGGAGCCAGATCTGCAAGCATGCTCTGTTTGACGGGGATATATAACAGCTCCCCGAACGTTACGACAGCCATCAGTACGATCAGGATCCACGGAGAATCCACCACGGTAAACAGGGTGTAGCCGATCGTATAGGATATCAATCCTACCAACAGTATCGCTTTGTTCCTCCACTTTTTCACGAGCCACGTAAGGAAACCGGCAGCGAAGACGACGAGAAACGTGTTTTCCGAGCGCAGGATTCCAAGGATCAGGAACCCGTCGACCTCGACATTTATGGAAGAAAAGGAAAGCAGCGGCTGCGCTTCGATCGTTTGGACGAAGTGGATCGCCAGGAAGTTCGTCAGTTGTTCCTCGAGTGAGTATATACAGATCCCTGCAAAGAGGAGCATCAGGAATACCCGGTCCTGAAAGACGACTTTATAATTGTTCCATATCGTTGGTTGGACTTTTTGTACAGAAGGTTGCAGCTCTTGGTGAGGTTTGATGTAGGATTCTGTGATGAAGAGTTGTGTGATGACGGCAGAGAGCAGCGAGACACCGGCTATGCCGAGAAACAGCTGGAACAAGTACTGTTGAAAAAGGACGGCCCCGATCACGCCGGCAACCGCGGAGGAAATGTTCCCGACCCAGTACAACAGTGTGAATACATAGCGCCGGTGTTCACTGGAGGTCACATCGAGCACCATCGCTTGGGAGACCGGACCGATCAGCCCGCCGAAGAACATCCCGAAAATAAAGAAGCTGTAGGTGAGATACGGCGCGTCCAACCACGGGGAATTCAGCCAGGCAATGATAAAAAAAGTGAAAGCGGAGCCGATTTCTGCCCAAACCATCAAGCGCTTGCGCCCGATCCGGTCTGAGTAGAAGCCGCCGATGATGCCGCCGGCGATTCCTAAGAATACAAGGCTTGCGACCATCAGACCCGTCACCGTCTCGCCGACCTTCTGAGCGAAATATACCGTTAAGAAAGGAAGCACCATCATGTTGGAGAACTGGGTGATGAATTGCGTGAATACCCTGATCTTCACATTCGGGTGCAGCTGTTTAAAGGACATGCCCTCTCCCCTCTTCATAAGGATCTCGGCCCGAACAGCAGGTAGGCATGGCGGGTGAACATATCCCACGCCTTACGGTCGTCCGCTGTCTCCGTGAAAGTCAGGCGCGCACCGTTGACGTAGGCAAGGTATGTATCACTGACGTCATCCGGCTCCAGTTCCATCAACTCCCCAAGCTCCTGCCCTTTGACGATCAACGGACGAAGCGCATTCCGCAGCTGAACGGCAAATTGGTCGAGCTCCATGAATAAATCAGGAAATCGTTCCCGCTGGGCAATCACATACTGCAGCAGACGTACATAGACCGTTTGCTGAGCGAAGAAATTAACGTGCTGCTCGATCAGTTCGCGGATCTGCACGGTCGGCTCTTCCGACGGTTCCGGTGAAGCGAGCATCACCGCCTTCACTTCCTCCAACGGCTCCAGGACAGAAGCGTGGAAAAGCTCCTCCTTGTTTTCAAAATAAGTAAACACCGTACCGAAGCTTACCCCGGCAGCCTTTGCCACCTCTTTGATCGTCGCATTGGAGTACCCATTCATAGAGAACATCTGGATCGCAGCTTGAAGGATCCGTTCTCTCTTTTCTGCAGACTTCTGCATCGCCATAAGTGTCCACTCCTTTTTCCATAGTTATTAATGATTGATTGATTAATCATTATTGTATTGGATAAAATTGGAGTTGTAAAGCAGGAATACATATCATCCCTTAAAACAGCTCTTACACACCCTTATATTTTTCCAGGAGATTAACCGGTCACAGTAAACGTTTTCATATATTTCGATTTGAAGATGTTTATCTATATATATCAGGGGTATTACAGAACTAATACAATATACCTAAGGAGCCCTTGAATGAGATTGGAACAAGACCTTCTCCAGAGAATTGAAAACAAAGACAAAGATTCTTTAACCGAAATTTATGATTGCTACATCCAATACATATACAGATTACTTACCAGCAGAATCGATGACTCTTCCAGGGTAGAAAAGATTATAAAAGAATTATTTGAAGATATTTGGAACGATCCACAAAGCTATTCTCATGGTAAGTATTTCTCATCTACTTTAACTAAGAAATGTCTAATCCTAATCAGAGAGTAAATCATTTCCTTTCATTGAATAGCTATCTGACATAGATTCAAGGCTTGCCAATGTATATACCTATTGATATGTGCTAAAATTTAATTACCACATTCTGGTCGGGAGCAATTCTCCCGGCTTTTTTATGTATACCTATGAAAGGAGGACAGCCATGAGCGCGTGCATCTTACTTAAAGAGCGCATCGAGAAGAAAAGACGGAACATGTACAACGCCTACCTCAGCCACGCCGACTATCAAAGCATCGTCAAGATCTCGCAGGAATTGGACCACCTTCTGAACCTTTACCGGAAACATTGCCAGTAAGGACGAATACAACCACAGGCTCCGCGCATACTACATAATAAAAAGCAGATCGGAGAACAGCATGTTTAACTTTTTTCCCTATGATACGGCCGGATGGATCATGCTCGGTGCGATGGTTCTGAATTTTATTGGTATGCTTGTGCTGCTTTTTTTGGGACTGAAGGGTAAGTGAGGGTTTATGGAAGGAACGAAATGGAAAGGATGCAGATGGTGGCTCCCCAAATGAAGTGCTTTGACTGCATTCAAACCTTCATGGCGAGTCCCCCTCCAATCTTTAGTCAGAGCGCATGCTCTGGCTTTTTTTATCTGCTTCGAACGATTTACATGGTAAAATAAACCCATATTAACAGGAGGTGGTTTCCCATGAAGCCAAGAGTATCTGTCATTACGATCGGCGTCGATAACCTGGAGGAATCGCTGCAGTTCTACCGGGACGGCCTCGGCTTTCCGACGGAGGGAATTGTCGGGGAGGAGTTCGAGTATGGAGCGGTCGCATTCTTTGATTTGCAGCCTGGTCTGAAGCTTGCTTTATGGAATCGGGAAAGCATCGCTCATGAAACGAAAGTGAAAACAGGCAGCCCGAGCCCGACCGAGTTCACGCTCGGTCACAATGTCAACAGTAAAGCCGAGGTCGATGAAGTGATGGCTAAGGCGGAAAAAGCTGGTGCATCAATCACCGACCCGGCGCACGATACGTTCTGGGGTGGATACTCCGGACACTTCCAGGACCCGGACGGGCACTTATGGGAAGTCGTCTGGAACCCTGACTGGGGTGAAGTGGAATAATTGACTTCCTGTATTTAAAGAGACGACCATTTCTTTTACAGGATGGCAGGGGAAATGGGACGTTATCCAGAGCCCACTTCCGGGAAGCTCTAGTATTCCTTTGTAAGTATTCCCTCTTCCTCCTCTGCCTGGTACTGGACCATCACTTGGGCATGAGGAAGCTTAAGATCATTCTTCAAAATATCCAAAAGCTCATCGACGCTTCGCTCATCCACAGGTTTCCGCTCTCGATTGACCCATATGGACACGGAAGGAGCTGCGTCCAGCTCTTGAATAGCAGGCAGATCCGTTTCCCCTATATACTTATCCGTCACGGCCGGGTCCGCATAGCTTACCATCACCATTTCGATCTCGGTAAACCGTTTTTCCACATCCTCCATAATCAAATCAGAGAGCTCATCTTCAAAATAATTGACGGCATACGTATCCACCATTTCCTTACTGGCAGCATCCTCATAGACGGTGAAGTCGACGCCGTTCGTTGTATTCCTTACCTTGGCAGCATAATCGAATCCGTGGAAATTCCCCATGTTGTCGTACAACGTATCGTACATCTCCATCTGCCCGGAAAAATGAGCGTCCAGATACGCACCTGCCTTCTCCTTCACTTCCTCTTCTTTTCCTGCATCAGGAGTCATATCGACGATAAAAATAACGATGAGGAAACCGACGATAACTCCTGCACCTGCCATCGCAATGAGCGTCCATTTCCCTAACTTTCCCATAGAATCCTCCCCTCGCACATGTCAGAATCCTTATCGCTTATCCTTACTCTGCCTATAGTTATCGATCACCAACTTCGCCCAATCAACAACATTTGAAGGCAGTCCGTCTATCGGAAAATACCTCAGGTCGATGCTCTCTCCATCGGCCATCGCTAATTTCCCAAATGTATGCTGCGCTTCATAAATGCCGATCACGTTGTACACCTCATCGCCGTTCGGGTATTTGAAATAAAATTCCTTCCCGGACAGTTGGTCGATGAACGTGACTCTCTCCGCCCGCAGACCCGTTTCCTCAAAAAGCTCCCTCGCAGCGGTCTCTTCCAAACTTTCCCCGGGCTCCATGGCTCCGCCTGGTAATCCCCACTCCTCTGTATCAGAACGATGCTGCAGCAAAAGCTCTCCGGAATCGTTGAATACAAGCACGGTCGACCCAGGTACGATTAACGGTCTTGTTCCAATCAGCTTCCTCATCTGCATGACATAATCAGACATACCGATCACCTTTTCCTTTCCGAAATCATTCCTCTTTAAAAGCTAACCCTTTCTCTTTCAAAGCGCCCTTCAGCTTCGGTATCGACGACGGCCCCAGGCCGTGAAATTTCAAGATTTCCTCTTCCCTGTAAGCAGATAACGTCTCCAAAGACGTGATTCCATTGTTTTCAAGAGCCCTTCTGGCGGGAGCTGCCAGGATGGAGAGAAATCCGGTTTCCGGTTTTCGCTCGCTTTCACAAATCGGGCAAGTGGGACAATCGCTGCTTTTATAGTAACGATGGCCCTTCTCACAGGTTCTCTGTTCTTTATTTTCAGTCATCTTCCTGCCTCCTTTAGTTACCAGTGTACCTGCAGTTTATTGCCGTCCGGGTCATAGAAGTGGAAGTAAGCATGGCCGTTGTCTTCCCGTATCTCCTCCACCTTCACCTTGTGATCGGTCAAGTGTTGGTGAAGCTCAGCCAGCCTCGGACTTGTAAACCCGATGCTGAACGCCGCTTCCTTATTAATCGTGAAATGAGCAAACGTTTCATCATTGGTAGGCACCAAGATAAGTAGAAACGGACCATCCTCCACTTTGATGATCGCCACCGGTTCTTCCGTTATAGTCAAAAGCTCGAGCCCCAACGCGTCCGTGTACCACCGGGCGGAAGCCGTCAAATCCTTCACTGGAATCCTGACGTAGTGCACCTGTTCAATAAATGAATGACTCATCCTATCCCCTCCTTTTTTCATTTTTATTAGATTCCCACCATTCATGAAAAACTTAGGCAGAGCAATAGAAGTATCCATGGGGTTTCTTCCTTTCATGATACCATGAAAATTTTACCAAACGAACATCTTGATGGTGCTCACCAATACGATGGTATAAAAAGATGCCGGACCTCTCCATAGAGTTCCGGCATCTCCTTTCAAGCGTCAATCGAGCAATTTCCTATTGATGATCACATATACGATGGTAAGCAGCACGAGCATGGCGACTATAAGGACCGTACCTTCCCCGGCGTAGTGAACCACACTGTTGAAGATCGCAAGCAAACCTAAAGGCAGAAAAAAGCCAAGGCCCGTAACGGTGCCTAACAACGACTTATTCCGAATCATCTTCTCGTTAAAACCCGCCAGCAGCCACGTCTGTTTCTTTACTCCGACCAAAAAGGAAACCCCTAGAAGAACGATTCCGAGCAACAGCAATCCATAGTCCACGTTTTCTCCCGCCTTTCTGGGTCTATACCATATCTACGTTTTAAATCCATCCAGGTTCCAATATTTTACTTTGATGACTCAATACTTGCTTTTAGGAACAACAAAGAGGGCGATCATACCGACAAGCGAGAATAGGATAAACAAAAACGGATATCCTTCCATATCGACCAACCTTCCGGCAAGCGTCGATCCCATTACCTGCCCAAAGGCAAGCAGGACGAAAGGAACACCGATTCCGAGAGAAGGGTTGCTTTTGAATATGGAAATCCCCCATAGGATCAAAACCCCTGACATGAAAATATAGGAGCTGCCGAATAAAGCGGGGGAAAGCACACCTGCTAGTTTGTTTCCCGATAAAAACACCAATGCAAGAGACGATGCAGCTAACAGAATCACAGAAATCCGGTAGGCGCTTGCCATTCCGATTTTTTGGATGACGCCCCCGACGGTCCCGCCAAGCAGCCCCGCCGCTCCGATAATCACCCAAAACCACTCGCCCAGGTAAAGAGGGGCTGTGTCCAAATGCAGGATGTAGTCTCTGGAAAACGTCCAATAAGCAGAGCTTGCGATTCCCAATAAAGTCGCAGCAATGATCAATGGCAAGGAATGGTGCCAATTGGCTTTCTTAACTTGCACCGTCTTCTGCTTCCTCCCAATTCTCTGTTTCGGAAGTGACTTATAATTAAGGAAGCATACCAGCGCAGCGATTGCCATGAAGATGAGATAGCTGATTCTCCAATGGTCACTAAGGACAATCGCCGTCACGCCCGTAAGCGCTGTTCCGATGCTGGTGCCTGAGTTGATCCAGGAGTTCGTTTGACTCTGCTGCGTTTCTTCGATATGTTCCTGAACGATATCTGCGTATGGTGGAGAGGAAAAGCCTGTACTCAGCCCGGCTGTGAAAATACCCAGACCGAGGAGCAGGGGGTTGGCAGAAGCAGCGATCACTCCTAATCCTATGACGGACGTGAACCCGGCTGTCATCAAGATGAAGGTTGGTGTAAACCTTTGAGAGAATACCATCACTAGAACGATAGCGATACAGTAGGCTAAATAGGACAACGAAGAAATCAGACCGGAAGTGGAAGCGTTCATAGGTATCGATTCACTAATGTATGGAAGCATCAGCCCGTAACTGAAACGGGATAAGCCATACGTGACCGCTATCATCGGCAGACCGACGGATATCAGTTTATTGGCATTCATGTCGCACCTCCATTTATATAGAACGTTCATTCTAATTTAGGGTAAAAAGAAAAGGAAATAGCGACTATTTCCTTGTTTGAACTTTTATCGTATCTGCTAAATGTCCAGCACCGGCTTTCACTTTTTCTATATCAAGAATCTGAGCCATCGAAGTTATTCCTTCCAACAAAATGGAAATCTGTACACTAAGGGATTCGCCATTTTTGAAAAACCTCAAATCTTTTGCGATTTTGTCGATAAGCTTCTGCTTGTGCTCCTGCGTCAGCGACGAAATGTCTTCGTTCGCTCCGGCATACTCCTGCTTGGCCCGAAGGAACATGCAGCCATTCATCCCTTCCTCTTCCACCCATTTCAGATGGGCCTCTACGATGGAATCGATATACGCTTCCGCATCCCCATCCTTGTTGATGATAAGGTCCAGACGCATGAAATACTGCTTCTCCCTTTCCCGTAACACGGCAGCGATCAACTCTTCTTTCGATTTGAAATGATAATACATCGTCATCGTCGCTACGTCTGCCTGCTCCAGGATTTTCTTGACCCCGACAGAATGAAACCCGTGCTCATAAAATAGTGCTTCCGCTGTCTCCATGATTGCTTCTTTTTTGCTTGATTTTTTCATCGTATCATCCTTATATAGAACGTTCATTATAACTAAGGTAACACAGGCCCGACATTAACACAAACCGGGATTTATTATAAAACCCCCGATTTAAAGGTCCATCCAGATTCTTTGGCACCCTATGAACGACTCCCCTTCAAAAGAGAGTCTATACACATCAGGCATCGCAAGCTGTTTCCAGAACGAATACCCATACGCTTCGTCAAAATAATTCATGATCAGCACCATGATATTCCCGTGCGTCCCGATGACGACATTCATGTTTTCATAGTCTGCTAAGACGGTTTTCATGCCTCTGATCCCTCGTTGCTGTGCGTCCCTGTTCGACTCTCCGCCTTCCCAGCTGAAGTCCGGGTCCGCCCATACTTTTTCGATTGCCGCTTCAAAGTCAGGGGCTTTCCCTTCCGTCAACGTCCTTTCTTTAAAATCCTCGAGGAGATGCACCTCTTTCCCATGAGAAACAGCCGTTCCTTCCACGGTTTGAACCGCTCTTGCATAGGGGCTGGAAAGGACGGCATCGATTTTCTCTTTTTTTAAAAGCTCGGTCACTTTCTCTGCATCCTTGTATCCTCTTTCTGATAACGGTCGATTCCTTTCGTCTGATGTGTAGGTCGAATGGGCATGTCGTACGAGGTACAGGTTGGTCGCCATAGAAGCCTCCTTGAAATAAAAGTTTCGGCTAATAAAGTCGCTTTGTATA